>CAVSWK010000026.1:0-556226 GCA_963731525.1 uncultured Acidobacteriaceae bacterium
CTTGCAGCGTAAGCCTTCGTTCAGAGCCACCGCTTGTAATTGGTTCATCAGGCGCGTGCGCGCCTGCACCATCCGGTGCCGGTGCCACAACAGTTGCCGCAGATCGCGATTCTCCCCGCTCGGTACCCAGATCTTGGGAAAATCATCCTTCAGCATCAGCTTCAGAATGTGCTGGGCATCCTGCCGATCGGTCTTGGGCTTGCGCCCTCGCTTGGCGCGGATCACAGTGGCGTCCCCAATCCACAACTCAAGTTGCAGTTCCGCGAGCAGTCGTTCAAACCAGCGTGCATGCCCGCTCGCTTCCATCCCTACGCGCACCTTCATTCCTTGGGCCGCAAGATCGCGATAGAACTTCTCCGCTTCCTCACGGTGCTGTAGTCGCCTCTCTTGCAGTTCCCCAGTCTCGCTATCCACAAAAGCAATTTGTTGCAAGCTCGGGTGATAATCGCATCCTATAATGATCATTGTTCGGCTCCTCTCTCCCGAGCGCTCTTGGTTGGTTGGTAGCCACCAAAGTTTACTCGGGTACAGGAGCCGACATTGTCATGGAATCAATTTCGCTCATTGACCTGTCGATGAGTGCTATCGCGATGTTTCGCCAACTTGGTGTGGAGCAGCCGAGTGAGGATTTCGACGGTTTCTTCGACCGAGCGACCAGTCAGGCGGTCGTTATGCTCGTCCGTCTCGACAAGAAAAGGGCACATCCCATCCGGCGACTCTATTTGTACTTGAAACTCGCTTGCAGGTTGGCCGAAATACCACAGTCCATCGTCATCTGCTCCGGGATGGGACACACGAAGCTGCTGAACGTCCACAGCGGGACAGACGTCCCTGACCAACTGAATAATCCTGTCCACGTCGCGCATGCAAGGGGTCATTCTAGCAGGAGCTTTCGCTCATTTGGCCGGATGATGAGTGAAATCGGGATGTTTCGCCAATTGACCCGGGCTCTTCCCCGGTTTTCTGCCTTGGGCAGTCTAAGCGCAATCATGTAGAGTAGCTCTTCATGAGACAAATATTCGCGATAGCCGTGGTGGCTTTTTCGGCGGCAGCCATCGCCTCAGGGCAAGAGCAGGGCGCGATCAGGGATCCAAGAGGGATTGTTGAGCAGGTCATCAGGAAACTGGACAACGAACGTGTACAAGCACAGATCCATGCGGATGCGGCGGCACTGAAACGGATCTACGCTGATGATTTCATCGGCGTAGGGCCGAGTGGGACAGTGCGAACCAAGCCGCAGGTGATTTCAGATTTCACTTCAGGTGATTTGAGATTTCAGTCCATAACCACCGATGACGTTCGAGTGCGCGTTTATGGAAATGTGGCGGTAGAGACTGGCCGCTCAACAATGAATGGGCAAGATAAAGGCAACGCAGTTCCCCACGACACTCTCTTTACCAGAGTGTGGGTAAAGCAGCATGGGCGCTGGCAATTGGTCGCCAACCACTACTCGTCCCGTATGTCGCATCAATAGGGGGCCGCGGTTTTGAGTAGAGTCGAGAACAGGCGCAGTGGCTTTAGTCTTCCGGTGGCTGCTGACGAATGCTTTCGCATCGTCGCCTCAGTCCGGTTTGGCTTGGTTCTGTTTCCTGTTCCCGCTCATCGAACCGGACAGGCGGATGTCCCGCATCCGGCTCTCGGAAAAGACACACGATGGTCCGTGTGACGCTGCCTGCAACTTCTGAACACAACTCGGGGTGGCTAGACTCATCGTCAATCCCCATGTCCTTCGTTGCTTCTTGCGTCCGTCTTTAACTGAGGCCCCTTCCCTCCACCGGAGTTACCCGGTTTCGTAGGTACTGCGAACCTCTCCGCCACCCCACACGGCCCGGCCCATCTCTCACGAGTTGCCAGTTGATCCTTATTCATTGCGATCACCGCGGGGGCTTCCCGTGTTGCGTCTGGTCTCCTCTGCCTGCATGCCATCGCCATTACCCCGGCAGGTTTGATGGACTTCATTCGCTCGGACTATTTCCATCATCGTCGGCCTTCCCCAATTACACGGTGGGTCGGCTCCTGCATTAATCGTTTCGAGGCCTGCTCAGCGTTCACTCACGTTATGGCCTGCACGCTCGCCGAGTCGCCTAGCGACCCTCTACACCGAAAGCTCCGACCGCTTCGTTACCTCTGCAGTCGTTTCGGTTGCTACCGGGTGGAGCGAACCAGTTCCCGGGCGGGAGTTGCACCCGCTGAAGTCCAGTGCCTTTTCACGGCGCACGTGTAATTGGGATGTTACGCCAATTAAGGTGGCGAACAGCCGGTTGGTGGAAACCGCAGCCTTCACGGTTTTTTCGGAGCATTCCAGCAATGCAGATAAGCGTCTGGGACGCCGGAGGGAATCATCCTCCCGTCATATCTCCCCCTGCTATTCTCCGTTGCCACGTCCACTGCTTTCTCTAAAGGAAAGTTAAATGTCTTGAGAACGCCGTCACGGTCAACGACGAGTTTCATGTTGGCGGGGGTTTCGCTACTAAGGAGTTTTTCGAGTTCAGCCATTGATTTTCCGCGAGGGTTTACATCATTTACCGAAACGATGGGATCTCCGTAGTGGACGCCTGCACGCCTGGCAGGGCCGTCCTCGATGCCCCCGACCATAAGTGGTTGCGGCTCGTCCCATACAAACACCTCGAACCCTGGATAATAAAGGTTCATATCACTCGGGTAGTGCCCGATGTTGAAGACCTTCTTATCATGAGGCGGTTCTGACTGAATCTTACTGATACGCCGTATTTCCGCATCCGTAGCATCCGCAGGAAAGAGCACATCGTCTGGGCCACGTTTCAGCCCCTCTCTTGTGTAAAGTTCGGAAGCTTTGATCCGGCCCACCTGCACCTTGTACGGACCGTTTTTGCCTTCCAGTTCTATCACGCTCAGCTTCGGTTCCTTAGTGCGAAGGAGCGGCCCCGCCTGAACTACGTCGATGTCACGGTGACCATCGACGCCTAGCAAACGATCGCCGGGCTGAATGCCGGCTTTCGCAGCCGGAGTATCCGGTGCAACTCTCCAAACGATGGGAGGGCAGCCCTGAGCGGCGTTCGGCTTACCTACAACAGTCATCCCCGTAACGTAATCATCCCAATCCCACTGAGCCGATAGCTCCGCCGCAAGGAGGCAACAAACAGCAACAAGCACAGCCATTCGAATCAGTTGGCGCAGCACCGGAATTGGGCTATCTGAGACATTCACGGCCACATTCATAGCATACCTCTGCATGTAGCCGATGATAACTGTTGAGAACAGGCGTGGGTGTTGAAAAAGTCACTGAGATTAGCGGGCTGAATGGCGGCAAAAGCGTGGTAGAAGAAGGAGAACTTTCCTTGCCATGCTTTGCTGGATCACCATTCTCGGAGGCGCGCTAATCATGATGGGGCAACAGGATCGTTCCGAAGCCTTGTTTTACTACTTCCGCCTGGAAGATCAGGTTCCAGAGACTCATCTGCTACGGCTCATCGATCAGCACATCAGCTTTGCCTTCGTGCGGGAAAAGCTGAAAGAGAGTTACAGCGCTACGGGCCGCCCGTCCATCGATCCCGAGCTTCTGCTGCGCATCCTGTTGATCGGCTATTTGTATGGCATCACCAGCGAGCGCAAGTTGGTCGAGGAACTGCGCATGCATCTGGCGTGGCGCTGGTTTACCGGCCTGGGCTTCGATCAGGAGATCCCGCATCACTCCACGTTCTCGAAGAATCGGCACGGAAGATTCCAGGAATCGAAGCTGTTCGAACAGTTGTTTGAACAGATCGTGCGGCAGTGTGTGGAAGTGGGATTGGTAAAGGGCGAGGACTTGTCGGTGGATGGCAGCTTCGTGGAGGCGAACGCGGCGAAAGAGAGTCGTATTCCCCGGGAGCAATTAGCGGAAGCTGCCCAAGTCCACCACCCCATGCGCCAGTATCTGGTGGAACTGGAACAGCAGAATCCGGTGGAAGAGCCCGTGCATGAGCAAGAGCAGGTGTCGACCACCGATCCGGATTCCACCTACGCCACCAAAGGTGGCACACCCGCCCGGCTGGGGTACTACGACAACTACCTGGTAGATAATCCCAGCTGTGTGATCGTGGGGGTACAAGGGACGGCCGCCCGCATGAGCCAGGAAACCGTGGCCGCACAGGATATGATCACTCGTTTCGCCGAGTGGCAAGGACGGGAACCGCAGTCGGTGGCTGCCGATACCACCTACGGCAATGGCGAGTTTCTGCAATGGTTGCTGGAGCGGGACATCACTCCCTATATGCGCACGCGGGACAGTATCCACCGAAAGAACAGCCCGTTCTACGGCCCCGAGCGGTTTACCTATCAGCCGGAAAGCAACAGCTATCTCTGCCCCGCCGGTCAGCCACTCAACTACGGCGGCCGGAGCGCTCGAAATCGCACCTATACCTACGTCGGAACCCGCAAACGTTGTGGGGCATGCTCGCAAAGACCGCAATGCACCAGCGCAGAGTTCCGCTGTCTTGCCATCCACATGCATGAGCCGGCTCGGCAGCGCGCCCGCGAGTTAGTCAACACGCCAGAGTTCGCCAACGCACAGCGCCAAAGAAAGAAAGTGGAAGCCCTGTTTGCGGAACTCAAGAATCAGATCGGATTGCGTCGCCTGCGCCTGCGGCGATTAAAGTTTGTTCGGGAGCAGTTCTTCCTGGCGGCAGCTGCCCAGAACATCAAGCGACTGGTCCGCTTCCTCAGCCAAGGGCAAAGACCAATGCTAGCCGCGACGACGTAGTGGCCCTCCCGTTGTGAAGAAAAACTCGCCCTACTGCACTATCCGAAGCTGAGGGAAGATCTCCTTCGAAAGCTCCTTTTTCAACACCCACAGGCGATTTCACTCAGAACCCCTCCGGCGAGGTCAATG
This sequence comes from uncultured Acidobacteriaceae bacterium, assembly GCA_963731525.1. Classification (GTDB taxonomy): domain Bacteria; phylum Acidobacteriota; class Terriglobia; order Terriglobales; family Acidobacteriaceae; genus Acidiflorens. The sequence continues at coordinate 4,847 of CAVSWK010000026.1, forward strand.
AGTAGAGTCGAGAACAGGCGCAGTGGCTTTAGTCTTCCGGTGGCTGCTGACGAATGCTTTCGCATCGTCGCCTCAGTCCGGTTTGGCTTGGTTCTGTTTCCTGTTCCCGCTCATCGAACCGGACAGGCGGATGTCCCGCATCCGGCTCTCGGAAAAGACACACGATGGTCCGTGTGACGCTGCCTGCAACTTCTGAACACAACTCGGGGTGGCTAGACTCATCGTCAATCCCCATGTCCTTCGTTGCTTCTTGCGTCCGTCTTTAACTGAGGCCCCTTCCCTCCACCGGAGTTACCCGGTTTCGTAGGTACTGCGAACCTCTCCGCCACCCCACACGGCCCGGCCCATCTCTCACGAGTTGCCAGTTGATCCTTATTCATTGCGATCACCGCGGGGGCTTCCCGTGTTGCGTCTGGTCTCCTCTGCCTGCATGCCATCGCCATTACCCCGGCAGGTTTGATGGACTTCATTCGCTCGGACTATTTCCATCATCGTCGGCCTTCCCCAATTACACGGTGGGTCGGCTCCTGCATTAATCGTTTCGAGGCCTGCTCAGCGTTCACTCACGTTATGGCCTGCACGCTCGCCGAGTCGCCTAGCGACCCTCTACACCGAAAGCTCCGACCGCTTCGTTACCTCTGCAGTCGTTTCGGTTGCTACCGGGTGGAGCGAACCAGTTCCCGGGCGGGAGTTGCACCCGCTGAAGTCCAGTGCCTTTTCACGGCGCACGTGAAATTGTGATTTAACGTCAACTACGAGCCGGCCCCCACTGTTTCCGATCTGCGGACAACACCCCCAGAATTACAGCTTCCCGCTGCAACCCGCTACGCAGGACCTATAATTGCAGCACACAGATGTCTCTGGCTTCGGGCACAAAACTCGGGCCGTATGAGATCCAATCGCCGCTGGGTGCAGGCGGCATGGGCGAGGTCTATCGCGCAAGGGACCTGCGCCTCGACCGCGAGGTTGCTGTCAAGGTCTTGTCGGCCAATCTTTCCTCCGATCCTTCCTTACGGCTAAGGCTGGAGCGCGAAGCTAAGGCAGTTTCGAAACTCTCTCATCCTCACATCTGCACGTTGCATGACATCGGTCATCAGGATGGCGTGAACTTCCTGGTCATGGAACTGGTCGAAGGGGAAACGCTGGAGCGCCGCCTGCTGAAAGGACCTTTGCCTCCAGAGCAGACTCTCCGCTTTGCTGCGCAAATTGCTGATGCGCTCGCCACCGCCCATAAGCTAGGGATCACGCATCGCGATCTGAAGCCATCGAACATCATGCTGACCAAGAGCGGGACCAAGCTGATGGACTTCGGGCTGGCCAAGCAGTCGGGCCCGGCTCCGTTGTCAGCCGCTCTCCCGGAAATGACGACGGAGCAGTCGAAGTTGACGGGAGAAGGGACGATTGTCGGGACTGTCCAGTACATGGCGCCGGAGCAGTTGGAGGGAAAAGAAGCGGACGCCCGCGCCGACATCTTTGGACTGGGCGAAGTGACTTATGAGATGGCGACGGGGAAACCAGCGTTCAGCGGGAAGAGCCGGGCGAGTCTGATTGCAGCCATTCTTACCGCCGAACCACAGCCGATGGCGGCTTTACAGCCGTTGACGCCTCCGGCGCTGGAGCGGGTAGTCAAGAAATGCCTTGCCAAAGACCCCGATGGCCGCTGGCAATGCGCGAGCGACCTGGCCAGTGAACTGAACTGGATCATCGAAGGCGCTTCACAAGTGACAGAAGGGGGGCGCGTTTCGGCCGGGCACAAAAGATGGGATCGCGCAGGGTGGCTGTTGGCCGCCGCTTTTTTTCTGTTGATGATGACCGCCGGCGCAGCCTGGTGGCAGGCAAGCAACCGGCGCGCGCCCGCGATGTATTTCCACACTTCAGTGCCGTTTCCCGCGAACGACCTGGCTCTGTCGTTAGACGGACGAATGCTTGCGATCGTCGCCTATTCCCCGCAGGCAAATAACTACGTGCTCTGGACCTATGAAGTCGGGGGCCGGCGGACCAGTGCGCTGGACGGGACCCAAGGGGCGTCGTATCCATTCTGGTCGCCAGACGGAAAATTCATCGGATTCTTCGCCGATGGCAAGCTCAAGAAAATAGAGGTGGCGGGAGGACAACCCCAAGTGTTGTGCGATGCGCCCAACGGGCGCGGCGGCACGTGGAACCGGGATGGAGTGATCGCGTTCACACCTGATGCAGCCAGCACAGGGTTGTTCCGCGTGTCCTCCTCGGGGGGCTCTCCGGTTGCAATCACCAAGCTGGACGCGTCTCGCTCTGAAACCAGCCACCGCTGGCCGGTGTTCCTGCCGGACGGGAGACATTTTCTTTATCTGGGAGCGAATTTCTCCGGGCTGTTAGAGAATAACGCGATCTTTCTGGGCTCATTGGATTCGCAGGAAAGACGCTTGCTGGTGAGCGCGAGCGGAAACGCGGCCTATGCGGAGCCAGGCTACCTGCTGTACCTGCGGGATAATAAGACACTGGTGGCGCAACCCTTCGATCTGCGGCGCTATGTTCTGAGCGGCGAGCCGTTTCCCTTGAGCGACGAGGTGCTGTACTTCCCTCAGGTGGACAGGGCTGTTTACAGTGTCTCTGGCGGAGATGTTCTGGTTACGCAAACGGGGAAAGTAGCGTCCCTTTCGCAGTTGGAGTGGTTTGACCGCGGCGGTAAACCGGCTGGCACGCTCGGGGCGCCAGGGTCGAACAACAATGTGCGTCTCTCGCCAGACGGCCACAGGGTCGCCGGAGACCAAACCGAGCCGGACGGACGACGCAGGAATATTTGGATACATGAACTCGCCCAGGGGTTGGCGGCGACGCGGCTGACGTTCGATCCGTCGTTTGATGGGGATCCTATCTGGAGTCCCGATGGCAAGCAGATCCTGTTCTTTTCCAACCGCACGGGTGGCTTCCGCCTTTATCTGAAGAATGCGGATGGTTCCGGCTCCGAGGAAGAGGTAGCCGATCTAGGCACCGTTGGGCAGGGCAATGCCTGGGACTGGTCGCGCAACGGCAAGTACGTACTGGTCAGGAAGGGAAACGAGCTGTGGTACCTCTCCTGGCCGGAGCGGGTAGCCAAGCCGTTGTTGCAGGCAAAGTGGACGGTGCTGAACGCGCAGTTTTCCCCCGATGGCCGATGGATGGCCTACGCCTCGAATGAAACGGGAAGCATGGAGATCTACGTCTCCCCCTTTCCCAGTATCAACGGCAAGTGGCAGGTGTCGAGCGGCGGAGGACAGGAGCCGAGATGGCGGCAGGACGGCAAGGAGTTGTTCTACCTGTCGGCAGACGGAAAGATGATGGCAGCGGCGGTGACGACGGGCGCCAGCTTCAAGGCCAGCTCTCCGGTCGCGCTGTTTCAGACCCACCGGCGGCTGCCAGTCTCCTCGCTGGACGACTTCTCCTATGATGTGAGTGGCGACGGACAGAGATTCCTGATTGCTACGAAGCTGGACGAAGCCAATGCCGCACCGCTCTCCATCCTTCTCAACTGGGCTTCGCAGCTGGAAAAATAGAACCGATCCTTGCGCCAAGCGATGTTATTCAATTGGTCAAACATGTGATTTGATGCAAACAGGCGTGGCTGTTGAAAAACTCCCTTTTCGTCTCAAACAGCCAAAATTTGGGGGATAGAAAATGTCTACCCAACCCGAGAAGATCGATTGTGGGGCTTCCTGACGCGATTTTATTTTTGCGAATTTCGCGGGTAAGAGTTCTTCAACAGCCACAGGCGATTACACTCCGTCGAAAATCCTCTTCTAGACCTGGACAGCAGCCCTGCCCGTAACTTGGTGTATGGGTGTGATGGTTACCTCATAGCCGAGCTTGCGAAGGGCTCGCGCCAGCATCTGGGCACGTTTCTTCTTGGCCCGGGGATCAGGTTCGCGGCCTTGCTCAATGAATCGCACCCCTTCATGCAAGATCTTCCAAACTACACGACAGAGCCGATGAGCAACGGCCCAAATGGCAGACTGATAGCCTAGGCGGGGCAGCAGACGTCGGAATACGACCTGAAAATGACTGCCTTTCTTCGCCACCGCAGCGTGCGCTGCTTGGTTCAGCACTCGGCGCAGGTATTTATTGCCTTTCGCGGAGCGACTGCTATGGTTCTGCTCCGCGCTTTCCTCCTTGCCGGGGCAGGTTCCCACCCAAGAGGTCAACTCCGCTGCCGATTGGAACGTACTGGCCTGAGCGCCCACCTCCGCGATTATTTGTTGCGCAGAATCCACTCCCAAACCAGGTACTTCCGCCAGTCGGATCACGGCGTCTTGATGTGACTTCATGGCCTGCGCGATCAGGCGGTTGAGCTCGGCCATTTGCTGATCGATCAACTGCAGTCGCTGGAGTTGCAAGGCCAACATCTCCCCATGCATGGGCTGCACCCTTCCCGTCAAAGCATCTGCCAGTTGCTCCTCGGTGCACTGCAGCCGCTCATCTCCCAGTTGCGCCAACTTCTTGGGATCGGTTTCTCCGTTTGCCAAAGCGTGCAGAATGCGCAAGCCGCTGGCACCCAGTAGGTTGCTTACCACAATCGATAGCTTGATCCGCATTTCTTCCAGCAGACACTCTATCTGGTTCTGCAACCGTACCCGGTCGCGCGTGAGTTGCAGCTTCATGCGGGTCATGCTCCGCCAGATACGCTGTTCACCGTTGGGCACAAAACTCAGGATTAACTCGTCGGCGATCAGTCGCCGCACCAACCGCTCGGCATCCTTGAAATCATGCTTACGCCCACGTGGAGCACGGTTGGAAAACGCCTGCGCCAAGTGCAAACGCATGTGCGGTTCCAGTTCCAGCCACACCGACCGCCAGTACTGGGCAGTCGATTCCATCACCGCCTCTTCTACTCCCTGCTCCCGCAACCACATCAACAGGCAGTGCAAGTCGCTCGGCATGGTGACGAATCGCCGCCGCGCTGGTTTCTCCTCCGGCGTACTCGCATCCACGACAACTACCATCAAAACCTTCTTGTGTACGTCAATCCCCGCGACCTTCATCGCTTCCTCCTCGCGTGGAAGCGGCAGAACGCACGCGAAAAAGATTACACACCGTCACGTGCTACCACCTCTCCTACTCGGACAGGCGGCGCGACATAGATTGGTTCAAAACGTGCGTTCCAGATCAAACTCAGAAACGGCCTCACTTCATCCAGAGTGTAAACAGACCTTCGCCGTCCACGCTCCCTGAGCGTACACACAAACTCAACCCATTTTCATGTCAATGGGTGGGCCGTAGGCCCATGCGAACTCAGAACCCCCACAGGGGCGGGGTCGTGAGTGTAAACCGGATGTTACGCCAACTACCAGAGAGTCACACATCTTTGGGAGGATGTTCGACCGTGCCGAACTCCTTGCGTATATCTTCAAAAAGACCAAGCCCACCTTCGGCGGCAAAGAAGTCAATGTACTCGTCATGACTGAAGAATGCGTTTAGGCAGTCCGCCTGAGTCAAGATGTATCCGCCCCAGCCGTTCAACATAGCAATTTGCAGAAACGATGTTAAGTCTTCCGATTCGTGGCCGAGAAACAGATGGCCGGGTGCTTCATGGAGCAGACGAAGATCGCCGTAACTTTGCCGGAGTTTGTAGTACAGATGCCAGTTCTCGGGGCCCCAGATACCCCACTCCGTTATCCACACCAACGCGGGACTGCGGTACATCAACGAGCTTCCGATCCAATACGCGAGATAAAGAATGCGACCTGCCGTAGTCGGATAGTGAACGTGCGCTCTATGGATTTCAGGGATCGCGTCGGGCTTTACCCGGCCTAGCCCACCAAGCCATTCCTCGCATTCGTCTTTAGTGTAAAAGCGCATTGTGGCTTGATTCTATCAGCGGGATGCACGTCAGTTGACACTATCAGGCGTGGGTGTTGAAAAAGTCACTGTGATTAGCGGCTGAGATTGGGTGAAAGCATGTTAGAACGTCGACATGCTGTATTGGATCTCGATACTCGGAGGCCTGCTGATCATGATGGGGCAACACGACCGCTCCGAAGCGTTGTTCTACTACTTCCGTCTGGAAGATCAAGTTCCTGAAAACCACCTGTTACGGCTGATCGACAAGCACATCCGTTTCGAGTTTGTGCGGCAGCAACTGAAAGACAGCTACAGCGAGACTGGGCGGCCCTCGATCGATCCTGAGCTGCTGTTGCGCATTCTGTTGATCGGCTACTTGTACGGCATCAGCAGCGAGCGCAAGTTGGTCGAAGAGTTGCGCATGCATCTGGCGTGGCGATGGTTCACGGGACTGGGTTTTGATCAGGAGATCCCACACCACTCGACGTTTTCCAAGAATCGGCACGGACGGTTTCAGGAATCGAAGCTGTTCGAGCAGTTGTTCGAACAGATCGTGAAACAGTGCGTGGAAGTGGGGCTGGTGCGAGGGAAAGAGTTGTCGGTCGATGGCAGTTTTGTCGAAGCCAACGCGGCCAAGGAGAGCCGCATTCCACGCGAGCAGTTGGCGGAAGCTGCCCGAGTCCACCATACGGTGCGTCAGTATGTGGAAGAACTGGAACAGCAGAACCCGGTGGAAGAACCGGTGCATCAGCAAGACCAGGTCTCGACCACCGATCCCGATTCGACCTATGCCACCAAGGGCGGTACGCCAGCCCGTCTGGGGTATTACGACAACTATCTGGTGGACAACCACAGCTGCGTGATCGTGGGCGTGCAAGCCACAGCGGCCCGAATGAGTCAGGAAACGGTGGCCGCACAAGACATGCTCGATCGCTTCGCCCGATGGCAAGGGCGGGCGCCCGATTCGGTGGCGGCCGACACGACCTATGGCAACGGGGAGTTCCTGCAGTGGCTGGCGGACCGCAACATCACTCCTTACATGCGTACACGCGACAGTATCCACAGAAAGAGGAGTCCGTTCTTCGGCCCCGAGCGTTTCACGTACGAACCGGAAAACAATCGCTATATCTGCCCCGCCGGTCAGCCCCTGAACTACGGCGGTTGGGTTCATCGGAACCGCGCTTACAACTACATCGGGACACGCAAAAAGTGTGGCCCGTGCTCGCTCCGACCACAATGCACCAGTGCTGCCTTCCGGGGCCTTATCATCCATCAGAACGAACCAGCCCGACAACGTGCGCGGGAGTTGGTCAACACGCCAGAGTTCGCCAAAGCACAGCGGCAAAGGAAGAAGGTGGAAGCCTTGTTCGCGGAACTGAAGCATCAGATCGGACTACGCCGACTGCGCCTGCGGAGATTGAAGTTCGTGCGTGAGCAGTTCTTCCTGGCGGCGACCGCGCAGAACATCAAGCGCCTGGTGCGGTTCCTCAGCCAACCTATAACCACGCCTGTGCCAGTCACCGCTTAGCTGAGGTAAGAAAAGAAAACTTGTCAGCAGCAACACTCCCAGCCAAGAAACACGTTCCGATCACGGCGTTTTTCAACACCCACAGGCGATAGCGCTCAAAACCCCTCTAAACCCCTTACCTAGTGGCCATGCTTGCATCGCCCCGGCGGTCTGGCGTAGTTCCAATCCTGCGGCATGGGAGGCCGTCGCCATGGGTAAGCAGAGAATAAAGCCGAATTACCGTCGCCGAGTGCTACGACTGCCGGATCTGGATCATTGCAAATCGGCGGTGTTGAACAGCCTCGGCTCGCCAGCCTCGCGCCGAGTTTACGAGTACGCCATCGATCAATTTATCGCCTGGTACTGCTCCGAGCCTCGGCTGGCCTTCAACCGCATCGTCGTCGTGCGCTATCGCATGTACCTGGAATCGCGGCATCTGGCCGCCAACACCATCAACCAGCAGCTTGCAGCCGTGCGTCGCCTGGCTCACGAAGCCGCCGACGCTGGCTTGCTGAGTCCCGAGTTGGCCGCGGGGATTAGCCGCGTCAAGGGAGTCAAGCAGCTCGGATTCCGGTCAGGGAATTGGTTGAGCGCGGAGCAGAGTTCGGAAGTGCTCAAGCATGCGGGGGGAGACACTATGCGCGCCAAGCGCGATTATGCGATGTTGGCCATGCTGTTCGGTTGTGGCTTTCGCAGGTCGGAACTGGTCGGTTTGAAGTTGGACGACATCGAGATGCGCCAAGGACACTGGGCCGTGGTTGATCTGATTGGCAAAGGTGGCCACATTCGCACGGTGCCCATTCCGAATTGGGTGAAAGCCGCTCTCGATCAATGGACACGAGCCGCTGGGGTTTGTGAGGGCAAAATCTTTCGAGCGGTCGCCAGGCGGGGAAAGGTGTGGGGCAGCGGCCTCTCGCAGAATGTCGTGTGGTACGTAGTCAAGACCTGCTGCGAGAGAACGGGATTGGAACACATTGCCCCGCATGACTTGCGGCGAACCTGTGCCAAGCTGTGCCACACGAGCGGTGGCGAGCTGGAGCAGATTCAATTCTTGCTGGGGCATGCATCGGTGCAGACCACAGAACGCTATCTCGGCTGCAAACAGAATCTCGGACACCCGGTCAACGATCGTTTTGACCTCGCAAAGGACGGACGGCCGCATGAAAACGATGTTGAATCTGCCAGAGCGAAAGCCTCCGATCCTGTAGAAATGGCATCTCGGCAGGGGATAGAATGCCGGCACGGAGGATCGAACCATGACCGGCCCGTCTGCGACTCAAGACAGCTATCCCTACCAAAACGAACCGATTTGGTCGAGATCAGAAAAGGCCATCGCCCGCAAAGCCTTCGACGCTGCTCTGGGCCAGGAGCTTCACGAAGTGATTCAGGAAGCAAAGCGAATGGCCAACGCAGATCCAGAAGTCGTCGGATCTGTGGGACCTGGAACATCACCTGACCCAACGCCGTAAAGAGATTGATCGCAAATACGACTTTCGCGGTTCGCGACTTACAGATGTGTTGGGGAGACTCTTGTACGAAAATCGACTCGGCGAGGAAGATCTGCGCGGATTGCGGGAAGAGAAGATGAAATCAATCTGTTCTTTCGCGCAGTTTCTCAGAGATGGCGCAGCCTGATCTGCATTCTGAGTGCTAACGCCTGTTTTCTCCAGTCAGCAGCTAAAATGACTACGATAATCTGTCAGTCACCAGAATACTGAGGTAGCTTCGTTTCCCCGTGGAGGTCTGCATATGAGCATCCGAACCCAAAATTCCTTCTGTTGTTTTCTGTGCGCTTTGCTCCTTGCCGCACCCGTCTGCTGGGCCCAAGAAAGTGAGAGCGGAGTTAACCGCTTGTCGATCACGTCCCTAGAGCTAAAAATTCTCCACAACGACGTGGAAATAGGTAGCGCAACCGGTTTCGTCTTAGAGAAGGGCGGCAAGCACTACCTTGTCACCAATCGTCACGTAGTGCTCGCTTGCACGCAGGACCAAAGCCCGGCAGACGTAGGTGGGTGGCTCTGCGCAAATAAGCTTTCTATCTACCATAATCGACTGAATCGATTCGGAGAGTGGTTTTGGGTTGTGGAGGACCTGCTGGATGGCCATGGAAATAAGGGGTGGCTCGAACACCCAACATTAGGAGCTGCGGCTGATATTGTTGCACTCCCCTTGCAACACGCTGATGACGTGCAGTTCTATCCTCTGGACTTGGAACTCAGAAAAACCGACATTGTGGTCGCGCCGGGGGACGCCGTTAGTATCGTCGGATTCCCGTTTGGACTGGCTCAAGGAGGTGGCCGTGCGATTTGGAAAACGGGCACCATCGCCAGCGATCTCGACTTCAACTATCGTGGAAAACCGATGTTTCTCCTCGACACTACATCAAGGCCCGGCATGTCTGGATCGCCAGTATTTGCTGTGCGCAATGCAAGCTTTGTCAGTTCAGGCGGTGCACTCATGTATGACACACGAGGCGCGAAGAGATTCCTTGGCGTATATTCCGAACAAATGCAGGCTGCAGAGATTGGTGCTGTCTGGAAGGCTGAGGTCATCAAGACCCTATACGATTCTTTGCCATAAGCTAAGGATGATTCTCGTCGGGGCTTTGTTGTCCCAGTTGCACTCGCTTCGGCAGTTGTTGAGAAATCCCCGATTACACGTGCGCCGTGAAAAGGCACTGGACTTCAGCGGGTGCAACTCCCGCCCGGGAACTGGTTCGCTCCACCCGGTAGCAACCGAAACGACTGCAGAGGTAACGAAGCGGTCGGAGCTTTCGGTGTAGAGGGTCGCTAGGCGACTCGGCGAGCGTGCAGGCCATAACGTGAGTGAACGCTGAGCAGGCCTCGAAACGATTAATGCAGGAGCCGACCCACCGTGTAATTGGGGAAGGCCGACGATGATGGAAATAGTCCGAGCGAATGAAGTCCATCAAACCTGCCGGGGTAATGGCGATGGCATGCAGGCAGAGGAGACCAGACGCAACACGGGAAGCCCCCGCGGTGATCGCAATGAATAAGGATCAACTGGCAACTCGTGAGAGATGGGCCGGGCCGTGTGGGGTGGCGGAGAGGTTCGCAGTACCTACGAAACCGGGTAACTCCGGTGGAGGGAAGGGGCCTCAGTTAAAGACGGACGCAAGAAGCAACGAAGGACATGGGGATTGACGATGAGTCTAGCCACCCCGAGTTGTGTTCAGAAGTTGCAGGCAGCGTCACACGGACCATCGTGTGTCTTTTCCGAGAGCCGGATGCGGGACATCCGCCTGTCCGGTTCGATGAGCGGGAACAGGAAACAGAACCAAGCCAAACCGGACTGAGGCGACGATGCGAAAGCATTCGTCAGCAGCCACCGGAAGACTAAAGCCACTGCGCCTGTTCTCGACTCTACTCGCAACCGGGGTTCTGAGTGGAGGTGCGTATTGGGAAAACGCCGAGAGCCTCGGATGCAGGCGAAACTGCATGTCCGGATAGCCGGGACCGATGACAGCGGACGGCCCATCCTGCCATAGTTCCAACGCGCAACGTCAGTCGGCAAGGGGCTTTATTAGAAGGGATTCAGGGCGTGTTGCATGTTGGGGATAGTGTCGTTATTACCTACAAGACCAGTCGAGCCCGGTTCTGTGTGACTTGGGTGGGCGGTGGCGAAAGAGCGGGTCAAGTTGGTGTCCAGAGTTTAGAAACAGAAAAGTGCATTTGGGATGCAACAGCTTTGCCACCGATGGCTGCCGACATGTACGTCGCACCGCCTGCCAAGGAACGCAAAGGTTCGCCGTAGATCATCCACCTTCCGATAGAGTGCCCGAGAGATCAAAGACGGCCTTAGATTTCGCCCCTCTGTTTTTGGCAAGGCTAGATTACTGTTGAAAAATCGCGTCTCTAACAATGTCGGCAGTGTCAAGCACTTTTGAGGCGCACCAGTCCGTGCACTCCGAAGAGCGCCATTTCGCTCTCGTGGAAGCTTTTGCTGTTGGTGTTGCTTTTGCTCTACCAACCAAGGCTCGCCTCGTAATCGGTTCCAGGTCAGGACTCAGTCCGACCCATGCATCTCTTCGGTCACAACTTCGATCATGATTACTACTTCGAACTCCCCCGTGAAGGGGAGCGGGATACCCAATCAATTACTCGGTGTTTGACTTCACACCATCGCGATGTCCGGGCTCTCCCGCGTGCGAACCGAACTTTTTCAACTGCCCATAGTTCCATCCCTTGCGCCACATCCAGTACAGGCGCACCGCTAGTCTCCGCGCCATGGCAACTTTGGCGATCTTCCGTCCTCGCCGCATTGCCAGGTGGAAGTACTTGCTGCGCCATTCCTGATCGCTGCGCACGGTTACTTGCGCCGCTTCCACCAGCAGGAAACGCAACAACGAGTTCCCTTGTTTCGTGATGTGTCCCAGGCGCCGTCGCTGCCCGCTCGAATCCTCCAGCGGCACCAGTCCCAGATAGCTCGCGATCTGCTTACCACACTGAAACCGATCTGCTCGGCCGATGATCAGCACGAACGCCAATGCCGTCAGCGCACCGACTCCGGGATGCGTCTGCAAGCACTGCGCCTCGGGACACTTCTCCACTTCCTGCTCGATGGCTGCGCTCAGCTCGGCAATCGTCGGCGTCAGTCGATCCAGCAACTCCAGCAGATCACGCCGTCGCCGGCTCGCCCACGGAGATAAACGGAACGACTCCAGTTGTCCTCGTCCCGCGTCCCGCCACAGGCGCTTCTTGCAACGCAGTCCTTCGTTGAGCGCCACCGCTTGCAACTGGTTCATGATCCGCGTGCGGGCCTGCACCATGCGGTGCCGATGCCACAGCAGTTGCCGCAGATCGCGGTTCTCCCCACTCGGTACCCAGATCTTGGGAAAACGATTCTCCATCAGCAACTGCAGAATATGCTGCGCATCCTGCCGATCCGTTTTCTGCTTGCGTACCCGCTTGGCGCGAATCTCGCTGGCGTCGCCAATCCACAACTCGAAGGTCAGTTCCGCCAGCAGACGTTCAAACCAGCGGGCATGTCCACTGGCTTCCATTCCCACTCGCACCTTCTTGCCCTGGGCAGCGAGGTCACGATAAAACTTTTCTGCTCCCTCACTGTGCTCTAATCGCTGCTCTCTGTAATCTCCCGTCTCGGTATCCACAAACGCAATTTGCTGGAAACCCGGGTGATAATCGCATCCTATAATGATCATCGTTCGGCTCCTTTCTCCCGGGCCTTGGCTGGTTGGTACCACCAAAGCTTACTCGGGCGTGGGAGCCGACATTGTTATGGAATCAATTACGCTCATCGTCCATTTAAGAACAGGCGGGAGATCTGCTGAAGGAGAAGTTCGGCACGAGGGGCTTGACGCAGGTTCGCGTCGGCTGACGCCGTGCTCTGCTTCCCGTACTCCCAAAACACCTTTCGCCGCGTCCTCCCCATCACCGAAGTTGAAGTGCTTGGCGACCAAAATGGTCATCAGGAAGGCCGCGTTCGAGGCAGCCCCGAGCAGCGCCCCTATTTGAGGATCAGAGACGGTGGCACCTATCTTGGTAGCCATCGAATCCGCAAAACCCTCTCGATGTCATCTCCTGGGAACAAGTCAGGGTGGGCCTGTTTAAGAAACCGGAGCGGACGCCTGAGCAGTCAATGCCGAGTCGGTGGTGAGCCGATGTACCACTCCTCCAAGGGGCGCTTTCGAGCGTCCGGAGCTCCCGGATCCCCTCTTGACTTGACAGTATGCTAGAACTAGCATATTATACAGGTGAACATGACAGCTACTTCGATGAGGCCGTTACGTTTCGTCGGGGATTCGTTGGAGGTGCTGCGCGAACTGCCGGAAGAGGTCAAGGACGAGATCGGGTTTGCGTTGGAGCGCGTCCAGAGGGGCAAAATGCCGGAGAACGCAAAGCCCCTGAAAGGTATTGCACCGGGCGTGCTGGAGATTGTTTCCGACTTCCGGGGCGACACGTTCAGGGCCGTTTATACCGTGAGGTTCCCAAAGGCCGTTTACGTTTTGCATGTTTTCCAGAAGAAGTCCAAACGGGGCATTGCGACGCCGAGGCATGAAATGAAACTCGTGGAAAAGCGCCTCGCGCAAGTGGTGGAACTGGAAAAGCCGAGCAGGAAGAATTTAGGCTGAACAGGAAAATTACGCTAAACAGGGACAAATCACGATGAAAAAGCATGGATACGTGGAAGGCACTGGCAACGTCTACGCTGATCTGGGTGTTGTTAATCCCCAAGAGGCACGTGCGAAGGCTGATCTGGCTCACCGGATCGTTGACATCATCGAATCCCGCAAACTGACACAGGTACAAGCCGGGAAGGTGTTGAATGTGGACCAACCCAAAGTCTCCGCCTTGAAGCGCGGCCGTCTCACTGATTTCTCCATCGAGCGACTTGTTGGCTTCCTGCTCTTACTCGGCCATGATGTACAGATTACCGTCACGCCCAAACCCCATTCGAGCCGGAAACCACCTACCTTGCAAGTGAACGCGATGGGGGCGGTTGCTGCCGCTCGCCGCTAAGGAGACTAAGTGTGTAGGCAAAACAAGAAGATGGTTCTTTCGGGGTCTCTGATACACCCCCAAGGCGATGTCTCTTAGAGACACAGAGGGCCTTTTCGAGTACCGCGAGGAACCGAGTACCTGCACCGGATTTTGCACCGACTGCCTGCATCCGGGGCTTACTGGCGTCTACTGGCTGTTCCGAGGCAGGTTAGCGGAAGTGATTGAGGCGAAAGGTAGAAGGTTTATTATCAAAAGCTTGTAGAGAATTGCTAAAGCGATGCAGGTAGATGGTGTGTCTGCCAGTTCCACCACTTCCGCTTTAAAATCACTATCTTACAGACCGTTTGAGGGACACAAAGCCCGCACGGCGCCATGCGGCATGGCCCAATCGCAACACGGCGTGCGGCATCGTGCGTCTTAGTCTTTATACACGGTCAAACGAGGCGGTTCAAGTTCGCTGCCCTCACATTGCGCGGCGTCCACGATGCGTTTATCGTGAAGTGCGCTCATCGACTCCATCCATCTATCTATCTACCTATGAATGGTCGCGTCTTGTTCTGGTCGCTTACCTCCGCACTCGCCGGATTTCTTTTCGGTTTTGACACGGTCGTCATCTCCGGCGCGGAAAAAACAATCCAGTCGCTATGGGGGCTGAGTCCTGAACAACACGGGATCGCCATGGCTTCCGCCCTCTACGGCACCGTCGTGGGCTCGCTGATTGGCGGCTGGCCCGCCGACCGCTTCGGACGCAAGGCCACGCTGCTGTGGATCGGCGTCCTTTACTTTGTCGGCGCAGTCGGGTCAGGGTTGGCAACCAATGTTTCCCTATTCATCGTCGCGCGTGTCATCGGCGGTCTGGGCATCGGCATCTCCACCGTAGCGGCTCCGCTGTACATCTCGGAGATCGCGCCGCCTAAGCAACGGGGGCGGCTTGCCGGCATGTTTCAGTTCAACATTGTCTTTGGCATTCTGATCGCTTTCGTATCCAACGCGCTGCTTGCTGGCATCGGTGAGAATGCCTGGCGCTGGATGCTCGGCGTGGCCGCATTCCCCTCGCTCCTCTACGTTCTCCTGTGCTTCGGCATTCCCGAGAGTCCGCGTTGGCTTCTGGGCAGGAAGGGCGACCGCGAGCGCGGCCTGAAAGTTCTGCACCGCATCCAACCCGAAGCCTCCAACGCCGAGATCGAAGGCGAGGCGGACGAAATTATGGCTGCGTCCTCGGAAAGGGCGTCGTCAGCGCATTTCTGGACGCGTCGTCTCCGTAAGCCGATTCTGCTTGCGATCCTCATTGCCTTCTTCAACCAGCTCTCCGGCATCAATGCGATTCTCTACTTCGCGCCGCGCATATTTGAACTCACCGGGCTGGGCGCGAGAGCTGCGCTGCTTCAATCCATCGGCATCGGCGTGACTAATCTCATCTTCACCTTCGTCGGCCTCTGGCTGATTGACCGGGCGGGCCGACGGACTCTTCTGTTTATCGGCTCGTTCGGGTACATCGCTTCGCTCGGTCTGATTGCCTGGGCTTTCTTCACCGAGCATTTTGCCATCGTGCCGATTTGTGTCTTTGCCTTCATCGCCGCACACGCAATCGGTCAGGGAGCGGTCATCTGGGTTTTCATCTCCGAGATATTTCCCAACCGTCAGCGCGCCGAAGGTCAGGCGCTCGGCAGCTTCACGCACTGGATCTTCGCCGCCTTGCTGACGACTTTTTTCCCCAAGATGGTTTCTGCCGTTCCGCCCGGTTACGTCTTCTCGTTCTTCGCCTGCATGATGGTTCTGCAACTCATCTGGGTGAAGATGATGGTTCCAGAAACGAAAGGCGTGCCGCTGGAGCACATCCAGAAACAACTGGGCGTCGAATAGGGTCACATGAGCTTTCATGTTGCCGGTGTCGGAGAAGTGCTGTGGGACTTGCTTCTCACCGGACCACAGTTGGGTGGAGCGCCAGCGAACTTCGCGTATCATGCGCACGCCCTGGGCGCGCAGGCTCAAGTCATCACGCGTGTGGGGAATGATGACTACGGTCGCGAAATCATTCGCCGCTTTCATAAGATGGGCCTGCCGCATGCCACTGTGCAAGTGGATGAAACCGCGCCTACCGGGACGGCGAAGGTCGAGCTCTCCGGCAATGGCCTCGCACATTTCACTATTCAAGAAAATGTGGCATGGGATTACATCGCCGCTACCAGGGAAGCACTCGCGGTTGCCAGCGCGGCGGACGCAATCTGTTTCGGTAGCTTGGCCCAACGTAGCGAACGCTCGCGCAACGTAATCCAGCAACTGGTTGCGGCGACACCGGCGGAGGCGCTGCGCATTTTTGACATCAATCTTCGGCAGCGGTTCTATTCGCGGGCTTTGATCGAAAGATCGCTCCAGTTGGCAAATGTGCTGAAGTTGAACGATGACGAACTGCAGACCGTCGCGGACACATTTAGCCTGACCGGTTCGACCCGGTATCGGATTGAGCGGCTGGCGCAGATCTTCAGCCTGCGATTGGTGGCACTCACACGCGGGGCGAGTGGTAGCCTGCTTTATCAAAACCTCAAGGATGAAGTGAGATGGTCCGATTGCCCGTCTCGTCCAGTGCAGATCGTCGATACCGTGGGCGCCGGCGATTCGTTCACCGCTGCATTAGTTCTGGGACTGCTCCGAAAAATGGACCTGGACGAAATCAATAACATTGCCAACGAAGTGGCACGATATGTTTGCTCCCAGCCGGGCGCGACCCCATCTTTGCCGGTAGAATTTGCGAGAAGGTTTTCGACCGCGCCAAGACCGTGACCACAGCCGATTGACCACCGTTGATTGACCACAGTTGATTGCTTCCGAATCACCGGCTCCGCTGCGCTGCTAGCCGCCATGTTGCTGTAGGAGGCCGACAGTAACCGTGGTTTGCACCAGTTGCTGTGAAAGGGCGCTATAATCGGGTGAGTTTCTCCCCCTCCAGCGTGAATCCATGGACAAAGCCCCCGGGGTTTTGATCGCAAACCAGAGAGTTCCACGCTCAGGGCCCGCGCCCCGTCTCCGGCTGCTGATCGAACTGGAGCCGCGCCATCGTGTGTTCTTTCGCAATTTGGCGGACCTGCTCCTGTCGCGGCGAGTCCCGCAGATCCCGATCACCTCACGGCCTGCACGTTTCTGGAACGACGTTTTCGTCCCCTCCGGCGCCCCCTGGTCCTCGTTCGTGGAGTCAATGCTATTGCATTTGCTGCTAACTGTTTTATTCGTATGGGGCCAATCCAGAGTATGGGTATCGGTAAAACTGTTCCCACAGCGTGATGCCATCCACAGGTCTATCACCTACTACCCACCTGCTCGAACCTTTCCAGCAGCTGGCAGCAGAGCGCCGAACGTTCGGCCGCGGTCACGAGTGAAGCAGACATCGGCGCGACAACCGGCACATCAACCAGCGATGCCAGTGACACCGGAGCACAAACCGAGCATCGTCACACCACCTGACATCAAGCAGGCCACGGCCAAGCTACCGAATGTCCTGGCCTCCCACGCGGTTACACCAATGGTGCCGCTCGCAGCCACCGTGGGCCCGCGGCGGAACGCGTCGGCGGGACCGTCCGGGGTGGTGGCCCCGCCGCCCCGGGTTGACCAGGACGTTGACCAAGCTACAGCTCGCCGGCCGGCGCTGCCGCAAGCCTCTGCGGTTGCTCCTGCGCCCGAGCTTGCAGGGTCTTCCGCAGGACGGCCTATAACGGCGCCCAATACGAGCTCGCGAGTTGTGCCCCCGCCCCCATCAGTTCAGAACGCAGGCAACTCGGCTAGAGCTGGGCGGTTGAGTTCGTTGCCCGGCACGGGGCCAAATGTCGTACCCCCTTCCCCGTCGGTTCTTGGTGCGGGCAATGTTGCTGGAGATGCACGGTTGGGTTCGATGGCTGGTGCGGATTCGCAAGTTGTGCCGCCGGCTCCTTCGGTTCAGGGCGCAGGCAACGCTGCGGGAACCGGGCGGTTGAGTTCGTTGTCCGGCACGCGGCCAAGTGTCATACCCCCTCCCCCGTCGGTTCAGACAGCGCGCAATGCTGCTGGAGAGGGACGATTGGGTGTGACGGGTGGTGCGGGGTCACAAGTGGTAGCCCCGCCTCCTTCTGTTCAAGGTTCAGGCCTTGCCGGCGGTGCGAGGTTGGGCTCGCTTTCCGGCGCGGGGCAAAATGTCGTGCCCCCTCCCCCATCGGTTCATGGTGCGGGCAGTGCTGCTGGAGATGCACGGTTCGGTTCGATGGCTGGCCCAGGCTCGCAAGTGGTGCCGCCACCTCCTTCTGTTCCAAGTTCAGGCTCTGCTGGAGGTACGAGGTTGGGCTCGCTTTCCGATGCGGATTCAGGAGTCGTCCCTCGTCCTACGTCAGTTGCGGGTGCGGGCAACTCTGGCGCGAGTGGACCGGCAAAGCTCTTGGATCCAATGGATCCCCTGCCGGCCGACGCTTCGGCCACACCCGCCGGCAACAACGAAAACAAATCTACCGTCGAAGAGTTGCCGGTCGGTTTGCTGGGCATCGTGTTTGCCGCGCCGGGTACCTCCTTTTTTTCCAATTTCGAAGTCTTCATTGCCAAGAGACGAGTCGGCAAGGACCAACTGCAACTCATCAAGCTGGTTTATGAATTTCTTCCCTATCAACGCCGTCTGTCGGAATACAATCTCAACAACCTGCCGCCGCGCGTAATCAAGCTGCGCGTAACCCCAGATCCGAGCTGTGACGAGTCATTGTGGCAGATGATACAGTCTGACACCGATCCAACTCGTGCAGCCACAGAGTACGCAAAACTCCCAGCAGCGTTGCGTTCCTCCGATCTAAGCGCAGTGCTGCCCTGTTATCGCACTAGCGCAGAGGATTTCCAGAAGGCGATGTCGGGATCCCACTAAGCTGACGCAGGAGAATTCTGAGAAGGTTCAAGGGTAAATTTGCGGATCAGTCACATCTGGTGTGTCGAGGTTGTCAGATCGACTTCACCGGAATCGCCACCACATCATCCACCAGCCCGACTTCCTTATGCACGAACGGCTCGGCGTAGGTGACGCCGCCCATCATGCCGTAGAAGCGGGCCATCGATTCAATCCGCGCCCGAATCTCTTTTTGCGCGGGAAAGATTCCGCTGCCAGCTTCCTGGTCGGTGAACTGCGACTTATACGCCATGAGCGCTGCGAAGCGCGTATCGAACTGGCCGGTGATGTCCACGACGAACGTAGGCCGGACGTCGCGGTACAGGCTGGCGTAAATAATCTTAAAAGGACGATGAGCGGAGCCCTCCAGCGGCAACTTGGCGAGTCCCGATATAAATGCCGCTTCGTAGCCAAGAATCGAGGCCGTGTAGTGATCCGGATGACGCCCCTCCCAGTAGGGAAGAATCAACACCCGCGGCCGTTGCTCGCGGAGCACTTGGACGACCTTCAAACGATTCTCCCATGTATTTTCGACGCGGCCGTCAGGAATATCGAGCGCATGGCGCCAGGAAACTTTCAGGATACGCGCCGCCTCGGCCGCTTCGCGGGCGCGGTCTTCCATGGTGCCACGCGTGCCCATTTCGCCTTGCGTGAGGTCGAGGATGCCGGTGCGGTATCCGCGCTCCGCCATCTTGAGCAGAGTTCCGCCGCAGGTCTGTTCTACGTCGTCGCGGTGCGCGGCTAAAGCGAGAATGTCGAGGGGCATAAATGCGTCGTTGGTCGTTAGTCGTTCGCGCGTTGTTGGGTTGCGGCTTCGCTACGACTCCTCGGAATACTAGAATGCCAACAACTGACGACCATCGATTAACGACTGTTCCTAAGCTGCTGGCTTCGTCGTACGCCGGTTCGCCAGCGCGAACGCTAGGCCGAACATGAATAACGCGAACAGCACCAGCGTCAAAATGGATGCAGTCAGGGAGAATGCGCTAGGCGCTTCGGGATACATCAGCGTGCGCAGGGCCTCGACTCCGTAGGTCAGCGGATTGGCGTACATAAGCCAGCGAATCCATCCTGAGGCCTTGGACAGAGGGAACAGCGCCCCTGAAAGCAGCCATAGCGGAATCAGGAATAAATTGATGATGGCGTGAAAAGCTTGCGTCGAATCCATAGGCCAGGCAATGGCAAAGCCCAGCGCGGTCAGGGCGAATGACACGAGGAAGACGGTGAGGACAATCAGCCCGAACGAGGCCAACGTCATGTGTATACCGACGAGCGGTGAGAAGACCAGGAAAATCAATCCCTGGGCGGCGGCGAGCGTGGTGCCGCCCAAAACCTTCCCCAGGACAATGGCCGCGCGCGGCACCGGGGCCACTAGCACCGACAGCAGGAAACCTTCGTTGCGGTCTTCGATCACCGACATCATGGTGAAAATCGCGGTGAAGAGAACGATCATCACCAGCGTGCCGGGATAGAAATAATCCAGATAGTTCTGCTGACCGGCCGATTGCCCCGAACGAAACGAGGTTCCGAAGCCGGATCCGAGGACAACCCAGAACAAGAGGGGAGAAAGGATTACACCGACCACGCGCGCGCGCTGACGATAGAAGCGCACGACTTCGCGCCACCAGAGTGTGAAAGCGGGCAGCAGGACTCCCGCGGACGCTGGAGCGGTTGCGGGGAGGGTCGCGGTTTGGGTCGCCATGTTAGTAGTTTAACAGTGTGCCCAGGTCTCAAGAATCAAGTCTTGAGAATCAGACTCGAGAATAGAGACCTGGGCCACCCGTGCTGGAGCCGCGTCTCATTTCGGGGTCGTCGAGTAGAAGCCGGTCAGGCTTGCACTTCCCACAATATTGCCGTTCTTGGCCGCGTGAATCAATGCCTGATACAGAGTTTCGGCATTGTTCGGAAAATTCGCTGACCCGGTCAGACTGAGCGTTTTATTGAGCGCGTAGACCGTGAAAATGTAATCGTGGACAAAAGGTCGCACGTTCGCCGGCGGGCACGGACCGTCATATTCAGTGAATCCGAAGTCATTGACAATCTGACTGCCGTCCGTGCTTCCGGCAACTCCGGCATTTTCGGGAAGCCCGGTCGCGGTGGGAGAGATGTTGTACATCCCCCAGTGCGTGAAGGAGGCGGTGGTGTCGTACAGGGTCACGACGAAACTAGCCGTGTGCGGCGGGACGTTGGTCCACGATAGCTCTGGAGATTGATTTCCACCGGGGCTTCCATCGATGGAGCAGATGTTGGAACCATTCACGACATAGTTGTAGATCATACTGATGGGCAGGGTCGTGTCGTTCGCGAAGGTGGTGCTGCTCAGCTGGAACGAGTTCGGGCCGGCAGGTGCGCCTTTTACTTGTCCCGCGGCTGACAGTGAAATGGACAACAGCAAGAGCATCCAATAGCTAATTGGGGGTTTCACGGACGTTCCCTCCTTGGCTTTGAAAGCCGGAGGCATTTTACTCCGGTTGGGGCCTCCGGCGTGTGGTTTGAAGATGGGCGCTTATCCTGGATGGGCTCATCACCGGATCGGGGCCGAGCTGCGCTCTGCTTGGACCTTCGACTTTGGTCAGGGCAGATTCGCGAGGACGCCCGTCCCCACACTAATTTCTCTGGGAAGGTTTCTTAGCCGCTTTCTTCTTGCCGGTTTTTGGCGCTGGTTCGGCGTCTTCGCTCCAGAAGCGGTGCCCGGTGCGACGGATGAAGACGTCTTCCAGTGTGGGCTTGCTCACGCTGAGCGACTGAATCTCTCCGGGAAAGGCTTCTACCACATCGGGGACAAAGCGATGTCCGTTTTCAATTTCGAGGCGGACGTGGTTGTCCATGACGCTGGCGTCAACATGAAATTTGCTGCGAATGCGGTCGGCCAGGGACTGCGGGTCACGGGCTTCAATCAGAATGACGTCGCCTCCGATCTCGCGGGTTAGAGCTTCGGGCGTGCCTAGCGCCACCAGGTTGCCTTCGTTCAGGATGGCGAGGCGGTCGCAGCGTTCGGCTTCTTCCATGAGGTGGGTGGTGACGATAACAGAGACGCGCTCCTGATCGCGGAGGATTTGGAGATATTGCCAAAGATCTCGCCGGGCGCCGGGATCGAGCCCGGTGGTGGGCTCGTCCAGGAGCAGAACCTCTGGATGATGGAGCAGTCCCTTGGCGAGTTCGATGCGGCGTTGCATGCCACCCGAAAAAGTTTCTACGCGATCGGCGGAGCGGTCGAGCAATCCTACACGGGTGAGTATTTCGCGGATGCGCATTTTGAGGTCGGGGCCGCGCAAGCCGTAGAGGTGTCCCTGATGCCAGAGGTTCTCGTAGGCGGTGAGCTTGAGATCGACGCTCTGGGCCTGGAAGACGACGCCAATGTGGCGGCGGAGGGCTCCGGGCTGGCGAACGGCGTCGAAGCCGGCGATCGTGGCGCTGCCTGAAGTGGGGACCATGAGCGTGGAAAGAATCCGGAAGAGCGTGGTCTTGCCGCTGCCGTTCGGGCCGAGAAGGCCGAAGAGTTCGGCGGGCTGAACCTCGAAGGAAACACCGTTGAGGGCGGTGCGGTCCTGGTAGCGGTGGACAAGGTCGCGAACGGCAATAATCGCCTGTCCTGCGGGTTTGGCAGGCTGGGCGGGAGGAGCTAAGTCGATGGCGGTTGAGTTCGGAGTCACAAGGTATTCTACGCCGGGAAGGAGGGGATTATCATCCGAAGACGAAATGCAGCCCCGAAGGGAACTTCTGATTTCGACGAAGCTACGGCATCGCTAGAGCGATACCCTGATACGAAGCACTCGCCGGATAAAAACGCCTATGCCGCAACGGGGTTCTGCCCGGGAACGCGCTCTTCAAAAACTACCGGGACGTGGCGCCAGACCTGGATGGCGAGAACGACGGTGGTCGCGAGAAGCAGCGCTCCCACGGCGACGTGGACCACGGTCGAGATCACCATGGGCAGTTCGGGTTGGGCGGCGTCTCTTCCCCACATGACGCGGGTGATGAAGGCGAGAAAGCCGAGGCAGAGCTGTGCGACCATCAGTCCGAGCATGGCGATGGCTGGACGGCGGACGGCGTCCACTTCCGGATAAACGGAGATGGCGCGAACGGCCGTCCAGGAGAGGACGAGGGCGACAACGCCGGCGTTGATGACGTGCGGCCACCAACTCAAGCCATGGTGGCGAAACATGGCGCCAAGGATCAACTGCACATAGAGCACAAAAATTGAGAGCAGGGTCAGCGTGAAAAGAGCGGGGCGGCGTTGGTCGAGTTCGGTGCGCGGCTGTTCTTCGACCCAGCGGCGGCCCGTAAACACGGCGATCAAGACGGCAATGCAGAAGAACGTCTGCGCCATGGCGGCGTGCGCGCTGGAAATAAGTGCGGGCAGAAAGAATAACACGGTGAGTCCGCCGAGGATGCCTTGCGTAATCACGGTCGCCAGCGCGGCCACGCCGAGAAGGCGCAACCAGCGGCGCTTTTCAACTCGCCAGGTCCAAACCGCCAGGATTACGGTGAGCAGCCCTACGAATTCTGCCACCATACGATGGCTATGTTCGTATTTAATGCCGCCCACCATTTGCGGCATCTTGTAGAAGGAGCCAAAGCTGGTGGGCCAGTCAGGGACGGATAAGCCAGCGTTGTTGCTGGTGACGAGAGCTCCGGCAACGATAAGGATTAACGTGGCGCAGGCGGTGAAGATCGCGAAGCGGTGCAGTCCGCGATGATACGGAATTTCGATGCCTTTCAGGATAGCTCCCTGGGAAAACGAGCGATCGGCGTAGCTGCGCAGGTTTCCCGAAACGCATTAGTTTATCAGAGGCGTCACTCAGGAGGGAGGGCGGATTGCCGGCGCTCATGAATCTCGTTTCGATCAAAACGCCAGCCTCCCGAATGGCCCCTGTCCGATAAGCGCTCGAATTCCTCAATCCAGCGCTCTGGATCGTCGTCTGCCAGCTTTCGTACGTAATCATGGATCAATTGATCGAGGGTCTTGCCCCGGGGCGGCCGCCCTCTTTCGTGCCCGTGTGGCGAGCTTCTCATTAATATCGATAGAGATCGCGTGTTTCACTTATCCAGTATACGTGCGCATGGGCCCGCCTCATCAACTGAGACGCGGCAAGCCGCGTCTCTACGTTAGCGATGGTGTCGCTGCCGTCTTCTGCGCTTCCATGGCCTGAATAATCGCGTCGGCGAATTCCGACGTGCCAGCCGTTCCACCCACGTCCCGGGTGAGTTTGCTGCGGTCGCGGTAGACCTCGTCGATGGCGTTGCGGATCTTCCAGGCGGCGTCGGGCTCGCCGAGATGGCGTAGCATAAGCAGGGCGGATCGCAATACCGCCGTAGGATTGGCAATATTCTTTCCGGCGATGTCGGGTGCGGAACCATGGACGGCTTCAAAGATGGCGCACTCGTGGCCGAAGTTCGCGCCGGGAACGAGACCGAGACCGCCAACGAGTCCCGCGCATAGGTCGGAAATAATGTCGCCGTAGAAATTCTCGAGCAGCAGCATGTCGTACTGGTAGGGGTTCATCACCAGTTGCATGCAGGTGTTATCGACGATGTGTTCGCCATAGATGATCTCGGGATACTCTTTCGAGACGGCGCGCGAACAGCGCAGAAATAATCCATCGGACAACTTCATGATGTTGGCTTTGTGGATGCAATGAATTTTCTTGCGCTTGTTCTTGCGGGCATGCTCGAAGGCAAAACGCGAGACCCGGGTGGAAGCCTTTTCCGTGATGACCTTGATGCTCTCGACCACTCCGGGGATGACTTCGTGCTCGATGCCGGAGTAGAGGCCTTCGGTATTTTCGCGGACGACGATCAGATCCACGCCCGGATAGCGAGTGGGAATGTGCGGGAGGTTGCGAATCGGGCGGAAGTTGGCAAAGAGTTCGAAGCGCTTGCGCAGCTCGACGTTGATGCTGGCAAACCCGCCGCCGATAGGCGTGGTCACGGGACCTTTCAGTCCAACGCGCGTACGCTCGATGGAATCGTTCAGTTCTTTGGGAATGTATTCGTGATATTTCTCAAAGGCTTCGGCGCCGGCCGCGAAGCTTTCCCATTCGAATTTGACGCCGGTGGCTTCGACCATGCGAACCGTGGCCTGGATGACTTCAGGACCGATTCCGTCGCCGGGGATGAGGGTTACTTTATGTGCCATATGTGCTTGCGTAGGGACAGCCGCCCTCGGCTGTCCAGCGAGCGAAGCGAGCAGTGCTTTCAACTCTTCGACCCGGCTTTGCCTTTCGGTTCGGCCGCGTCTTTCGTCCTCAGCAGTTCTTTCAGTTCGGTCATGAATTCCTGGACGTCTTTAAAGTCGAGATAGACGGAGGCGAACCTCACATAAGCGACTTTGTCGTGGCGGCGCAGGCGGTTCATGATCAGCTCGCCGATTTCGCTGGTCTTACGCTCGCGCTCGGCGGACTCGATCACGAAGGTCTCGGCCTCGTTGACGATCTGCTCAAGCTTGCTGATCGGCACCGGGCGCTTCTCGCAGGCGCGCATCAGGCCGTTGAGTACTTTCTGGCGGTCAAAACGCTCGCGACGTCCGTCTTTCTTTACCACCATGTAGGGGATTTCGTCGATGCGCTCGTAGGTGGTAAAGCGCTTCTCGCACTTCAGGCATTCGCGGCGGCGGCGGATGGAATCCGCTTCCTTGCTTTCGCGCGAATCCACGACTTTGTCATTTTCGAACCCGCAAAAGGGGCATTTCATGCGCTTGGCTATGCTGGTTGAGTAAAAACGATTGTAGCAGGCGCGTCGGCAAGCGACGGGGGATGGGGGCGACCGCGATGGGCCAGTTTCCGAGCTGCCCATAACACGACCAGAATCCGGACCACCCCTCCTTCAGTCGTGAGCGCTAACGCCTGGTGGCTGTTGAAAAAGGAACCAAAGCAGTAATTTCTATCAATTCCAGCGTCTACGGAGAACGAACATTCAATAACTTGCGAGCGAATTTTGCTCGTGAGATTCGCTTAAGAGAGTTTTTCAACAGCCACTGGTTAACGTCATTCATCCGCAAACTTCGTGTTGCAGGGTGGCCTCCAAGAGAACCTGACAAAGATGACAATTACGGAATCGTCTGCTGGCGGTATTGCCCGCGCCGCGTCATTGGAGATCAGCGAGCCCGAGCCACGAATTACTCAGACTCGAGAAGGATCACGTGAAGCCGTCGCGTGCCTGGGATAAGACGGAGGGGATAGAAAATGTCTATGCGACCCGAGAAAATCGATCGTAGGGCTTCCTGACGCGATTTTATTTTTGCTGATTTGAGACAAGGAGTTTTTCAACAGCCACGCATGTTTACAACAACTGGCGGTCGAAATGCGCGCGTCCTTCGTCGTCGGTTTCATGCTGATGTTTCATTTCCATGGCCCATGGCTGCCATTTTCGGGCTGGCGATTTTTCTTGTTACAGTAATTTCGGGTCGTTCCCGCCGTGCTCAGCCTATTGCTTCAATTACCGCAGAAACCACATGAAACGCGCGTGTTTGCTCTCGAAAGAGCACTCTCGATCACATTTTCATCGCGCGTTCGACTCAGCGCTTGAGCAGGGGGAAGCCAGCCAGGCCGCAAATCTAGCCGCGGGTTTTCGAAAGTCCTGACGCGGAGCGCCCCCCAGCGCCTCGTTGACAGGTGAAGGATCTAAAGGGACAATGTTCTCTCTATGCGGCTGGCATTCGTCCTATTTATCGCCACCTCCGTCATTCCAACCTGGACACAATCTTCCGACGCCCAGGATGAGAATCGGCCGCGGGCCTCGCGCCGGCCCTTAATGGATGGGTTCGTGGTATGTTCCGGCCACGACGAATCCGTGCCCACATATTTCAATCCCTGTCACACTCATCCCTCCGGCAGTCTCTCCTGCGGCGAAAAAGTCGGCGTGATAAGTCGGAACGGCGATATGGTGCGCGTCCGGCTTGCCAACGGTTTCCCTCGCTACGCGCCCTCTTCGGCGATCTCGCAGCGCCCCGATCAAATGGTTCCCTTCGGGGAAGATTCTGCTGTGCCCGATCATGTTGCGTTCAATTGCGCTCAACCACCCGAGCGCAATGTGACCCCTCCACGCGCGACTTACTCGCCCCCGCCGGAGTTTAGCGAACAAGCCCGCAAACAGAAGATCACGGGAACGGTTGTGCTCTCGGTGACTGTGGGAGCCGATGGTATTCCCCGCGACATAAAAGTCGAAAAAGGTATTGGATATGGTCTCGACGAAAAAGCCGTAGAGGCTGTGAGCCGTTGGAAATTCGACCCAGCCCTCAAGGACGGTCAGCCGGTCGAAAAACAGATCAAGATCGAAGTAAGTTTCAATCTGATGAAGTAAGTTTGAATTTTCTCTCCAGTCAGTTTGACCCGGCAAAAGGGCGAACAGACGGCGCAAAGTTGCGCTAACGCCTGTTCACGTCATTTATAATCCGCGGTGCAGGTTAACGGAGACAACATGACCAGAATTGTTCGTTGCACCATGATCGTCGTCTTGCTTGCACCAGCGCTATTCGCCGCGCCGTCTTCTGCCGACGCGGAGAAAGTATGGTCCCTGGAAAAGGCATACTGGGAATACGTGCAGGCAAATGATCTCGGAAAGTATCGCACCCTGTGGCACAGCGATTTTCTCGGTTGGCCGTCCCAAAGCCCTGAGCCCCTGCGGAAAGATCACATAACGGACTGGATCACAGCCCGTACCAGCAAAGGCGAAACTCTCAAGTCCTATGATCTGGAACGGCTGACGACGCAGGTGACGGACAAGTTCGCCACGTCTACGTATCGTGTTCGCCTAACCTGGGCGGACAAGAATGGAGCCGGCCAGCCATCAACGATCCGTATCATCCATACGTGGCTGCACAACGCTGGCGGCACATGGCAAATCATTTCGGGTATGTCGGCACCGACCAACGCAGAGGGCCACTAGAGCCGAGCAACCCGACTAGCGTACGGCAGTCAGGCGTCAGGTGGTGATAAAACCCGATTACGCGTGCGCCGTGAAAAGGCACTGGACTTCAGCGGGTGCAACTCCCGCCCGGGAACTGGTTCGCTCCACCCGGTAGCAACCGAAACGACT
Source organism: uncultured Acidobacteriaceae bacterium (assembly GCA_963731525.1). GTDB lineage: Bacteria > Acidobacteriota > Terriglobia > Terriglobales > Acidobacteriaceae > Acidiflorens. The sequence continues at coordinate 32,553 of CAVSWK010000026.1, forward strand.
GCAGAGGTAACGAAGCGGTCGGAGCTTTCGGTGTAGAGGGTCGCTAGGCGACTCGGCGAGCGTGCAGGCCATAACGTGAGTGAACGCTGAGCAGGCCTCGAAACGATTAATGCAGGAGCCGACCCACCGTGTAATTGGGGAAGGCCGACGATGATGGAAATAGTCCGAGCGAATGAAGTCCATCAAACCTGCCGGGGTAATGGCGATGGCATGCAGGCAGAGGAGACCAGACGCAACACGGGAAGCCCCCGCGGTGATCGCAATGAATAAGGATCAACTGGCAACTCGTGAGAGATGGGCCGGGCCGTGTGGGGTGGCGGAGAGGTTCGCAGTACCTACGAAACCGGGTAACTCCGGTGGAGGGAAGGGGCCTCAGTTAAAGACGGACGCAAGAAGCAACGAAGGACATGGGGATTGACGATGAGTCTAGCCACCCCGAGTTGTGTTCAGAAGTTGCAGGCAGCGTCACACGGACCATCGTGTGTCTTTTCCGAGAGCCGGATGCGGGACATCCGCCTGTCCGGTTCGATGAGCGGGAACAGGAAACAGAACCAAGCCAAACCGGACTGAGGCGACGATGCGAAAGCATTCGTCAGCAGCCACCGGAAGACTAAAGCCACTGCGCCTGTTCTCGACTCTACTCATTAACTTGCTAGATTGCCCGCTGTGCTCTCAGAATGTCCACCAGCGCCCGAACGAGGACGAATGCAGAACAGAGGCTTTTAGGTCTTTTGCGCCCGTCCATTGAGTCAGGATGTCGTCATCTGCGTCGATTGCCGTTTTGAGGACGTCCAACACAACCCCAAGGGGCTGTTCGCTAATTGGTCGAAGGGTTAGCCTCGCTGGAAGTTTTCGCCCGAAAACCCTTGCGTAGAGACTCGCAGATTTCACCGGAACGATGCTGTCCACTTGCCACGCGCAGTTCTCGCTATCGTAAAGGACTACTCGATGCCGGTTGTACTTTCCGATGCCGGAGGGCGTCCACGAGGATAGTTCGTCCGGTTACTGCAAGTACTGGACCCAGCCGTCATCTGCGATGACTAGAGCCGGAAATGTGACTGCGTCCAAGTCCATGCTTCTCAAGCTGGATGTCACGGGTTCGATCCCCGTCTCCCGCTCCGAAACTGGATTGATTCAAACTGCTGGAATCGAAATTTACTTGGCGGTGTTCGACGAAGCCGACATGGCGTGCATCTGGATCAGGCCGATTCCCAATCCCCCCACGGCACCCGCGAGCAGCCCCAGCAGGATCAGCATAGGCACGCTCTCAAGCAGACTTTTCTTCCGATCCTTCACCATTCTGTGTTCTCCACTCAGGATTTTCTTGCTTCTCTGATCTTACCATTTGCAATTCCATTACCCCATTACGGAGGTACCGTAACCGGTTGTAGCGCACTCCAACACGCGAAGTTCGTCTTGGAAGGCGCAGGGCAGTTATCGACCGCCAGCCTGCCTCGACGAAAGTCCGCTGCCACCCTATGATAAAAAAGACCGAAAAGAATTCGTTTCGAGGTGCATTCATGACAGAACCAAGTTACGAAGAATTGAAAGCTCGTCTTGCCGATCTGGAAAAGCAGGTGGAAACGAAAAAGAGAAGCGGGGTGATAGAGTTCCGTGTGAGCGAGAAAGGCGGCGTCAGCGTGTATGGACTCGGGCGCTTTCCGGTGACGCTCTACTATGAACAGTGGACGAAGCTTCTCGACGCTGTCCCCGATCTTAAAGTTTTCATCGAAGAGAATAGGAGCAAGCTGAAGCTGAAGCAGGGCTAGCAGCCCGTGGTGCAAGAACGATTCGTACCAGAGCATGCCTTCAGGCATGCCGGAAGCATTGCATGATGAGAGCGCCTTCAGGCGCTGAGGCCGGAGCGTGATGTTGCACGACGGCCTCCAAGGCTTGTGCGGGGAGCGATCTGTGTCCGCCGAAGACATTCTCAGCCAGCCGCAGCCGCCACCCGATGAGCGGGTAGCGTATGGCGCCGATGCGAACCAATTCCTCGAAGTGCGTCTGCCGCGCTCGAAGGGACCGCACTCCGTTCTGTTGAACATCCACGGTGGCTATTGGCGCGCGAGATATGATCGCGCGCACGCCGGACACCTGTGCCAAGCGCTGCGAGCGGCTGGCGTCGCAACCTTCAACATCGAATACCGGCGAGTCGGCAATGCTGGCGGTGGATGGCCAGGAACGTTTGAGGACATCCGGTCAGCCTGCCGGTTCGTTCAGCAAGAACATTCCCGATTTCAGCTGGACCTGGACAGCTTGGTGGTCATGGGACACTCCGCGGGCGGGCAGCTTGCCCTGTGTCTGGCGGCGCATGAGACCTCGGTCCGTCGGGCAATTTCGTTGGCCGGAGTGGTTGACTTGAAGAAAGGTTATGCGCTGCATCTGAGCAACGACGCCGTGGCCGAGTTTCTGGGCGGCAAACCCGACGCGGTGCCCGAGCACTACCGGGAAGCCGATCCGATGGAGCTCAGCATTCCGCACGCCCGACAGTGGCTGCTCCACGGCACCGAAGATGACATCGTGCCGCCCGAGTTCAGCCGCGATTACGTCATGCAAAAAAAGAAGGCGGGCGAATCGGTGCAGTTGCTTGAGATTCCGCACGCTGGCCATTTCGAATTGATCGATCCCGCCTCCGAGGCCTTCAGGCAAGTTACCAGTACGGTGCTGACCGCGGTGGCCCGACACGACTGATTGCGTTGCAGACAGCCAGCAAGGATTTTGCTTCGATTCTTTCTCGAATTTTCGGCAACGATTATTACTGCTTGGCCTTGGGCGCCGCCTCTGCCTTTGCTTTCTGCTGTTTCTGCATGTCCTCCGTCCACGGCGGAACCACTCCGATGAAACGCGCATAGGCAATCGACTGGCCCAGGTGTTCGGCAGCGTGGCGGGTGATAAACAAAAGCACGCCCCGTTCAGTGTTCTTGCCGCCGAACCAGTCCAGGCTCTTGTCGAGGTCGGCGTCGGGCATAGCCGTGATCGCCTTGCGGGCATGGGCGAATGAGTCCTTGAGCGTCGCCATCACCTTGGCCTTGTCGGTGGTGGACTTGTCGAATCCTTTCACATCAAAGCCGGTCGGCGGAGGCGTTCCAACCAGTTTATAAAGGTTGAAGTTGGCCGCTGAGACATGTAGAAAAACTTCGGCGAAGGAGCGCACATCGGGCGCCGGACGCCAAGTGTATTTATCAGCAGGGATGGCCTCCGCCAGACGCAGGAACTTGTCTTCCTGGATCATGACCTCGGCCAGAACTTCAGATCGATACCCCGAGACCCCGGGGGTACCATCCTTATAGGGATTGACTTGGGCGGTTAGATTGGCCGCTGCCTGGACCATCGCCAGCAGACACACGATCGAGAGAATGCTTTTCATAGAAGTTCTCCTAAAGCTGTTTATTGTGCACCGCGCCTTCTGTATCGGACCAGCATAGTGGTACGGATGTGCCTTCCGTTGGGATTAGTACCACGAAACGGGTCTGGAGTGGGCGGTATTCATCGTCGGTTGTTCGCAACGATCGTTCGCAACGTCGCCGGCCTGCAACGCTGCGAAGGAAAGCCAGCCAAAGGCGGAACAAGATCGTGAACACCTCGGTTGTGTACCGTCGGAGTGGACAAGCAGAATCGAATCCGGCGGTGTATGCTATTCGAATTCCGGGCCATGATGTAATCGGTAAAGTCGACGCCCTAGGCGAAGGTGTCTCCGGCTGGACCACTGGCCAAGGGGTGGGGTTCGGATTCTTGAGTGGCCCCTGTTTCCGCTGCGAGTCCTGCCCGAAGGGGTGATTTATGCCGGGGACAAACACGTCGTTCGGCTCACTGAAGGTATTAATATCGATCGGCGTTAGCCCGCGCAGCCCGCGCGGACTGACATATGCACAGTCCGCAGAGCAGTACATGCAATCACCTTTGAAAGGAACCTTTATGCCAAGCCTTCTACCAACGAGAAGTACTATGAGAATCATGATCGCCGCCCTGGTCGCAGGGTCAGTACTCATGGCGGCGTCAACCGCCGGCGCGCAAAGTGCCCGGCAAGTGCTGGGAGCAGCGCCCGTCGTGCCGCTCACGAATGAACCGCCCGCCAAGATCATCATCGATCCGCCTCTTGCCGAGCCGCTGTCGCTTGGCCGGGTAGTAATCCAATATCGCACCGAAAATCTGCACATCGTGCCGGTGTTCGGACCTGCGGCACTGGCGGTGTCGCCTCGGATCGGACACATCCATGTGACCGTCGATGACAACCCATGGCGCTGGGCCGACGCCAGTGGCCTGCCGCTCATTATTAACGGACTTCCCCCGGGGCCGCACAAAATCCTGATCCAACTGGAGAATGCGAACCATCAGCCGCTTGACCAGGGGGTGGTACAGTTCACCATCCCCGCACCGCATTGAACGCAAAACCGATTCTGGCGTGGATGGCTTTTGTGTTCACGTTCGGCTGATCCACGGATCACTGAAAGAACATCATGGTGGTTGCAACTGCGCTAATGGCGCGCAAGACTCTGAGAGCCAAAAAGCGCGGGAAGGGAAGTAATGTTCAGGAAATTGTGGGGAGAGTCCCCGAGTCTCTGCAATTCTCACTAGAGTCGCTTTGCGAGCGATAACGGGACGGCTGCAAGTCGTTGAAGAGATGGTGCGCCCGGAGAGAATCGAACTCCCAACCTCTTGGTTCGTAGCCAAGCACTCTATCCAATTGAGCTACGGGCGCATCGTGGTGGATTTGCGTCTCTGGATTATAGCGGAAACAGAAGCGTTTCGCCGAGCCTGCCCGCCGAAAACTTCGCCCGAAAACGCTGGGCGCGGATGCGATTTTTGCGCTTTCCGATTCATGCCAAACCCCGCACTGGCTGTGGAAATCGGTGACCCGCCATGTAAAGCAATTGTAAATTAGAGTAAAAGTTTCCGGCCTCACGCAAAACCTACGCGGCGCCGCGTTCTACCTATACATGTTGGCAATGCCTTAGCAATGGCACGCGACATGCTCCTCCTTGGGGCAGACGAAGTGGCGCGCAACGGGGCATTTGGGAAAATACTTCGGCCAGAGGTCTTTCCGAATGCCCCTTTGCAAATCTTCCGTTTGACGCCAAGATTTGACGCCGAGGTGCACTCCGTTCCGTTTCCCGGCCCTCCCCCCGAGAAGTCCTCCTGGAAATTGAGGGCTAGCCGGAAAACGGACGGAGTGCCGGGTGATCCCTCCGCAGGTACCGCCGGAAACCCTCAGGCAAGAACCAACTGCTCCCGCACGTCGATACCAGCCTCACGCAGCAACTTCGCTACCGAGTCGCCCTTCAAGCGCGAAGCGTCGAACAGCACGCGCACCGTCCGCTCTTTCTCGTTGAACCGGATCCGCTGGATGCCGTATACCTCGCGGACACTGTCAATGGCGCGCAACTCAGCTTCTCCCGGCGGAGTCTGGTAGCGGTAGGCGGCTTCAAGGTAGGTCATTTCATTTCTCCCAGGCAACAGGTTCGAGGATTACTCTTTGGGTATCTAATATAAGTATCTAATAACGGCTGGATTCCGCCAAGCGCGATCTAGACTATGGACCACCTCGACCCCGTCGACATCCCGAACACCGCACCGTCCTCCGCCAAGGCGCAGCAGAAAGACCCCGTCTGCGGGATGGCTGTGAATCCGGCAACCGCCCGCTTCAAGGCGCTGCACAATGGAAAAGAGTATTTTTTCTGCACTGCCGGTTGCCTGGTTAAGTTCCAAGCGAATCCCGAGAAGATTCTCTCATCTCCGCCCAAGCCAATGGGATCGGGACTGGTGTCTCTAGGTGCTCCTCCGAGCCCGGTCATGCCAGAGCTGAGCAAGTCGGCTGAAAGTGCTCAGCCGGCGAGCAAATCTGGAAAAGACACGCGGCTCTACGTTTGTCCGATGTGCCCCGAGGTGCGGCAGATCGGGCCCGGCCCATGTCCGAAGTGTGGAATGGCGCTCGATCCCGAGTCGCCGGCGGTCGCCGCGGCCAAGACCGAATACACCTGCCCGATGCATCCGGAAGTCGTGCGAGCCGAGCAGGGGAGCTGTCCGATTTGCGGCATGGCACTGGAGCCGCGCACGGTGACGGTCGAAGAAGACAATCCCGAACTGCGCGACATGACGCGGCGGTTCTGGATCAGCCTGGCCCTGACCGCGCCATTGCTGGTGATTGCCATGGGGAGCATGTTGCGGCCGCAAACGTTCATGGCGTCGCCGTGGAACTGGGGCCTGCCGTGGCTCGAACTACTGCTCGCCACACCGGTCGTTCTTTGGGGCGGCTGGCCGTTCTTCCAGCGCGGATGGGCGTCGGTCGTCAACCACAGCACCAACATGTTCACGCTGATTGCGATGGGCACCGGCGTCGCGTACCTGTTCAGCGTAGTGGCAACTTTGTTCCCGCAGATATTCCCGCCGTCGTTCAGCAGCATGACCCGCAGCATGGGCGGCCGCCCGGATGTTTACTTCGAAGCGGCAGCGGCGATTGTGACGCTCGTGTTGCTGGGGCAAATGCTGGAACTGCGCGCACGCAGCCAGACATCAAGCGCGATCCGGTCGCTGCTCGACCTAAGTCCGAAGATGGCGCGTGTAATCAAAGGAGACGGTTCGGAGCACGATGTCCCTCTCGAAGAAGTGAAGCCCGGAGATCGGTTGCGCGTCCGTCCGGGAGAGAAGATTCCGGTCGATGGCGTTGTGCTCGATGGATCGAGCCTGGTGGACGAATCCATGATCACAGGCGAATCCGTTCCCGTGGAGAAGATAACGGCCTCGCGTTTGATCGGCGCGACCGTGAACGGCAACGGATCGCTCGTGATGCGAGCCGAGCGCGTCGGCAGCGAAACCATGCTGGCGCAGATCGTGCAGATGGTCAGCCAGGCACAGCGCACGCGCGCCCCCATCCAACGGCTGGCGGACAAAGTAGCCGGCTGGTTTGTTCCGGCGGTAATCGCGATTGCGGTAGTGACATTCATCGTCTGGGTGAGCTTCGGACCGGAGCCACGTTTCGCGCATGCAATCGTGAACGCCGTGGCCGTGCTGATCATCGCGTGTCCGTGCGCGCTGGGACTGGCGACGCCGATGGCGATCATGGTCGGCACCGGACGCGGCGCACAAGCGGGCATCCTCATCAAGAATGCCGAGGTGCTGGAGACTCTCGAGAAGGTGGACACCATCGTCTTCGATAAGACTGGAACACTGACCGAAGGAAAACCAAGAGTCGTGTCAATCTCGCTCGCCGGGGATCCGCCAGCCATTTCACAAGATGAGCTGCTTCGGCTGGCAGCGAGTCTGGAGCGCGGCAGCGAGCACCCGCTGAGCGCAGCGATTGTCGCCAATGCGAAGGAACTGAAGCTAGCTTTGAGTGAGCCCGCCAACTTTCAATCCGTGCCGGGCCAGGGCGTGCGCGGAACCGTGGAAGGGAAGAGCGTGGCGGTTGGAAACATCGCACTCATGCGCTCGACCGGAGCTCTGGGGAACAAGGAAGCCATCTTGGTCCTTCAGCCCGCCACATCCACCTCAATTCTTGTGGCAGTCGAGGACCGCTACGTTGGCTCGATCGCAGTCTCAGATCCGGCGAAGATGTCCGCTGCCAATGCAATTGCCAAACTGAAACTGCAAGGAATCCGCGTGGTCATGCTCACCGGAGACAACCAGGCTACCGCCCAAGAGGTCGCGCGAGCCCTGGGAATCAAAGACTTCAAAGCCGAGGTTCTGCCGGCGCAAAAAGCCGAGATCGTGAAGAGTCTCCAGAACGAAGGCCGCGTGGTAGCGATGGCGGGCGACGGCATCAACGACGCTCCCGCGCTCGCGCAAGCGCAAGTCGGAATCGCCATGGGTACGGGGACCGACATAGCCATGGAAAGCGGTGGCATCACACTGCTTAAAGGAGACCTTGAAGGAATTCTGCGCGCCCGCAAGTTGAGCCAGGCAACGATGCGCAACATCCGGCAGAACCTGTTCTTCGCGTTTCTCTACAACTCCATTGGAGTGCCGATTGCCGCAGGCGTGCTGTATCCGGTGTTCGGATTGTTGCTCAGCCCGATTCTGGCCGCAGCGGCGATGAGCTTTAGTTCGGTGTCGGTGATTACGAACTCGCTGCGCTTGCGGAAGGTGAAACTGTAAATCCCACGACCTAATTCTCCGCTCCGGCCCCATGTTTCTGACGGCATACCTTGCACTCGGTGGCCGGTTCAGAGTTGTCCACGCGATGCTTCACTGGTTTCAGAGTGCGCAAGTAGGCAAACATCGCTTTCAAGTCGCTGTCGGTGAGGTTCGTGTAGACCATGACTGGCATGATTGGGTTCAGCGGCCTCGCCTGGACATATCCGCTGTGGAGAACCTGCAGAAAAAGAGCTTCGTCATAATACGGAATTCCTGTGGCATCCGGGGTAAGGTTCGCGCCCGCGACATTTCCCCACGGGCCGGAAAAGGTCGTCCCGCCGGCAAACTCCAACCCGGGCAGGCTTTCACCCTTCACCTGCGGAGTGTGGCAGTCGCTGCAACCCGCCAGATTGACCAGATGCGATCCGTGCTTGACCGGGTCAGACGTGTCCGCATCACCAACTGGCGAGGTGACCGGCTCGGGCACGCTGCGGATCAGGTACCTTACCGGGAAGATGATGTCAGTCTTCGGCAGCTCGCGCCGCACCGCCGGCAGTGATCGCAAGTACACGATAACGGACGCCAGATCCTCATCCGACATTTCCCGGTAATGCGGGTAGGGCATCATGGGAAAAAGCGCCCGGCCATCGTGTCCAATGCCCTCGCGAATCGAGCGTGCGAGTTGATCGTCCGTCCAGTTGCCAGCCCCAGTTTCGAGATCAGGCGTAAGGTTGGGCGCGACGATGCGCCCTGGGAGATCGTTGAACGGCATAACCTCTCCTGCACCCTCCAACCCCGGTATGATGGGTGTCCCCGGAGCAGACCAGTCATGATGAGAATGGCAATACACGCAGCCGCTCAGAGCCGTAGCGATATATCGCCCTCGCGCCAGGCGCTGCGGCGTACGTTCGAAAGTGCGGCGTGTAAGCGGACGCGCTTTCGGCCCGATGAACGGACGCCACCCGATGGTCAGAGTGACGGCAATCGCCAGAACGGCGGCGAGCGCGACACCGCCGATCAGCAACCATTTCCCCAGTCGCCTCATGGCTGCTCCTCCGTAGCCGTTGCAGTTACAAGTAAATCAACGCTGAGTAATTCACAGTTTGCTCAGATAATCCGTGACTTCCGGGCTAGTCCAGTCCACGGGGCCGATAAATTTGCGGCGGATGACTCCGTTACGGTCGATCACGTAGGTTTCCGGCCAGCCAAATGTGCCGTAGAGCCTGGCCGCTTTCTGCGATTCATCCCGTACGGTAACCATGTTGACGCTGTAGTCTTTGAGGAACTTGTGGTACGCCGCATCGTCCGCGTCAATACTGACGGCGAGCACTACCACACCTTTATTTTTGAAACGGGTCTGCATCTGGACCAGCGACGGGGTCTCCTCGACACACGGCGGACACCAAGTTGCCCAGAAATTCAGCAGCACCACCTGCCCGCGAAACTGGCTGAGCGTGACTTTGTGGTCGGAATCCTGCACGGTGAAGTCTGGGGCATTTGAGCCGATGCGGGCGGGATGGCTCCCGCTGTAGCATCCGATCAGGGCGGACAGCAATCCGATAGTTAGAAGCGCGGCTGGAAGCCTGGCAACAAGCGTTCGTCTCACCCCGTTATAATAGCGAAAAACTGATGGATAGTTCACGTCCAGCCGCGCCGCCCCAGTTCCCAGTCCACAGGGTCGTGATCCCCATGCTCTCGGCCCGGTTTCCGATCACCCAGGCTCCGATCCCCGACGTTTCGATCATCGTTCCGGCCCGGAACGAAGAGGATAGCCTCGGCGACTGTCTCAACTCGCTGACGGCCCAGTCCGGCGTAACTTTCGAGATCATCGTGGTCGACGACGGCTCCACCGACCGCACGCGAGAAGTGGCGCAAACTTTTGCCAGAGTGCGAGTGATTTTTCCGGCGCCTCTGCGCGCGAACTGGACGGGGAAAAACAATGCATTAGTTGCCGGGGCCAAGGAAGCGCATGCGAAGTGGCTGTTGTTTACCGACGCAGATACCATGCATCTGCCGGGCTCCTTAGCCCGAGCTTTGGCGGAAGCCAAAAAAGAGAGCGCTGATTTGTTGTCGTACTCGCCCGCGCAGGTAGCCGTCACCTTCGCCGAGCGAGCGGTGATGAGCGTAATTTTCGCCGAATTGGCAGCGCAATATCCGCCCCGGAAGGTCCGCGAGCAGAACTCGGGAATCACAGCCGCGAACGGCCAGTATATTCTTGTCCGCCGCGAAGCCTACGACGCTGTCGGCGGTCACGCCGCAGTGGCCACCGAAATTCTCGAGGACGTTGCGCTGGCGCAGCTGTTCCGCGATGCAGGCAAGCGCGTGTACTTCCGTTACGGCGGAGACGCCGTGCGCACCCGCATGTACCGAACCTGGGAACAGCTGCGCGAAGGTTGGACGAAAAATCTGGCGCTGTTGTTTCCTCAGCCCGAGCGACTGGCGCTGCGGAATTTGTTCTTGTGGTTCATGGCATGGTCGACGCTCGGCGTTGCCGTGTCGGGCGCAGCCGCCCAGCACTTCGTATGGATTGCTTTCGCCGCGCCTTGGCTGTTGCTCTATTGGCGAATTCGCGCCGCGAATTTCGCGACCACGAATAACCTGATCGCCATCGCGTTCGGTCCGCCGGTGTTCGCCTATCTGCTGCTGCGCTCAAAGAAGGCCCACGCCAATGGCCAAGTATCATGGAAGGGCCGTGCCTACAACGTCGGCGCTGCAAATGGAAATGTTGCTGTCGAAATTCAAGCCGCCAAACCGACTTCCAAACCGACTTCAAGGATGGAGAGCCCAAAACTGAGAACCGAGAACTGATTCTATGGTCTATCTCACGCGCAAAGCGGAATTTTCCGCGTCGCATTACTATCACAGTCCGGAATTCACTCCGGATGAGAACCAGCGAATTTTCGGCAAGTGCAATAATCCCAACGGGCACGGGCACAACTACACCCTGGAAGTCACCGTGAAGGGCGCGGTCGATCCGAAGTCGGGATTCGTGGTCGATCTGAAGCGACTAAAGGACGTCATGAGCAGGGAAGTGCTCGACGCGCTCGACCATCGCTTCCTGAACAAGGAGGTGCCCGAGTTCCTCACCAGGATCCCGACGACCGAGAACCTGGCCATCGCCATCTGGCAGCGTCTCGCTCCGAAACTCAATGCGGCGCAGTTGCATCGCGTGCGCGTCTATGAAACGCCGGACCTGTTTGTCGATTTCTATGGGGAAGCATGAAGGCGCACCTGACCCGCCGCTACATGTTTTCGGCGTCGCACCGCTTGCATAGCGACGAAATGTCGGAGGAAGAAAACCGCGCGACCTATGGCAAGTGCAATAATCCCTACGGGCACGGGCACAATTACATGCTCGAAGTCACCGTCAGCGGGCCGGTCGATGACCAGACCGGTATGGTCTGCAATCTGGTCGATCTGGATGGCTTCGTGCACAACCAGATCGTCGAACATTACGACCACCAGAATCTGAACCTGCTGTCAGAATTTGTCGAAAATGTTCCGACCACGGAGAATCTGTGCATAGCAATCTACGATATTGTGAAGCGCGGCTTCCATAAGGCTCATCTAGAGAAGGTACGGATTGAAGAGACGATGATGAACTCGTTTGAATATGCGGGAGAAAACGGCCACCCAACAACCAAGACCCTATGAAATCAACCACAGTACCAGCCACCCTGACCAGCGCCACCTACGAAGAACTGGTGCGCGAAATGATCGTCCGCCTCGGCGAAGATCCCGATCGCGAAGGCCTTTCGCGCACGCCCGCGCGCGTCGAGAAAGCCATGCAGTTTCTCGTCAAAGGCTACAAGGAAGATCCCGCAGTGCTTTTGCGCGGGGCGCTGTACACCGTCAGCTATGACGAGATGGTGATCGTGAAAGACGTCGAGATGTTCAGCCTGTGCGAGCACCACCTGTTGCCGTTTTTTGGCAAGGTGCACGTAGCCTATATCCCGAACGGAAAAGTGATCGGCCTGAGCAAAATACCTCGCCTCATCGACGCCTTCTCGCGCCGTTTACAAATTCAGGAACGGCTGACCACGCAAATTGCGGAAGCGATCCAGAGCGCTATCGAACCGCAGGGCGTCGGCGTTGTCATCGAGGCGCGGCATCTGTGCATGATGATGCGTGGCGTTGAGAAACAGCATTCTTCGGCTGTAACTTCATCCATGCTCGGCAGCTTCCGGAGCGAAGAGGAAACCCGAACCGAATTCCTGTCGCTGATCCGCCAGCGCACGAATGGCGTGTGATTTGTAATCGTGGTTGTGTGGGGACGGGCACCTCGCCCGTCCAAGCCGAGCGAAGCTCGGCAGCTCTGCCACGGTCCCGCCCCATAGCGCTATTGCTGAAATGTGGACTCACTGCTCGTAAGATCGCGGGGGTTGCAATAAGCTGAGAAATACCGAATGCCGAAACGCAAACCCACTAGCGAACCCACACTCTCCGGCCGCCTCGCCCTCATCACCGGCGCCAACCGTGGCATCGGTCTTGCCATCGCCCGCGCACTAGCGGGTGAAGGATGCAATCTGATCATCACCGGCCGCGACGAGCGAGCCCTGGCCAAGGCGCGCGCTGAACTGGACAAGCTGAACGCCGATGTCCTGGCACAGCCCTGCGACGTCCGCAGCCCCGACTCCGTCGATTACCTCTTCACCCTGGTTCGCGGATTGCACCAGCCCCTCGACATCCTTATCAACAACGCAGGCATTGGACATCCCAATCGCACCGTGAGCGAGTTGCCCTATCCCACCTGGATGGAAGTGATCGACACCAACCTCAACGGCCTGTTCCTCATGACGCAGGCTTCGCTCGCGGTGATGAAGCGCGGCAGCACGATCGTGAACAATTTGTCGATTGCCGCCGAGCGCGTGTTCCCGGGGTCGGCAGCCTACAACGCGTCGAAACATGGCGCTCTTGGCTTTACCAACACCTTGCGCGAGGAGTTGAGGCCAAAGGGAATTCGCGTGATCGCCCTCATGCCCGGCGCAACCGATACCGCGTTCTGGGACGCGCCGTGGCCAAAAGCGCCCAGGCGCAAAATGATGTCCGCCGAAACCATCGCCCGCACGGTAGTCGATGCACTGCTCTTGCCCGATAACACGACCGTAGAAAAAGTCGTGGTGATGCCATCAATCGGCGTGCTGTAGGGAAAGTAGGAGATTGGCGACGCGGTTAACCGCTTGAGCATCTAAAGTTGGGTAGGCCTAACAACTAACGACCATCGACCAACGACTAAAGACCAACGATTAACGACCGAGAAAAGACATGTCATTCCTCGACTACTTCAAAGCGCTGAAACCAGAGCACCGCGCGGCCTGGGCCGTAGCCATAGCCGCCGACGTCCTTCAGATCGCGGCGTTTCCGCTCTTCGCCGAGGGTGGCTTGTCTCCCGCCGACTCGATCCTCGATCTGGTTGTTGCCTTCGTGATGATTCGTTTGCTCGGATGGCATTGGGCTTTCTTGCCGACAGCGGCGGCGAAACTCATTCCCGCCGCCGATCTTTTTCCCACCTGGACCGCAGCCGTATGGTTCGTCACCCGAAACAAGGTACATGCCGGCGAGCAAGAGGTTCTGCCTCCCGGCCCTGCGCCGGAACCGCGCCGCTAAGAAATCCTCAGACTGGCTGCGGTCAGCCTTCAGCCGTCAGCATCGATGGAACACTGTCTGTTCGGTTTTCGTAACAAAAATCTCGCTACCCACCCAGTGAGACAGGACGCGTATACCATTCGCGCCGGGTGCGGCGACCCCTCGGGAAGGAAGGTCACCGGGTCCCTATGTCTAAGGACTTTCCGCCTGTCGGTAACCAATCCGGCCCGCACCCCTTTTGATGCAATCCTCGCCTTCTGTTGCCGTTCAGGGTAAGGACTGCGCGTGCTCTGCCATTCTCAGATCCGGAATCAGAACGCCAGTGCGCGAGCTTGGCGAACTGTTCTCTATTTGGCAAGTACCGGCAAATGGCACTACCCCCAAACGCGAAAATCCAGTAGTGCTGACGCTTGGGAAAAAGCTGAGAGCCGCCTACCACGTCCCATAGCGGTATCGGTGCGGCCGCTCGCGGAATACGTTAATCATGACCACGCCCGCGACGAAGCCTCCCACATGCGCCCAGAAAGCGACACCGCCGGAACTCTGGCTGGTTTCGGCGATCGCAGTCGCCGTGCCACTCAGGAAATTCATCACGAACCAGTAGCCGAGCATCAGCCACGCCGGAACGTGAAAGAAGAATATCGGCGGAAACCAGACCAGCACTCGCGCCCGCGGATACAGAATGAAATACGCGCCCAGCACGCCGGCAATCGCGCCGCTCGCGCCAATGCTGGGTACCCGCGAGGCCTGGTTCAGCAGAATGTGCGTAGCGCCTGCCGCCAATCCGCTGATTAGGTAAAACACGAGATACGTGAAGTGTCCCAGGTAGTCTTCGACGTTGTCGCCGAAGATCCACAGGAAGAGCATGTTCCCGCCCACGTGTAAGAATGAGGCGTGCAGAAACATCGCGGTGAACAACGGCAAAATGACTGTAGACAGGCCGTCGTAGGAGTGTCCGGTCAGCACCGTCAGAGTGTGGTGAGGAACCACGCCAAACTCCATCATGAACGAATTCAGCGCGCGGTGGCTAACCGAAAGCTCCCACAGAAAAACCATCACGTTCAGGACGATCAGAAAATAGTTGACGAACGGCGTCGAGAAACTGGGCTGATCGTCACGAAGAGGGATCATTTAATTGGCAATTGGTAATTGGTAATCTAATTCCAATCGTTGCCGATCAGCGGTCTTGCCTTTAAATTACCAATTACAAATTACCAGATTACAAATCCCTATGAACGGTGTCGTGATCATCGACAAACCGCCCGGCCTGACGTCGCACGACGTGGTCAACCGCGTGCGCCGAATTCTCGGTCAACGCGCGGTCGGTCATCTCGGAACCCTTGACCCCTCGGCCACCGGAGTCCTGCCAATTGTCCTCGGCAACCTCACGCGTCTGGCGCAGTTCTACGTCCGCTCCGAGAAGACCTATGAAGGCGTGATTCGCTTCGGCTTCGCCACCGATACCTATGATGCCGACGGCGAGCCCGCCACGCCCCGGCAAGACGTCCATCTCAATTGCGACGAAGTGCGCGCTCTGGCTGCGCAATTTCAGGGCACCATCGAGCAGATGCCGCCGCCATTTTCTGCCAAGAAAATAGCCGGAGTCCCAGCCTACAAAATGGCCCGCAAAAAGCAAGAAGTCGAACTCAAGCCAGTCCAAGTAGAAATTAAAGAATTCGAGATTCTGGACATTGCCGCCGATCGAGCCACCTTCCGCGCGCGCGTGGCCTCAGGCACATACATCAGGGCGGTGGCGCACGATATGGGCCAGAGGCTAGGCTGCGGCGCACATCTGGTCAGCCTGCGACGCACCGCCGTCGCCGAGTTCGCCGTCGAAGACGCTCACTCGCTCGAAGCCTTGGAAACCGCGAGGCAGCAGGGAACTGCCGAGTCGTTGTTTGTCCATCCCAGGAAGTTGGTGCCGCAGTTGCCGTGCGTCACCGCCAATGAAGAGAGCGCCGCCCTCATCCGCAGTGGCCGGGCCGTGAATCTGCCGGAAATGTCGCGCGCCCCCGAGGTCAAGGTCTTCTACGGCCAAGGCGACCTGATTGCAATCGCAACCCGAATCGCGGGCACGCTGTTCCACCCGAGAATCGTATTTCCCGCGTAGTCCGGTGGAGCGACGGGCGCCCTCGCCCGTCCACCACACGTCACACACGCACAGTGGAATGGGCAGTATACTCAGGCGCTGGAGGACCGGTTGAGTCCTCGAAGGAGGGGAACTCGTGACCTTCGCCAACTCCTATGAAGACGGGACGCGCGCCGAAGCTTACGCCACGTTAGAGTTCAAGAATACTTACCACTTGGCGTATCGCGACATCCCGGCCATCCTCGGTGAGCACGTTCGCGGCCGCAAAAGTCTGGACTTCGGCTGCGGCACAGGACGGTCTACGCGTTTCCTGCGCCAACTCGGTTTCGAGGTTACGGGAGTTGATATTGCCGAGGACATGGTCCGCAAGGCGCGGGAACTCGACCCCTCCGGCGACTACCGACTGGTTCCCGGCGACGACCTCGGCGCATTTCCGTCCGCGACTTACGACCTGGTGCTCGCTGCCTTCACGTTCGACAACATCGCGGGCCGGGACACCAAAGTGCGCATCCTGCAAGACCTCGGCCGCCTCCTTAACCGGGACGGAAGGCTTGTGCAGATCGTCTCCAGGCCGGAAATTTACACGCACGAATGGGCGTCGTTTTCGACGAAAGACTTTCCCGAGAACCAAGCTGCGAAGTCCGGAGACAAAGTGAGCATCATTGTGACCGACCACGCCGACGCGCGCCCAGTGGAGGACATTCTGTGGACCCATGAGGCATACCGCGAAGTGTTCGAAGAAGCCCGGCTGCGGCTGCTAGGGAAATACGAGCCGTTGGCGCGGGGAGACGAGCCCTACAGTTGGGTGAGTGAGGTAGAGATCGCGCCGTGGGCCGTGTACGTGCTTGGGGTTGCTCAAGGCGGCGATCGTCCGCAATGTCCGATAACAGGTATTATGTTAAGACCGCGTAAAAGGGGCCTCAGCCATTTCTGCCTCCGGGTGCTGACTCGCATCGCACTGTCGAGAATCGGGTGAGATCAGATTGTTCGACTCCAGACAAACGTAAGACGTGACCTATATCTGTAAGCCGTGTTGACTTATTGCTTACGATTCTCTACCATCTCCGTATGAAGGCCCAATACACTACCCTGAGCACCAAGGGCCAAATCATTATCCCCGCCGAGATCCGCGAGCAGATGAAACTATCGGTCGGCACCAAGTTGTCGATCCAGCGCGACGGCCAGACACTCATCCTGCGGCCCATCACCCCTGAGTTCATCGACAGCCTATGTGGCTCGACCAAGGGTTTGGGCAAGCTCCGTGACACCATGCACCGGGATGACAGGGACAAGGACCGATGACCGATGACCACTCTTACGTCCTCGATGCCAGCGCCATCCTCCGCTTTACCGACAAGGAAGCCGGATTTGATCGGATTCGCGATCTCTTCATCGCGGCCACCCAGGGCAACGTCGAACTTCTGCTAAGCGCAGTGAACTGGGGCGAAATTGTGGGTGCTTTATACAAGCGAGCTGGCGGCGTATCCGCCCGGACGAACGCAGGTGCTCTCGCGGCGAACCTCGCTGCCCTTCCGGTAACGATCATTGCGGCAGACAAAGACCTCGCCGAACACGCGGTCATCTTCAAGTACGACTTCAAGGTTCCATTTGTGGACGCTTTTGCGGGATCGCTGGCGCTCCACGAGAACGCGACACTGGTCACCGCAGACTACGACTTCAAAAGCGTCCCGTCCGGAACAATCAAGATCGAGTTTCTCCCGCCCAAGTAGTACCACTCAATGGCTTCTGAGAGAATCACTCCCCTGGTCGTGAGGCCTGCCGGAACCGGCACCTCGAAGGGATAGCCCTTCACCTGGTTTGTAATGGGGACCACTATGGCGAGGCCAATCTTGTTATATGCCGCGGGAGACAAGACCAAGGCGGGACACGCATATCCATGTCAGGAGTCCGCCGGACTGATTACCGTAGCCCTTGTCTCACGTCTGATAGATCGAAACTTTTTTGATACGAAACTGGCCAGGTCCAACCATGCCACGAAATAGCACGGCCGCTCTTCTCCTGATTGCCATCGCCGTCGTCCGGCCACTTCTTCTGAGCCAGACGGTACCACCCGAGCCCAAACGTGAGCATTTTCAGAATGCGCAGGTGCTCTACGCATGGGCGCAAGACAACCACGGCGAACTCCTGCGCACCTTTATCACCCGCCCGAACAACGCCATCGGCAAGGTTCCGACGATCTTTTTCGTGGGCTGGCTGAGCTGCGACAGCATGGAATATCCCGACGCCGACACAAAAGACGGTTTCGGCATTCTCTTGCGCCGCCTGATCGAGCAGTCCGGCTATGCGACCGTGCGCATGGATAAGCCCGGCGTGGGCGAAAGCCACGGAGACTGCAGCCAGGCCGACTTCACGGAAGAACTGTCCGGCTATCAGTCCGCATTCGACGAAATGCTCAAGTATGACTTTATCGACCCGTGGAAGATCTTCGTGGTCGGCCTGAGCAACGGGGGCGGGACCGCGGCACTAGTTCCCCGCCAACATCCGGTCCGCGGATACATTGCCGCCAGTTCTTGGGGGCGCACCTGGTACGAGCACATGCTGGAACTGGAACGCCGTCGCCTGATGGAACAGGGCAAATCACCAGCCGAGGTCAACACGACCGTGAAGGCCTTCGTCGAGTTCTACACTCTGTACCTGATGAAAGGCATGACGCCCGGCCAAGTTATCGCCCAACATCCCGAATGGAAAAGTCTTTGGTACGATTCCCCGGACGGCCAGTACGGCCGCCCCGCAGCTTTTTATCAGCAGTTGCAAGCCCTGAACCTGGGCGAAACTTGGCAGCGCGTCGAACCAGCCCGTACTCGTCATTCGCGGCACCTCCGACAGCATCATGAGCCATGCGGATAGCGAGGCCATCGCGCAAATTGTGAACCAGGTCCATCCCGGACACGCCCGCTACCTCGAGATCGATGGTATGACCCACGGCTTTACCGTCAACAACAAGTTCTATGAGGATCTGATTCCGACCGTGCTGACCTGGATGAGAGAACAGCTAGGATCTAGCAGATGACGCATTAACTCCGCGCGTGCAGCAGCTCCGCAAGGTCATCGCGAAATCTGCGCAATGCCTCCAGCCGCTCGGTCGTCGCCTCCACAACCTCGCTCTTTGCCTGAAAGACCTTGCGTCCTTCCCTTTCGGTGAGCACGCCCATCACTTCCCCCATGCGCCAGCCGGGAGTACCCAGGATTTGCAAGCCCTCCACGCCCGGCACAAGCAGCGCGACGCAGTTCTCGCGCACCACGCCAATGCACTTGGGATAGCGTTCAAATGTCTGAAGTTCGAATCCCGCCAGGTAAAGACGCTGGAGCTGTTCGGCGGAATCAGGCATGGAGAAGAATTAGCACCCGGTGATTCGACTTAGGCGCCACGTGTGGCGACAGAAACTGAGACCTGACACCTGAGAACTATCTTTGCCTACATCTTGTACTTGCCGAGGTCGTCATCGCCCAGGTCTTCCAGCCACTTGCGGAGTTCCTCACTGTTAACGGCGGGCACCGGATTATTGGCGGCCTGTTTTGAGTTCTTCAGAACCTCGTCCTCAACGAAGATGGGGCAATCCACGCGCAACGCCAGCGCCAGCGCGTCCGACGGACGCGAGTCGATGCTGACCACGTGGCCTTCCCTTTCCAACCAGATCACGGCGTAGAAAGTATCGTCCTTCAGTTCCGTGACCACCACTTTGTGGACCAGCGCGTCGAGCCCGGTGAGCACGTTCTTGATCAAGTCGTGGGTCATGGGCCGAGGCGTGTTGACCTTCTCAATTTCGAGCGCGATGGCATTGGCTTCGTACACGCCCACCCAGATGGGAAGCACTGTGTCGCTGCCAACGTCCTTGAGCAACACAATCGGCATGTTCGAAACCGGGTCCATCATCAGCCCGCGAATTTTCATTTCAACTTCCATGTGGAACCTCAAACCAACCGAATAACTCATCACGCGGTGCTAGCCGGCCATCTCTCCCACCAAGCTGTTCGGGAAACTCCCAGTAACGCGCACGTGAACATAACTTCCAGTCTTGAGCTCAACCCCTTCGGACACAGTAAAGTTCATCACCTTAATCTGCGAAGTCCGCCCAATCCACTGTCCGCGGGCCGGATTCTTCCCTTCCACCATGACCTCCAGCACTTGCCCAACATGCCGCTGATTGCGCCTCGCCCCGATCTGCTTCTGCTTGTCATTCAACACCGCCAAACGCCGAGCCTTCTCCGCATCGGGGATCGCGTCATCCAGTCGCAACGCCGGAGTGTTAGGCCGCGGAGAATATTTGAACGTAAACACGCTGTCATACCCAACTTCGTCCATCAACGAAAGCGTCTCCTCAAACTCCCGTTCCGTCTCGCCCGGGAATCCAACAATCAAATCGCTAGTAAGAGATATATCGCGCCGCGCCCCCTGAATCCAGGAGATGCGCTCCAGATACTGATCCCGCGAGTAGAGCCGCTGCATGGCATCCAGCACTCGCGTAGATCCGCTCTGGACAGGCAGATGCACATGATCGCAGAGCGCAGGCACAGCGTCGATGACGTCGACAATATCGCGTCCAAAATCGCGAGGATGAGAAGTAGTAAACCGCACCCGCCGAATCCCGGACACCGAAGCAACCGCAGCCAGCAATTCAGCAAAGCTTTTAATTCCAGAAGAATCGCGGTAAGAGTTAACGTTTTGCCCGAGCAGTTGAATCTCCGTATAGCCCAAGTCGGCGAGCTGCCGAGCTTCGTCAAGAACAGAGGAAGAAGTGCGGCTGCGCTCCTTGCCGCGCGTATAAGGCACCACGCAGTAAGCGCAAAACTTGTTGCAACCCTCAATGATCGTGATGTACCCGCGATGAGGATTGGTCCGAGCCGTGAACTCCGTCTCGAAGCACTCGTCAGTCAGCCGATCATCAAGCCCGGTAACCCGCTGCGACCCGGTCTCCAACTGCACCAGCATCTGCGGAAGATTGCGGTAAGAAGCCGACCCGCAGACCAGCGATACATAAGGAGCGCGCTCAAAAATCTTCTCCCCCTCCTGCTGCGCCACACACCCCAGGACGCCAAACTGTTTCCCCTGCGCCCAAAACTTCTTATAATCCGCCAGCCGGTTAAAGACCTTCTGCTCCGCCTTGTCGCGAATCGAGCAGGTGTTATAAAGCACCAGCTCCGCCTCTTCCACCGTAGGAACCTGCCGATACCCCTGCTGCAAAAGCGTCCCGACCACCTTTTCGGAGTCGTGCGCATTCATCTGGCAGCCAAAGGTTTCAAGGTAAAACGTCTTGTCGCCGGTCCCCGACATTGCCCCAGTATAAACCAGGGTCGTGCGAGCGCTAGTGCGTCGCATCCGCATACTTAACCGAGCAGCCATAAGGACGAGTCGCCGCCGTCGCCACCTGCTTGCCGGCCATAGCCTGCTCCAGCGCCAGACTGACGTAATTCGTAGCGCCCGGAACGTCACTCAGTTCGGTTGTCGGTTTGTCGTCAATAGCTCCATCGTAGATCACCACGCCCTGAGGGTTAATGACGAACATATGCGGAGATGTCTTCGCATCGTAAAGATGGCCGATGTCACCCGACGGGTCAAGCAGCGCAGCAGTAGGAGCAGCCTGCATTTTCGCCATGTAGTCGTTCTCTTCGCCAGCGGTCACGTACCCCTGTTTCCCCGGAGCGGAAGAAAGAATCGTGAACCAAACCACGCCCTGCCCCGCCCACTGCTTTTGCAGACGTTGCATATTTCCACTGTTGTACTGCTTGCGCACGTAGGGGCACCCATTATTGTGCCATTCGAGGACCACATATTTTCCGCGATAGTCCGCGAGGTGAAAGATCTTACCGTTGCTAGCCGTGCCGGTGAAATCGGGCGCCGCCTCGCCGACCTTCGCAGCCGAAACCAGTGGCGCCATTGCACACAGCACCAGAGCAACAAGCATGGGGCATAGAAGCCTAGGGTAAAAAAGCATCGGGAATTGGGTCGAGCGCTTCATATCCGTGATCCCTCCTTTAAGGATTCTACCGGGTGAATTCCAAGATCGTAACTGCTTCTCATCGCGCCTGGCTTGCTGACGGGCACGTCAATCAAGTAAGACTGATCCACCTGGGAATGCTCGGAGGAGAGCACAAGCACGCCCTTCAGCCGCGCGATCGGCTTGAGCAGCTGAGAGGATTTCCGCAACGTCAGCCGGAAGCCACCGGCGACTGGTGACAGTTTCTGCGGCGCCGCATTTTCAATCTGCGACTCAGCCAGCGGAAAGAATACAGCCTGCGTGACTTGATGGCCCGTGTTCCGCTGGCCAATGTTGGCAGTCAGCACGAAAGAATCCCCGACGTCGGTCACACTGAATTTCCAGTTCCCCGGCGCCGGACGCGGCAGAGACTTACGTGTAGCAGCGAACAAATCAGCAGTGGACAAAGCAATGCTCCGAGCATCCGGCGCAGGCGGCTGCGCTTTGATGGGGAGAGTGAGCGAGAGTTCAGCCTTGCTCGGAATGCACATCTCGTGGCTGCAGACCAGCAACCTTACCTTGGCGTCCAGCCGAGCCGTCGGCTGCGCCGCCAGACTGGCCTCCGCATGCATCGGCACGATGAGCAGCACCGCATCCTCGTAACCATAATCCACGATGCTAGAAGTCTCGAAGCGCCGCGGCGTAGGCCACTCGATTGCCCCAGCCGTAAGACCCGCCGGCAACTGCCACTCCACGCGAGGCGGTTCGCCCGAATCGCCCGGATTGACCCAGTAAATGTGCCAGCCCTTCTCAAGTTGGAAACGCAACCCAACATCGAACTTGCGTCCCGCTGCGATCCCTTGCTTTTCGGCGATGAGTTCCAGCGTGCCGTGCGGAATAGGCGTGCCTGCAGCCCACGCGCTTGCCGCACACAGCAGCAGGGCAAGTCCAAATGTGAAAACCCGGGCCAAGCCTCTACTTCGCCCGCGCCAGCGTGAACACTTCCTTCATTTCTTTGCCATGATCCAGGAAGGTCCATTCTTCAACGTGATGATCGGCATCAGGTTCCGTGAAGGTCACGTGCTGCATGTGTCCGTCGCCCGGGCCGATGTTGGTGCCGTCGAAGAATTCGAAGCTGACCGATTTCGCGTCCGCCGAGATGACCTTCATCCGCGGCTGATTGCCGGCTCCGCAGTAGTGGGTCATCAAAAGGCGGTCGCCATCCATGTGAAACATGGTGATCATGTTCTCCGGACCGTGCCCATGAATCTCGCTCATCAGCGCCGAGCCGCCGGCCGTCATGCGAAAGGTCACTTCAACCGGCTGACCCTGCTGGTTCTTTCCAGCCCAGTTCCCTTCCATTCCCTTCAACAGGTCGAAGGACTTGTGCGCATCCGACTGGGCCATAACCAAGCTGGCGGAGAGAACGATGACCGGGATTGCGGCGGCGGCGATTGTTTGAACTAGATTTCGAGATAGCTTCATAGATTCCTCCGTAGATTATTTTGTGCTTGCTGGGCGCTTTCCAAGGGGCTCTAAATGAGCCCTTGACTCGTTAAGTTGCGTCAAGCGGAAAATTCGGGTTCCCGCCTCCCAGCTTCTCGCTGAGGTGAGCGGCGATCAGTTTGCCGTGGAAACGGCCATTCTCAATGAAGATTTCGTTCGTCCGTGAGCCGGCGACAATGACTCCAGCGACGTAGATTCCCGGAATGTTCGATTCCAGATTCTCAGGATCGCAGACGGGACGAAGCTGTTCTGTAGCCAGTTCGATACCCACACTGCGGAGAAAATCGTAGTCGGGATGATACCCGGTGAGCGCGAATACAAAATCGTTTTTCAGTCGAAGCGGGCCGGATGGAGTTCGCACGACCACGCAGTCATCGTGGATCTCCTGCACCGTGCTGTTGAAGTGCGCGATGATTTCACCAGCCCGGATGCGGTTCTCGATGTCGGGACGCACCCAATACTTCACGTGTGCGTGCATCTGCGATCCGCGATGGACGAGCGTGACGCGCGCCCCGTGCCGCCACAAATCCAAAGCCGCTTCGGCCGCTGAATTCTTGCCGCCGATCACCACGACGTCGGCGTCGAAATAAGGATGCGGTTCGCGATAGTAATGGAAAACTTTGTCCAGGTCTTCGCCCGGAATATTAATTTGGTTGGCGAGATCGTAGTAACCGGTAGCAAGCACGATCTTGCGCGCACGATAGTCGTGAATGGCATCGTGCCGGTTGGTTGTGGTGACGCGAAAGTCGCCGTCCTCACCGGTAATGGTCTTCACCCATTCATACTGGCGGATATTCAGGTGATAGTGCTCGGCGACGCGGCGATAATATTCGAGCGCTTCGAGGCGGGTAGGTTTTGCCAGTGATGTAGTGAAAGGGACATCGCCAATCTCGAGCAGCTCCGGCGTGGTAAAGAACACCATGTTGTTCGGATAGTGATAGATGGAATTGACGAGACATCCCTTGTCGATGATGAGGGCCTTGAAGCCCGCCTTCTGCGCCTCGATGGCGCAGGCCATACCCGTGGGGCCAGCGCCCACAACCACTACGTCAGCCGCGGAGTCGGGCTGCGCCAGCGCCTGAGTGCGGGCCAGAGTCTCCGGGATCTGTTCGACGGACAATAGGGTCGGAGTCTTCATCGCGTGGGATGGAAACGGCAATTTTAGCAGGTGCGGCACGAGCGCGGCGCGCCCGGCGTCCTACTTCTTCACGCAAACCGAAACTCCATCGCGGATGGGCAAAATGGTCGTAAACAGGTCCTTTGATTCGTAGATCAGTTTGTTGAATTCGAGGATAGCTTTGGTTGTGGCGTCGGGATTGGGCTTGCCGACCTTGCCGCTCCAGAGAACATTGTCGGCGACAAAAAGGCCACCGCTTTTCAGGCGCGGGAGCGCTAAACGAAAGACGCGCGGGTAGTCGATCTTATCAACGTCGTTGAAGATGATGTCGTATTGCTCCTTCTCCTCCGAAAGAAATTCGAGCGCGTCGCCCACGCGAACCGTGATGCGCTGGCTGACGCCGGCACGATCGAAGTAACGGCGGGCCCTGTCGGCACGCTTGGGATCGCCGTCGGTATAGACGACGCGTCCGCCATCGCCCACCGCCCGCGCCCACCAGATGGTGGAATAGCCGATGGCCGATCCCATTTCGAAGATCTTCTTCGCTCCGCTGATGGTGGCCAGTTGATAAAGCACGCGAGCGACGGCGGGGCCGACGATGGCCACATCGTTCTTGCTGGCGTCGGCTTCCATTTCGGCGAGAACCTCGTCGCGCGGCGGCAACATCGCGTACACGTAGTCTTCGACGTCAGGGACTGTAATTCCACCCATGCGCCAGTCACGATTTGCGGGTCGATCATTCATTGTTGCTCCGTGCGCTGCAGAACTTGCGGGTGGAGCGCCCGTTGCTCCACAGAGAATTACGAAATCGTCTGCCCCGGCGTGATCTCCAGCACCTTCACATCCGGCACCAGTTTTTGCAACCCGGCAGGCGTTCCCGTCAGCTGCGGAAACGTGCCGAAGTGCATGGGAATGACAGTTTCCGGTTGCAGCAGCTTGCAGGCATAGGCAGCCTCACGCGGCGACATGGTGAAATGGTCGCCGATGGGCAGCATAGCAATCTTCGGCGCGTACAGGTCGCGAATGATGGCCATGTCACTAAAGACATTCGTGTCGCCCGCGTGGTAGAGCTTGACTCCGTTCGAGAACTCGAGCACGTAGCCGCAGGCTTCACCGCCGTAAACGATCTGGTCGCCATCCTGAATTCCGCAGGAATGCACCGCGTGAACCATGGTGATCTTCACCTCGGCGACGGTTTGCGTGCCGCCCTTGTTCATGGGTGCGATCTGTTTGACGCCTTTCTTCTGCAGCCACAAACAGAGCTCATAGATGCCGACAGCGATCGGATTGAGTTTCTTGCCCACATCGACCGCGTCCCCGATGTGATCGCCATGTCCGTGGGTGCAGACCAACACGTCGGCCTTCTTCACGTTCTTCTCACTCGCCGGGCACATGGGATTGCCGGCAATCCACGGATCGATGATGAGGGTCTTCCCTTCCGGCGTCTGGATTCTGAAGGTGGAGTGACCAAGCCACGTCAGTTGAATTCCCTTAAGATTCACAAAGCACTCCTCAGGTAAAGCTGCGAACTAGAATTCTAGTGACGTGGAGAAAAGCGCGCAACGAGCGACCACAGTCCGCGGGAATATTGGTTTGATTTAAAACCCATTCCGGTTGCGCCCAAACTCGTGTATAAGATGGTGCTCAATGCCCGAATCAATGTCCGAACCAATGTCCGAGCTCAAAGTGTTGCTCTCCCGCGAAGCCATTGCCAAACGCGTCGCCGAACTGGGAAAAGAGATTGCCCGCGATTTTGCTGGCCAATCGATTATCCTGGTCGGCGTTCTTAAAGGCGCGGCCATTTTTCTGAGCGATCTTGCTCGCCAGATTCCACTCGACGCTACTTTCGACTTCATCGGGGTTTCGAGCTACGGCAACCGCCCCACGGTCAAAGAAGACCCGGCGGGCCACGCGGCGTGGGACTCGCTCGGCGAAGTCCGTTTGACCAAAGACATGGATAGTTCGATGACCGACCGGAACGTAATTCTGGTCGAAGACATCCTCGACACCGGGCTGACGCTGAACTACATTTCGAAGCTGGTGATGGCGCATCGGCCGAAGTCGTTGCGCATTGCGGCCCTGCTGGACAAGCCCTCACGACGCAAGCAGCCGATCCAGGTGCAATACATCGGCTTCACCATTCCCGATGCCTATGTGGTCGGCTACGGCCTGGATTATGCAGAACGCTACCGCAACCTTCCGGATATCTGCGTGCTGGAAAGTTTGTAATTGGCAATTTGTGAGAGTTCTCAGTTCTCGGTTCTCAGTTCTCAGAAAATCCAAAGCCATTCGGACCGCACTGAGAACCGAGAACTGAGAACTTGTTAAGATGAAGCTTGTGAAAACGACCGCCACGCCAACTTTCCGCGCTTCCGAGGTGGACCCCCTTCTGCTGGAAGTGGCCGACGTGGTGAATACCACGCTCGACCTGGAAACAACGTTGCGGCGCGTGGCGGAACTGGTACGCAAGGTCATTGACTACGAAATTTTCGCGATCCTGTTGCTCAATGAGCAGCGTCAGGAACTGTACGTCCGCTTCCATGTGGGATATCCGCGGGAGGTCGCCGACCGCGTGCGCGTGAAAGTGGGCCAGGGCGTTACCGGACGCGCCGCGCAGACCCGTCAAGCCGTACTGGTCGCGGACGCGACACAAGAGGATTTCTACATTGAGGCTCTCCCCAACGTTCACTCGGAACTGGCCGTACCGCTGATCGTCAAGAACCGGGTGATTGGCGTGATCGACCTGGAGGCGCGCGAGAAGGGTTACTTCACCGAGGAGCACAAACGCCTGCTGACGCTGATTGCGTCGCGCATGGCGGTGGGCATCGAGAACGCGCGGCTGCACACTCGCACAACGCGCCAGGCGCGCACGCTGCTTCTGCTGAACGAAATTGCGCGCGAACTCACGTCGATTTTGAACCTGGACCAACTGCTCAAGCGCGTCGCTGAGTTGCTCAATCGGCTAATCGAGTACCAGATGTTCAGCATTCTTCTGGTGGATCAGACGGGAGAAAAACTCCAGCACCGGTTCTCGCAGCGCTTCGAGGAAAGATTGCATCTGAAGCACGATATTCCGATGGGCCGCGGCGTAGTGGGATACGCGGCACAGGCCAAGGAAGCGGTCCTGGTGCCCGACGTCGCCAAGAGTGACCGCTACATCGCAACCAATCCGGAGACGCGCTCGGAACTGGCGGTTCCGCTGATCTACCAGGAGAAAGTAATTGGAGTGCTCGATCTGGAGCACACGCGCCGCGGCTATTTTACCGAGGACCACAAGCGCACCCTGACCACCCTCGCGGCACAGCTTGCAATCGCCATTGAAAATGCGCGATTGTATGAGCAGATTGCGCGGCAGGAGCAGCGGCTGGAGCGCGACCTGGCGCTGGCGCGCGAACTGCAGTTTCGCTTGCTGCCGCATTCCCTTCCCAAGATGCAGCATCTCGATGTCGAGGCGAAGTTTGTTCCCGCCCGCGCCATCGGCGGCGATCTCTACGACTTCGTTCCGTATTCGCTGTCGCGGCTGGGGATTGCGATTGGAGACGTAAGCGGCAAAGGCGCTCCGGCCGCAATTTACGCCGCGCTCGTTAGCGGCATTTTGCGTTCGCATGCGCCGATTGAACCGGGCCCGGCGGAGATGCTGTCGGCGGTGAATCTGTCGCTCGCGGAACGGAGGATTGCCGCACAATTCGTGTCGATTATCTATGCGGTGTGGGACGACGAGAAGCGGACGCTGCTGGTAGCGAATTCGGGCTTGCCGCGGCCCATCTATTATCATGACGGCAAAATTGAGTTCATCGAGGCGACCGGACTGCCCTTGGGACTGTTCGACGAGGCCGATTATGACGAGTTCACTTTCAAGGCCAAGCCGGGCGATCTGTTCGTGTTCTACAGCGACGGCATTCTCGACGCGCGCAACCGGCACGGCCAATCGTTTGGGCCGGAGCGAGTGGAGTCGATCGTCGCCGGCTGCGCCACCAAGTCGGCGGACTGCGTGGTGAACGAAATCTTCAAGGCCGTGACCGAGCATGCTGCTGGCGTCGATACCTTCGACGATCAGACCGTGGTCGCCATCAAAGTGAAAGCCGATCAGCTTTCTGGCAAACGCAAGTGAAACGCGCGCGCGAATCGCAAGCGTTACGCCCACCCGCGTTTGCGTATCATGGCGCGGCTTCGGGGGCAGGAGCCACTGAACTCTACTGCGAGGCCGTCGCGCTTGAAGGCCTTGCCGCGCGCCATGGAACTCCGCTGTACGTCTATTCTGCGGCAATGATCCGCGCGCGAGTGGCGGCATTCGTTCACGCTTTTCATTCCATTCCTCACACGCTGTGCTATTCGGTCAAGGCCAATTCGACGCTGGCAATTCTGCGCCTGCTGGCCGGCGAGGGAACCGGCTTCGACGTGGTCTCTGGCGGTGAACTGCAGCGAGTTCTGCGCGCGAACCGGAAGGCCGCGAGCAGAGTTGCGAGCAAAGTTGTATTCTCCGGCGTGGGCAAGACTGCGGCGGAAATGGAACTCGCCCTCCGCTCGGGGATCTTGCTGTTCAACATTGAGAGCGCTTCTGAATTGAACTTGCTCTCCGCAACCGCGACACGACTGAAGAAACGCGCGACAGTGGCGGTGCGCGTCAATCCCGACGTCTCGGCTAAGACTCATCCCTATATTTCGACTGGCTTGCATCAGCACAAGTTCGGCGTGCCGATTCCGGAGGCGCGGACACTCTACGCGCTGGCCGCAAAGCAGCCATATCTGAAAGTGGCGGGAGTGAGCGTCCACATCGGATCGCAGATCACCGACGTCGGCACCTTCCAGGAGGCGCTCGAGCGCGTGGCCGAACTGATTCGAGCGCTGCGCGAGCAGGGGCATGACATTCGCTACATCGACGCCGGTGGCGGCCTGGGAATTTCGTACGAAGGAGCGCAGGAAAGCTTTGAAAAACAGATTGCGGCGTACGCGCGGGCAGTGCTTGCTCCGTTGCGCGGATTGAAGCTGCATTTGCTGCTCGAGCCTGGGCGCTCGATCGTGGGACCGGCGGGCGTGTTGCTGACGCGCGTCCTCTACCGGAAGACGAATAATCACAAGCGCTTTTTGATTGTCGATGCGGCGATGAACGACCTGCTGCGCCCCTCTCTCTACAGCGCTTATCACGAGATTGTCCCGGTGCGCCGCGAATCGCGCGAAACCGAGATTACCGATGTAGTGGGCCCCATCTGCGAGACTGGCGATTTCTTTGCGCGTGACAGAAAACTTCCAATGGTCAGCGAGGGCGATCTGCTCGCGATTCTGGACGTGGGCGCCTACGGTTCAGTTCTGGGATCGAACTACAACACGCGCGGCCGTGCGGCCGAAGTGCTGGTGGAGGGCGCAAAGAGGAAAGTGATACGACGGCGAGAGAGTTTGCAGGATCAGATACGGATGGAGAAATTCTGACGCGGCTTGGACGGGGCGCGGACGCCCGTCCCCACACAACCTTCTCCACGCGAGCGTGTTACAGCGACTCCAAGAAGTTCGTGACTGCTCGCAGCACCGGTTCGGGTTGCTGGATAAACAGCGCGTGTCCCAGGTTGCGAAACTTTACGTGCGTGTGATGCGGCAACAGGCGCGTGGCGAGCGCCACGTCTGCGTCGGACATCAAGCCGCCTAATGCCGGGCTGGCTTGCAATAGCAGGGTTGGACAAACGATTCCGCGCAGCACCGTCTCGCCGTCCCAGCCTTCGATCGAAGATCCATCGAGCGTCATGTCGTATGCGTCGGGATCGGCCTGCTGCACGCAGCGCGCCCATGAAAGCAGGTAGGCCTCATCGTTGCCGGGAAGTTCGCGGATCGTAGCGGCCTCATCGGTGCCTGGAATTGGCAGCACAATTTTGCCGATGCCGTTAGCGATCTGCTCGACCGAGCCACCTGCGCGCGCCAGATCGCGCAGTCCCGAGAACAACGCCGTGTACATCGGGTTTCGAAGATGCCGAACGGTGATCATGTTGTCGCCGAGAATCAAGGCGCGCACCAGTTCCGGATGATGAGAAGCGACCCACATGGCCAACATGCCGCCGAGCGAATGTCCGAAGAGAACGGCGGGAGCGGAAACGCGCTCGCGCAGAAGGCAGGCGATGT
The DNA here is from genome assembly GCA_963731525.1 of uncultured Acidobacteriaceae bacterium. GTDB lineage: Bacteria > Acidobacteriota > Terriglobia > Terriglobales > Acidobacteriaceae > Acidiflorens. The sequence goes on from CAVSWK010000026.1 coordinate 62,965, forward strand.
CTTCAGCATACTGCGGCCCGTGGTATCCCCGAGCGACGCGGGAGGACTTGCCGTGACCGCGAAGGTCAGGCGCGAAGATATGCCAGCGCAGGCTCAGCGCGGGAATCACCGGCAGAAACACCTGCCAGCGCCGGCCGAGCCCATGCAACAGCACCAGCGGTGGCCCATGGGCAGGGCCTTCGGCATAGTTCAAGTGAACGTTCAATTGACCGTCGCCGGTGTCAAAGGTGTGCTCGACGAGGCCTGGATGATTTTCGCTCACAATACTCATTGTCTCGCACCGGCTTTAGCGCTCTCCCCACTTGAGCTTGGTGGCGAGCACTTCGAAAAATGTTTTCTGAAAACGCAACAGTCTGGCCGAATGTTCCGCCTTAACGCAGCGCACGATATCGCCGTCTCGCGCGGGCAAGCCGACTTGTCCATCGAAACTCAGATAGGCTTCCTCCTTCCCGGTCTTGACGTGGATTTCGATCTCGACCGTATCGCGCACCACCACCGGACGGTGCGTCAATCCGTGGGGCGAAACCGGCGTAATGACGAACGCATCCACATCCGGGTTAAGAATCGGCCCTCCCGCTCCGAGGGAGTACGCCGTGGAACCGGTCGGGGTGGCGATGATCAGCGCATCTGCCCGGTAGCTGGAAACGAACTTCGTGTCCACGAAAAGCTCGAAGTGATTCAAGCGCGCGATGGCGCTTTTGCTCACCACCACCTCGTTCAAAGCCTCGTGCGTGGCCAGCGTCTGCTCGCCTCGGACCAGCGTGCCACTCAGCATGGATCGGGTGTCCACGATGTAGCGGTTTTTCTCGATCGCCTCCAGGGAGGGATAGAGATCGGTCAGCGCAAGCTCCGTCATAAACCCGAGCGTGCCAAGGTTGACGCCGAGGATCAGCGTTCCGGCTTTCGCAACCGCGCGCGTCGCCGACAGCAGCGTGCCGTCGCCGCCGAGCACCAGAGCCAGATACGGCGACCGCTGGGCTAACTCCCTTCGCGGCATCACGTCCGCCGCGGAGAAATAAGCGGCGCTTTCCTTGTCCATCACCACCGCGTAGTTGTGCTGCTGCAGCCATTTTTCGAGCGCGGGCAATACTTCGCGCAGCTCGGGACGACCCGGCTTCGAAATGATGGCAACGGTTTTCTGGCGGGTTGGGCTGCGGGGAGGCTTAGACATGTCTTCGGGCGTCTCTTCTGACTCTTCTTCTGACATCGGACTTCCGATTGTACAGAATCACTCGACGGCAGGCCCCGAAAACTCTGCGTGGAGCAGAAATTCGCGGTTGCCTTCGCCGCCACCACCGAGGATTGGAGACTCGATCCATTCAGTGTGCGCGCATCCAAGTTCCAAGAGCGTCGCTTCCACCCTGATCACAGCCGCTCGCTGTGCCGATTCGTCGCGCACGATTCCGCCTTTACCCACCAGTTCCCTGCCCGCTTCGAACTGGGGCTTCACCAGCACCACAATCTGGCGATTCTGGTCATGAACCGGGTTGGCGAAAGACCTGGCGCAAGAGGAAGCGGCGCGAATCACGGCCGGCAGCACCAGCGTGGCAGAGATGAAGGAAACATCCATGGCAATGAAGTCAATCGGTTCGCCAATGTCGCCGGGCCCGAGGTAGCGTGCGTTGGTTTTCTCCAGAAGCCGAATGCGCGGATCGTTGCGCAATCCGAAATCCATCTGCCCATACCCGGTGTCCACGGCAATCACCTTGGCGGCGCCGTGCTGCAGCATGCAGTCGCTGAAGCCTCCGGTGGAAGCGCCGACGTCGAGACAGACCTTGCCGTGGAGGTCGATTCGCCAGTGCTCGAGCGCCTTCTCCAACTTGAGCCCGCCCCGGCTGACGTAGCGGAGATCCTCGCCCAGCAGGCGCAACACCGACGTTGAGCCCGAGTCAATCAAGGCACCCGCCTTCTCGATCTTCTGCTCGTTGACAAGAACTTTTCCAGCCAGGATCAGGGCCTGCGCCCGTTCGCGCGACGGCGTCAGTCCGCGATCCACCAGCAACTTGTCGAGACGTGTCTTCACTCAGATCAACGCTTCGCGGGGAGTCAATACAGCAAGCACCCGATGCAGTGCAGAATGTTGAACGCGTTGGGTTAACAGAAGGTTACAAGAGTAAGTTCCTAGTTTTCCACAAACTTTTCCTCTATGGTGTTGAAAAGTGTGGAAGAGAATCGGGTGATCGCGTCATCGGATCGAAATCCAAGATCGAAATTCAAAGACGGAACAGTTTCGCACTTCAGCTGACCCGATGGCCCGACTACCCGATGATGTCAGCCCGCGACTTCTTCCAGAGTCTTCTGGTCGATGTCGAAGTTCGCATGCACGTTCTGCACGTCTTCGTTATCTTCGAGCGCTTCCATCAGGCGGATCATTTGCGCCGCCTGCTGGCCTTCGAGCTTGATGTAGGTATCCGGAACCATGCTCACGCTTGAGGAGATCGGGGTAATGCCGGCCTTTTTCACGGCCTCCAAGACGGTTTCGTAAGCGGAAGTATCGGTCAGAATTTCCCAGTTCTCGCCTTCATCCTTTAAGTCCTCACCGCCCGACTCCAGGATGATGTTCATCAGATCGTCTTCCTTGGCTGCGGATTTCGGAATAATGATGTCCCCCTTCTTGTGGAACATATACGCAACCGAGCCCGCAGCGGCCATGTTGCCATTGTTTTTGCCGAACACGTGCCGGATTTCACTCACCGTGCGATTGCGGTTGTCGGTAGAGATTTCGGCCAACAAAGCAACGCCGCCCGGACCGTAGCCTTCAAGAATGAATTCCTCGTAAGTCAAGCCCGGAAGTTCGCCGGTGCCGCGCTGGATGGCGCGCTTGATGTTGTCGGCGGGCATGTTCTCGGACTTCGCCGCCAGGATCGCCGTCCGCAGGCGCGGGTTCATGTCGGGGTCGCCGCCCGACTTGGCCGCCATCGCGATTTCCTTGATGAGACGAGTGAAGATCTTGCCGCGCTTGGCATCGAGCGCGCCCTTCTTGTGCTTGATGGTTGCCCATTTCGAATGGCCGGACATAGCGATACCTCGGTGTCTATGAAACTCGAACTTGAATTGCGATGAATCTCGGAATAACGGATCCGCCCGCGGAGGAAATCACAGGATCAGCCTCGACGTACAAACGTTCAGGCGAATGGAGATTATAGCATGGTGACAGCCGGCAACGCCCTGATTTGCAATTCTTGGCAGTGGGCTAATTCCGTGTTGCGGATGATTTTCCGCAGCCAAGGTTTCCCGGGTCAAACCGTGTGCCGACAGAAGACAAATGCGAACGCCAGCGCAGCAAGCGCAATCGACAGAACGACGATGACCTTTTCGGCTGGCTCCCCGCGCTCGCGGGCAATGGTTCTCTGCGCAACAATCCCGATCCGATAGTGCGCCAATATCGCGGGGACGTAGCCGAACTGTAAAAGGACTGCGCTTACGCAAGATGCTGCTGCGAGGGCTTCCCTGCATCGCGTGACAGTTGGAAAGGCTAGCAGCGGAACAACCACGAGAAAAACGGCCATTACGACAGATGCCAAGATCAAACCATCTGCGCACGCCAGCCAAGTTGGCCAATTGGGATATTTCGCAGGGTGCTCCCGTATCAAAAGCTCCCGCTGAATTCGGAACATGATCACAACGGTTCCAAATCCGACGATCATCGCCGCCACTGCGATCAGGTCACTCGACATTGCAGCGGCTTCGGCCATCATAAACCTTAACCTTGTGGTAGCCCTCGTGGGATTCGAACCCGCGCTGAAACATACATTCAACAAGATGCAGAGCGGCGGTAAGCAATTTTACCGATATTAGCACATTGGCATGTGCTGCCGAGTCAGGCTCTAGGCTTTTATCTGGGGTTGCTTTGGGCGTCCCCAGATGATGAACTTCCGATTGTTGCGAGTGACGAAATTCAACATCTCGATTGTTCTTTCGCTTGGGAATTCCTTCCGCTCCTCAGCCCAAATATTGTCATACTGCGGCATCTGCTTTGAGTACATCTCAGTCACCTCCCGTTCAATTGCGGTCATCGTACTCATCGCATTCTCCTAAGCACTAATACTGCTGGGCTTTAGCTATTCCTTGTTTCGATCAGACTTCAACGCGGCTTTAACTTGATCAGTAACATCCACGGGCTTGCTGTATTGCGTTTTCGGATGCACACAAGAACCCTCGAACTCTTGATTCGCACGGTAGCGGTCGCTGGCGAGATACTCAAGACGGCTATCAAAATCACCAGATTCGCGTTCGGGCTCCCCTGTATACTGACTGAACCTTCCCCAGTAGTCGTCGTACACACCCGCACTTTGAACGTATCCGCCCATGCTGTTCTTCGAGCGAAACTCCATGCACACATCATCGTTTACGACGAACACCTGAGAAACACGGAAAGATTCAGGGTCCAACATCGAATCGCGTGCATAGCGAGCGCCGTAAATCGCCAGTTCAATCTTCGTCTTGAGCGTGACCTTCGACAACAGCATATCGCCCGCAATGAACCGCTTTCTCGGTTTGTCATTTTGAGCCATAGCAAAAGTGGTGAGTAGCAGGATGGTGCACAGTATGCGCTTCATTGTATCCTCCGACCACCTAAGCACCCACTTCGCACCTAGGAGCAGTTCTTGAAGAAAATCCTTACGAAGCGAGCCATGTGCACCGTAAGTGTGACCGGTTGGAGAACGCCGGACAAGATTACGGGGGTAATGGGGCCGGGTGCCCCACACATTCGCGTTCTTTGCGAATGTGTGGGCGCCTCGCGACCAAGACCACACATCGTAAGAAGCGCCATGGCTTGAGGCGCCTGAGTGTCCTGGCATTTCGCAGCCCGTACGCGCCGCAGCCTCGTTCCTTGACATTGCCTATATTCCTTACTATGATGTAAGGAGAATAGGAATACGATGGCAGCCGCAACCCTCACTTCGAAAGGCCAAATCACCATCCCCGCCCGGGTGCGCGCTGCCCTCGGGCTGGAGGCGGGAGATCGCGTGGAATTCGTCGAGCAGGGAAAGAGTCAATTCGCGATCGTCGCGGCCACGCGCTCGGTACAGGAACTGAAAGGGCTGTTCCAAGGCAAGCGCACCAAGCCGGTATCGATTGAAGAGATGAACGCCGCCATCGCCAGGCGCGCATCCGGTTCCCGATGATGGCGGTGAGATGATTTTCTGAGATGATCGGCCTCGACACGAATGTTGTCGTCCGCTATCTTACTCACGACGATCCCGCCCAGACGGCCGCGGCGGTGAGAGTTATAGACTCGCTCTCCCAGGATTCGCCCGGATTCCTTTCCCTGATTGTCCTCGCGGAACTGGTTTGGGTGTTGGAGGTTTCTTACCGTTTCAAGAAGAACGAAATTGAGCAGGTGCTGGGGACTTTACTGCGCAGCAAAGAACTGGTGATTGAGCGAGCGGAAATCGTCGCGCAGGCATTGCGGAAGTTTGGTGCCAGCCGCGCCGATTTTGCCGACTGCCTGATTGAGCGCTGCGGCCACGCGGCGGAATGTCAATACACCGTCACCTTCGATCAGAATGCGGCGGGCGCTGCGGGGATGAAGCTGCTGCGCTGATTGGGTGAGCCGCGCAGGCGCGGCATGAGGTACTCTTGGTCGGGAATCTGCCAGTGGCTGCGAACCCTATCGATCGCCGACTCACAGAACTGGAAGCCTGTCGCGATCGCTTCGGCCGCCACGAAGCACCTCACGTTGTGAAGTTACTGAATCGGCTCGACGCCGTGCGCTTTCCCGATCCTTCTACGCTGATCCGCTTCCATGAAGCGTTACTTTTCCTGCGAGCCTTTCCGCAAGGGCCAGCCGTGGTTCGCCTCGCCGAGCGCATTCTTAATAGTTTCCACAAGAAAGTTGAAGCATTACGCGAAGCCGGTGCCGATATGGACGCCTTTGAGCCCATCGAAGTCTCCGGAATCGCCGGCACACAGATGGAAGACACGCTCAGCTTCGATGTTGCGAGCTGGCTAGTCAAGCGCATGCCCGGCCAAGTCGAGATCGCCTGGGAAAACTACGAACCCGGACGAGAGTTGGGCAACACCGGCCCGCGTTTCATTCCCTTGCTCGAAGACGACGCGTATGTCGAGGCCGACACGCCCTGGCGAAGATGGCTGGAAGCGGCTGCGCGGAAGAAGAGCGCCACCGCGTGGCTGATTAAACGCTTTGGACGGTTGGCGCTCCCGGCGCAACAAAAAGCCGAGTTGTACGAATCTCTGCGCGTCCCCCTGCGTTGGAATCTTAAGAACTCCGCCATCACGCGAACGCGAAACTGGAAGCCGGTTCGCAACGTTTTCTACCATAACGGACCATTGATCAGCCGGAGCCAGGTGTCGCTAGCTGACGAACTGGAGCGGCGTCCACCGCAACGGACCAAGCTCTCGCGCAAGCAGGGTGAGCACATCATGGACATGATCCGCGAGGTCATGCTGGTGCGCTACCGCGAACTTTATGGCACCACGCTGGGCGATCCGGGGTCGGTAGTTCGATACGAAGTTCGAGCCGATCTTGGGATACACGAAGCAGGCCGAGGAGTGACCATCTATCTCTGGAACCTGCCGCCCGACCGCCGCCTGCCGCTGCGCGCGTACGTAGCGGGAATGACGTTGAAGAATGGCGTGCCCATCAACTACATCGAAGCCATCGGTCTTTGCGAGTGGATGGAGGTCGGCTTCAATACCTTCTACACTTTCCGCGGCGGCGAAGCGGGGTGGATCTACGCGCAAGTGCTGCGCTGCCTGTGCCACCGTATGGGGACGACGTGTGTCTCGGTCTATCCGTATCAACTGGGCCACGAGAACGAGGAGGCGATTGAGTCGGGCGCGTTCTGGTTCTACCGCAAGCTTGGCTTCAGGCCGGGACGCGCCGATCTGCAAAGACTGGCGGAGCGCGAAGAGCATAAAATCGCCGCCGATACTAAGTTAGGGAAAAACAAATACCGGACACCCGCGCCCACGCTGAAGCGGCTGGCGGCGGGGCACGTATTTTATGCGCTGCCGGGAAGCGAAGTAGGGGCGTGGGATACGTTTTCAACGCGCAACATCGGATTGCGAGTCAACCGGCGGATGGCGCGCGATTTCGGCGGAGACGCCGGCCTCATGCGCGACCATTCGACGCGCGCGCTGGAGCGAATTTTATTTCCGAGAAGCGGCGGCGCCAGCACGTCTTCGTGGACGTCGCTGGAGAAGGCAGCCTTCGAGAATTTTGCGCTTGTCCTGGCGCAGGTGCCGGGATTGCATGCGTGGACGCGAGAAGAAAAAGAAGCTCTGCTCCGAATCATCCGCGCCAAAGCCAAACCGGATGAAATGCTTTACCTACATCTTACGAAGCGCCACGTGCGGCTAAGGAGGGCGCTGCTGTCGCTTGGGTCATAGTTAGTGAGTAAGGTTAGTAAGTGCGGTCGCGCCGTCCCTGTTCATTCACGGACACCCTGCGGTGAGACCGGACACACAATCGGTTTCCCATACACCTGCGAGACCCCGTAAGCCGCTTCGTTCTCATAAAGTTGCATTCACGACACTTTGGCTCTCGAATTGCATTTTTCTCTATGTAGCCATGTCGTCACGCGGAGGCCGACCATGACCATCCTGCTGCAGGACTTGCGATTCGCCCTACGCCAGATGCGCCGTTCTCCCGGCTTTGCCCTCACCGCGGTCTTCACCCTGGCGCTCGGGATCGCCGCCAATGTCATCGTTTTCGGCGTGCTGCAGGCATTGATCCTGCGGCCAATCGACGTGCCTCATCCCGAGCAGGTGATGACGCTGGCGCACAGCAATCGGACCTATCCAATTTTTTCCTATCCGGAAGTGCGCGATGTCCGCGATGGAAATACGGTGTTTTCTGCGGTTGCCGCCATGAGCATATCGAATTTTGGCCTCGAGGCCAACGGCGCTACCCGGCCCGTCTGGGGAACCGAAGTGAGCGGGCAATACTTCGAGGTCGTCGGCATCAAGCCCTTCCTGGGGCGTCTGCTGCAGCGCGCCGATGACGATCATCCCGAAGCTTCGCAGGCTGCGGTGCTTGCCTGGCCTGCCTGGAAGAGTGACTTTGGCGCGGATCCCAACATCGTGGGAAAGACCGTCCGCCTTAACAAGCATCCCGTACACGATCGTCGGCGTTACCCCGGAAGACTTCGACGGTACCGAGAAAATGGGGACGACGGACATTTTCGTTCCGCTGGCGAATGAAGCATCGCTGGATGGAGCCGATTGGCTTGAGTCGCGGAGCGATCAGCGTGTCTATTCGATCGTGCGCATCAAGGACGGCGTCACCATGCCCCAGGTGCAGGCGGAACTGAACACGATTGCTGCCCGCATCAAGCGGCAGTATCCGAAAGACGAAGAGAAGCTGGCACTCAAGCTCACCCGTCCTGGCCTCATGGGCGAGTTTTTCGGTGCGCCGGCGCGCGCCTTTCTGGCTGGGATAATGGGGCTGGCCGGTATCGTGCTGCTCGCCGCCTGCGCCAACCTCGGTGGATTGTTCGCAGCGCATACGGCCGACCGCACGCGCGAGATTGCCATCCGCATGGCCATTGGGTCGAGCCGCTGGCGCATCGTCCGCCAGATCCTCGCCGAGGCGATTGTGATTGCGATCTTCGGGGGCGCCTGCGCCTGTGCTTTAGCATGGATCGCCCTCACCGGCCTGGCCAGCTGGCACCCACCCACCGAATACCCACTGAGGTTTTTCGCCGTAACGCCCCAGCCATCATTGATCCTGATGGGGTTGCTCGTCTCGGTGTTCGCCGGCGTAGTGTTCGGCGTGATGCCACTGCGCCAGATATTCAAGACCGATCCCAATGACGCGATTAAGAGCGGTGGAAGCCAATCCCCCGCAGGACGCCGCTGGGCGCTTCGCGATGTCCTGCTGGCCGCGCAGATCGCGCTCTGCTGCGTCACCGTCACGGCTGCCTTTGTCTCGCTGCGTGGCCTGGGCAAAGCAATGACCATGAATATGGGTCTCAATCCGAAGCATGCTGTGCTGGCGAAATTCGAGCTCAGCCAGGCTGGCTATTCGAACCAGGCCGCCGACCACTTGCAGCGCCAGCTGCTGGAAAGGGTATCGCACCTCCCGGGAGTGACAGCAGCAGCCTACGCGAATGCCACGCCCCTTTCACTGGATACGTCCGATTCCAATGTCTTCTCTCAACAGACTACCGATTTCAAGCCCTCCAACAGAGCATTTGATGCCTACAACTACTACGTCTCACCCGGATACTTCGCTGCTGCTGAAACACCACTGCTCGCGGGACGCGATGTAAGCTTTGCCGACACTGCGAAGACCCCGCCCGTTGCCGTTGTGAATCAGCAGTTCGCCCGGCGTCTCTTCCACTCCAATGACTCTCACCTCAGCGACGCCGTCGGCCGCTATTTCAAGAACAGCTCCGGCCAGCCGATCCAGATCGTGGGCATCGTGGCCGATGGAAAGTACTTTTCGCTTACCGAAGATCAGGAAGAGGCAGCCTTCTTCCCGATCTCGCAGGGACCAACTCCTCACACATCGTTCATCGTTCGGATACGGCCAGATTCCTCCGACCTGGCCACGATCGATATGGCGGCCACCATCCGCAAACTAATCCGTGATCTTGACCCCGCCATTCCTATCCGGGAGTCGAGCCCCTGGAAGAACCAGCTTGGACTGACGTTCTTTGTATCCCAGGTGGCTACCGCCGCCCTCGGCCTGTTTGGCGCTTTTGGATTGCTGCTCTCGATCACCGGCACCTTCGGCCTCGCGTCTTATACCGTCAGCAAGCGGCTGCGCGAGCTGAGCATTCGTGTCGCTCTCGGTGCGCAGGCGAAGCAGATTCTCTCGGCCGCGCTCGGCCGCATGCTCATCCTGCTGGCCAGCGGGTCCGTCGTTGGGATGTTGCTCGGTGTCGCCGCGAGCCGAGTGCTTTCGGCAATCGTCTACCAGGCCTCCGCGCAGGATCCATTTGTACTCGCCGCGGTTGCATTCACCGTGCTGCTCACCGGATCGCTTTCGGTCGCCGGTCCCGTGCGACGCGCCCTGCACATCGATCCGGCAAAGCTTCTCCGCGAACAATAATTTCCCAGCCAGAACCAGAGAAGCTGTGCCAGCATATTCGGCATGAGAAATGTTGCGAGAAACTGAGACCTCGACCATCATCCCCGGCATGCGCTGGGGGTGCCCCACGTCGCGCGCGAGAGAAGTGGCGCACCAACGAGGACGCTATGAGAATGCCGGCTGCTAACTATTGAAACCTAACCTGGCGACGCGCATCCAGTCTGTTGAGGATTTCATATGCGATCGGACATGGTTCCAGGTGCTATCTTCCCCGACTACGAGCTTTCCGACCACACCGCGAAACGCCGGAAGCTCTCTGAACTGCAAGGACAACATCCACTTGTTCTCGTCCTCAGCCGCGGAGGTTTCTGCCCCAAGGATCGCCGCCAGGCTGAAGGGCTGGTTGAACTCCATCGTGAGCTCGAGGTTGCCTATTGCCGGCTGGTTACGATCAGCACCGACAATATCACTGAGACGAATGAATACCGCAGCGGAGTCGGCGCCCACTGGCCTTTCCTCTCCGACGCGGGCCGCATCGTGCAAAAAGATCTCGACATCGCCGAATACACCGATCCTCTCCACAATCCCATGATCCCTCACGTGATTGTCCTCGAGCCCGGTCTGGTCATTCATAAGATCTACAACGGCTACTGGTTCTTGGGCCGGCCCACGCTGGAAGATCTCCGCCAGGACCTGCGTGCGGTTACAAAGAAATGCCGACCGGACTGGGACATCACCACGCCCGAACTCAAAGCGGCCTGGCAGCAAGGCCGCAAAGAACTCTTCTATCCGTACGGCAAAACGTACGTCCAAACTCTCGGTGAACAGGATTAGGTCCGCAAGTTTGTCCGGAAGAGAATTCCTTCGCGACGGGTCCCACCCATTCGGCCCCATTTCGGCTTGGCTCGCGCCGGGTGCCCAGGTCTCGCGGCTCTCGAGACCTGGGATTCCACGGTCACCTCAAACTTGGGATTTTCTGTGAACCTTCACGCAAACTCAATTTCACAGCCGCCCCAAAAGCCCTCGCTCCCCCGTAACCTCCAGCCTGCTCCCGCATCCAACTAAACAGGCGCTTTTGCATGGTATACTGCGCTAATATGGGGTGGCCGGGTCTCTCCACGTCTCTGCCCGCATTTTGAACCGAGGATTTCGACACATGGCTGGTAGTTCTCGTCATTCACACTCTCGTTCCCTCTTCCTGATAGTTTTCGTTCTGGCTCTGTCCGGTCTGCTGGGCATGCTGTTCGCGCAAAAGATCAGCCCGGCAACCACGCCCAGCAGCGACTCCGACGTCCGCGACAGCCTGAAGGCGTTCACCGAGGTGTTTGAAACGGTGGAGCAGAACTACGCCGACCCGGTGAATGCCGACAAGGCGATTTATAACGGCGCCATCCCCAGCATGTTGCACCAGCTCGATCCGCACTCGAATTTTTTCGATCCGAAATCCTATTCCCAGCTTCGTGAAGAACAGCGCGGCAAGTATTACGGCGTGGGCATGACGGTCGGCCCTCGCAATAATAAGGTCATCGTCATCGCTCCCTTCGTCGGCACCCCGGCCTATCGCGCCGGCATCCGCCCGGGCGACATTATCGCCGCCATCGACGGCAAGCCCACCGACAACATGAGCACCTCCGACGTCGCCGATCTGCTCAAGGGGCCGAAAGGCACCACCGTCCGCATCACCATGTTGCGCGAAGGCTCCGACCACCCGCTGGAATTCGCCGTCGTCCGCGACGAGATTCCGCGCTATAGCGTAGACCTGCACTTCATGATCAAGCCCGGTATCGGCTACATGCACGTTTCCGGTTTCCAGGAAACCACCGAGCATGAAGTAGCCGAAGCGCTCGATCAAATGGGAGATCTCAAAGGCCTGGTCCTTGATCTGCGGCAAAATCCCGGCGGACTGTTAAGTGAAGGCGTAGGCGTGGCCGACAAATTCCTCAAGAAGGGACAACTGATCGTCTCGCACCACGGCCGTTCCTCTCCGGAAAAACGCTACGTAGCAGCCCACGGCAACGGCGGGAAAGATTATCCGCTGGTGGTGCTGGTCAATCGCGGCACCGCATCAGCCGCCGAAATCGTAGCCGGAGCCATTCAAGATCACGATCGCGGCCTGATCGCAGGCGAAGTGACCTTCGGCAAAGGCCTGGTGCAAACCGTGTATCCTCTCGCCGAGAATACCGGCTTAGCCCTGACCACCGCCAAGTACTACACCCCCAGCGGACGCCTGATCCAGCGCGATTACTCTAACCTTTCCCTCTACGATTACTACTATAACCGGGAGAGCGAGGAGAATAACGCTAACCACGAAGTGAAGCTGACCGATGGCGGACGCACGGTTTATGGGGGCGGCGGCATTACTCCCGATGTGAAGCTGGCGCCTTATAAGTCCAATAAGTTTCAGGACGAATTGCTGCAGCACTACGCGCTGTTTAACTTTGCCAAACGCTACGCCCTCAGTCACAAAATCACGCAGAGTTTCGAAGTAGACGATGCGCTGCTGCAGGACTTCCGCAAATTCCTGGACGAAGAAAAAATTGCCCATACCGAAGCGGAGATGATCGAGAACAACGATTGGCTGCGCTCCAACCTGAAGAGCGAACTCTTCGTCGACACGTTCGGCCAGGAAGAAGGTTTGAAAGTGCGGGCCGAAACCGATCCGGATGTGATCAAGGCTCTGGAGTTGATGCCCCAAGCGCGCGCACTGGCGGACAACGCCCGGAAAGTAGTTGCCGAACGAAACGCGGCCCCGCCGGTAACCCGCTAGCAAACCGGGGTAAGAACGCAACCAAGGCCCGGGCAACCGGGCCTTTTGTGTTGCGCAAAAGCAGCAGTTCCCAGTTCTAAGTGGCGTTCACATCGATAGATAGGCGGCTTTTGCTGCGAACTGAGAACCGGGGACTGAGAACTTTCTCTTGAGTACGGCCTCCGAAAGCCCTAAAGTACAGGGAGGGAAACTAGCGGAGGCGCCGGTCTGCCAGCGGCAATTATGCTTCAATCGGGGCCGTGGCTCCCCGGACAATGGTTCTCCGGACCATGGCTCTCCGGACAATGGATTCCGGCGGTTCTGGTAGCGATTGCCGCGGGATTTCTCGACTGGCGTTATCGGCAGATCCCGAACTGGCTAACGGTGTCGGGCTTCGGAGCCGGCATCGCGGTCAACACGATTCTCTACCGCTGGCCGGGCCTGAAAGCCGCGTTGCTGGGGACGGTATTGGGGCTTGGGCTGCTTCTGCCGTTCGTGCTCGTCCGCAGCCTGGGCGCGGGAGACTGGAAACTGGCTGGCGCTTTGGGAGCCTGTCTCGGTCCGCGGCAACTGCTCTCCGTGCTCATGGGCACGATTCTGGTGGCGGGAGTAATGGCGCTGGCCGTGGTCGTCTGGAAGGGACGATTGAAACGGACGCTTTTGAACATGGCGCATTTGATGGCGGCGCTCTTCAGTTGGCGGATGCCCGGGTCCGAGGTATCGCTCGACGATCCGCAGTCCACCAGAATTCCCTTCGGCGTGGCCATGGCGCTGACGGTTTTGTTCTACGGGATGGGCAGGGCCATGGGGAAGTTGTGATATGTGACATGTAATTTGTGATTTGTGATCCCATTTATGACTTGTCATCCTGAGCGAAGCGAAGGACCTGCTGTTTGCCGATAATCAAACAGACGATCAAACCGATGATCAAACAAAAGATCAAACAAAAGATCAAACGAATCGCGCGCCAATTCGCCAGCACCGACGGTACCGAGATTGCCGAGGCCGCAATGGTGCTGCCCGTAGTGTTCATGCTGCTGTTGGGCATCGTCTGGTTTGGACGGGCCTTCAACATCTACTCGACCATTACCCGGGCGGCACAGCAGGGAGCCATCACCGCGGCACGGGATGCATGCGCTACGTGCACGGGCGGAAATACCCTCCCTGCCGCTGGCACGGTAGACAGCGCGGTTGTGGCAGTGCTGAATGCGTCCAGTCTCGATGCCGGCCAGATCAAGCAGTGGGAGGCCAATAATCCTACTCCTGGTCTGCAATCGTGTCCGGCGCCGGCGCCAGCGCCGGCATGCACACTGACGGGTAATAAAATCTGGGTCTGCAGTTCTGTGCTTCTCAATTCCTCGACCCAGCCCGCGCAATGCGGAGCCATGGTGAGCTTTCAATATCCATTCCAGTTTTATCTGCCTTTCACTTCCATCAACCTGCAGCAGGTTGTGATGTCGGCGCAGGGGCAGAGCAGGATGGAGAACTAAATGCTCTGCTTGCGAATTCTGCATCGCCGAACGGTCAGTCTGCTGAAAGATGAGCGGGGCGCGGCGCTGCTGGAGTTTGCCATCTCTCTGCCGCTTTTAGTGGTGTTCGTCGTCGGCATCTTCGATTTTAGCGGCGCTTTCAACCAGAAGCAGAAGATCGAGCAGGCGGCGCAGGAAGGTGCCATCATTGCCGGGGCTCAGCCGATGAGCGACATTGCATCGAGCAACGGCAACCCGACTTCCCTGCAAGCGGTGTCAACCGCAGTTTTCAACTCGCTGACTGGCAGTGGAGTAATCGCAAGCGGAGCTTGCAGCGCACCGGGCACCGCATCGGGGCCGGCTGGCCTGACTTGGACCTACACGATTTCCAACTGTAACAGCGCTTATCCCAGCGACAATCTCATCATTAAAATAAACCGCGGATGGGTATCTGTCTCGAGTACGCCCGCAGTCGTCGGCACCGTAGTGACCGTAAAGTATCCATATCATTGGCGGTTCAATAGTGTGATTCAGTTGTTAATCCCGGGCGCGACCTATGCGGCGATAACACAGCTGACCGAAAGCGCGACGGTCCACAATCAGATGTGAGGATGTATGCGTCGAAAGAAGACCATCTCGGGGCGGAAGAACGCGGGCCACAAGAACGAGCACGGGATCATCATCACGCTGGTTGCGGTGTTCATGCTGGGCGTCATCGGAGCGATGGCCGCGCTTTCGATCGACGTGGTGACGCTCTACACGGCTCGCAGCGAGGCGCAACTGGCAGCCGATGCCGGGGCGCTCGCGGGTGCACGCGTGCTGGCCAATTCGGGCATGACTTCGGCCTCAAGCTCCGCTGTGGGAGACAATGCGGTGCCCTTGGCGATTGCCGTAGCCACGCAAGTGGCTGCGAGTAGCCTGGTCGGCGGCAGAACCTTGAACCCGGGGGCGTCGCCATGCGTCGCGGGGCAGGAAATCTGCGTCAACATTCCTGAAACGGGCGTAAATTTCATTACGAATCCCCAAGTTACCGTGCAGGTGCAAAGGGCCGATCTGCCAACATTCTTCGCGCGCATCTGGGGAACCACGCAGGTCAAGGTGGGTGCGTCGGCCACCGCGGAAGCCTACAACCCTTTGGGCGTGGCAGGGACATGGCCGGTCGCTCCCACTTGCGTGAAGCCGTGGCTGCTCCCGAACATAAGCCCGACTCCCGCTGCCGCCGGAGGTCAGATTTTCGTCCCGTCCACGGGAGCCATCGTCGATACAACGCTGCTGGGCTGGGTGACTCCGAACGGAGGCGGTCCAGGGGCAACCCGGCTGAGGACAGTTTGCGCTGCCCCCAACAACACGGACTGTGCTCCGGCTCCGCCGCCGACGGTGTGGAGGTATTATCCTGGCACCACAGATGATGCCACCGGCAGCTTTCCGGCACCCAGTGCGTCGTCCTGCACCGGTTGTGGTGGGTTCAGCAGTTACCAACTGAGTGTTGCGGGCTGCGTGCAAACACCCATCTCCTGTAACAGCACGGTGAACATCGATGTGACCACCGACGCGGCTCGAGACACCGAGACAAGGACCGCCGTGGATGCTTTGACCCACTCGACGGGCAATGGCGGAGACAGCGTCGATACCGCCGCGGGGGCAATGCCACCCGAACCGTTTCAGTTTCTGGCGGGCACGGAGAATCCGGTCGTCCTCTCTGGCGCGATCGCGTCTGGAACCGACGTCATGGTCAGCGATTCGCTAGTAACCGTACCAGTCATCGACACTAGCCCGGCAACTTGGCCGCCAGCCACCTACCCTAATAGCGTTCAGATCATCGGCTTTGTGCAGCTCTTCCTGAATCCGACCGGGGCTCAAGTTCCCTTTAGCGGTCACATGCACACGCAGGTCATCAATCTGGTCGGTTGTGGAACGCCCGCAGCCGGTGGCGCCGCCGGACAGCCGATTCTCGGCAACGGCGCGTCTCCCGTGGCGGTGCGGCTGGTCTCGCCGCCATAATCGGAGTTCAGCTAATATCCCGACCGAGCCATAAACTCATTTACGAAGTAGCCGGCCTCGAAAGAGCGCGGGCCCGGCAAAACGCAGCCGCGAACGGTTTTTACTGAGAACTGAGAACCGAGAACTGAGAACTTAGGGGGACCCTAGAAGGGGTTAGAGTTGCGAAGCGTCAGGATGACGCGCTCCAGGCTCATCTCGTTGCCGACAAAGATGAAGTTGTAGGGCGTGCCGTTCAGCAACGACGCCAGCACGTCCCGGGCGGGGGCAGGGCCGAGATCGGCGATCACTTCCTCGCGCTCGGCGCCGGCTGGAATGGCAATTTCGGCCTTCGTCTCGCGCTGCACTTCGAACAACACTTGCGCGAGCGTAGCTTTCTCCGCGCGGATGCGCAGCATCCCGTTGACAAAGGTCACGCCCACGAAGGGCATCGGCGGCAGCACGGCTTGGACGGCAGCGGGAGTCGGCGGCGGCGTTTGGGAAACTGCTGCGGCGACTAGGGGGGTCGCAACGTTCGTGTTTGCGACCGTGCTTGCGACCAGCGCGGTATTCTGCAGTTTTGCGGCGGGCGCAGGCGGCACAGCCGGAGTCTGGGCCTGAGCGGCGGCGTCCGGAACGAGCTTTACCGAACCCGGCTTTGCCGGCTCTACTCTTGCCGGATCCAGTCGTGCCGAATTTAC
Source organism: uncultured Acidobacteriaceae bacterium (assembly GCA_963731525.1). Lineage (GTDB taxonomy): Bacteria > Acidobacteriota > Terriglobia > Terriglobales > Acidobacteriaceae > Acidiflorens. The sequence continues at coordinate 79,861 of CAVSWK010000026.1, forward strand.
TCTTGCCGGACTTAGTCTGACGACGACCGCATTCTGAGTTGTCGAAATCTGATACGACTGCGGCTCCGTGAGATCGAGCACGATGCGCGTAATCGGAGGGTTGTTGAAAAACAATCCTGAGCGGACGCCCTTCAGCGTACCGCGATTGATCGTCAAGGCGCGCAACTCGGCGGCGGGAAGTGCGCCGGGAAAGTCCACCACAATGCGATCGGGTCCGGTGATGGCCTGGGTATCGGGCGCGACCGGCCCGCCGGAGGTCTGTATCTCCACCTCCATCGCATCGCCGCTGCCACGCACAACAACGTGCTGGACGCGGGCGCTATTCTGCGCCGAAACCGGCGCCGACAGCAAAGTGGCAACGGCCAACAGGGCTCCAACATAAGACAAACGTGGCATGGGGGCTCTGAGCCGAGTCTAGCAGTTATGGCAAGGGGAGTCCGTACCCAGAAGTCTTAGCACTAATGTGGGGGGTGGCACGGGCACCCAGGTCTCGAAAGCCGCGAGACCTGGTCACGAAATCTGAGGCACGCGATTTGAGCTTCGTCAGAATGCGGCAATTGCGCGGCGACTACTGGATGCTGGCCGCCGATTTCAGATCCTTGCGGATCAAAGCGAAATCCAGCAGAAAGCCGAGCCCGGCGGCGAGCGGCACGATGCCGGCTGCCGCTGCCTTCCAGGCGTCCGGTTCCGTGTGCGCGATCAGCCCCATCATCGCGATGTAGCCCAGGGAGATTGCAGCCAGCAGGATTCCCCAGCGCCGGGAGTGGGCGGCCTCGGAAAGATCCGGTTCCATCGCCACGTTCGCTCCACGTGCGATGGCCGCCAGGCGTTCCTCCGTCCGCAGCTTGCGAACGCGGTAGTACGTGTACATAGCCGCCAGGGGAATTCCAAAAAACAAAGTCACCGCCACCAAACCTATGAGGTTGCCGTCCATTGTGCTCTCCTCTGCCGGGCGTCTCGTGGGCCCCGCTTTTTCTGCGGTTAGATACGCACGTGAGTTCGTGGAAGTTCCATGGTTCGGAGTCTGGTTCGGAGTTCCCTGCCGTCGCTCGGCTGGACGGCCGAGGGCGGACCGTCCCTACGTGGGCATTGCTGTCGCACACAAAAACCGCGGACAAGAGTGTCCGCGCTACACGATCTCTGGAACCTCGGGAGCGGGAAACCAGAGAGATGATGCGTGGACTACGCCGCTGCTTGGCGGGAGGTTCTTCGATAACGCCACATTATCAACGCCAGGCCGGAGCCGATCAGCACCATGGTCGAGGGCTCGGGCGCAGGTGGCGGTCGGCGTTTGGGACGGCAGTGCCCATTAATGTCTTGGTCGCCGGCGGGGCAATGTCCTGAAGGCACCGGCACACCGATCGGCACGTAGGGGAAAAGGAATCCGCCCGCGAAGAGCTTGGGGGGGATTGGCTCGCCGACGGGCAAATCGGGTGGGGCAAGCACAGGCCGCATGGGCAAGGACGGGGCGGAGTCGACCGCCGCTACTGGCTGGTCCAGAACATCTTCAGCGGGCTCTTCGTTGGAAACTTCGGGCTTGGCGGTATCGGAGATCTGGTTGCCGCAACGCGCACGGGCCGTAATTTTGCCGTCGGTCAGCAGCAGTTCACCGACGTGTAGGCGGATTCTTTTGCGGGTCCAGAAGACGGTGTCACGAACGCGATACGAAAGATACACTTCGCGGGCCTCGGTGGCGCGCACCAGATGGGCGTGGCTGTAATCGAAGTGGGCGTAATGCCGCCGAACTACATAGTCGCGCAACGCGATCGAGCGCAGTTCGTCGGGATCTTTCACGCCTCCGGGTATAACTGAGTAAGGATAGACACCCGGGATGCGCGCGAGAAATTTCGTGGGCTTGACGGAGCTCGCCGCCGCGAAGGCAAGGTCTTTGTGGATGTTAGCCCGCACCCAGAAAGAGGGTGGCAAAACCTGGGAAGAATGCACGAAGGGCAACGAGAAAAAGCGCGCGGCATTCTGCCAGCACGCGCCCGCGAGCAGCGTTCCGACCACCACCGCGATCAGCGTGCGCTGCATGCGCAGACGACGCCGATACCAAGTCCGCCTTCTCCGCACGCCTCTTCCGTTGGCACCGACGTTCAAGAGAAACTCCTACCTGGCATGGAGCCGGCGAGCGGCAGGGGAGAGCACAGTAGTATACAGCACTCCTGCATCCAAATCCTTGCTCCGGAACCGGTTCGGACCGAGGAACTTGGACTTCGAGACCGATGATCTTAGCAGAGTTTATGCAAAGAATTTCATTCAAGTCGGTATTTTGAGCACCGGGATTTCCTGATTTGGAAAATACTTTGCACAGGGCATGACCACAGCTCTAACCGCGGCCTCCAGTCCGATTTCACGTGGAGAATCGGATTGTACCGACCGTTAGCGTCCAAAACGATAGGTCAGGCTGACACTTGCATACGAGGGGATGCGGACTCCCACTACTTCCTGGGCGTCGGAGGGAGAGAAATTCTCAGTGGTCTGCCCAGTGTAGCCGCTGGCGATCAGCATGTTCACGCCGGCATCCATGCGTCCATTCAAGAAGGGCCGCATCACTGCCGCGCGAAATTCCTTGACCGGAACACCCGTACATTCCGCATTCGGATCGCATCCGCTGCCGAGCGGTTTAGCGCCCACGTATTCGAACTCGCCGCGCATTTGCAGATCCCACGGGAGTTTCTGCACCGTGCCCAGCAGATCGAAGATGGTGCGGGGCGCTTCGGGAGTTGGTTGTCCGGTCATCAAATCGCGGGCATCAGCTTTGGAGAAAGTCGCCAGCAACGAGGCCTGCCTGAAATTGCGCCGCACGGCGACGGTCAGGAACCGCAGCCAGCCCGGTCCTTGGTCAAACGGCAGGCCGGTGTCGGGATCAAGCTTCGCTAAGGTCTGGCTGGTGGTGACGTGGCCGAGAGTGAGCTTGAAATCGGTGTTGCGGATGGCTTTGCTGGCGACCAATTGATACGAATGCGCCGTGCTGACCGGCGTGCCTTGCGTGCTGGACATATCTCCGATGCGAGGGTCGTCGGTGTAGAACGATCGGCCAAAGCTGAGAGAAACCAGCGGAAGAAACCAGGATTCCTTGGGCAGGAACGCGACGGTTGCTTTCGGTGAATTCACGCCCACCCACTTCTGAAACGAATTCTGCGGCACCAGCAGATCGTCATTGTTGAAATCGATTTCATCGCGCCGCCAGCCGAGGTAGTAGCGCAAGTGGCTGGCCAGCAAGCCTTCGGCTGCGACGTAGGGAGTCAATGAATCGATCGTCACATTGTTCGCGGTCTTGGGCATGAAGGGGCCGTAATAACCGGGGTTGCCCGGATCGAACAACCCGTATTGATCAAGATCGTCCCGCCGCGGGGCCTCGCGCTCGGAGTCGAATCCAGCAAGCAGCGAGAATTCCTCCGCTACTTTGTTCACATAGCCCGCACTGCCGCCGCCTACGGTGCGAAACTCACTCTGCCGGATCAGGTCCTGACCGAAATCTGAAAACAAGGAAAGATTGTAGGTGCGAAAAAAGCCGGAGAATTGGAGTTGCTGCTTCCCACTGAGCTGCCAGACATCGTTCAACGCCACAAGTGCGCTGTGCGTCTGATCCTTTTGCCGGGGATCGATGGTGTCGCCATAGTTCCTGTCGGATTGATTTTCGGCAAAGATCGGCACAAGTCCCGGCACGTAGGAGAAACCGTAATACCCGATCCCAAACAAAGTGAGGCGATGCTCGCCCACATGAAAGACGCGCTGGGCGTTGAATTTGTATTGCTGCCGGTGCTCGAGACGATCGAGAAAACCGTTGCCATAGGAACCTTCAAAGGCCAGAAACGAGCTGGGTGACGGGCTCCATCCCGCCACTACGTCGAGGTCGCGGTAATCGCCCGTGATGGTTACAAACGGATCGAGATGAGAACGGAGGCCGTAAGTTGCCGCAAGGTTCACGGAGTGATTCCCTTCCCGAACGTTGAACGCTCCGCCATCGACTTGAACGCTCTCCAGAGTCTCGGGAATGAAAATGTTGGGATCGGAATATCCGTTGCCGTGCGCGTTGGCCGATAGATTGTTGGGGACGAGGTAGCTACCGACCGCGATGTACTGCGCAATCGGCTCGCCATGGTCTCCGGCCACGCCCGGCGCAAAATATTGCGGCGCCTTGATGCCGCTGGACGCGGTTTCGATGGGGTATCCCGGAATCGATACCGGCGCGCCCGGGCGACCGGGATTCGCGTCGAGCAGATCCTGCCGCACAAACACTCGCATCGCAGGATCGGGCGTGAGCACGTCGAGGTCGTTCACGTCCGCCGTGACTGTGACGTTCTCCATCCGCGATGAGAGCTGGGTCATTCTTATTGTGATTTCAGAGGTGTTATCCCGAGCCAGGCTGACGGGCTGTTCAACCGGCCGAAACCCGGAAGCATTAACCTTGACGACAAACTGTCCCACGAAAGACAGATCCATTTGAAACCGTCCATCGGGCCCGGTAGTGGCTCGTCCCAGAACCTGGTCACGATCAACCAGTTGCACCGATGCCATGGGCAAGTAATTTCCCTGAGGATCGGTGACGCGGCCCTTCAGAACAGCCTCTTGCGCGAGCAGAGGGAAAGGCATCCAAACGATAAGCATCAAGAACGAGATTAGAGCCCTTGCCCCGGCCGCACTTCTCGCCTCTTCGTGCCGCGCGTAAGGGTTAAGCTCAGCCATAGTGGCTCCGCTCGTTAGGCTTGCGTGCGCAGCGCATTCTGATTTCGTTGCGTCAATGGAGCGATTGGCGGCTGTACACGCCGTTGCCCGAGAAATCCACAGAGATCTTTGTTGACACACGTATGCTTCCAACATAGAATCTCGCTGCTGTCTTCTCCCCGTCTTCCCCCATTTGTGCCAGCGCCCATTCTAGTCGTGAGAGCTCCCATGCGCCGTCCAAGCTTCCCGCTCGCCTTTGTCTTCTTAGTTGCGCCGCTATTTGCGGCCAACAACGCAATCCCTACGGTGAATCAGCCGCTGGTTCCGTCGAGCGTCCGGCCCGGCAGGGCAGCTTTCACGCTGAGGGTGGATGGCAGCGCCTTTGTGCCTGGCGCGGTCGTGAACTGGAATGGAGTGCCGCTCGCGACCAAGTTCATCAATCGCAGCCGGTTGCGAGCCGCAGTGCCCTCGGTCAACGTGGCTAACCCCGGCACGGTGAACGTAACCGTGACCAATCCCGCGCCGGGCGGCGGGACTTCGAGCGCTGTTTTCTTTACCGTCACCAGGTCGACCGCTTCACTCACATTTGCCACGTCGGTCCTTGACGTGGGACTTAGACCGGCTACTCTCGTCGCCGGAGATTTCAATAACGACGGCAAGACCGACCTGGTCGTTTTCAATCTGCAGCAACCCGACTCGCAGTGTTACAGCTTCGGTGGTGTCGGGACCATTCAGACTCTTTTGGGCAATGGGACCGGAGGGTTCTCTACATCGTCAACCGCGTGCTTGCCGGACTTCGAGGAGATGGCTGGGCAGCCGTATTTGGTAGCGGGCGACTCCAACGGTGACGGGAAGCTGGATCTCGCGGCGAATTGGTTTGCGAGGGGCGGCGGAGGGATCGCGTTGTTTCTGGGCGACGGAACCGGAGCGTTTGCGGGTTCAGGAGCCATCGATTTTTTCGACGGCGTGGGGCAGCCTCTGCTTGGCGATTTTAAGGGTGATGGCGAACTGGATATCGCGTTTCAGTGTCTCGTTACAGACTTTCCGAGTATCGAAGTTTGGTCCTTTGGCGGGAGCTTCATCAGCGACTTCGGGCCTTTGGGAGGACCCGACGGAAACCCGCTCGCTACGGGAGACTTTAACGGCGACGGGATCCTTGATCTGGCAATGGGGCAAAATGCAGCCGATGGTCCGGCAGTCACCATCCTGCTGGGCGTGCCGGGAGGATCGTTCGTTGCAGCTGCAACGCAACCCACTACCACCCTGGTTTCCCCGACCTGGATAACTACCGGGGACTTCAATGGCGACGGCATCCTGGACTTGGCTTTCGCAGACTCCGGCTCCACCAACCTGACGGTACTCCTGGGCAACGGAGACGGCACGTTTACCCAGAAAACTGGCCAGCCGGACGCTGGTCAAACCACCACTTTCATCACCACCGCCGACCTGAACGGCGACGGCAAGCTGGATCTTGTGCTGGTCGATTCTGCTAATGCGGTCCTGATTTATCTCGGCAACGGCGACGGCACATTCCAAACTGCTTTAGAAACGGCGGCCGGCAACGGAGCAACCCAGTTGGCGATCGGAGATTTCAATGGAGACGGCCGGCTCGATATCGCAGTGACAAATTCTGCGGATAACACCGTTTCTCTGTTGATCCAAAGCCCGGCCGCGACTGTTTCCTCGAGCAGCCTCAAGTTTGGGAAAGTGGCTGTCGGATCCGCAAGCAATCCCCGGCGCGTGACCCTGACCAACTCCGGCAGCGCCGCGTTGCAGCTCTCAAGCATTGTCGCCAGCGGAGACTTCGCCGAGATCAACAACTGCAACGCCATTCTTCCCATCCGCCAGTCCTGCGCCATCGAAGTTGTCTTCCAGCCGGCGGCAACGGGCCTTAGAACAGGCAACATCACCATCACCGATAATGCTGCCGACAGTCCGCAGGTAATTCAACTGAGTGGGACGGGCGATTAAGGCCGTCGTCGAGAAAAGTAATGCTCACGCAAATTCGCGTAAGCAGAGCCGCGTTGCTAGACCTGGAAATCGGGACAGCCTCACCCATCGCTTCTCGCAGCCCTCGGCGACCGGGATATAATCTCTGCCGCAGCACATTCGCGAAAGAGGTTCTGATGCTTTCATCAACAAATTTCTGGATGTGTTTTGCCGGACTTATCTATCTTGTCGCCGGAGTTTTTATACTTCGAAAAGAGATCAGCGCGGCTCGCGGCTGGGACAAGCTCATCACCTTGGGCTGTGTCTTCATCGCCGTTCCACTCGCTGTATTCGCGCCCGAGCATTTCCGCGGCCCCGAGTTTATCCAGAATATGGTCCCGTCCTGGATGCCGGCGCACTGGTTCTGGCCGTATTTTGTCGGATGCGCGCTGCTCGCAGCCGCTACCAGTCTTACGGTGAGGAAGTTCGTACGCTTGTCGTCCACCCTGCTCGGATTGATGTTCTTTCTATTTGTCTGCATGATTTATATGCCGTATGCGCTCGCGCATCCCAAAGATCGATTGGCGTGGGCCTACGCGCTCAGAGATCTCTCTTTTGCCGCAGGCGCATGGGCTCTCGCCGGACTGCATAGTCGCGCCTCGTCGCCGCAACCATCGAAATGGATGATTTTATTTGGCCGCATCGTCATAGCGATTGCTGCGATCTTTTATGCCATACAACATTTTCTTCATCCCGAGTTTGCGCCCGGCGTTCCTCTGGAACTGAAGACGCCACCCTGGGTTCCATTCCCCAGCGTATGGGCATACCTGGCAGGAGCGATCCTGCTGGCCGCTGGAATCGGCTTGGCGCTGAACAAACAATCTCGGATAGCCGCAGCCTCGATTGGCGCATTAATGACCGTCCTCACGCTAGTCTTATATGGGCTGATTTTGATCCTCGCCCACGGCGGCCCGGCAATCAATGAAGGGTTAAATTACGTCGCGGACACATGGCTCTACGCCGGAGCAGCACTCGTCCTGGCATCGGCATTGCCGCGCGATCCTGATCGCGTGGAGAAAACCTAGCGTTCACGTCTCCAAGATCGCAACTAACCCTTTTCCAGCGTGCCAGCCCAACCCAGTGGAGCAGTAATGAACCCAAAACACATTCGCGCTTTGTCATGCGATGTCGTCGCGGTGCGCCCCCGGGGCGGCTTTTATAAGAAACTCCCGGTTGCTGTTCTCGACCCAATCTCAACCCAATTAGAGAGTGCAGCGTAGCGTTCTTCCTGTTTCGTGCATTCCTTGACCACTGCAGTCATTTCACGCAGGGCTGTCGCAATGCGCTGGTCGTCAGCGAGATCACCGTGAACCGTATTGGAAGGCTCCCTACGATGTACGTCAGGCGTGCAGTCTTGGGTGATCTTCACGAGATCATTCAGCATATGAGTAAATTCTGCGTCAATTTTCGCAATCTCTTTCCGGATGGCCACTGCATCGATGTGGTGGGGATCGATTCCTGCCCACCTCTGGGCGGCTAACAAGGCGTGCCGTCAGGACTTTAACTAGCGGCACAAGGCGATTGGCGAACTGCTCCACGCGATCAGCCATCTCACTCACAGGGTTTTGCTCCTTTTGGTTGTTTGTGTCGCTTGGGCGGGAGGACCAGATTTCTGGCGCCTATGGAACTTTAACCTTGCGGGAGATCTTTACAATTCCCTGCGCGGCCTAACCCAAAAACAGTAAGATGAACGGGCTACTACTTATGGGTAGTGCAATCTCGAGGTTTGCGCGAAAAGCACACTCGTCGCCGAAATGGCCTGAATAAGAAACCGAGGTACACGGCGGGTACACGGAGCCAAGTGTTCCCGGCTAAAAGTAGGTTGTCTTTCTACGACCAAGCAAATCCTGCAACACGACCTTAAACTCGGGGTTGATCTTCCAAAAGTACCTTAAGGTCGATTGGCCCGCATTGCCTGTCTGACGGTCTACCACCAGCCCCGCGTCGCGTGCCCGTTGAACGGCGTCGTTGAATTCGGGTTCGTGGCGACACCGCTTCCGTAGTTCGTCGGCCTCGTTTTCCCCGTAATGAAGGAGAAAACACAGCAAGTCTTTGCTCATTTCAGAAAGCACGTTGACCTTGCTTTCGGCCAACCGTTTGTGCTCCTCGTCGTAGTCCCGGTGCTTTAGCCTTTCGATTTCTGCGTCCCGTGCCGCAACTGCCGCTTGCAGTTTGCTCACTGAGTCTCGCCACACTTGGTAACAGGCTCCCACAACGCTGAACGCCGCAAGAACAATGAACAGAACCTTTAACGGTGCGTTGGGGAAGTATATGGCGCAGAAAGCTAGAGGCACCGATGCAGCACCGCTCATGCGCGCCCCTGCGTTCGGCCAGAATTTTCCGAGAAACGTCCCGAAGCTGAGGGGCTCGGTCAAGGTTAAGTCCGATGGAGTGCACTAAGCCGCGATTATAACGCAGGAGAAATGCGCAGCGCTGCCAACGGAGCTGCAAACGCAAAAGCAGGCATCCACAAGCAAAGCAGTTACTTCGTGATCACATAGTACGTCCAGTCCGAACGACCCACCACTCGGTATACGACCGGTCCGCCCGAAAAACCGTGGTCGTTGTAGCCGTCCAGCAGAATCACTGGAGCTTTGGTTTTTGACTCGATGGTCCCGGAATACAACCCCTTCTTTATGATCGGAAACGGGCGCTCGCCGTGCAATGGAGCCCACTCAGCCCACGCGGAGCCACCGAGAGGAAAACCTGCAAAGTACATGTCCTGACCATCATCAACTGGAGACTGGTCGCCACTCCGTTCAAGTGGCTTGTTCACCGTCAATTGCCGGGGCGGGATGAGGATCGCGATGTCCACGTCGCCCTCACAACGGTACACCGCCACGTTGATCGGATTCCATAGGTCAGCTCCGACGCTGATTTCAATCGCGTCCCTGTTCTTTAGCTTTCCAACCATATGCTTCGCCGTGACTAGGTATTCGCGCCCGTCAACGTCGAGTGTGAAGGCAGTGCCAGTAATGCCGGTGGGACCTCCCACCCTGATTTGCAAGACGCGCTTCAGCACGCTATCCGTGATCTGAGCGTGAGTTGGGGTGACAATTGATACCTAGGACGGCAAGGACGAAGAAAGCGATCGAAGTTGGGCGCACTGCGGGTGACCTCCTTGTGTCACTAAGAGAACGCTCCGATGATGCCGGATTGCAAGGAATAATTCTCTCGGCGATTGTGCTTCTGACTCTGCAAAGGGAGTGTGATCCTGATGGCCCCGGGCGAGCAAACCGGAAGCGGATTCCGCGAAAACTCCAAGTCAATTGAACACAAAATTGCACACAACTTTTTGGGCCGCTCCGCTAAGTTGTTGGATTATTGGAGCGGGAGACGGGGATCGAACCCGTGACATCCAGCTTGGGAAGCTGGCGTTCTACCGCTGAACTACTCCCGCTCAACTTCGTTAGACTACCATTCCGGCCTGTCCAAAACAACGTTCCCCCTTTATCGCTGAGAAAGTTTGCCTTTCGCTCGCGCTCTTCGTAACATTTCCGTTCGGACTTGCATCCGAACTTATCCCGTCCCACATCGCAGGAGCCTTGATGTCCAGCCTTTCCCTTCCCTCGAAGTACAACTCGCGTCGCAACTTCCTTCGCGCCGGAGTGACGGCGAGTCTTGCCGCGGTGGCTTATCCGGCACTCGGCTCAGCTCGCGTTTTCGATCCGGCTCCTACGCCCATGCCAGCCGTCAAGAAGTTTGAAAGGGATTTCGAGCTCGATGAGACCACGATTGGCGGTCTCCAGAAGGCCTTCGAGGCCGGTCAGTATTCCTCGCGCTCGGTAACTGAAAAGTACCTGGCACGCATTCGCGAGATCGACAAGGCCGGACCCATGCTTAACTCCGTTATCGAGCTCAACCCCGAGGCCCTCCAGATCGCCGACGCGCTCGACCAGGAGCGCAAGTCGAAAGGGCGGCGTGGGCCGCTGCATGGCATTCCGATCCTCATCAAGGACAATATCGATACCGGGGACCGCATGAATACGACGGCCGGATCGCTGGCCCTGCTCGGATCGCGCCCTGTGAACGACGCATTTGTCGCCGCGCAGTTGCGCAGGGCCGGTGCGGTGATCCTGGGCAAAACCAATCTCAGTGAGTGGGCCAACATCCGCTCCAGTCATTCCACCAGCGGATGGAGCGGGCGCGGCGGACTTACTTGCAACCCTTATGCTCTGGATCGCAATCCGTGCGGATCGAGTTCAGGGACGGGAGCCGCGGTTTCCGCGAATCTCTGCGTCGCCGGTGTGGGCACGGAGACGGACGGGTCGGTCGTTTGTCCGTCTTCCGCGAACGGTCTGGTTGGGCTGAAACCTACGGTTGGTCTGGTCAGTCGCAGCGGCATCGTTCCGATCTCGCACAGCCAGGACACGGCGGGTCCGATGGCTCGCACGGTGCGCGATGTTGCCATTCTTCTCACCGCCATGGCGGGAACGGATGCGGAGGATTCCGTGACCGTTGACGCTCAGGGTAAGGACACTCCAGCCAAGAACAGTGAGGGCAAGCTGTATCGCGACTACACAAAGTTCCTCGATCCTGCGGGCCTGAAAGGCGCGCGCCTGGGAGTGGTGCGCAAATATTTCGGCTTCAACGATGCCGTCGATCAGCTCATGAACTCGCTCCTCGGCGAGATGAAGCGTGCCGGAGCCGAGATTGTCGATCCCGCTGACATTCCAACCATTGGCAAGTTCGACGAAAGCGAGCTTACCGTCTTCTACTACGAACTCAAGGCGGACCTTGCGGCTTATCTGGCTCGCCGCGGCAGTTCCTCCGTTAAGAGTTTGAAAGATGTGATCGAGTTCAACGAGCTCAATCGCGGCCGCGAAATGCCCTATTTCGGGCAGGACATTTTTCTTAAATCGGAGCAAAAGGGCCCGCTCAGCTCGAAAGAATATCTCGATGCGCTGGCCCTGAATCATCAACTCAGCCGCGCCGAAGGCGTCGACTTCCTGATGGACAAGTTCAAACTCGACGCGCTCGTCGCCCCTACGGCAGGTCCCGCGTGGCTCACCGACCTCATCAATGGCGATCATGCCGCCGGTGGCAGTTCGAGCGCCGCAGCGGTCGCCGGTTATCCCAATATCAACGTGACGGCCGGATATCTCTGGGGACTGCCGGTCGGCATCTCATTTTTCGGACGCGCCTGGAGCGAACCCACCCTGCTGAGGATCGCCTACGGGTTTGAGCAACTCACGAAGGCCCGTCAGAAGCCGGGCTTCTTGCCGACGATCGACATCACAGCATCCTGACACGCTGCTGAAAATCTTACCCACAGAGGACACAGGAGGAACACAGGGAAACACATCTCGCAGAAAATTGGCGGCGGTTACTTTTGCGCAGGCCGGATGCCCTTGGCTTCTACAATCGACCATCGCCAATCTTCCTCGGGGCCAGGGGTGATCCCGATATTTTCGTGAAACGCGGTTGTGCTGAAGGGCTTGGCCTCAGCCTTGAGGTGGTAGAGAAGAGTTACGTCGGAACGCCGCTCGACGGCGACTGGCGCCATGCCTTGGGCGGCCGGAATTACACGCGCACGCGCGGCCGCTTCGACATCCTCTCCGGGCTTGCGTTCGAGCGTCAGGCCAACAGTGATTTCGCGAATGTCCCAGTCTGTCCCGTTGAAAACTTGCAGTTGAAGGCTTTCATCCTGAATGGAACCGGGGCCGTCGAGCTTGAGCAACTCGGCAAGCGGCAAGTCTTCGATCAGAACCGGCTTGATCAGCAGCGAGCTCGCCCGGGCGTTGAAAGACAGACTGCAGGTTACGTCGGGTGACGACACTTTGAGGGTGTTGCTGGCCGTATCAATGGAAAACACCGTCTTGTCTTGTTTGGCCGGCCTTGCGTTCTTGGCATCCTCCATGATCTGGGCCAGATTGTCGTTGTCGATTACCGTGTGAGCTGGCCCGGGGTGGTCTGCGTCCGGCTGCGGTTGGGGCTGCTGCTGCGCTTTGTTCTTGCGCAGGTCGCGGGCGAGGTCTCCTAGCGAAGGGTCGTCGTCCTGGGCGTCCTGGGCCGAAGCCGGCAACGGCGCGAAAAGCACGACGATCAGCACGACGGGCGCGACCAACCGCAAGCTGGGGAATCGGGATCGCATGATTTCGGTATCGCTGAGAGACACGTGCGCGCTCAGCGGGTCCACATAGAAAGTTTAGGCGAGACCGAGGGGAAAGGAAGTTACCGAAGGGACACGGTAGTGCTAGCACTTCCGGGTTCAGAACGAGGGATCGGAAAGGGTAAGGGGTGAAAGGGGCAGGGACGCGCTCAAATCGAAGCGACGCGCAACGGGGCGCGCCCCTGCCCTTCCACAATTCGTTACTTTTAGAGCAGCCCAGAGGTACGAAAACGGGCGATCGGATCGGTTACCCGCATTGGTTGACGCTTAAAAACCCAGCGCGCCACCGCAATCCCCAATGCCGCATAACACAGATGCCAGATTTTCATAGAATCGCTCCCCACGCCGGACCTTATACGGGGAGTGACTACGAAGGTCCCGTCGTGAACCAACCTTAACCTCACTCTATCGGGCAGGTCTAGGCCACGAAGGTGCCATAAATTCGGACAAAGGTACTCACCGGTAACTGATTCGCAGTAATCATATTTGCAGTAATCACCGCGGCGGGACGCTCTCCACGAGCAAAATTTGCTACTCGGAGCCCTCGATCCAGCCGCCGCCGACGACGATGTCGCCATCGTAGAAAACGGCGGCCTGGCCGGGGGTGAGGGCGCGCTGCGGGTCGTCAAAGGTGACGCGGACTTCGTCCGGCCCGGCGGACTCAATCATGGCCGGCGCGGGTTGATGCTTGTGGCGAATCTTCACTGCCACCCGCATGGGCTCGCGCAGTTCGGCGGTCGAAATCAGGTTCACCCGGCGAGCGCTGAGAGTGCGCGAGTAAAGCTCTTCATCCTTGCCGACCACCACTTGCCGCGTGTCATTCTTGATTTGAATAACATAGAGCGGCGAGCCGGTGGCCACCCCGAGTCCCTTGCGCTGGCCGACCGTGAAGTTGTGCACGCCGGCATGCTCACCGATCACCTTGCCGTCGGTCGTCACCATCTCACCGCCAAGCATCTCGCCTGTCGGCCGGTCTCCCTGCTCGGTGAGGTAGGCTTCGAGAAAGCGCTTGTAGTCACCACCTGGGACAAAACAGATTTCCTGCGAGTCGGGCTTCTCGGCGATCACGAGGTGGTGCTTGCGGGCGAGTTCGCGCACCTCCGGCTTGGTCATGCCGCCGAGCGGGAACAGAGTGCGGCCCAGTTGCTCCTGCGTGAGACCGAAGAGGAAATAAGTCTGGTCTTTGGACTTGTCAGCCGGGCGCTTCAGCAGCCAGCGGTTGAGTTCCTCGTCAAAGACGACTTGGGCATAATGCCCGGTGGCAATCTGATCGGCGCCAATCTGTTGTGCCACAATCAGAAGCTGGTCAAACTTCAAGTGATTGTTGCAGAGACTGCAAGGGATCGGCGTACGCCCCGCAAGATATTCCTCGACAAACGGCCGAACCACGTCGCGCTCAAAACGCTCTTCGTGATTGACCACGTAGTACGGGATGCCAAGGGTCTCGGCAACGCGGCGAGCATCGTAGACGTCGTCGATCGAACAGCAGCGGCCTTGGACCGATTCGGGCATGCCCTCGTGTCCGGCAAGGCGGCGCTGGTTCCAGAGTTGCATGGTCAGGCCGATGACGTTGCGGCCCTCGGCGCGCAGCATGGCCGCGACGGTTGAGGAGTCGACTCCTCCCGACATGGCGACGGCGATGGTTTCAGTAGACGACATGCGCTTTCTCTGTTCGGTCCTCAGTTGGCGATCCTTGTCTGCGGCTTCAAATAAGCGGGGGCTTCGGGCCGCGTGTGGAAGTCGCCATATAGATTCGCAGACGGATAGTACTCAGTACGAAATTGCACCGTACCGGCAGCCTCTTCACCAGCAACGCTGGCGATCACTGCCAGCATTAGATCGATGCCGGCGGAGATACCAACTCCTCAACACCCGGAAACACAAGAATGCCGAAATTCACGATTACTCTCCCCACAGACGCCGAGAGCCAAATGCTAAGACGTAACTGCGCTCTTCGGCCACAACGGCGACAACTCTCGCAACCGCCCGACCGTCTCCGGAATCAGGCCTAGAGCGAAGCCTACATCCTCGGGTGTATTTTGCTTGCCCAGACTAAAGCGAATACTGGCTTTCGCGCGGTCGGGCCGCAGCCCCATCGCGATCAGCACGTGCGACGGTTCGATCGCCCCGGAAGAACACGCCGCGCCGGTCGAGACTGCCAGTCCCTTCAAGTCCAGCGCGATGACCAGCGCTTCGCCTTCGATGCCATCGAAATAAATGTTGGTCGTATTCGGCACACGCGGCGCGCCTTCGCCATTCAATCCAGTAGCTTCGATCTCGAGCAGTTCCCTTTCCAGACGGTCACGTGCAACCGCCATCTTCCGGTCGTCGCCACGTTCGAAGCCGACGCTGGCCAACTCGGCTGCTTTGCCTAAACCTACGATGCCTGGAACGTTCTCCGTGCCGGCGCGGCGAGACCGTTCATGACTCCCGCCATAGAGCATGGGCTCGAGCTGAGTTCCCTTCCGGACGTAAAGCGCGCCCACGCCCTGCGGCGCGTGAAACTTGTGGCCAGAGATCGCGAGCAGGTCACACCCGATTTTGTTGACATCGATCGGAATCTTCCCCGCAGCTTGCACGGCGTCGGTGTGAAAGTAAACGTCGGCTTCGGCGGCGATCTTTCCAATTTCTGCGACCGGTTGCACCACGCCGGTCTCGTTGTTGGCGAACATGACGGTGATCAACTTCGTATTCGCCCGGATCGCGCGCTTCACATCCGCCGGATCGACCAGGCCGCGGCCATCCACCGGAATGTAGGTGACTTCGCATCCCTTTGCCATGAGATGTTTGCAGGCGTTGAGTACGGCGTGATGTTCGATGGTCGAGGTGATGACATGGTCGCCGCACTGCGCCAGGTCGAAATTCGCCAGCCCAAATATCGCAAGATTGTCGCCTTCCGTACCGCCGCTGGTAAACACGACCTCAGAGGCGCGGCAACCCAGCAGAGCGGCGACGGATCCACGCGAGCGCTCGACGGCCGCCCGCGTCTCCTGTCCATGATGATGGATGGAAGACGCGTTGCCAAAGTGCTCGCCAAAGTAAGGCCGCATGGCCTCCATCACCTCGGGGAGCACCGGAGTAGTCGCGTTGTTATCGAGATAGACCCGTTGCGGCATCCTGTTCCTATTGTACTGATGTCTGGTAGAACAGCGCCTGCTTGAGGAAGCCGCGTAGCTGCACGTCACTGGACTGGGTCGGCTGGAGTCAACTCTGGAACGATGACCAGAAGATCATAACCGTAAACCAGCCGCGCCATGCCTCCTATTCCGGCCAAAGCGCCGCCGCCGTCTTGCTCAGAATCTGCTCGCGCATCTCTTCACTCATGGGCAGAGCCTTGAATTCCTCAAGATTACGCTTGACGTCCGGAACACCTGGGCCCGGCCAATCGGTGCCGAACAGCGTCTTGTGCGCGATCTCATCCAGCCGCGGGAAATATTTCAGCAGCGTTTTCGGTGGAATGCCGCTGATGTCGAGATAGACGTTCGCATGCCGCCGGATGAGAAAGAACGCGGTGTGCATCCAGAGCGGCCGGCCGCCGTGAGCCAACAGAATTTTGAGCTTGGGGAAATCAACGACGACATCGTCAACATAGATCGGGTCGCCGTATTTGTTGCGCGCGCCCGGGAAAATCGACGTCCCGGTGTGGAACATGACGGGAATTCCATTGGCCTCGGCCGCCCGGTAGATGATTTCGAGTTCCTTCACTCCGTTCAAGTAATCATTCGGAAACAGCAGTTGATGCGGCGGGTGAATTTTGATCATGCGCAGCCCGAGGCGCAGGATGTGCTCGACGTCGGCCATGATGTTGGTAGTGTGCCGCGGATGCAGGCTGCCGCAGGAGATCAGGCGCTTGGGATCGTGCCTCGAGTAGTCGGCGACAAACTGATTGACCTCGGACGTAAAGCCGATCACTTCCGGCGCAACGTAGTTGATCAGTGCGGCGCGGTCGACGCCGCAACGGTCGAGATACTTCAGGAAGGCCTTGGGCGAGCGGCAATATTCAGCGATCTCATCGAAATTGGCGCGCTTGCGCTTCATTAATTCGAGCGCATGCGGCTTGAACAGATCGATCGGCCCGATGTGGATGTGGCAGTCGGTGATCATGATCGGTAGTCAGTGGTCGGCGGCCAGTTCATGAGTGGTTTTGGGAAGGGCACGGCTTCAGCCGTGCCACTCAGCGTCACAAAAATGCAGGCTTTAGCCCTGAGGGCCGGGCCATCATCCTAGTACAACGGCACTTTCGGATCCACCGTCCGCGCCCAGCCGTCGATCCCGCCGCGCATGGATTGAACTTTCTCGTATCCCTGCTGGCGGAGCCAGTTGGTCACGCTCAACGAGCGCACCCCGTGATGGCACATGACCACGATGTGATCGTCGGGATCGAGTTCCTGGTGAGCGCGCGTCGGAATGTCGCCCATCGGAATATGCTTTGCCCCTTCGATGCGCGAGGCTTCATATTCCCAGAGCTCGCGAACATCGAGCAGCGTGAATGTTTCCCCGCTCTTCTGCAGCGACTTCACCTGCCCGGGAGAAATTTCGAAGTCCATAGTATTTGAAACCATAGTGTTTGAAATATGAGATTGCGCTGTTAGTGACTCCTCCGCGGCCTTGACGCCCTTTCTAGCGTAGTCAGACTCACCAGCGCGGCCAGCGCCCAGAGCGCACCAGTTCCAATGCGAGCGGTACGCACATCGGCGGATGGAATGCTCTGCCACAGTGTCAATCCACAGCCGACCACAAAATTGATGACCAGCAGGCCAAAAAATAGCCGCTCGCGCAAACAGCGCGTGTCGAGCGCCAGTCCGGCCAGCAGAAGGATCCACACGATATAGGTCGCGGCGGTCCATAGGTCGTGCGGCCATTCATAATCGTTCTGCGCGACGCGGGCAAAGGATACCCACGTGAAATAGGCACAGCCGAGGAAGCCGGCCACGCCCCACAACGGCGTGCGGCACATCAGGTGGCGGGAACGGTGAGGCTGCTTCGCCCCTTTCTTCGTTCCTGCTTCCGCTCCGACCCCGGCCTTCCCGTTTTCTATTTGCCTGTCCATTTCGGGTTGCGTTTTTCGAGGAAGGCAATGATACCCTCGCGCGCGTCTTCGGTCGAGATGAGTTCATCGAGGTAAATCTTCTCGGCCCGGGCCAAGCCTTTGTCAAAGTGAATGGCATCCCACGCGTAAATGGCCTTCTTCGCGCTGGCGAGCGCGGCCGGGCTCAGTTGGCGGAGTTCACCAAGCGTCCGCTCCACCACCGATTCGAGTTCCTCAGCCGCCACCGATCGGTTCGCCAAGCCCATCTCCGCCGCTTCGTCGCCCGAGAACTGGCGTCCGGTAAGGATTAGCTCGCTGGCACGCTTCTGACCTATGAGCGTGGCCAGCACCACGGCCGCAACCGGCGGATAGCATCCCAGCTTGATTTCAGGAAATCCCCAGGTGGCATCGCGCGCCGTATAAACCATATCGCAGACGGCGGCGAGTTCCGCGCCCCCGCCCAGGCAAGTGCCGCGGACGGCGGCAATCGTGACTTTGCGCGAAGCTACAAGTGCGCGGATCACCGCATGAAAACTCGTGAGCATCTCGTGAATCTGTTCGGGGAGGTGGGCCTTGATGTCCACACCGGCGGAGAACGCATGAGCGTCGCCTTCGAGGAGGATGATGGAGACGTCGCTACGCGGTTCTAGTTCCGCGAGCGCTTGCTGAAGTTCGCGCGCCATGCGCAGATCGATGACGTTTAGCGAAGGGTTAATCAACCTGACGCGGCCGACGGACTCCGCGACTTTTGCTTCGACTCGACTTGTGACGGCGGTCGTCATCTTGGGAGTAAATCTTTACCACAGGGAGCACAGAGTGCACAGGAATGCGGAAACTTTCTATACGCTTTTTTCCCTGGCTCCTGTGCCTTCGTGGATGGTTCAGTTCAGGCGGGCAAGAGTGCCCGCCCCACACAAGCTAAAGGTTGATCGCCTGCCGGCGCGGCTCGCCGATGGTCGACAACGGATCGCGTGCGCCCTCCTTTTCTTTGATCCACTTCTTTTCGTTGCGGATGATGTCGAGCAGCAGCGCTTTATCCTTGGCGCTCGGCAGATTCTCCTCACAGTGCTGCTCGTAGCTGCGATCGTCCAGCGGTTCGCCGGTCTCGCAGTGATACTTCTGCCCTGCCCATTTTCCAATGTTGCGATTAAAGTGGATGTCCGGCGTGTATAACTTCTTCTCGCCAGGCTTCAGGAACGCGTTCAGCCGTTCGACCAGTCCCGCAACTTCCTGACGATAGAGGTGGCGGCTGTAGTCGTTCAGGTCGTCGAGGTCGGCGGCCTTGTCGTTCTGCAGTTCGTCGTACCGGCCTTTGATTCCCCACACGTAAGCCCAGTGCGCCGAGGAAGAATGATCGGTACCGAAAAGATCGAACGAACTCGAGATCCATTTATTCAGATATTTCTGCAGAAGCCATCGCGGAATGACGCCCGCTTCGACCACGCGGCGCAGCCCATCGTGGCCAGTCCCCATGTGGAAGGATTCTTCGCGCAGCATGTACGAGGTCGAGCGTCCGAGCGGCGCGAACGATGAATACTTCAGCATCTGGAGTTGGAATTTGCCGTCGCGATCGACGAAATCTGTGTAAGTAAAAAAATCGAGCCAGTTATCGACATCGACGTTGAAGGTGCCCAGCAGGCGCTTGTTTTCGAATGCCCGCCGCTCCAGCATCTTCTGGGCTTCGACTTTGCCGGAGGACCCGAAGAAGTCGATGAGCAGCGCGCACATCTGCCAACCGTGGCGCATCTCTTCGATCATCACTCTGGTGAGCGCCCGGCGATCCCATTCCGTGGGCGCGGTTTCAAACAGGTTGCGCTGCTGCTCCACACTGGCAAATTCGGTGTCGCCCTGATAGACAATCATGTTCATAAGCGCGTCCCGCATCTGCTGCGTGGGCACCTGGCGCAGGTTCTCCCACTTGTTGCGGCCCTTGTAGGAACCGAACTGGATCTCCTCGGTCTCGATCGCTCCGTAGAGCGTATCGAAGTGGAAGGCCTCCACGTCGTCTTTGTTGACGCCAACTTCCTTGCGCCACTCGTTGAACAGACCGACCCAGTCACTGAAGTTTCCGATTTTCGCTACTTTGCCTGGCATAAGACCTCAGATCTTTACCACAAGAAGCATAGAGAAACACAGGGGGAAAACCATACGGTGTTCCCTGTGAACCTCCGTGCTCTCTGTGGTTCAAGCTCTTGCTCTTACTTCGCCGTAAATATTGCCGGTCGCTTTTCCACGTACGCGGCCAGTCCCTCTTTGGCGTCGTCGCTTTGAAACAGAATCTGCTGATTCTCGCGCTCGACCGCTAACGCCGATTCCATTGGAATCTCCCAGCCCGTCTGCACGGCGCGTTTGATGCGTCCCACAGCTTTCGCGGCTTTGTTTGGCGGCGTGAATTGGCGCGCATACTCCATGATGTTCTCCATGAAGCCCTCGCGCTCGAAAATATCATTCACGATGCCGAACTCCTGCGCCTCTTCGAAAGAGAAAGTATTGCCCGTGATCATCAGTTCGATGGCCTTGCTTTTCCCTACCAGCCGCGACAGACGCTGCGTTCCGCCGGTGCCGGGAAGCACACCGAGGTTGACTTCAGGCAGCCCGATCTTGCCCGCGTCCTTCCGCGCGATTCGGAGGTCGGCAGCCATCGCGATCTCCAGCCCGCCGCCGACGCAGTGCCCATTGATCGCAGCGATGACGAGCTTCGGTGTGTGCTCCAGCCGCAGCAGCGTTTCATTTGCGTGCAGGCAGAAGTAATACTTGAACGTCGGATCGACCGACGCCAGCATCTTGATATTCGCGCCGGCGGAGAAAAACTTGTCGCCCACGCCCGTCAGCACGATCACGTGCACGTCGTTATCCATGCGCGCGCGCAGGATCGCATCGTCAAGCTGCCGGTTCATTTCGTAGGTGTAGGTGTTCGCCGGAGGGTCGTTCATCTCGATCACAGCCACGCCGGCGTCGGTGCGATAGTTGATGAGCTGCTTGGTGGTTTCGCCGGTGGCCGGCTGCGTCGGGGTTATTGTCGCCATAGGGTGCTCCTTAAGTTTCGCTAAGGTCGGATTCGTATCAGGGCATCGCTTTAGCGATGCCGTAAATTCTTTGAAGCCAGATGCCCCTTTAGGGGCTGGGCGCCGGACGCGGCTTTTCTTCGCGAGCCGCTGCCGTGCACTATTCCGTTCAGAACAATGTTGCCCATCTGCTCGGCGAGCGCTTCGGCATTGCCGTCAACCCGCGGCTTGTACCAGGTATAAATCCAGTTGATCATGCCGAAAAGGCTCATCACCGCGGTGCGTGTGTTGAAATCGAGGCCTCGCTTGCTCCGCAGGTCGTCCATCAGCCCGAGGCAGATGCGGTAGTACTCGCGCTTGATGGCGGCGATCTCCGAGCTCAAGCCGTTCCTCAGAGACTCATCTTCATGCGAGAGCACCTTCAGCCCCGGTTGATTGCTCACGAAATATTCAAGGTGATTCAGGATGAAGATACGGATGCGCTGCTCGGGATCGGTAACATTCTCCAGCCGCGCTTTGAGCTTTTCCAGAATGGTGGTGAACGTGTGCTTCTGAATCAGGAACAGTAAGCGCTCTTTGGACTCGAAATAATAATAAAGTCCCGCCAGCGACATGCCGGTGGCGCGGGAAAGATCGCGCATGGAGGCGCCTTCATATCCCTTGGAGCAGAAGACCTCAGTAGCATGGTCGAGGATGTGCCCCAGGCGGCGGTCGAAACGGGACGCGGGAACGCGCCTGGAACTCTTGTTGGAAACTCTTCTCTGACGGCGGGACGCGCGGGTTGCGGGCAGAGTGGCCATATGTTCGAACGTTCGTTCTAATTATAGGCGACTGTGAGGTGGATCACAAGAACATGTGATGGCCCTACTGCACAAACTTGCCTAGCTCTTGATGCCCGCCATCAACTTCTCGATTCCAACTTTTTGTTCGCCAGAGAGCGGCAGGAACGGCAGGCGCGACGGGCCTCCATAGTAGCCATTGAGGTCCATAGAGTACTTCACGCCGGGGACTCCGAGGTCACCGACCACGCGCTGGGCAGCCAGTTTCACGCGCTCCTGCTTTTCGCGGGCAAGCGCGTTGTCGCCGTCTTTGAATGCGGCGTAGATTTCATAGCACGCCATTGGCGCGGGGCAAGCTAAAGCTAGAATGGCGCCTACTGCCCCCAGTCCGAGCGACGGTTCGAGTTGATGAGCAGCGCCGACCATCACCTGGAATCCGACTTCTTTCTGGCGCGTTTTTAATTTTCCTGACGACGGTTACCGCGCTCGAGGATGGGGCCGATGGTCGTCGGCGGATCGGCGAGCCGGCGCTTCCTGCCGCAGTACTCGTCGAGCTGGCGACGCTCACCAGTTCCCTGCTCTGCTTTTCACTCTCTGCACGTGCCGCCTTGATCATGCGCGGCGTCACCGCCTCGAACGTTTCGGTCACGGTCGCTTGTCTCTTCACGTGGCGCGTGCCCTCGACCATCGCTTTCACTTTGTCGAGATTGCCGCTCGATTCCTTGATGGCCACGATATTGGGATGGCCGGCAAGTTCGATCACGACTTCGGCGGGGATGTCGTATCCCGTGGCTTGCGGGAAGTTGTAGATAATGATCGGCAGCGCGGAGCGGTCGGCGACTGTGCGATAGAAAGCGAGCAGGTTCGCGGGCAACATCTGCTTCTTGTAATAGTGCGGAGTGCGCACCATGGCAGCGTCGTAGCCGAGCTCGGCCGCGTATTCGGTGAGGCGCAGCGTTTCCTGTGCCGACTCAATGCCGGTGCCTGCGATCATCACTTTATTGGGCGCGGCGGCGGCGAGCGCCGTCTTCAGCACATCTCTGCGTTCCTGGTCCGAGAGAAGAATCGCTTCCCCGGTCGAGCCCTGGACGACGATGCCCGCAATCGGCGTGCGCGAGTAACGCTCGACGTTAGCTTCGATCTTTTTGTAATAGACCTCGCCGTCAGCATAAAACGGCGTCGTGATGGGTGGGAAGATTCCGGACAAAAGCATATGAACTCCAGTAGATCGCAGATAGTTGCTAGCCTTGGTCGCGAGTCGTTCGCGATTACTCTTGCACTCAGATTATCGGGCCTCCCGCTCAACTTTGTCATCCTGGGTTCGACAACTTGGTTATGAGCAGCAGCAGAAAAAGACATCCGTCAACGATGATGATTACAGATCCGATCCAGATCAGCGCAACCATGCGCACTTGTGCTGGAGAAGGCGTGGTGATCCCGATGGTTTTGTGCAAGTATCCGAGGGCATTGCTGACGCGTTCCACCGCTACAGCTCGACTCACAATAATCAGACCGAGAAGCAACATCAGGATGTGAAACACAACGATTCCGACCATTCGTCTCTCCCGGCCGCGAAACAGGCCAATCGTAGCATCACTGTGGCCACGTGCGGCTGCCGAGCTAAGCTCGACCTGGACGGGCTTGACGCCCGTCTCCGCGCGATCACTCGCAGGCGGGCAACTTGCCGTTGGGGTCAACTTCGTGGCGATACTGGTCCTCTGTCCCGACGAAGAAGCGCGCAAACGGCGTCGACGTAGGTTCGTCGACCATGGTCTCGATCTGCCAGACCATGCCACCTTTGCAAACCCCTGCGCTCGAGAGCGGTGTCCGACGGTCGCCTGCGTAGTAGAAAAAGTCGTCTCTGCCGTGACCGGACTGCGGATCGGAAGAAGTCTGCAGCCTTCCGTGCTCATCGAGCTTGAGCAGAAGGCGGCCGTCTTCCATCGATAGAGGCGGTGCGTTTCGTTGGCGAAAATCGACGCGCACCCAGCCGGTGTATCCGGCGGGAATCAGGAAACGCTCCGGCGGCCGGCGATGGAAAACAAGATCGAAGGCGGCTGGACCGAAAACAGCGGCCGCAATAAAGAGGGGAAGGCCGAGGACCAGTGTGATGACAACCGGGGCTTTGCTCATGCGATGTTACTTCGCAGCGAATCGCTCCGCTTGCAGCGCCTGCAGAGCTTGCACGCGCACTTCTCCGCGCTGCAGTGCGGAGATACCTTCCGCGGCGGCTCGGGCAGCCGAGAGCGTGGTGATGGTCGTAATGTGACCGGTGACTGCGGCGCGGCGGATCGCTTTCTCGTCGAAGTACGGATCGGGGCCGTGGGGCGTGTTTACGATCAATTGGATGCGATCGGCTTTAATCAGGTCGACCGCGTTGGGGCGGCCTTCTTTTACCTTGTAGACGCGGTCAACTGCCAGGCCCGCTTCTTCCAGAATGTCCGCGGTTCCGTGCGTGGCCACTAGTTTGAATCCCATGTCAACGAAGCGACGTGCGACTTCGACCACGTGAGGCTTGTCATGGTCGGTGACGCTGATAAAAACCGTGCCCTGCGTCGGCAACTTCTGGCCGGCGGCAATTTGGGCTTTGGCAAAGGCCTCGCCGAAGTTGTCGGCCACGCCCATCACTTCTCCGGTGGAACGCATTTCGGGGCCGAGGACCGTGTCGACACCGGGAAATTTCGACCAGGGAAAAACCGGCGATTTCACGTAGAAGCAGCGGCCGGTATCGAGGTCGGTACCGCGCTCTATGTATTCCGGGAGAAACTCGCGCAGCTTGCGGCCGGTCATGAGTCGAGCCGCAATCTTGGCCAGGGGCACGCCGGTCGCTTTTGAAACGAAGGGTACGGTACGCGAGGCGCGCGGGTTCACTTCGAGCACGTAGACCTTGCCATTTCCGCTGGCCGTGTGGCTGCGGAGCTCTGCCCCGCTGGGACGGAGCGAAGCCCCGTCGCCACACGAGCTAAACCCGCTGCGCGGGATCGCGAACTGCACATTCATCAGGCCGATCACTTTGAGCGCGCGCGCCAGCTTGAAAGTGTAGTCGCGCATGCGCTTGAGCAACGGCTCTGGAATGTCGACCGCAGGCAGCACGCAGGAGGAATCGCCAGAGTGAATGCCCGCTTCCTCGATGTGCTGCATGATGCCGCCGATCACTACGTCCTCGCCGTCGGAGAGCGCGTCCACGTCGACTTCAATCGCATCCTCCAGAAACTTATCGATGAGCACGGGGCGGTCTTGCGAATACTCGACTGCCTGCTTCATATACTGCGTGATCGTGTCCTCGTCATAGGCGATGACCATGGCTCGGCCTCCAAGCACATACGAAGGTCGCACCAGCACCGGGAATCCGATCTTCTTCGCGGCTTCGATCGCCTCCTCAACCGATGCGACCATGGCTCCGGGAGCCTGCGGTATGTCGAGTTCCTCCAGCAGCTTCCCGAAGCGCTTGCGGTCTTCGGCCAGATCAATCGATTCAGGCGTAGTACCTATGATGTTGACGCCCGCAGCCTTGAGCGGCAATGAAAGATTCAGTGGCGTCTGACCGCCGAACTGCACGATCACTCCGACCGGCGCTCCGGCCGAGGCTTCGTGTTCGCAGACGGCGAACACATCTTCGAGCGTGAGCGGCTCGAAGTAGAGACGGTCGCTGGTGTCGTAGTCGGTGGAGACCGTCTCCGGATTGCAGTTGATCATGATGGTTTCGTAGCCGTCTTCACGCAGCGCGTAACTGGCGTGGCAGCAGCAGTAATCAAATTCAATTCCCTGCCCGATGCGGTTGGGACCGGAACCCAGAATGACGACTTTCTTCTTCGCGGTGGGCGCGGCCTCGTCTTCGTCTTCGTAGGTGGAGTAGAGATACGGTGTATAGCTTTCGAACTCCGCCGCGCAGGTATCGACGCGCTTGTAGACCGGCTTCACGCCGTGCTTTTTGCGGAAGTGCCGAACTTTCTCCTGGCCGCCTTTGCCATCCAGACGCCAGGTTCCGGCGAGACGCCCGTCGGAGAAGCCCATGCGCTTGGCTTCGCGCAGCACGTCGGTGGGGATTGATTCCATCGGATGCTTTTCCAGCTCCAGTTGCATGTCGTTAATCTCTTTGAGCTGGTAAAGGAACCACGGATCGATCGATGTCATCTTTGCAATCTGCTTGATCGTGTGCCCCTGGCGAAGAGCGTAGCGCACATAACTGAGCCGCTCGGGATGGGGCGTGACCAGGCGCTGAGTGAGAATCTTGGGCTCGATTTTTTCCGAACCCACCCGCTTGCCCGTATCGAGCGCTCGGACGCCCTTCAGCAAGGCTTCCTTGAACGTGCGGCCGATGGCCATCACCTCGCCGACGGATTTCATCTGCGGTCCCAGCGATTCGTCGGCGCCGGGGAACTTTTCAAACTGCCACTTCGGAATCTTGACCACCACGTAGTCGAGTGTCGGCTCGAAGCAAGCCGGAGTCTTGCGCGTGATGTCGTTCGGAATCTCGTCGAGCGTGTAGCCGACGGCAAGCTTGGCGGCGATTTTTGCAATCGGAAAACCGGTCGCCTTCGATGCCAGCGCGGAAGAGCGCGAAACGCGCGGGTTCATTTCGATCACCACCATGCGTCCGGTCGAAGGATTGACGCCGAACTGGATATTCGATCCGCCGGTCTCGACGCCAATCTCGCGGATCACGGCAATCGCCGCGTCGCGCATCACCTGATACTCGCGGTCGGTGAGCGTCTGCGCCGGGGCGACGGTGATCGAGTCGCCGGTATGCACGCCCATGGGGTCGAAATTTTCAATCGAGCAGATGATGATGACGTTATCTTTGGTGTCGCGCATCACCTCAAGTTCGTACTCTTTCCAGCCAAGAACGGATTCTTCGATCAGGCACTCGTGCACGGGCGAGAGGTCGAGGCCGCGGGCGAGCACTTCCATCAGTTCTTCGCGGTTGTAGGCGATGCCGCCGCCGGTGCCGCCGAGCGTGAACGATGGGCGAATGATGACCGGGAAGCCGATCTTGCCGGCGAACTCGATGCCGTCTTTCAGGTTGTTGACGAGCGCCGATTTTGGGACGTCGAGCCCGATGCGCTGCATGGCGTCTTTGAAAAACAGCCGGTCTTCGGCCTTCTTGATGGCGCTGATCTGCGCGCCGATCAGATGCACGTTGTACTTTTCAAGCACGCCGCCGTCGGAAAGTTCGATGGCCAGATTGAGCGCGGTCTGTCCGCCTACGGTGGGCAGAATGGCAAAGCCCGCGCTGGGCGACATCTCGCGCTCAACGCGGATGATCTCTTCGAGATACTCCCGCGTCAGCGGCTCGATGTAAGTGCGGTCCGCCGACTCGGGATCGGTCATGATGGTGGCTGGGTTCGAGTTGGCCAGCACGACTTCAAAGCCCTCCGACTTGAGCGCCTTGCAGGCTTGCGTGCCGGAGTAGTCGAACTCAGCCGACTGCCCGATTACGATCGGGCCGGAGCCGAGGATCAGAATTTTCGAGATATCGGTTCGTTTTGGCATTGGAAATCAGTTGTCAGTGGCCTGTGGCCAGTTATCTGTCCTCTGGTGAATCCTCCTGCAGCGTTGCAATATTCGATTCGTTCCCGGGCCACGGCTTTTTGCAATTGCCAATCGCCAGACTCACTTGCATTCCGCGCCAGCCGTTAGGAACAACCGTAACAACCACCTTCTGAGCGTCGAATCCACACGCTTTGAAGATCACAAGGTATTTTCCGGGCGTGAGTTCAGAGGTGAAGCGGCCGGCATTGTCGGTTGCCAGATGAGCAATGGCTTGCTTGCCTTCTTCGTTTTGGTAAACATCAATTCTTGCCTTGGAAATAACAGCCCCCGTCGGGTCCATCACCACACCGCGCAGGGCGCGCAGGTCAGCTTGAAGGATTTTTTCGACAACAGCGGAACAGAAGTCGCAGCATGCCTCGCTGTCCTCAACGGGCTCCAGTGGCCTCCCTAAGAGCTCGAACTTCCCCTCTATGGCGTGCAGTTCCCTTTCAGGCGGAGGACCCAGCGTGAATTCGGCAATTTGATGATCGCGGGAGAGAACCCGGATATAAGAAGTCGCCATTGGCAACTCCGACGTGACGGTGATGCCGTCCGAACCAGTGACTCCCGTCTCGTAGGGTAGGTCGTTCGTTGCGCTTGGCTTTCCAAAATAGAGTTCGACATTCGCCCCTGGCAATGGCTTGCCCTCTAGATTGAAGCGTAGCTGAATGCGAGGATGAAGAAGCGGAATGGGGTCCTTAAATCCGCATACCGGGAGGCCCTTCGCTACGTGAAGGAGCAGAAACACTACTGCCGAGCACCTGGCCAATCGCGAGATGGCCGTGCGCTCAGGCATCAATTCATCTCCAGTCGCTCCGCTTTGACCAGCGCGGCAATCCTATCCTCGTCTCGGAGAATCGTTTTGTAGATCCAGGTGTACCACGGCTTGTTCTTGATCACCCGGTCAGTGCGCTCGCGGCCAATCAACTCGCGATCCGCCTGGATTTCGAGGTAGCAATCGACCAGGTGGCCGTAGGTGCTGTATTCGGTGTCGGCGCCCTCGGGCAGTCCGACCGGAGCATGCGGATACATCTCCTTGAGTTGGCGGACGGCGTCCTCCATCGCCAGACGATGCTGTGCCAGGTACCAGTGCAATTGCTCGTGCAGAAATGACGACAGCAATTCGTCATCAGAGCCCAGGAAGTGAACGTTCAGCGTCAGCACCGGGAAAGCGTGGTTCATGGCCCGCTCCTCGATGACGACCGTGCGGGTGAAAGTGTACTTGCTGACGTCGTATTTCTTGACCAATTGCTCGAGTTCCAGTTTCTCCTGGAGTTCACGCGCGGAGTGGTGACTGGTTTGAATATCGATGGCGTCGGACGCAAGGGCGCTGAGCGAAAACAGGATCCCGCAAAATCCAGCAATCACGACCAATCGCACCGGCCCGGCACTCTTCACTTCTTGCACTCCTCCATCATCCGCACAAAGTCCTTGAACAAGTAGTGCGAATCATGCGGACCCGGCGCGGCTTCCGGGTGGTACTGCACCGTGAACAGCGGCAAATTCCGGTGGCGCATGCCTTCGAGCGTCGAGTCATTTAGATCCATGTGCGTCAATTCGACTTCGCTTTGCGGCAGCGAATCAGGATCAACGGCAAAATTATGGTTGTGCGCGGTAATTTCAATCTTGCCGCTCGCCAACTGCTTCACCGGATGATTTCCGCCGTGGTGGCCGAATTTCAGCTTGAAGGTCTTGCCTCCGAGCGCGATGCCGGTGAGCTGATGTCCCAGGCAAATGCCAAAGATCGGCTGCCTTCCCATCAGCCGCCGAATGTTGTCGACCGCATACGTACAGGGCTCGGGATCGCCCGGCCCATTCGACAGAAACACGCCATCGGGCTTCAACGCCAGCACGTCCTCCGCAATCGTCTGCGCCGGGACGACCGTCACCTTGCAGCCTTCCCCCCGCAGCTTGCGCAGTATGTTCTGCTTGATGCCGAAGTCATACGCGACTACGTGGAAACGCGTCGGCTCGTCTTTGACTCCGACAATTTCGTCCGGCAAGTGCGAGCGCTCGCCCGTCTCCCATACATAGGTGTGGTTGGTGGAGACGACTTTGGCTAGATCCTGGCCGTCCATCTTCGGGATCGAACGCGCCTTGGCCACGAGTTTGTCGGTATCGTCTTCGAGGGTCGAGATCACGCCGCGCATCACGCCGTTGTCGCGCAGGTGGCGCACCAGCGCCCGCGTGTCAATCTCGGCCAGCACCGGGATCCTGAACTGCTCCATGAACTCGTCGGTCACCTGCTGCGAGCGCCAGTTGGAACTGACTTTCGAGAACTCGCGCACGATCAGCCCCTCGATGTACGGGCGCACGGCTTCGCTGTCTTCGGGATTGGTGCCGTAGTTTCCGATTTCGGGGTTGGTCAGGACGACAATCTGCCCGGCATAGGAGGGATCGGTGAAAATTTCCTGGTAGCCGGTAATGGAAGTATTAAAAACGACTTCGCCGGAGCACTCGCCTTTAGCGCCGTAGCCTTTGCCTCGGAAGACTCTGCCGTCTTCGAGTGCAAGGATCGCTTGCATTGGAACTCCTGGGAGTAGATTTTAGAAAGTTTAGCAGGAGACAGACAGATGGTGTCAGCTATTTCTCAGTGCACCAGCGGGTAGGCCCAATCGAACGCCGATCTCAGGTTGCCCAAGAAAATCCTTGACTCTGGAACCGATTCCGGGGTTCATACTCACCGGTGAATGAGTGCTACTGTCAAATCCTTGCGCTCGGGAGAACTCGCTCGTTTGACCGGCGTGAGCTCCGATACGATCCGCCACTACGAGCGGCTGGGAATTCTTCCGGAATCGCCGCGCACCGCATCTGGCTATCGCATGTATGGACGGAACGCGGTTGATCGTGTTCGGCTGGTGCAACGAGCACTGCAGCTGGGCTTCACGCTGGCTGAGCTCTCGGAAATCCTGCAAGTGCGCGACCGCGGCGGCGCTCCTTGCCATCGTGTGCTCAACCTGGCCGAGGAAAAACTTCGCACCCTTGAGCAGCGGATCCAGGAGCTCCACCGGACCCACCGTTATATGCGAGAGCTCGTTCGCCAATGGCGCGCGAAACTCGCGCACACTGCGGCGGGCGATAAAGCGATGCTACTGCACTCCCTAGCCGACAATTCCGTACCACGGGCCAAGCCTGTGGATAACTTCAGAAGGAGAAAAAAATCGTGAAGAATCTGCCTGTTGTTTCTCTAACCATTGTTCTGCTGTTTTCCCTCGGGTTCGTGAGCGCGCAAGACACAAAGAAGGACGATACCATGCAAAGCTGTCCTATGCATAAACAGCACACCGCTGAAAATTCTCACCATGCCGTCGTGCAGGAGCATGGCGACCAGGCCATGGGATTCTCGCACGACGCGACCACCCACCACTTCCGCATGGCCGCGAACGGCGGCGCGATCGAAGTGACCGCAAACGATCCCAATGACAAAGCCAGCACAGAAGCGATCCGTTCCCACCTCTCGCAGATTGCGGTCATGTTCGGAAATGGGGACTTCTCCACGCCCATGTTCGTGCACGACGGCATTCCCCCTGGCGTGACGACGATGAAAATATTGGAGACGGCAATACACTATAAATACGAAGAGATTTCTTCAGGGGGACGCGTGCGCATGGAGTCGAATGACCCGGTTGCCCTTGCTGCCATTCACGACTTTCTCCGCTTCCAAATCTCGGACCATCAGACCGGCGACAGTCTGGCCGTGGAAAACACTCATTGAACATTGTACGGAGGACTATTAGCCAAAGGCACGAGGTGCGAAGTCACGCTGTGGGTAGACTGAGAGCTGAAAACTGCCCTACCGCAGTCTTCCCAGCTTATCCATCGGCCAATATCCGAAGACCGCTTTTCCGTAGATGTAGCGCTCGTTCACGGTGCCGAAGTCGCGGCTGTCGTTCGACATGGTGCGATGGTCGCCGAGGACGAAGAAACTGTCCCGCGGAACCACGACCTCGCCATAAGAGCGGGCGTCCGCGTAATCGCTGGGAACGTAGTCTTCGTCGAGCGCCTCGCCGTTCACGTATACCTGTCCGTTTTCAATGCGCACCCGGTCGCCGGCTACTCCAATAACGCGCTTGATGTAGCTCTTCGAAGTGTCGCGCGGATAGCGGAAAACCACAATGTCGCCGCGCTGGATGGGCTCCCAGCGATAGACAAACTTGTTGACGAAAATTCGCTCCTGGTCTTCGAGCCCGGGCATCATGCTGGTGCCTTCCACCTTCACCGGCTGATAGAGAAAGATAATGATGAAAGCGGAGATGGCGAGCGAGACCAGCAGATCGCGTGCCCACACCGCCATTACGGGCAGCGGGTGCACGCTGGATTCTTTTGTAGCCACCGGGGCCGGCGGCTGAGGGCTCCCCACGTCAGGCATCGTGTTCACATTTTATACGCAAGCGGGCGACGGAGCGAGAGGTCAGAGGTCAGAGGTGAGAGGTCAGATTGCAGAGGTGAAGAGCGAGGGCGGGTATACCTCTTCAATCTGACCTCTTATCTCTGACCTTGCCTGACCTTGCCAAGGCGCTCCGTTCCCCGTACAACTAGATTTCTCCCATGACCGACTACTCGATCTTCCCCAAAATCAATGCGACGCTCAACGGATCGAGCGCGGTACTGCTCGTCACCGGACGCGTGCTCATCGCGCGCGGCAAGATGGCGGCGCACCGCGCGGTGATGCTGACCGCGATGGCAACCTCTTCCCTTTTCCTCGTTTCGTACCTCTATTACCACTATCACGTGGGCTCGGTGCATTTTCGCGGCACGGGGTGGACGCGGCCCCTCTACTTCAGCATCCTTATCTCTCACACCACGCTGGCCGTGATCATAGTGCCCATGGTGCTCATCACGCTGACCCGCGCCTTGCGGGAGCAGTTTGACCGGCATCAGGCCATCGCGCGCTGGACGTTTCCGCTCTGGCTCTACGTCTCGGTGACCGGTGTGATTGTTTATCTGATGCTGTATCAGATCTTTGTGTAGAGACGGGGCTTGCCCCGTCTCGACGAGGATATCCGTGCCCTTTTAGAGG
This sequence comes from uncultured Acidobacteriaceae bacterium, assembly GCA_963731525.1. Taxonomy (GTDB): domain Bacteria; phylum Acidobacteriota; class Terriglobia; order Terriglobales; family Acidobacteriaceae; genus Acidiflorens. The sequence goes on from CAVSWK010000026.1 coordinate 111,998, forward strand.
CTGCGCGTCGAGGATCCGCTCGCCTCGACGCCCGGCCGATTCATCACATATTTCTAGTACGGCCGACACTGCCTCCGGACCGTCCAATTCTGCTATAGTGAGCGTCTTGGAAGGTCAGCGTCTCGGAAGGTCCACTTCTCGAAGGAGCCCGCACTCATGAAAAGCGTAAACAAAGTCATCCTGATTGGAAACCTCGGCAAGGATCCTGAAGTGAAGTTCACGCCGCAAGGCACCCCGGTCGCGAAGATCGCCCTGGCCACCAACGAGCGCTTCAAGGGCAAAGACGGCCAGTGGCAGGACCGCACCGAATGGCACAACGTCGTCCTCTGGCAGCGCCTGGCGGAGATCGCCGGTGAATATCTGAAAAAAGGTGGCAAAGTCTACATCGAAGGCCGCCTGCAAACCCGCTCCTGGGACGACAAGCAGACCGGCCAAAAGAAATACATGACCGAGATTGTGGCCAACGATCTGGTGTTGCTAGGCGGTCGCGGCGAAGGCGGCGGCGCTGGCGAGTACGCTGGCAGCTCGCGCGGAGCTTCGGCCTCGGCCGGCGGCAACAACTTCGACCAGAGCGCGCCCGAACCCGAGCACGCGTCGGCCGGCAGCTCTCCGATCACGGATGAAGACATTCCGTTCTAGAACAATCCGGCCTTCGGATGTCATGCTGAGCGAGGATTGAGCCTCGCTCAGCGAAGCTCAACCGCAGTCGAAGCACCCCTATTCCGCCACCGCGCGATGAGGGAGCAACCCCCGCAGTACCGCGAATCCCCATCGCGTCGAGATGACCGCCAACTTCCTCAAACCCATGCCGCTCAATAAGCCGTTGCGGTGGAGTCCCACGAAGAGTCCGCCGTCGGCCCGTAAGCACACCAACGTCGCCGGCATCCTCAACGACAAAGACGAGGTCCTTGCCGGCAGCCGCGGCCTCTTCATCGCCATCGATCCCGAAAAAATGTTCGTCAACTTTGCGGAGAGATAGCCCCGTTGTCATTGCGGAAATCCGTCTTGTTCTACTAAGATGAACGCCATGAAAATTACTCATCTGTCAATCCTCTCGATCATTCTTGCCAGTTCTCTATCCGCGCAGGATGCTCAATTGCCGCCACCACCCGAAGTCGTCGCGGTGCCGTTCTACCTCGACAATACTGCGCATGAACTTAAGAAGCTTCCAAAAGAGCCATACAAAGAACACAAGGGAGCCCCCGCCGTTTCTTTCACCAATGCATTTATCATTAGCGCCCAGGTGCAGGGCAATGCATCCGAGTTACGTATCCCGAGTCAGGACAAGATTGTGTTTGTGTTCGACGCCACCACCGTGCCCAGGCTCTACAAGTTCACCCAATCCGGCAAGAAACGCGAATTCGCCTACGAGAAGGGCAATCAGCGCAACGCAATCCCAATTCCAGGTCTGCCGGTCACCGTCTCAAAATATAAAGGGGGCTCGGCGTACCAATTCTCCGCCGACGAACGGCTGGCTGCGGGTGAGTACGGTATCGTGTTCGGCGAGAACATCTACACGTTCGGCGTCGATGAAAAGAAGTAGCGTCCGCGTGCGGGCTCACAAGAGTGCCCGTCCTGCCAACGGCCGTCGGGCTTCCGCAATCTGTTCGCCCGCGCTAAAATGAACTAGCGGCGAACCCCTCCCGGAATCGTCAAATTAAGGGTTGGCTGATGGCTGACGGCTGATAGCCGACAGCCTATTCTTCGCGTTTGCGAAAAGGTATCCAGACGGTAGCCACTATGTCTCACAACAACGGACACCCCACCTCCCTCCGCCTCAAAACCGGCCTCGCCGAAATGCTAAAAGGCGGCGTCATCATGGACGTTACCACCGCCGCACAAGCGGAGATCGCCGAGCGCTCAGGAGCCGTCGCCGTAATGGCCCTGGAGCGCGTCCCAGCGCAGATCCGAGCCGAAGGCGGAGTCGCGCGCATGGCCTCGCCCAGAATTATTCGCGAAATTATGGCGGCGGTGGATATTCCCGTCATGGCCAAGTGCCGCATAGGCCATTTTGCGGAAGCCCAAATACTGCAAGAGCTGGGCGTAGACTACATCGACGAGTCCGAAGTTCTAACTCCCGCCGACGAAGCCCACCACGTCGACAAGCACGCCTTCCAGGTCCCCTTCGTCTGCGGCGCCCGCAATCTGGGCGAAGCGTTGCGGCGCATAGCCGAAGGCGCCGCCATGATTCGCACCAAAGGCGAAGCCGGCACCGGAGACGTAGTCCACGCCGTAAAGCACATCCGCCAGATCGTGCAGGAGATGAAGATCCTGACGGTTCTAGGCGAAGAAGAACTCTACGCCAAAGCCAAAGAGCACGGAGCCCCCTACGAGCTGATCAAAATGGTAGCCAAAGAAGGCAAGCTCCCCGTCCCCAATTTCAGCGCCGGAGGAATCGCCACTCCAGCCGACGTCTCGCTAGTAATGCAGCTAGGAGCCGAAGCCGTCTTCGTAGGCTCCGGCATCTTCATGAAGAACTCCACCGAATTCGCCGACCCCGCCGAAGCCGAGAAGCGCGCGAAAGCGATCGTGCAGGCGGCCACGCACTTCAAAGACCCTAAAGTGTTACTTGAAGTCAGCGAGAATCTGTCGGGAGCCATGAAGGGGCTGGCCGTGTCTTCGCTGGATGAAGCGCAGATGCTGCAGACGCGGGGCTGGTAAAACTGCGTCGACACGTTGCCATGGCCCGTCACTGTCTGCTAGAGGGCCCTGGGTCCACCCCTATAGGATCCCCGAACAGATTCGCCTCCAATTCTTTCCTTGTGGGGACGTGACGGTCTCCGATAATTTTCAACAGGGCGCGCCTCGCAATCTCGTAGGTCTCGGCATAAGAATTCGGATCCGAGCCTCTACTTCCATGCGCAGCCTTGGATCGACTGTCGTATAAGGCCTTGATCTTCTTGTAACACGAGTACCTCGTCCTACCGGCACGCTCAAGATAGGCGGCAATGCTTGCCGAGACTCTGAAGCTCAACTCTGTCACAGACGGCGAAAAGAGCCTTTCGAGCGCTCCCCAAATTGCCACCAGCGCCAATTCCGGAGTATGGTTCCACAAGCTCGCGTCAACGGCCTGTAGTGCAAAGCTGAAGTCCTCATTCGGCCAAAGACTGGCGGCATCGTACCAGTTGTCGCGTAACCATTCCAAATCAGGCAGGTCCACATTTTTGACATCAGCACCTTCCGGAAAGAGCCTCGGAGTATGAATCTCCCTAGGCCACAAGTGTGGCTCCTGCTCGATCGATGGAATCGACGTGAACCTCTCCGAAGAAATGATCGGAACTGAAATAGCTGTGGTAATCCTCAGGCGCATGAGCGCCACGATCCACCAGACGGTGTTCATTCGATCGAACTGAGGGCATCCTGCAACTGCTGGCAGGTAAAGCTCGGTTGTCACATCAATGTATATTCCGCCCTTGGCTGGTTTCCAGGGAGCGGGATGCGGTTTACCAGGCGTAGGACGTTTGAACGCCATCAGGAAAGGTGCCATAAAATGGGCGTACGTTCGCGAAATGATCGCACCATGGCCAAGGTCAAAGGTTTCGGGCACTATGGACAAGCCATATAGGCCCGCGTAAAGGTCCACCGAATTTGGGTGCATTAGATTCTCCCCCGGGGCTGTGCAAGCGTCCGCAAGGCTTTAGGAATAAGGAGGCATGATGCCAACAAGAGACCCTCGAATTCAGCTTCTCTCGCGTCATCAGCGGCGCGCCTTCAAAGAATATCAACGAATACTTGAGGCTGCGGCCTTAAATCCCGAACGCCTTTTCGGTTTCGCAGAGGAAGATCCCGATGCCGTCATGCCAATTCTCCGATCGATGACTGATCAGGTGGTGCGCAGCGAGGTGATATTCGAATACACGATGATAGACATGGAGCTAGACTCCATTCTGTTCCAGCATTTCTTCGGTAGTGGTGCCAGGTTGCGTGCGAAGCGGCGGACCCAGAGATACAAGACTCTTCGGTCGATACTGCAGAACATCTATATCCTTCAAAAGCTGTCGATCATCAGGAAGTTCAAGGACGTACCGAGAGGCATCGTCTCGAAAATTGCCGCGATCAACGAACTCCGCAACGGGCTCGCGCACACGTTTTTTGTGGAGGATTTGGGTCCGTCAAAGCGCACCTACAACGGTCGCAACATTTTCAGGCTGGATGGTTTTCGCGACTTCCGGAAGGACACCTTGGAAATTCGCTGCTTTTTCATGCCCTGGCTTAAAGAGTATCTTCCCGAGGAGGAGGCCGCCCCGCCAGGCGACCCAGCCTGATTCATAGGGCGGGTGGCCCAGCCCAGACCCCATCCCACTCCCGAGAGTGGCCCGTTCAAGCTCGGCTTGGGCGGGGTTTTTCTGCGGCGAGCGTATATTTCACAGTGTGGAGAACCCCCAGGCGGGTGGGCCCGATCTGCGCGGGGAGCATTGTTTAGGTTGTCTGTGATGCCGACATCAATTAACTGGGGGTGCGCCCCTTCTCGCGCTTTTCGAGAAGGGGCCTTTCGGGACAGTCCGCACTCTCGAGTTTTCCCTCGCATTCGGATCGCCCCCAGTGCCCCTCAGAAAATCAAAAGCCCCGCTAGTCAGGCGGGGCTCGGCAAAATTGCCAGTCGGTACGCTGTCTGTCAAACATCATCATTATAACACGAGGAACTTTCGTCGAGCGGACGTGCGGAGGACGACGGACTCGAACCGTAATGGCTGACAAGGCCACTCGACTGTTTGACGGACAGCGTCCAGTACCCACTGGCAACGTCCTCCAGACGCGACTTGCCTAGACTAATATTCGCTTTGCAGAAGCCATTGCAATCCCACGAAAGTAGCCGCTCCAAAGGAGGATTTCTGCGCGGTTTGCCCGGTCCGACCTAAAGTTCGAGTCCGTCGTCCTCCGCAGTCCCCTCACGATTTGTTTCTCGACTTTGGTTTTCGCGATTGCCATCCGTGAGTCTGATAGGCGACGTATCCAAGGCACAACCAAGCCCCGGATGACTACCGGGGGTGTCGTATTTCTAGAATCAAGGCGCGGGGCTTGGGCCGCCCTCTTCGCGGGCCCAACTCAATCGTCACGTCGCGGCATCTGACGACCACTCCTCGCAGTGATTGACACGCTTTCTTGCCCGATCTATATTTTGTAGTTTTTCGTCACCACATAAGACCGAAGGAGGAGTATGCGTCGAATCGCTCTAACCGCACTTGGTTTCGCTCTGCTGTTATCCGCCGTCCCATTGTTCTCGCAGATGAACGGAACCGTAGAGAAGGCGCTCGAAAGCAACGAAAAAGCCGGCTGGCAGGCGTGGAAAGACCACAATGTCAAACCGGTGGAAGCATTTACTCCAGACAACGCCCTAAGCGTCGCCGATGGAGGGGTATTCAAAGGCAAGGAACAGATTCTGAAGAGTATGAGCGACGCGAGATGTGTGGTCAACAGCTTCTCGCTCTCCGATTTCTCCTTTATGTGGCTCGACAAAGACACGGTCGTCATGACCTACACCGGGACGCAGGACGCAACTTGCGAAGGCAAAAAGCAAGGGGGAAAGGTTTTCGCCACCTCGATCTGGCAGAAGAAAGGCGGCAAATGGTTGTCGCCCTTCCACCAGGAAACTGAAGCCGGGAGCATGTAGCTGGCGGGTGGCCGACATCTCCGACGAACATTCTAACTCGGGCGGGTGGCACACACTAACCCCCATCCCACTCCCGAGGGTGGCCCGTCCAAGCTCCGCTTGGGGCGGGTGGGCCCGATCTGCGCGGGGCGCATTGTTTAGGTTGTCTGTGATGCCGACATCAATTAACTGGGGGTGCGCCCCTTCTCGCGCTTTTCGAGAAGGGGCCTTTCGGGACAGTCCGCACTCTCGAGTTTTCCCTCGCATTCGGATCGCCCCCAGTGCCCCTCAGAAATTCAAAAGCCTCGCTAGTCAGGCGGGGCTCGGCAAAATTGCCAGTGGGTACGCTACCTGTCAAGCGTCCCAATCATAGCTCATGAAGTTCACTTCGCACTCGTCTCAAATGCACCGCCTAACAAAAGCCTCCCAATTTGGAACGCGCCCCGAAATATTTCGCTCTGCCAGTCTTGCCATATTCTCGGCCGCCCCGGAGACTCCTATCAGGGCCCGTAGTGTAAGGGGAACACGGCACTCTGTCACAGTCGCAGATGCGGGTTCGAATCCCGCCGGGTCCATTCTCCCAGTGGTAGACAGTTCCGTTTGGGGAGAGAACGCAGAGATATCTCCTCAAAGTAACTTGACTCAGACGCGTCGTTCTCCGATACTGAGTTAGACAGAGTGCCTTACACTACAGGTTTTTACAATGGTCCCGCTTCCGCGGGGCCATTTGTTTTTTATCTTCGCGTCGGGAAAACCCGCAGCCCACTCCCGCTTGCGCGCCGTCCCTACCTGACTGGGTCCGGCGTTCCATCCGACCATCTGCCCGCAGCAACCATGAATACGTCGATTGGTTCCGGAGCGCCATTGAACTGTGGATTCAGCATGACGGGAGAGTTGGGCAGATCTGCACCCCAAACGGCACCGTCCATGAGTGGAGTGTAAAACATCAGGTGGGCGATCCAGTTGTGGTGGTTGCCATCGTTAAGGTACTGGTCCTTTGACATCATGTAGGACATGGCTCCAGGCTCCAGGGGCGGCAGCTCTTGCTTCATGAATGTCTTGATGCCCTCGATGATCTGAGCTTTGGATTGCCCGGCCAATATCATCTCCGTTCTTTTATACGTCAGCGGCAGGATGGAGCGGGCAGCCGGCGGATTGAAGCAGACCGGACCTCGAATTTTAGGGTTCCAAAAATTAGCGGCATCCTCGCCATTGAATGGGCCCATCCACCCTCGCTCCACGGCGCATACGAAACCATTCTTGCCTTTGACCGCGGTTTCATAGCCATGCCTTCCAAGGACGAGGACGTCGGCATCGCGCGAGATGGCCTCCGGGGCCGCGCTTCGCGCCAGTGCAATCTCAGCGTTTCGATCCGCCATTAGATATTGATCAAGCGGAGCCATGCTCGCATACGGTGCTTTTGGGTCCTGCGCTTGCGCCTGCCAGCACTCGCCGAGCACGATAACCAGCGCAAAAGCTCCCAATGCGATCATTTTGACGATCTTTTGGTTCATTGATTCCTCCTTGGAATTTAGACGCTCGTACATACTGGCGGGTGGCCCGTCCTAAATTCCATCCCCACTCCCGAGGGTGGCCCGTTCAAGCTCCGCTTGAGCGGGGCCTTTCTGCGGCGAGCGCAGCTCCACAGTCGGGAACACCCCAGCCCGCTCTGGTTCTCTACCGGCGATGGCAAGCCAGTTCGAGACCTCATGCGCGATCTAAAAAGGGTGAATCGCGGCGAACGCTGAGCGAACGACGAGCGAACCGTTTGCTCCATTCGAGTCGAAACTTATGTATAATCCCGCCCTACCAAAATCATCATTGTTTAGGCGAACCAGGTTTGGGCGAACCAGTCCTGCCGCACCGACTGTGATTTTGATCCGCAATTTGTAAAGGAGTGCAAATGAACTATTCAAGTCTCGGGCTGGCGGCGCTTGGTGGCACGGTTGCGTCTTTTGTCTTTGGTTTCTTAGTGCTTTGGCTGGTGCCAGCTCTTATCAATGAAGCCCACAAGTACCCGGCCGTATTCCGACCTAAGGAAGAAATGATGACTGTTATGCCAATTGGATTGGTCGCAACTTTCATATCGATCCTGGTTGCCGCCATAATTTTCGCAATGATAACGACACATCAGGGCGGATCGGGCATTACGGAAGGTGCGCGCTTCGGCGTTCTCATTGGCATTTTCGTGGTTTGCGCATTGGTGCTGCACAACTACGTGAACCTGAACATCGGGCTGAAACTCGCTCTGGGACAGGCTGTGACTTACTTCGTCCAGTGGACTATCGTCGGAATAGTCATCGGTCTTATTTACAAACCCCTCGCTACACCATAATCGTGAAAATATCTGGACGTTCCGCCTGTCCCCGATTTTCCGCTGTAGACTAGATCTGTGATGAATGAGGAAATCGGGCTCGACGATATCGTGAACTGGTATTCAGAGCATCTGCGAGACAATCATCCGAAGAACCTCGCGCGTTTCGAAGCAGATCGAGAACGAGATTACGAAGCAGCGGTTGCAGAAGCCATTACGTTCCATGTGCTCAGCTACCGGAACGTCCATCCGGAAGTTCATGAGGAGGTCGGTACTGGAGGCGCGGATTTCATCTGTTGGGCCTCGATGAATCCGTTCGCCAAGCGCACTCCGCAAAATGAATTCGTAGTCGAAGCTACTGCGATAAGTCAGGAAGCCGTTACTCGGCGTTCCGGGATACCGACCGAAATAACGGGCCTCGGCGGCGGTGCCATCGGACTTCTAACGCCGAATTTCTGGCGTAAAGCCGGTAGCAAGACTGGTCAGCTAAAGCGCGATCCGATGCCTCGTGTCCTTTCAATCGTTTCAAGTCACGTCGGCGCATCGGTCCTGATAAATTCTGCAACAGCGTTCTGGGCCTTTACCTCCGAAGAGTTCTTCAGGCATGAAATCGGCAAAGCTGAGGCGGACCCCAATCGCTACGCAGATCTTAAGAATTCGGTGTTCCTGGAACTCACGGCAGACGGGAAGATTGTGCCACGCAGGAAAGAGATATCGGCGATTCTTTTGATTGCGGTCGATGGCGCTGCCAGTACTGTATTTGGCATGCTCCATCCGGAGCCTGAATATCCGTTTAACATTGAGTTCCTGCCGGATGTTCCCTTCCTTCACGTAGCCAATTGGCCCGCTCTAGACAATCGGCTCCGTTTCCTGTGGGCAGTTGCTCATCCATCTGGATTGAACGTGAGGCACTATCAGTTCGCTCGGCAGTTCGTTCGCAATCGATCATCGGCATAGCTCACGGAAACCGGGGGAACGTGGGGACAGTTCTGTAAGAGCGGCCGGGTGGATCTCCAGCGGCTTAGCGGCCATTGCGGAGAGCTGAGATTTGGCGGCGCGCTTCCTCCCACGAAATAGGGAAGGCGCCTTTAAACCGAAACATGAAACATGGGGACAGAAACATGGGGACGTGTCCCCGTATTCCCCCGTCCCCGTCCCCCCGTATTCCGTCCCCGTATTCCTGCCAACACTTGAAGTGCTTACCTCCGGAGATGTGGACCAGTCTCCTCTCCTCCGAGCCCTGGTTGCTTGCGCACCTAGTTTACTTGGCGGCCTGGAGCCGACACGCTTATCTAATCAGTCGAATAGCAGTCGGACTTTGGGATGCTGCCCGCTCCATAAGGCCAATTGGGGGTATTATTACGACGCAATGTCAACAGAGTCCGTGGTAGGCGGAAAGACCCAGGCCAACAGCGAATATGCCCAAAGAATTGATCGGGTCATTGACTATCTTCGCGGGAATCTGGATCGCCCGGTAAAGCTAGCTGAGCTTGCCGATGTTGCTTGCTTCTCGGAATTTCACTTCCATCGGATTTTTAGAGCGGTTTCTGGCGAAACCCTGAATAGTTTTACGAATCGGCTTCGTCTTGAAAAGGCCGCTCGTCTGCTTCGTTATTCCGAGCAAAGCCTGACCGATATCGCCTTCGATTGCGGTTTTTCTTCGTCGGCCACGTTTTCACGTGCCTTCCGATCCGGCTACGATACTTCGCCCAGTCAGTTTCGAAAAAGCGGCGAGATCAAAAAGAGCAAGATTTGCAAAGAACTCTACCCGGAAGATGAATATGGTGTCCCGATGAGCGCGGAGGGAAAGAGAGCCGCGTTTCCAGTGAGATTGCTCGACATTCCCGAAAGGCAAGTCGCCTATATGCGGGTTACGAATGCCTTCGAACTGGACAGAGTACTGGCTGCCCTCAAGACAGTGATCGAATGGGCGAAATCCCAGGATGTGTTTTCGCAAGGAATTCTTTTCGGAATGACGGTAGACGATCCACACGTGACGCCAAAGCATCTTTATCGATATGAAGTCTGTCTTGCGTCGTCTCTTCCCTTCGAGTGCATGGAAGGAATGTCGAAACTGAAAATGCCAGCCATGCGATACGCCGCCATAAAGGTTTCCGGCGATATCCATAAGGTAGCGACGGCTTGGGACTACCTTTACAGAGATTGGCTTATCAACAGTGCCTACGAGCCCGAGCATGCGCCGGCACTCGAGGTTTTTTTAGACAAAGAAAGCGCCATGGATTGGTCGCACTTTGAATTGGACCTATGCCTGCCGGTTCGGAAACCGGCAGAGTTAAGGAGTTCGCGCTCTGGGAGCCAAAGATCTGGGATGATCGAAACAAAGGACAATAAGCGAGCCACTGCTCAAGGGAGGAACTTATGATCAACGGAATTGGCGGCGCCTTTCTGTTTTCTAACGATACCAAGAGATTGGCAACTTGGTATCGCGATTGCCTCGGAATAGTTCCTGAGGGCGAAGACAGTGAGTGCAATTCAATCTATGCAACATTTGAATATAGGGATCTTGAAAATCCGGAGATCAAGAGAACGATAGCATGGGCGATTCTTCCCACGGATCAAGACATCAAGGATAAGCCACGCACGGGTAAGATCAATTACGCAGTGAAGAACATGGCCGAAGTCCTCAGCCATCTTAAGAGTAAAGGCGTGGCCATCGAAAAGACCGAGGAATACCCCTCGATGGGAAAGTTTGCATGGCTTAAAGATCCAGACGGCAATCCGATCGAGCTTTGGGAGCCATCCGAGAAGGTATAGAAATCCCTAATTTATGCAAAGAACACCCTGGCGCACAATTTTACTCGGGTCGCTGCTGCTCATCGCGGCCCGTTCAACAGGAGGACAGGAAGTGAAATCTCCGCAACCTGAAAAGTCGAAGCCGCCCGTCAAAGTGGAGCAGCGCGGACGCATCCTTGGAATCGGCGGTATCTTCTTCAAATCCGCTAATCGTGATCAGACGCGCGAATGGTACGCGAAGCATCTTGGACTCGCTGACAAAGGCCAGGGCGCCATGCTTCCGTGGCGCGAACACGACGACCCGCAAAAGGAACAGGTTACAGTTTGGACTGTTTTTTCCGCCACCAGTAAGTATTTCGATCCCAGCCCCGCACCGTTCATGATCAACTACATCGTGGACGATATGGATGCTTTGCTCGACCGCTTAAAACAAGAGGGAGTAAAGATTGACCCCAAGCGAATGGATGAATCCTACGGTCGCTTTGCCTGGATCTATGACTCGGATGGGAATAAGATTGAGCTCTGGCAGCCGCTGCCCGCAAAGCCCTAAGGGCCTTCCACTGCACTTACTCAATCGGTTTTCTGTAGCTACGGTCCCGTAGTCGTAGAATGGCTGGCTGCCCCACCTTTTGCCGCGTTTGCTAAAGGTGGGCACTACGAACCTCGATTCCATGATTCATTCGTCAACCCTCTGTGGCATTGACCAGAAAACCAAAAGCCCCGCTAGTCAGGCGGGGCTCGGCAAAATTGCCAGTCGGTACGCTATTTGTCAAACACCGTCATTATAGCATACCGAAATTTGCGTCGAGCGGACGTGCGGAGGACGACGGACTCGAACCGCAATGGCTGACAAGGCCACTCGACTATTTGACAAATAGCGTCCAGTACCCACTGGCAACGTCCTCCAGACGCGATCTATCCTCTTGGAGTATTGGACGTGTTCGAGATAAACGCAATCCCACGAAAGTAGATAAGCTGCCTGACTCCCCGGTGCTAAATTACGCCTATGATTCCTGATGTTTCCGAGCTTCCCAAGAAGGCGCTGGCGTTGCCGCCCGAGGCTCGCGCTGCGTTGGCCGGTTCGCTGCTGGAAAGCCTTGACGATACCGTCGACGCGTCCGCCGAAGAAGAGTGGAGCCGTGAAATTGCCCGCCGCATCGAGGAATTGGATTCCGGCAAAGCAGAGTGCCTTACACTACGGTTTTTCTCAATGGTCCCGCTGGCGCGGGCCCATTTGTGTTCTTGATGAGGTAACTTTTTCTCCCCGCGACAGCCCCTCCCGGCCCCGCCGGCCCGTTTAGCGCCTCTGAAATAAAATGTGAAGGCCGAAAACTTCTCAAGAGCCAAGCGTCGCGCTTTTCGCGCACGTTGCGATGAGTACGCTTAGCGGCGATCGCCGCGCCTGTCCCACATCGTGATCCAAATCCTTGACACCGTCTCTTATAATAAAAGTATCGCAGACAATTAATTTCGAACGCGCCGCCCTCCGGCCACTTAAGTCGAGATCCGCGACCAGTTTATGGAAGAGAACGAACGAACTCCGCAGGAGCGCTTATAACTTATTAACAAATAAAGGCATTACACGTAACCCGTTTGATCTCAAAGACCTGGCGCGATTCAACTCCAAGTCTTTGATTTCAAAAGACCGAGGGAGGGGGGGTACCCTCAACGGCTGGGATAGGGGAGAACAAGCGACCCAGTAGGAGCGCTCATAACTTATTAGCAAATAAAGACCTTACCCGTAACTCTTTTAAACTTAAAGACTTGGAGTGATTCAGCTCCAAGTCTCTGATTCCAAAAGACCGAGGAGAGGGGGATCTCCAGCTCCAACAACGACCTCCAACGACGACAATGACCATCGGTGTTCTGGCCCTGCAAGGCGATTTCGATGCGCATCGCCGCCGACTGGAAGAGCTCGGCGCAGAAGTTGTCCTCGTAAAAAAAACCGAGCAACTGAACGACCTCGATGGCTTGGTAATTCCGGGCGGCGAGTCCGGCACGTTCCTCAAGCTGCTCGGCGAAGACGGACTCGCGAAGCTGAAAGATTTCGTGCGCGCGAAGCCGACCTTCGGCACGTGCGCGGGATGCATCCTGCTGGCCGCAGACGTCGAGAATCCAAAGCAGGCCGGAATGGGCGCACTCGACATCACCGTGCGTCGTAATGCTTACGGGCGACAGATCGACAGCTCGATTCGCGAAGGCCGATTTCTTAACGATCCCATCGAAATGGTCTTCATCCGCGCTCCAAAGATTGAACGCGTGGGCGAGGGCGTGGAAGTACTCGCGACCGAAGGCAAGGACAAAGTTCCGGTACTGGTGCGGACGGGCAAGACGCTTGCGGCGACATTCCATCCTGAATTGAGCGACGACTGCCGCATTCACCAATACTTCCTGGATTTGGTGGCGAACGGAACGCATTCGTAGGAGTGCCGAGTGACGAGTGACGCCTCATCCGGTATGCTGTCAAATTCCGATCTCATCTTCCGATCTCACTCGGCATGGAACCTGCTCCCGAAATAGAAGTTAGCCGCGTGTCGTTTGCGTCGTACGCGCGCCTGCTGAGCGGCAATCGGAATTTTCGCCGCTTGTGGAGCGCGCAAATTGTTAGCGAAATCGGCGATTGGTTTTACACGCTGGCAATCTACAACCTGCTGCTGCAGCTCACCGGACGCGCCGGATCGGTAGCGCTGGCGCTGGTATTGCAAGTTCTACCTCTAACCTTTATCGGCCCGACGGCGGGCGTCGTGAATGATCGGTTGCGGCGCAAGCAGGTCATGATCGCGGCGGATGTCGGACGCACGTTAATCGTGCTCTCGATGCTGTTGGTTCGCTCGAGAGACATGGTGTGGCTGGTCTATCCGCTGCTGGTGGCGGAAACCTTGCTGGTCGCTTTCTTTGAGCCGGCGCGCAATGCCGTGATCCCCAATATTGTGGACCGGGAAGACGTGGTCGTGGCGAACACGCTCTCCTCGACCACGTGGAGCGTCAATCTGATGGTCGGTGCGACCGTGGGAGGCGTGGTCGCGGCGCTGCTTGGCCGTGATGCCGTCTTCCTGCTGAATGCGCTGTCGTTCTTAGCTTCAGCCGCGTTGATTTGGGGGATGCGCTTCGCCGAGCCCCACGTGGAAGGCGGTCGGCCGTTCGAGGCGCGAGAGTTGGTGGATTTTTCGCCGATCCTCGCCGGGATTCGCTACGTGCGGGCGCATGTTCGTTTGCGTTCAACAGTTTTTGTGAAGGCCGGAAACCTGATCATCGGGCCCAGCTGGGTGCTGTTCACGGTGATGGGACAGAACGAATTCGCCGTCCGCTGGCACGGCATGGCTCCTGAACGAGGCGCGTTTCTCGGGATGAGCCTGCTGCTCGGCGCCCGCGGACTGGGCGCGCTGCTCGGGCCGCTCCTGGCGGCATCGTGGGCGGGACACTGGAAACATCGCTTGGAAGTTGCGGTCGTCTGGGGCTACCTGGGAGCGGCCGCGGGCTACACGCTCCTCGGTGTGTCGGGGCATCTCTGGCAGGCGTGTTTGTGTGTGATGCTGGCGCACTTTGGAAGCTCGATCGTGTGGGTGTTTTCGACCACGCTGTTGCAGATGCAAAGCGACGACAAGTTTCGCGGGCGCGTATTCGCCGCCGACCTCGGCCTCTCCATGTTTACCATAGCCGCCGGCGCCTATCTTGCCGGACGCTTCGTGGATTGGGGCTTCGCCGCGCGAAACGTCGCCAGCGTCGCGGGCATGTTGATGCTGATTCCGGCGGGGCTGTGGAGTTTAGCGATCAGGGATCGGGTCAACACGTGATCGGGCGATCTGCAATTCATGATTCTTCGAATGACCCGATGGTTTGACGACCCGATCTAGAGGAGCTGGTCGATCTTCGCCGCCAGGATGAAATCCGATTCGGTCAGCCCATCCACCGCGTGCGTCCAGGTCGTGATCTCGACCTTACCCCAGCCCAGTAAAATATCGGGATGATGGCCCTGCTCCTCGGCCAGTGCGCCAACTCGGTTCACGAAAGCCAGGGCAGACCGGAAATCGGGAAACTTGAAGGTGCGTGTGAGGTGATGCTCGTTGACGACATTCCACTGCCCAGGTTCGGCCAACTGCTGATGAATTTCCGAGAGTTTGTTTCCATTTAGCGACGGTACCCCGCCGCGGCAGGGGACGCAATTTCGGTCTGCAAGCATACTGCCTCCGTTCTAAGCTGCGAAATCTCTGAGCTGGGAATCTAGCGCTCCACAAATCGGGCGAACATGCGGTGCGGATCGATGGCGATGAACAAGCCTTGACTGCGCGCCAGCACTTCCCCTTTCTCGTTCAGGATCTCGGCCATATTGATGTGCTTCCGGCCCACCACTTTAACCTCGCGCGATTCCACGCGCAGCGGCTGTTTCAGCGGCACCGGCTTCAGGTAGTTCACGGTCATTTCGGAAGTCACCGCCACCACGTGACGCAGTTTGTTCACCTTGCCCATGGCTTCGTCGAGGATGGTCGCGATGATGCCGCCGTGGCAGTGTCCCGGCGGCCCAGTGTAGCGCTTGCCCAGCCGGAACCGGCACACGAAACAGTCGCGCTCCTCGTCATAGGTAAAGCGCAGCCGCATGCTGTCAGGGTTGTCCTTGCCGCAGACGAAGCAGTAGTTCTTCTGCAGTTGTACGTAGCGTGTGTCGTGTCCAGCTTCGTGCTTCTTACCAGCCATCGAAAGATTCTATCGCGAGCTGGCATCGGGTATCATGTCGTGCGAGTTATCGAGTGCCTAAGGAGGTCGCAATGTCTCCCGCAACCAAAACACAGGGTCCCTATTCCGTTCATCCCGGCGTGGCCATGGTTCAGAAGTGGATTAATGAACTACCGGAGAAAACCGGGCGGTCGCTCGAAGAATGGATCGCTCTCACGAAAAAGTCTGGTCCGCCGACGGAGAACGAACGCCGCGAGTGGCTGAAGAGAGAACACAAGCTGGGCACAAATGCCGCGTCGTGGATCGCGGAGCGCCTCGAAGGCAAAGGCACGGAGGAAGACTCGCCCGACGCTTACCTAAAGGCCGCCGCGGAATGGGTGGAGGCACAGTACTCCGGCCCGCGTGCCGCGCTGCGTCCGCTGTATGAGCAGTTGCTGAAGATCGGATTTTCCCTCGGCAAAGACGTAAAGGCTTGCCCGTGCAAGACGATGGTGCCGTTCTATCGCAATCACGTATTCGCGCAGATCAAGCCATCGACGAATACGCGCATCGATCTCGGATTCGCGCTGGGCAACATGAAGACACCCAAACGCCTGATCGACACCGGCGGCTACGAAAAGAAAGACCGCATCACCCGGAGAATTGAGGTCGAATCAAAGGCCGATATTGACGACGAGGTGAAGCGGTGGTTGAGGAAGGCCTACGAGATGGATGAGTAGGGCTCAAACTCCCAGACGCATGTTCAGCTTGATCCTGTTGTGCTTATCTGCCCTTTTGGAGACCGCGATCGTTCCGATGACCGACTGCCATCCATTCCTCGTCGCCTTGAAATGGTAAGCGCCCGCTCGTACGTGCTTGATCATGAACTGGCCGTTCTCATCGGTGACTGCCTTTCGAATCGTCCTGTCCGAACCGGGGCCCTGAAGTTCAAACAGTAGGCCTTGGAAATGTTCACGAACACCCGTCGAAATAATAATTCCGCGAATCGACCTCACGGTGAAAGGCGCGTCAATCCTATTGATGACGTGCTCGGTGGGGGACTTTGTGAAATCCTCGATCGAGAAGTGATCCTGGGCTGTCCCCAATCCGACGGCAACGACGAGGAGTACGAGTACGGACGCCTTCATGCGTGTGCTCCACGACGAACTGCAGATCCCTGGATGAGTGAAACCTCATCCGGCCTCTCAGTCGTAATACTCCAGCCCCAGATGCGTAATTAGTTCTTCCCCCTTCAAGTGCCGCAGCGTGTTTTTCAGCTTCATCAACTGGATGAACAGATCGTGCTCCGGATACAGGCCGGGCGCGGTCATTGGCGATTTGAAGTAGAAGCTCAGCCATTCCTGAATGCCCAGGCGGCGTAGCTCCGGGGAGCGCTGCGCAAGGTCGAGGAAGAGCACCAGATCGAGCACGATCGGCGCGGCCAGAATCGAGTCACGACACAGGAAGTCAACCTTGATCTGCATCGGATAGCCGAGCCATCCGAAAATATCGATGTTGTCCCAACCTTCTTTGTTATCGCCGCGGGGCGGGTAATAGTTGATGCGAACTTTGTGGAAAATATTGCCGTAAAGCTCAGGATACAACGCCGGCTGCAGAATATGCTCCAACGCCCCGAGCTTTGACTCCTCCTTGGTCTTGAACGACCCGGGATCGTCCAGCACTTCGCCGTCCCGATTGCCGAGGATGTTGGTCGAATACCATCCGCTCAGCCCGAGCAGCCGCGCCTTGAAGGCCGGAGCCAGCACGGTCTTCAGCAAAGTCTGGCCCGTCTTGAAATCCTTGCCGCAAATGGGAGCTTCGCGCTCGCGCGCGAGTTCGTACATCGCAGGTATGTCAACCGTCAGATTCGGCGCGCCGTTGGCAAAAGGTACGCCCTCCATCAGCGACGCATAGGCATACACCATCGAGGGCGCGATATTTTCGTCGTTCTCTCTCATCCCTTTTTCGAGCGCCTTCACACTCTGGTGAGCGGCGCTCTGCTCAATGAACGTCTCCGTCGAAGCGCACCAGATGGTGATCAGCCGGCTCGCGCCACTCGATTTCCTGAAGTCGCGGATGTCCTGCCGCAATTGTTCGGCCAGGTCCAGCTTGTTCTTCCCTTTCTTCACATTCGGTCCATCGATCTTCTTCACGTAGTTGTGATCGAATACCGCCTTCAGCGGCGTGATGGCGCTTAGCCGCCCCTTCACTTTGTCGAGCAGGTCGCGCTCCAGTACGCCAGCGTTGCGGGCAGCCGCGTACATGTTGTCTTCGAAAATGTCCCAGCCCGTGAAGACCAGATCATTGAGCCCAGCGAGCGGAACGAACTCCTTGACTTTGGGAGACCGGCCATCGGTCCGCTTCCCCAAACGAATGGTTCCCATCTGCGTGAGCGAGCCGATGGGGTGAGCGATTCCCTTGCGCACCGCTTCCACACCTGCGACAAACGTTGTCGCGACCGCGCCCATGCCCGGGATCATCACGCCCAGCTTGCCCTTGGCTGGCTCGATCGCGCCGTTGTGCCCGGCTCCGCTGTGTGCTTTATCTGAGAACTTCACCTCGACCGTCACGTTGCTCGCTGCTCTGCTCGCTGCCTTCTTCACTTCTATCGCGGGGGACTTTTTCAGCTTCGCCATATTTTGGCTGCTTCCTTGTAGGAACCGTGGGATGTCTGCAAACCAACCATGTTCTCGTATCCGGCGAGCTTTTTGCAAACGCACGTGGCTGAAGTCGCGGGAAAACCACTTCAATGGCGTCCACAAAGCATTGGGTGGCGTTCGCGAGGGCGCTGGCTAGCTTCGGAGAGAAATCTCGGCCGCCGGTATGACCTGGATGGAATGCACTCCCGCAGCAAAGCCGTCGAGGAGGAGGTTGTGATGCGCAATGATCTGCGCCGCCGTTAGAATCGGAGTATCGCGCGTGAGATGCGCATCGGCTACCAGCGTCACATCGTAGCCCAGCGTAACCGCGCGGCGGCAAGTCGTATCGACACAGTATTCGGTCATGCCACCCACAATGATGAGGTGGCTGATTTCGTCCAGATGAAGTTCCCCCGCGAGCCGCGTCTCGAAGAAAGAGTCGGACGCCTTCTTTCTAATGACGCGCTCTTCCTTCATCGGGAGGATCGAAGGATGTATCCCCCAAGCCGGGGTGTCTGCTTCGAGCGGATGTCCCTTGGGACCGTCATGTTGGACGAACAACACGGGAATTCCAGAAGAACGGGACCCGCGCAGCAAACCCGCAATATTCGACAAAACGCGATCCTCCAGTTCGGGCGGCACAAGCCTCACCAGCCCAACCTGAACGTCGATGATCACCAATGCGGACTTCAGGCAGCCCTCCGCACCCACTTATTTTCCGTCCAGCTCGACGTTCTTGATCGGCAGGTCCCAATGTCCGGCGAGGATTTCAAACCGCCGTTGCTCCTCCTTCGCATAGCTCGCTTGGTCGGGCCAAAGTTGCTTCTTCAGCGTGTCTTCGTCGAACGGCTCATCGGCGGCGGTCGAGTTCTTGAAGACGATGGTCACGCGATAATCCCAGCGCCCGTCTTCAGTGGAGTGGTAGCGCGGCTGGTCCATCCAGACCTTGAGCATACGGCCCATCTCTACCTGTTTCTGCAACAACGGGTAATGGTTCTTCTTGAACAGCCGTAGAAACTCGTCCGCGTATCCCCATTTGGCCTTGTAATAGTATTCGACGACGAATGGCTTGCCCGCTTCCGGCGGCGGCTGGGCAGGAAGAGATACCGGGAGCAGCGTCAGGCACAACAGAAGGAATCTCAATTTCATGGATGGCCTCCGTGGGGCCTCAATTGTCGCACAGGGCAAGGAACCTTCAAAGGAAAGTGGAGCGACGGGCGTCTCGCCCGTCACGTCGGGTGGCCGGGCGGGGACGCCCGGCGCTGCACCAGCCCGCGCGAATGCTAAAATCGTGTGTGGCCGCCGATTCCCTCCGCCTGATCGCTATCGATATTGACGGCACCTTGCTCAACCCGGAATTTCAGATTTCCGCAACCGATCTAGCGACCCTCCGGCGCGCTCATGCCCAAGGCATCGAGATTATCCTGGTCACCGGACGCCGCCACACCTTTGCCCTGCCCATCGCCCAACTACTGGGCTTTGATCTCTGGCTGATCAGCTCCAACGGCGCCATCACCCGCTCCCTCGCCGGAGAAACTTTCCACCGCGACCTGCTCCCCGAACCGACTTGCCGCGAACTCGTCCGCGTGATGCAGGAATTTCGCGGGCAGACCGTTCTCACTTTTGACAGCGATGGTCTTCACAGCGATGGTGCGGGCACCATCGTGATCGAACGTCTGGACATGCTGGAAGCCAGCATCCAGCGCTGGCTGGAGAAGAACCTCCAATACATCCAGTTCGTGGTTCCGATCGAGAACGCGCTCACCACCGATCCCGTGCAGGCCATGTTCTGCGGCCCGGTCGCGCACATGCAGCGTGTATTGCAAGTGCTCGGAAGCTGCGGCCTGCCCATCACAGTTCTGCGCACCGAGTACCCCGGCCGCGATCTTTCGATTGTCGATGTGCTCAACGCCGGTTGTTCCAAGGGACACGCCCTGGAGCGCTGGGCCAATTACCGTCAGATTACACGCGAGCAGGTCATGGCCATTGGTGACAACTATAATGACATTGAAATGCTTGCCTTCGCTGGCTATCCATTTATCATGGGGAATGCATCGCAAGAGTTGCGTTCCCGCGGCTGGAAGCTTACTTGCTCGAACGCCGAAAGCGGCGTAGCCGCCGCCATCGAGCATGTGTTATACGGAAAGGCGCTCGAAACGGTAGTTGTTGACCAGATCAGCGGACCAGCGCCCGTGAGCAGTTTGCAATGATTCGAACAAAGCTATCAACGCTATCGACGACCAGTCGAGCTGCGAGAATTGCGGCAAATGCCGGTGTGTTTTTCGCCGTCATCGCTGTCGCGTTACTCGCTCGTCCTGCGACTGCCGCCGAGTTGGCGATCCTCCGCAACGGCTTCAGCATCCGCCACGAGCATCGCCTGGTGATGGGAACCAACACTCGCCTCTATCTCGCAGCCGACGATGCCAGCTTCATGGATGTGCCGACAGAAGAAATCACCGGCTACGAAAAAGATCTCTCGCTCCCAGTGCCCGCGGATTTGCCCGCCTCGATCCCCGCCCCGTCTAAGCCTTCAAAATTAGGGCCCACAAAAGCCGCACTGCCTCTGAATCAAGTCGTGAACGTCGCCAGCGCCGAGTATCATCTTGATCCCGATCTCGTGAACAGCGTCATTCACGCCGAAAGCGGATTCAACTCGCACGCCGTTTCCCCCAAGGGGGCGCGCGGACTCATGCAGCTCATGCCCGCAACCGCAAACCAACTCGGCGTCAACGATTCCTTCGACCCGCAATCGAATGTCACCGGCGGAAGCCGTTATCTGCGCGAACTTCTGGAACGCTACAATTTCGACCTCGTCAAGGCGCTGGCCGCTTATAACGCGGGCCCGGAGCGCGTCGAGCAGTATCGGGGAGTGCCGCCATTTCGCGAAACCCACGCCTACGTGGCCCGCATCGTGCACGAGTACAACCAAAAGAAGATTGCCCAGGAGAAGGAAGCGAAGAAAAAACAGGTCTCCGCCCAAGTCGTGAGCAAAGTCCCTAAGAAAGCCGCGAGCCCCGCCCACCAAACTTCGAAACCCGCAGCCACCGCCATCGCCATCGCCGCCGAATCTACACGTTGATCATCCTCACGCTGACCATGCCCGCGTTGACCCTGCTGGATTCCTCATTTACCTTCAAGTGGGGCCGTGCTCGGCACAAGTGTGCCTCTCTGCGACTGCGCAGCGCATGAACAACAAAAAATACTTAGCGTACGCGGTTGTCTTCGTCGTGCTGACGGTGCTGGTGTATCTGCAATTCCGCACCTGGCAGCACTTCGACTGGGCCCGGCTCTTTCAGTACGGACTCAATTGGCGTGACATCCTTATGGGCGTTGCATACATCTACCTCGCTTATTTCTTGCGGGCAGTGCGATGGAAAATCTTTCTTCGGCCGGTGCGAAAGGAGGCGTCCATCCTCGGACTGGTACCGCCTACCATGATCGGATTCACCGGACTGGCTCTTCTCGGTCGTGCCGGCGAGCTGATTCGCCCCTACCTGATCGCACGCCGTCTGAACCTGCCATTCGCCTCGCAAGTGGCGGTCTGGGCCGTGGAGCGAATTTTTGACGTTGGCGGTTTCACCGTCCTAATGGTGGCGGGCATTTTTCTGCCCTCAAAACTGCGGGCGTTCACGCTTGCCGCCCCGCCCGAAGTCAGGCACTGGATTCATCTCACGGGATATGCCCTGATCGCGCTCGTACTGGGATTGCTTTCGGGAGCTGTGCTGATTTCCTACCGGGGAAGTCGAATTGCCCAGTGGGTCGAAGACCGTTTTTCCCATCTTGCCGAGAATCTAGGCCATCGCATCGCACAAAAAATTCGCGAGTTTACCGTCGGGCTCAATACCATTCACGGTCCGGCCGCATTCCTCCAATTGTCGGCCGTGTCGGTCTTGATGTGGTGGGTTATTGCGTTGGCTTACAAAGAGGTGACGCATGCCTATGGCGCACCCATGGCTGCGATGAGCGTCACCAAGGTCCTCCTTCTTATGGGCTCCAGCATGATCGGCTCCATGGTCCAGTTACCTGGCGTGGGCGGTGGCTCCCAACTGGCGACCATCAGCGCGCTCGACCACATCTTTGATATTGTCCCCAAGGAACTTGCGGTCAGTTGCGGAATCATGTTGTGGCTGGTAACGTTCGTCGCCGTGGTGCCCGTCGGATTGTTGCTCTCCCATCACGAACGCCTGTCGTTGCGCAAGCTTTCCGAGGAGACGGAGCAAGCCGAGGCAGTCGCAGCGGTTGAGGAAACGACGTAGGTCGCTCGTGGCGATTCATTTCCCGAGTTGCCGACAATCCGCCCGACGAGCCGATTCTGGCATTGTGAGTGATATCGGGATGTTTCGCCAAGTACCGTTTTCTTGCACACTGCCAACTCCACGGCTTTCATTGACTTGCCAGTTTTGCCCACGTAAGATTTCGCGTCAGTGATCGGTCAGACCATCTCGCGCTACCGCATCGTCGAGAAGCTGGGGGGCGGCGGCATGGGTGTGGTCTACAAGGCTGAGGACACCGAGCTGGGTCGCTTCGTTGCGCTCAAGTTCCTGCCGGATGACGTGTCCCGAGACCCGCAGGCATTGGAACGTTTCCGACGGGAAGCTCGTGCCGCCTCCGCTCTCAACCATCCCAACATCTGCACCATTTACGACATCGGCAAGAGTGGGGAGCAGTCGTTCATCGCCATGGAGTTTCTGGACGGGATGACGCTGAAGCATCGCATCGCCGGAAAGCCCATCGACACCGATGTTTTTGCTCGGTCTGGCGATTGACGTCGCCGACGCACTCGATGCCGCTCACGCTGCTGGCATCGTTCACCGCGACATCAAACCTGCGAACATCTTTGTTACCAAGCGCGGACACACCAAGATTCTCGACTTCGGTCTGGCCAAGGACAGTCTGGCTGGCAGTTCTTCCAGCAACATTGCGTCTCTGAACACGCAGACGGTGGACGCGGAGCATCTGACCAGTCCCGGTTCTACGCTCGGCACCGTCGCTTATATGTCGCCGGAGCAGGCGCGGGCAAACTCCTCCGGGGTGAGATACCCGAGCGCCGAGTGCGGCCGCACCTGGTTGTAGTCGTAGCGCCAGGTCTCGATCTTCTCCCCTCCTGTCAGTGTTTCGGGTCACATCTTGACGTGAGGTGATGCTGACGCGCAACGCTGCCAGCGGCGCTGCCAATCACGAATGCGTTGCGAAGATTGGTGGAGCTAGTCGGGCTCGAACCGACGACCTCATCGTTGCGAACGATGCGCTCTCCCAGCTGAGCTATAGCCCCAAACGGCGGTGAGATTTGGTTTTTTGATTTTACCAGCCGTCGCTCGATTTCGCCTACACGTGTGACCTTGCAGTCTTGTCTGCCGAACGCCGTGGATCCCTCAAACGCCTGACCATCAAAGTATTGCAGCCTCGAAACAGCAAGCCCTTCAAAGCGAAGGCTATAATTTAGTGGTGAGTTCTTTAAAGGTAAAACAAGTGGCGTCGGCGGACTTTCCGACGCGCTGGGGGCATTTCCTGATTCACGGGTTCGCGACCAGGGCGACGGCATCGGGCGACGGCGCCAAGACCGAAGAGGCGGTGGCGCTGGTGATGGGCGAGGTGCACTCCGGGTCGCCGCTGGTGCGCATCCACTCGCAGTGCTTGACCGGCGACGTATTCGGCTCGCTGCGCTGCGATTGCCGCCAGCAACTCGAGATGGCGCTCTCCATGATCGCCCAACTGGGAGCGGGCGTCCTTATCTATGAGCAGCAGGAGGGCCGCGGCATCGGCCTGATGGCGAAACTGCAGGCCTACGCGCTCCAGGACAGCGGATTTGACACGGTGGAAGCCAACGAGCGCCTTGGTTTTAAGCCCGACCAGCGCGAGTTCCTCATGCCGGTCGAGATTCTGAAGGCATTGGATATTAAGCGGGTGCGCCTGCTCTCGAATAATCCCGACAAAGTCGCCGCGCTCGAGCACGCCGGTATCCAGGTAACCGAGCGCGTGCCCTGCGAAGTCGCGCCCACTGAATTTACCGAAGAGTATTTGAAGACGAAGCAGGAGAAATTGGGACATTTGTTCAGCGATCGGCGCAGTCAGCATTAGTCAGAGCACGGCTGCGGCCTATTCTTTAGCCCCGCAGTAGCCGCTTCAGTTCATCCCGATTCTTCACCGGCAGCCCGCGGAGTGCAGCCCGCGCCAGCGCTACGTAGACTTCGCGAGCTCCGGGATGCTTCTTCAGCACGGCCAAGTGCTTCGCCACCGTCTCCGCATCTCCGCGAATCAGCGGCCCACTAAACGATTGCGCTGGACCGAGGCGCGAATAGTTTTCCAGCGTCTGCCGGATGATAGGCAGACTCTTGCGGCGCGCATCCTGGCGCGTAAAGCCGGCCGCACGCGCGGCTTCTTCGAGCGTCACCAGGAACGCCAGCAGCAGCGGAGAAGTCAGCGTGGCCCAGGTGTGATAGGCCGCTTTGCGCGACGCGGGCAATGCGAAGCTCTCGCCGCCCAACTCGCGGACCATCCGGCGGGCAACTCGTGTGGCTGCGGCATCGCCTTCCATGGCAAAAGGCACACCCGTCAGAGAAGGATGCGTTCCGGCAACGAACGTCATCAGCGGATGCGCCGATGCGACTGCCGCGCCGGCCGTGCGCAAAGGATCGAGTTCGCGGCTGGAGAGCGCTCCGCTGGAGTGCAGGGCGAAACGGACTTTAACCCTCTGGCGAACAAACGCGCGAGCAACCAGACGATCGGCCAGCAACGAGGCTGCGCCGCGAATCTCGCGATCCGGGACGCAGAACCATAGCAAGATGGCGTCCAGCGCGGCGGTATATACGGTGAATGCCTGCGCGCCCACCTTGGCGGCAAGCGTGCGCGCGCGTCGACGCGACCGCGGCGAATCGCGCGCGATGATTTCGGTAATCGTGAACCCGGCGTCGCGCAGCGCCACGGCCAGAAAAGTCGCCAGGCGTCCGACTCCCACGATGGCTACGGTGGGCTTTCTTGTAATTTGCTTCCGGCTCACCGGCGCAGCATACCTTATATTGTAGTCATGGCGAAATCGGCTGGGACGAAATCAAAACAAGCCCGCGTTCTCTCTTCGCGGGTCAGTTACCAGGGGCCGGTGTTCAGCGTTACCACAGATGAAGTGGAAGAGCCGGGGGACGTGCGCGCCCGCCGCGATGTTATCCGGCATTCGGGTTCCATTGTCGTTCTGGCCGTCGACGAACCGGCACGTGCAGGTACAGATCAAAGTAAGAGTACAGGTAAAGGTAAAGCAGCGGAGCGGCGCCTCCTGCTCGAGCGCCAGTATCGCCATGCAGCGCAGTCGATGATGTGGGAGCTGCCCGCCGGACGCATCGACGACGGCGAAACCGCGCTCACCGCCGCCAAGCGCGAGTTGCTCGAAGAGACCGGCTACCGCGCCCGCCAGTGGAAGAGAATTCTGCATTTTTACGTCAGCCCAGGCTTTCTCGACGAAACCATGACCATCTACTTGGCGCGGGGGCTCCGCGCCGGCCTAGCCCAGCCCGAGGCGGACGAGAGGATCGCGATCAGATTTTTTGGGTTGTCGGAGGCAAAACAGATGGCGCTGAATGGGCGCATTCGCGATGCCAAGACGATCGCGGGTATCTTGTGGTTGGCGCAAATGGCTCGGTGAAAGGCCGGTTCTTCTATACCCAGCCCCCTAAACGAACGGGAAGGGCACGAGTTCACTCGTACCGTAAAGTCATTGAAAATGTGTTCGCGCTTTAGCGCCCGAGCTGTGCTTTTTGCGCCCCCAACTGGTTTTTCCGCAAACTGCCAAGCGTCACCCTGACACGAATCCCTGGTTTTCCGCTCCGGCGAGAGGCGCCCGGTAACTAATTCCCCACTTCCTGCCCCTGCCGGAATGTCCGCGGCTGTGTGATTCCAAGCCTTGACAGTCCCCCCGGTGAGCAGCACAATGCCTACACATTTTTTGCGAGCCCCTGGAATCGCGCCTTTTCGGGGAAATGCGCAAGAAATGGGGGGGCGCACGTGGAACGTCTGAAAGGCACCGTCAAGTGGTTCAACAACGCCAAAGGATACGGTTTCCTCGGCCGCGACGATGGACCGGATGTATTCATTCACTACAGCTCCATCACCACCGAGGGCTACAAGAGCCTGCAGGAGGGCGACAAGGTGGAGTTTGAGATTGTCCAGGGACAGAAAGGGCCGCAAGCAGCCAATGTAACCAAGGTTCCCTGAGCGGAGATCGCTATACTCGCGCCGGTTTTCCCGGATCATTTCCTGGACCAAACTGTCCGCGTCTCAGCACCCGCGCCGATTGTGTCCTCCGGCGCCTGCCAACTCCCTGCTGCGCGGCTTCCTCAGCGTTACAATCTTCTCGCGAGTTGATCCCGCATGGACAACAAAGCTATCGCCGGACTTCTCTACGAGACTGCCGATTTGCTCGAGATCGACGGGCAGGACTCGTTTCGCGTGCGCTCCTACCGCAACGCCGCCGCAGCCATTGAAGCGCTGCCGCAACAGGTTGCTGACCTGATTCAGGAGCCGAAAAAACTCCTCGAAATCCAGGGCATTGGCAAAGGCATGCAGGCCAATCTGCTGCAGCTTTTCAAGGATGGCAGCATTGAAGCGCACTCCGAGCTGCTGAAGAAATACCGGCCGTCGATGCTCGAACTCCTCAAAATTCAGGGTCTCGGTCCGAAAACGATTGCCCTGATCTGGAGCGCTTATCAGGTCAGCGACCTCGAAGGCGTGGAGAAACTGGCGCGTGAAGGCAAAATCCGTACGCTGCCGCGCATGGGCGAAAAGCACGAACTGAAGCTGCTCAAGGCGATCGAAGACTATCGCCGCATCGCGGGACGATTCCTGCTCGACACCGCCGAAGAGCTAGCCGAAAAACTGGTGGAGCATCTCTTGGCGATTCCGGGAATAGAGAAAGTTACGCCCGCCGGATCGCTGCGCCGCGGACGCGAAACCGTCGGCGACCTCGACATCCTCGTCACCGGCAAGGGCTGCATTGAGGAGGAATCGCGGCAGGGGCTCATCGAACATCTGCTCCGCTTCCCGGGCCTGATGGACGTCATTGCGCAAGGCGAAAACAAGGTTAGCTTCCGGCACCGCAATGGCATGCAGGTGGACGTGCGCCTGCTGCCGCCGGAATCGTTCGGAGCGGCCATGCAATATTTCACCGGCTCAAAGGCACACAATGTGGCGTTGCGTCAGCGCGCGCTCAAGATGGGCTTCACTCTCAACGAATACAGCCTCGCTACAGTCGAAGACGAGAAACCGGTTGCGCGCAAGACTGAACAAGAAATCTACGCCAAGCTCAAGCTCGACTTCATCCCTCCCGAGCTGCGCGAGAATCTCGGAGAGATCGAAGCCGCCGCCGCACACACGCTGCCGGTTCTGATCGAGCTATCTGATATTCGCGGCGACGTGCATATGCACACCGTCGAAACCGACGGCCGCAATACCATTGAAGAGATGGCCGAAGCCGCGCGGGACCGCGGCTACGAGTACATGGCCATCACCGATCACTCGAAGAATCTCGCCTTCGCCAACGGCCTCACCGACGAACGGGCGCTCGCGCACATCGAGAGAATCCGGGCGGCAGAAAAAAAGATGAAGGGCATCCGCATTTTCGCAGGGATTGAAGTCGACATTCTGGGCGATGGCTCGCTCGATCTCTCCGACTCGGTGCTTGAACAGATGGACATCGTCATCGCCAGCGTGCACTCGCAGTTCAATCAGGATCGTGCCACCATGACCGATCGACTGCTGAAGGCCATCGCCAATCCGAATACTTCGCTGATCGGGCATCCCACCGGACGCCTGCTGCTGCGCCGCGATGCCTATCAGTTCGATCTCGACGCCGTCCTCAAAGCGGCGGCCAAACACAGAGTGGCGATGGAGCTGAATTCCTATCCCGATCGGCTCGATCTGAGCGACGTTCATCTTCGGCTAGCAAAACAGCATGGCGTGAAAATCGTCATCAACACCGATTCCCACCACACTTCACACATGGCAAAGCTGCGTTACGGCGTCACGCAGGCACGGCGAGCCTGGCTCACTAAGGACGACGTGCTTAACACCCTGCCTCCGCAGAAATTTGCCAAGGCGATGAAGCACGCGTGGTAAGCGCTGGCAGAGTCAATCGTCTACGTTGAATTGTTGGATTCGCTCTTGACTCCGGGTGTTACCTCCGATTACCGACTCGATTCCGATTGGCAGGGCCTTCACAAACCGCTGGTACGATGATCTTTAGCTACGTAGCCAGCGTCACTCATGCTGAAGCTTGAGAAAAGACAGATTCTGAAGAACGTCGGCTCGAGTTGGTCGGCGCTCGGCATCAACGTGATTGTCGGCATTTTCCTCTCGCCGTTCATCCTGCATCACCTGGGCGACGCCGCTTTCGGGATCTGGGTGCTGATCTTCTCCGTGACTGGCTACTACGGCCTATTCGATCTCGGCATCCGCTCCTCCATCATTCGTTACGTTTCGAAGTACACCGCCACCGACGATCGCGAAGCGCTCGCGCAGTTCGTCAACACCGCTCTGTTCACCTATACATGCATTGGCCTGGTGAGCATGGTATTGACCGCGCTGCTGAGTTCGTCGGTCGAACACTTTTTCAAGATTCCGCCGGAACTGCATTCGCAGGCGCGGGTGCTGCTGCTGCTGGTTGGCGCCTCGGTCAGCGTTGGCTTTCCACTCGGCGTTTTCGGAGGCATGCTCGAAGGGTTGCAGCGCTTCTACATTCTGAACTGGACCAGTATCGGCGCTACCCTCGCGCGCGCGGCTTTGATTGTTTATTTCCTGCACCGCGGATACGGGTTGATCACCGTTGCCCTGCTCACGGTTGGCTTGCCGGTGATTTCCTCGGTCCTACGCGGAATTATCGTGTTCCGCTTGTGTCCCATGCCACTTGGTCTCCAATATGTGGATCGTGCCTCATTCCGCCACATGGCCCATTACGGCAGCACCACCTTCCTGGTGCTGGTCGCCTCGCGCCTGCGCTTCCGCACCGACGAACTTGTGCTCGGGACGATGATGTCCACGGTTGCCGTGACCTGGTTCAACATCGGCGCCCGCATCGTCGACTACGCGCACGAATTCGTCTCCAGTCTGGCCCAGGTTTTTGTGCCCATGTCGAGCCAGTCTGAGGCCACGGGCAACCTCGATCGCGTGCGCAAGATTTATATTGCCGGCAATCGCGTGTGCGCCTTCCTGACCTTCCCCATCACCGCCATCCTCATCCTTTTCGGCAAGCACATTATCCGCATCTGGGTGGGGGCCCGGTACGTTCCGAACAGTTACCCGGTGCTGGTGGTCATGATTATTCCTTTTGCGTTCATGCTGGCGCAGGCCGCCTCGACGCGAATTTTGTTCGGCCTCGGCACCCATCAGACCATGGCGGCCATCACCGTGATCGAGGGAGTAGCCAATCTCATCCTCAGCATCGCGCTCGTACGCCCGCTCGGAATTGTCGGCGACGCCCTCGGCACCGCCATCCCGCTTAGTTTTACTTGCCTTGTGTTCTTGCCACGCCATATGAAGAAACAGATTGGCGTTCCCGTCGGAACCTTTCTCCGCCAGGCCTTTACCCTGCCCATGCTCTTAACCCTCCCGCTGGTCGCAGCGCTCTGGCTGGCTAACCGATACTTCTATCCTCGCAACCTGATCCAGTTGACGCTCGAAACCCTGGCGGTGAGTTCGGTCTACGGTGTAGGGCTGCTCTGGGCCTACCGCACCAACCGCGCATTCCACGTTGCCGAGATTGCGGGCTTGACCAAGCCCTCGCCTCCCGAACAACCGCCGCAAGCCGTAGTTGCCGTGGAATACCAGAACGAGCAGTAAGGACGCAACGGACCTTCCCTCCCGTTCGGGGAGGGGTGCACTCTGGTAACACCCCCGCCGGTCGGTCGATACTTGCTTGGGGTAAAATGAAGCTCAACTATATGTTTTTAATGATTTGACAAACGTTTGCCGCCGGGGTCCTGGGGCAGGAAAACTGCTCCTTTCGTCGGCTGCAAGGGATTTCGGAAACGAGCCGTCGCACACGGGGGTTTTAGGGAATGACCGAGTTGTACGTTGTAGGGGGGTCTTTGCGGAGCAGCTTATTCAAGCCGCTTCCAGAATGGAACTCCTGCAAGAAGGCCCTGATCCTGAAGGTGACCCCCCCAGCCAAGACTGCGGAAGTGTTGGTGGATTACGACTCGCCCGAAGATGCGGTCCCTGCGGACTCGCCCTCAATATTGTTCAAGTCAGCGACGGTGGCGGATGACAAGTTGTACGTTTGTACTCCGACGGAAGTGCTGGTGTACAAACTGCCCGGCTTCGAACTTCTCCACTACGTATCGCTTCCCTGCTTCAACGATCTCCACCACGTGCGCCCGAGCGTAGATGGCAACATTTTGATCGCAGACACGGGCCTTGATCTGGTGTTGGAAGTCACGCACCAGGGAAAGATGCTGCGGGAATGGAGCGTCATCGGGGAAGATACCTGGAAACGATTTTCACGGGATATCGATTACCGCAAGGTACCCGAAACTAAACCTCATCGATCTCATCCCAATCACGTGTTTCAGCTCGGAGATGAGATTTGGGTGACACGCTTCGATCAGCGGGACGCGATCAGCCTGACCCGGCCCGGAAGGCGCATTGACATTGGAGTACAAAGGCCACACGACGGCCAGGTGGTCGGCGACTGGATTTACTTCACCACCGTCGACGGACATCTGGTGGTGGCCAACCGGCATACTCTGCAGGTGGAAGAAGTCTTCGACTTGAACACCATCGACAATGAGCACCAACTGGTGCTCGGTTGGTGCCGCGGCGTTGCCGTGATGGAGAAAAACAAAGTCTGGGTCGGGTTCACTCGCATCCGCTTCACGCGCTTCAAAGAAAATCTGATCTGGGCCAAGCAGGGATTCGAAACCCGCAAAAAAGCTACGCATATCGCGCTTTACGATTTGGCCGGCAAGAAATGTCTCGACGAGATCGACGTGGAGCCCTATGGGGTGGACGTTCTGTTCAGCATCCACGATGCTAAAGGAGAATCGGCAAAGGAGCGCACCCTGGCAAACCCCGTGGGAGCGCACGCTTCACGGGACAGCTCGGTATGAGTATTCGCAAGGCAGCCAGCAACGCCGCGAAGAAAGCATTCGTGGCGAGTGGAGCGCTTGGTTTTGCGCACAAGCTGGCCGCCCCGGCTGCAGTAATTCTGCGCTATCACTCCATCCAGGATCGGCCGGAACAGTTCGCCCACACCATCGGGTGCGATTCGATTCACTCTACCTCCGTCTTCGAGCGCCACATGGAGCTGATTGCTCGACGCTTTAGCGCCATAAGCCTGGACGACATTGCGCTCTTTCTCAGAGGCGATAAGACTCTGCCGCCAAGAGCCGTGGCCATTACCTTCGACGATGGGTACAAAGACAACGTTCGCTTTGCCGCTCCAATTCTCAGCCGCTTTGGCATCCCGGGAACTTTCTATGTTCTCGTCGGTGCGGTCGACCGGTCGAAGGCGCCCTGGTATTGTGTGCTGCGCCACGCCTTCTGGACCGCACGAAATCCGAAGTGGATGGATCCCACTACGGGAACGGTCCACGATCTGACGGACTCCCGAGTCCGCGAAGCGGCCTTTATGGATGCCGCTGGGATCTGCTCGAAATCGAGCGCATCGGAACGCGAAGAGCTAGTACAAAAAGCAACGCATTCTCTTGAACCTGAGCCGTTTCCCAACGAGAGCGACCTGATGATGACCTGGGACGATGCGCGGACGCTCGCGAAATCGGGCCACATCGTTGGCTCGCACACCATGACCCATCCGAATTTGGCGCAGGTTTCGGCTGACGACGCGCGCCGCGAACTGACTGACTCCAAGCTCAAGCTGGAAAAAGAGCTGGGGAGTCCGGTGAAGCATTTTTCGTACCCGCATCCCGCGCTCAACCCGCAGTGGAATGAAGCGACGCTAAGAATCACCGAAGAACTGGGCTACGCGACAGCCGTAACCACGACTGTCGGCGCCGTGCGGTCCGATGCGCGTGCGCTGGCGATTCCCCGGACTTATATTCCGCGCGAGGAATCGGAGTTCTTGTGGCACCTCGAGCGAACATTACTGTTCCGCACGGGTGCGGCATGATGCCAACCGAAAACTCTCAATTCGAGAAGACCGAAGTAAGTGGCGTCTTCGATCGCATGGCTTCTTACTATGCCGACGAGCGGGGACAATCGCCCTGGTTTCAAGCGCAGCTCAAGATTGTGCTGGAGATGATCGATTCGGAGCAGGGGCTTCTCCTTGATATTGGCTGTGCGGCGGGCGCTGAGTTTGAGCCACTGCTCGCTCGCGGCTTTCGGATTGTAGGTTTCGATTATGCTCCGGAAATGATCCGCTTGGCGCAGCAGCGTTTCGGCGCGTCACCCGCTGTGCACCTTTGCCGGGCCGATGCCGAATCATTGCCTTTCCCGGACGCCAGTTTCGACCACGTGATTTGCCTGGGTGTGTTTGAATATCTGTCCACCTACGACCGTGGCCTGGAAGAGATCCGCCGCGTCTTGCGGCCTGGAGGCGTAGCGATTATCTCGCTGCCGACCCGCATCAGCCTGGATCGCTTCTCTTACAATCTGATCCACATGACCGCCGTCCCATTGTGGAGAGGTATAAAACGGCTCATGGGCAAACGCACTTCCGGCAAGGAATTAGGTCGGCGCTGGAATCGTTGCATCCCAGCGCAGGTCCCAGCCGTGCTCCGTAAGCATGGCCTCAACCCGGAACACAGCGCCTACTCGGGCTTCCTCCTGTTTCCTCTCGGGCAGGTCTGGCCAGCGGCGGAGTTTCGCCTTTTCTCGTTGATGGAGCGGTTCTCCAAGTCGCGCATTCTGGGGTGGACGCTGAGCCAGTATCTGGTGAGTGCCCGGAAGACAGGCTGAGGCTAATTCTGGCAGTCCCTCACCCACAGTGATTTTGCAGTTTGAATTTTGATCATCCAGAAGGAATACTGCACCAAATGGCAAGCCGTCCGTTTAAGGTCGTGATCCTCACTTCGGTTCCGCCCCATCGGGTGGCGCGGATCATGACCCGCATTTGCCGGGAGGCTCCCGAAGCGCAAGTGGTTGGCATCCTTTATGCACCGTTCCTCCCCAAGACTCTGCAAAAGCGGATCGCGACCTGGCGCAAAAAGGGGAAGCGTCTGGTGTACTGGCGCTATGTGTTACATCGCATCACCGCAGCCGCTGGCCGCAACTTGAGCCGCCTGCTGGACGCCCTCATCCGTTTTATTCATGCGGCTCCAAGGTGGCCCAATGGCAAACCTGGCGACGGTCTCGCGGATTTGAAGGCGGCCTGCGCCGCCAATCAAGTTGAGCTTTTCATTAGCCCCGATATTCACGCCGAACCGGCGCTCGACTTTGTGCGCAGCCTCAATGCCGACCTCGGCCTGGTGTTCGGCACAAAAATCCTCAAACCGGCGCTCTTCGAGATTCCCAAGCAGGGCTCGATCAACATTCACAAGCGCAAGGTGCCGGATTACCGCGGAGGCGGCGCGGTCGGACTCTGGGAGTTACTCGACGACCAGAAAGAAATCGGAGTTACCGTCCATCGGGTCGAAGCGAAGGTAGATGTAGGAGCCGTATTTCGTTCGGCGCTGATTCCGATCGAGCCCTTCGACGATCTGGAGAGCCTGGCGCTGAAGGCCGATGTGGTCGGCTCCGACCTCATCGTAGCTACGATTCGTGACTTCGCCAATGGGACGGTGACCGAAACTCCACAAATTGGCCCCAGCAAGTATTTTCGCAAGCCGGCCGACGAGGACTTGCTGCAGATGAAAAAACAACTCGCGGCGCAGCGCAAGAATAAAGCCTACGACAATCCTCCTCGCCGGCCAGCCTGGGAACTGTTGCTGAAGTCTCTGCTGTATGCCGCGCCGCTCACGCTCCGCAATTGGCGGCGCCGGTGGCGGGGAGATTTCCCGGTGATGATCCTCCGTCACCATCTGGTTTCCGACCGCCCGCATCGCTCCGGAGTTTCGACCGTCTACTTCCTTCGGCAGGTGAATTATCTGCTGCGCCACTATCGTGTGGTCAGCCTGAGCGAAGCGGTCGAACTGGCGCGGAAAGGCGGCGTCAAGGTGCCCACCGTCGCCATCACCTTCGACGACGGGTATGCCGACAATTTTGTGAACCTCCGCGCCGTCACCGTAGAAACCGCTCTCCCGATCGGATACTTCATCTCGACTGAACATATCGCGAGTGGCCGCGAATTTGCCCACGACCAAATGTCGAACCAACAGGGGTTTCCGCCCAACACCTGGGAGCAAATCGAGTTTTTGCACGGTTGCGGCTACGAAATCGGCAGCCATACCCGCGGCCACGCCGATTGCGGCTCCACCGGTGAGGCGTTCTTGCGCCACGAAATCGGTGGTTCAGCCGAGGATATCCAGCAAAAACTGGGCCCGGCGGCGCACTTTTCTTTTCCCTTCGGGCTGCCCCAGAATATTTCCGCCCCGGCGGCGGCGATCGCCTGCGCCAGCTACAAGAATGTTTTCTCCGCATACGGAGGCGGCAACTTTCAGGCCGACGCCAGGCGAATCCTGAAGCGCGCAAATTTCCCGTACACCGTGTGGGAGCTTGAGCTCCAGATGCAGTCCGTACTAACTGGGGACGTAAAAGAGCCGTCCCACTTGCAGGTTCGTATCGACGAGCGGTCGTAGGTTATTGGGTTTGCGGGGCTTGATCAAGCTCCGGCGCGTCGCAGTTGTGCAGTCGAGTTTCATTCCCACGTTTGGGTGCAACGCCGCAATCCGTTTCACACCCTTCCAACGGCCCGGGTCGAGTTGAGGTAAAATGGTAATTGGACAGTGTTTTCAATGACTTAGAGGCAGTTATCGACTGGTTCTTGGAAGGCGAATTGCTCTTTCCTCTAGTTCAACTGTTATTAGGCCGCATTTCACGGACGGCGTACCGGTTTGAATTCCCGGCTCCGGCCATGTTCCGGTGGTTACCTGCAGATCCAGCAAGTAGCTTGACGACCTGCGGCAAACGGGGCGACCTTAGAGATGAGCCCCCCCAAGTGATTTTGATTTCAGCATAAATTTTGATTAGAACATCGGGAGGATTACCGCTTTGAACGTAATGACCAGTCACCTTATCGCCCCCCACGGGGGAGACCTTGTCCAGCTGCAAGTTCCGGCCGCGCGCGCCGCTGAGTTAAAAGCGCACTCGAAAGATTGGCCTTCATGGGATCTGACCGCCCGGCAGCTTTGCGATCTGGAACTGCTGATGAGCGGTGGCTTCTCGCCGCTGCGCGGCTTCATGAGCAGCGCCGATTACGAGGGCGTCTGCCATAACATGCGGCTGGCAAACGGCACCTTGTGGCCCATGCCGATCACGCTCGACGTCAGCGAGGAATTCGCCAGGAAACTAACGCCGGGCAGCAGCAAGATTGCGCTGCGCGATCCCGAGGGCGTGATGCTCGCCGTACTCCACGTGGAAGATGTCTGGCAACCCGACCGCAAAGCCGAAGCCCAGTGCGTTTTTGGTTCCACCAGCGCCGCGCATCCCGGCGCCGACTATGCCATCAACAAATCAAATCCCTGGTACGTGGGTGGAAGGATTGACGGGGTACAGGAACCGTCCCACTACGATTTCCGCTCGCTGCGTCTGACTCCCGCCGATCTCCGCGCCGAATTCGGCCGCCTCGGCTGGACCACCGTTGTGGCATTCCAGACGCGTAATCCCATGCATCGCGCGCACGTCGAACTGACGATGCGTGCCGCCAAGCAGGTCGAGGCGAATCTGCTGATCCATCCTTCGGTCGGTATGACCAAGCCGGGCGATGTGGACTACTTCGTCCGCACCCGCTGCTACCAGTTGCTGCTCTCGAAGTATCCGCACGGCACGGTCGAGCTCGCCATGCTGCCGCTCGCCATGCGCATGGGCGGACCGCGCGAAGCGGTGTGGCACGGCCTGATACGAAAAAACCATGGCTGCACCCATTTCATCGTCGGCCGCGATCATGCCGGTCCCGGAAAAGATACCGACGGCAAGCCCTTCTACGGCCCTTACGACGCCCAGGAACTGTTCAAGAAGCATGAGGAGGAAATGGGCGTCACCATGGTTCCCTTCCAGATGATGGTCTATCTGCAGAATGAGGACCGTTACGTTCCGGCCGATGAAGTGCCTCCGGGCGCTAAGGTGCTCGACATCTCGGGCACGGAGTTGCGCCAGCGCCTGAACGAAGGCCGCGACATCCCGGCGTGGTTCACCTATCCCGAAGTCGTGCGGGAATTGCGCCGCAGCTATCCGCCACGACACAAGCAGGGCGTCACCATTTTCTTCACCGGGCTTTCGGGATCGGGCAAATCCACCATTGCCAATGCGCTGATCACCAAGTTCCTGGAGATGGGCGGACGTCCGGTCACCCTGCTGGATGGCGATCTGGTGCGTAAGAACCTGTCGTCGGAACTGGGCTTCTCCAAGGAGCATCGCGACATCAACATTCGCCGCATCGGCTATGTAGCGTCCGAGATCACGAAGAATGGCGGCATCGCCATCTGCGCTCCGATTGCGCCCTATCAAGCCACGCGCAAGGCGGTTCGGCAGATGGTTGAGCCGTTCGGCGGGTTTGTTCTGGTGCACGCCGCCACTTCGATCGAAGTCTGTGAACAGCGCGACCGCAAAGGCTTGTACGCCAAGGCTCGCGCCGGCATTGTCAAGGAATTCACCGGCATTTCGGATCCGTACGAAGCGCCCAC
Source organism: uncultured Acidobacteriaceae bacterium (assembly GCA_963731525.1). Classification (GTDB taxonomy): domain Bacteria; phylum Acidobacteriota; class Terriglobia; order Terriglobales; family Acidobacteriaceae; genus Acidiflorens. The sequence goes on from CAVSWK010000026.1 coordinate 148,661, forward strand.
CGATGCCGAAGTCGTGATTGACACCGCCAAGCTGAGCCCCGAGGAAGCGGCGCAGACGATTATTCTGCACCTCGAGCGCGAGGGCTTCGTCGGCGCCAACGGCAACGGATAAAAGCAGTTCCCGGTTCCCGGTTCTTAGTTCTCAGTGTTTCGACTCGGTTTTGCTTCACTGAGAACTGAGGACCGGGAACTGAGAACTAACAAAACCAAATGGACTCCTTGCTGCTAAAAGTCCTGATCGGCTTCGTCGTCGGAACGCTGATCGGGTTGACGGGTCTGGGCGGCGGTGTATTGCTGCTGCCCATGCTTATCTTCGGCTTGCGCATACCCCCCATTGTTGCTGTCGGAAGCGACGCCTTGTTCAACTTCTTCACCAAGGTTCCCGCCAGCATCATGCACTTGATCAAAGGCACGGTGCGGAGAAAAGTTGTCCTGGCGATGGCGGTCGGCAGCATTCCTGGCTCTTACCTCGGAGTGGCATTTCTAGTGCATCTGCGTCACGTCTATGGTGCCGGCGTCAACGATTTCATCAAGTCCGCCGTGGGACTGCTGCTGGTATTGATCCCGACGCTGCTTCTTTTCCAGGGACGGATTGAAGAACATCTCGCCAAACGCGAGCCCACCTTGAAATCGTTTGCCGGCATGAGTGCGATTGGTTTTGTCGGCGGATTTCTGGTCGGCATCACTTCGGTCGGGTCGGGCAGCATCATCATGATGATGCTTCTTTTGTTTTATTCGTTCGCGCCCAAAATCATGGTCGGCACCGATATTGCCCATGCCGTGATTCTGACCGGCGTCGCCAGTCTGTTGCACTGGCGGGCGGGCAACGTCGACCCTCACCTGGTTGTTTCCCTGCTGATCGGCTCGATCCCCGGCGGAATGATCGGCTCGCAACTAAGCACGCGCGTTCCCGTGCTCTGGCTCCGCCGAATCCTGTGCACGGTTTTGCTGATGACGGGAGCAAGAATGCTGTGGGCTTAAGTTTCGTATCAGGGAATCGCTTTAGCGATGCCGCAAATCCTTCGAAGTCGGACGCCCCTTTAGGGGCTGGGCATTCATCAACGGAGCTCTAATGTCTTCTTCTTCCAATTCGCAAGAACTGCTCGAGCGCATTCATGCCGCTCTCGAGGCGGCGCGGGGAGTGCTCAACCGCTTCACTTCCGGCGCCATTGAAACCGAATACAAGGTCGGACACGATCCCGTCACTGAGGCCGACCGCGCCGTCGACAAAATTCTGCGCCAGACCCTGCTCCGCGCGGGCGAAGGTTGGCTCTCGGAAGAGACCGTGGATGACTTCACTCGCCTGGACAAAACCTGCGTCTGGGTGGTCGATCCCCTCGACGGCACACGCGAGTTCGTGCAAGGCATCCCCGAGTTCTGCGTCTCGATCGCCATGGTTGAGCATGGAATTCCCATCGCTGGCGGAATTTGCAATCCCGCAACCGATGAACTCATCCTCGGATCGCGCGACACTGGCGTAACCTACAACGGCCGGCCCGCACAACCGAGCCAGCGTCAGGACCTCCATGGCGCGCTCGTGCTCGCCAGCCGCAGCGAAGTGAGGCGCGGCGAGTGGAAGCAGTTCGAGTCAGCCGAGTTCAACATTCGCCCCATGGGATCGGTCGCCTACAAACTCGGACTGGTCGCCGCCGGTCGCGCCGATCTAACCTTCACGCTGGTTCCCAAAAATGAGTGGGACGTTGCCGCCGGGGCGGCGCTGGTCGAAAGTGCTGGGGGCTGGACTCTGAAGCTCGACCATTCTCCGCTGCGCTGCAATCAGAAGAATCCGCTGATCTCCGGCCTGTTGGCGGGGGGGCCTTTGCTACGCGTTCCGCTGCTCGCCATGCTCGAACGGCACGCGCAGACAATTGGTACCGAGAAGCAATCCTAAGAGCCTGCGGGAAGCCGGGCCCGGAGCGGTGCCGTAACCACACCCTTTATGAATTGGCATCTTATGAATTGTCATCGACTCTTATAAATTGTCATCCTGAGCGAAGCGAAGGATCTGCTTTCTTGTCAGCGCACGAGACAGCAGGTGCTTCGCTCAGGATGACAAATCTGATTAAGATGACAAAATCTAAACGGAACTAAAATGGCTGCATCCCGCATCGTATTCCTGATGTACCACGAACTGGAGCTCGCTGGCCGTAAGCTCTGCCAGTCCGAGCCCGGCTATCGACGCTACATTCTGCCGCTCGAGACTTTCCGCAGCCAGATGGCGTGGATGAAAAAATCCGGCTGGCGCGGCCTGAACGTCGGCGAAGCGCTTCGCTATCCTGGCGAGCCGAGCGTTTGTATCACCTTTGACGATGGCTGCGAGACCGATCTGGTCGCCGCTGCGCCCGTGCTTCGCGAGCTCGGTTTCAACGCAACCTTCTACCTCACCGCCGGATTCCTGGGCGCGCCCGGTTACCTCCATGCCAGCCAGGTGCGCGATATGGACGCGCTGGGTTTCCAGATCGGCTGCCATTCCATGACGCACCCTTATCTCTCCGATCTCACGGAGCCGGAACTGAAGCGCGAAGTCGTGGATGCAAAGCTGCAAATCGAACAAATCGTCGGACATGCAATCGAACACTTCTCCTGTCCCGGAGGACGCTACGACCAGCGCACGCTCCGGATGGCGCGCCACGCCGGGTTCACAACCGTTGCCAACAGCCAGTTTCATGCGAACTCTTCCAGCACCAGCCCCTACGAACTCGGGCGCGTAGCCATGCTGCGCGACCTAACTCTCGAGCAATTCGGCGACACCTGCCGCGGCCGCGGATTGTGGAAGAAACGCCTCCAGCATCAAGCCCGCCGCAGCGCGCAGCGCCTGCTTGGAAACCGCGCCTACGATAACCTGCGCGCCGTCTTGCTGCGGGAAACACGCCGGTAACGTGTCGCTGGTTATCCTGGTTTCCCCCGTTTTCAGCCTCCCTTTCCACAGCTCGCATCTAGTACCATCCCTCCCTCAGCCCAGACCGCCCGTCCCGCGCCTGTTTTCGCCTTGCTTCGCATTGAGAACACCCACGGACAGTGGCCAAATGCGAATCCGTACATGCCGCGGGTGCATGTACCAACGCGTCTCCGATGAACTTCTGGCATCTGGGCACGCTTACCGGGTGCCGATAAATTCAATGAGGACAATCGACTAGTCCCCCAATTCAGTACGGTCGAGGGCTCGTAATGTTTGAAGTAGAAAATGGCATCCTAAACGGTCATTCCAGATTTTCCCCCGCTTTCGCACAGCGCCTGAGCTTATTGATGGTCCTGATGGTGGTCACGCTGACGACCATCTCGTGTGGCACGGCGGCACAAGCCGCCGGCACCCAGAGCAATCCAATCAGCCTGAACGTGTCTGGAAGTCTTCCCTCAGCTACAGTCAATAAGCCTTACAACGCCGTGCTGGCAGTGAGTGGCGGAAGCTCTCCCTACTACTTCTCGGTGAAAACCGGCGCCCTGCCCTCGGGTGTCAGCTTAAACCCAGCGACGGGGACGATCTCCGGGAAGCCCACATCGGCGGGCGATTTCAAGTTCGAGGTCATCGTGACCGACTCCCCGCTCCTCGCTCAGGGGAGCCAGTCGTTTTCCCTCGACGTCACGAGTGGCACTGGCAGTGGCAGCGGCAGCGGTAGCATCCAGGTCAGCGTCTCTCCGACCAGCGTAACTTTGTCCTCGAAGGGCAAACAGCAGTTCACAGCCATCGTCAGCGGAACCTCCAGAACCGGGGTGACTTGGACGGCGACGGCAGGCTCGGTCGATGCCAACGGGCTATACACCGCCCCGAAGGTAAACTCGCAAACCAACGCGACCGTCTTCGCCACCAGCAATGCGGACTCGACCAAATCAGCCAGCGCCGCCGTCACCATTAACCCGGCGGGCCAGAATCTGCAGATCACAACCGGTAGTCTTCCCCAGGGCCAGCAGGGGAACGTTTATAGCGAAGTCTTTTCCGCTACCGGCGGCACCTCGCCTTACAGTTGGAGCGTTTCCGCGGGCACGGCCCCTCCCGGAACCTCAATGAATGCGAACGGGGACTTTGGAGGTACGCCCACCACGACCGGAACCTTCAACTTCACCGTCACGGTCACGGATGCCACCAACAACACTGCGACCGGCAATTTCAGCGTGAGCGTGATCAGCGGCGGTAATTTCGATGGTCCGGCGGAACTGCCGAGAGTGACTGTTCCCAGTGCGATGGCCGACACGCCCGCGCCGGGATCTGTCATCAGCGTCAATGCAGGCGGCGATGTGCAAAGTGCCTTGAACAGTGCGCAATGCGGCGACACAATCCAGCTGCAAGCGGGCGCAACTTTTACCGGCAAGTTCACTGTGCCGGCCAAGAATTGCGACAGCAACCATTGGATCATCATCCGCACCAGTTCGCCGGATAGCGCTCTGCCGGCCGAAGGCCAGCGCGCCACGCCCTGTTATGCCGGGGTCGCTTCGCTCCAGGGGCGCCCGCAGTATAGCTGCAACAATCCCAAGAACGTGATGGCGAAAGTACAAAACCAAAGCAGAGGCGACGGGCCGTTCCAACTTGCCACTGGCGCTAACTTTTACCGCTTCATCGGTCTGGAACTGACTCGGGTCGCCGGCACCCCGGGGCTCGGCCGCTTGATTTCGGGCCAGGGCACCTACGATCATGTGGTGGTGGATCGCTCCTGGCTGCATGGAAACACGCAGGATGAGACCAACGACGGGGTGAACCTGGATGGCGCGACCAACGTAGCGGTCGTCGATTCCTATTTCAGCGACTTCCATTGCATCTCAGTAAGCGGAGCGTGTACCGACGCTCATGCCGTCGCTGGAGGCGTCAGCAACACCCAGGATGGCCCCTTCAAGATTCAGGACAACTTCCTGGAAGCCTCGGGTGAGGCTATCCTGTTCGGCGGCGGAGGGGCTGACTTGACGCCGTCCGACATTCAAATCATCGGCAACCACTTCTGGAAGCCCTGGCAGTGGATGCCGGGCAACCCGGGTTTCGTCGGCGGACCGGACGGCCATCCCTTCATCGTCAAGAATCACCTGGAACTCAAGAATGCGGTTCGCGTGCTGGTCGATTCGAATCTGATGGAAAACAACTGGGGAGGCTTCAGCCAGGACGGCTCCGCCATTCTGCTCACACCCAAGAACCAGCACACCCCGAAAGGCACTAACATCTGTCCGCTGTGTCAGGTGACCGACGTCACCATCCGCTATGTACACATCTCGCATGCCGGGGACGGACTGCAGATGGCAACCGCCATCTCCGGGAACGGCAAAGATGGAGCCCCCGCACTGGCGGGCACTCGCTGGAGCATTCATGACGTGGTTCTCGACGACCTCAGCAAAAAATACGTGGGCGGCGGTAACGTGTTCATGATCATGAACACCTGGCCCAAGAACCCAGTCAACACCATCACCATCAATCACGTTACCGGTTTCCCCGATCCCGCCAGCCACTTGATGGAGCTGGGGAACTTGTACGCAAACGCTCCCATGTATGGATTTGTCTTCACCAACAACCTGTTGCTCACCGGCCAATACCCGGTGTGGAACACGGGAGGTAAGAGCAACTGCGCCGTCAAAGACGTGCCGATCACCAGCATCAACAACTGCTTCACCACCTACACCTTCGCCAATAACGGGCTGATTGCGACACCCCAGGCGTTTCCTCCGTCCACTTGGCCAGCCAACAACATGTTCCCGCCGACGGTCGATGATGTCCAGTTCACCAACTACAACAACGGCAATGGCGGAAACTACGAACTACTGTCGAACAGCCCTTGCAAGAACATGGGCTCGGACGGCAAGGATCTCGGGGCCGACATTGTTGGGCTCAACCAGGCACTGGCCAACGTCGAATAACTTTGATTTTCGAGGGAATCTCAGCTTTCCTGATTCGGGGTCCGCGGCTCGCCGCGGACCTTACTTTTTCTCCGTGATCGCCATTCACCCGGAAATTCGACCGATCCGCCCCGTGCTATCATCCACTTATCCCGGAGCACTGTGGACTGAAAGGCCTCTCCGCGGTGATCCCAGGTGCATGCGCGGGGCGTGCGATAAAGGAGATACTGAAACATGCCTCCGCTTCCTCTGCGATCCTCTCGCTCGGTTCTCGCACGCTTGGTTCCCGCACGCTCGGCTCTCGCAGTGAAAAGCTGGCTGCCGAGCTTTCACCATTTCTGTCTGCTCTCCGCGTTTGTGGTGGGGTCCATGCTTTCGGCATCGGCGGCTGCGCCTCCAACTGCTGAAAACGCGTACTGCGGTAAGGGCAACGTCGCGCAGTTTGGCGCCAAGGACGGCGTCGCCGAACTTCCCAAGGCCTGTTACTACACTGCACTCGACGGAACGCCGTCGCCCGGAAAACAGATTCGCGTCCCCGCCAAGTCCGATCTGGCCGGCGCCGTCGAGAGCGCCAAGTGTGGAGACACTCTGCTGCTCCCCGCAGGCGCTTCTTTCGAGGTGCACGAGCTGCCTTCGAAGAAATGCGACGACCAGCACTACCTCACGGTGCGAACTGACACGCCCGACTCCCAGCTTCCCCCTGAAAGCACGCGCATCTCTCCCGCGTGGGCCGGAGTGGCCAGCCTGCCCGGGCGTCCGCCCTTCGCGCAACCCTCCGGCGGCCCGGCCAAGTTACTCGCTACCATTGTTGTGAGGCGTCCTGCGGGCACGCCTGTCGGAGATCACATTCGCTTCATTGGCATTGAGTGGACTACCGCTGCCGACGCCGTCATCGGACGCATGGTGACCGCCGAACACGGAGACCATGTCATCTTCGATCGCAACTGGTTCCACCCCGCCGAAGGCAAAGAAGTTGGCCACGCCGTGGGACTCTTCGACGGCGCCCACATGGTTGCCATCATCAACTCCTATATCAGCGGCCTGAATTGCATTGCGCGCGTTGGAAAATGCACCGATGCAACCGGAATCGGCGGCGGCAAGGGCGACGAGCAGATCTCCACGCTCAAGATCTACAACAACTTCATCGAGTCCGCCGGAGAGAACATTCTGTTCGGCGGCAGTGCCGCTACCCAGGTTCCAACCGACATCGAGATCCGCCGCAATCATCTGTTCCGCCCCATGCTCTGGAAGGCAGGTCAACCCGGCTACATCGCGCCTGCTGCGGGAGAATCCTACGTGGTGAAGAACAACTTGGAGCTTAAGAGCGCAATCCGCGTCTTAGTCGAAGCCAATCTGCTCGAGAATACCTGGGGCGGGTTCAGCCAGACCGGATATGCCATCCTGCTCACCCCCAAGAGTCAGGGTGGCCAGTGCCCTATCTGCCGCGTCAACGATGTCACCATCCGCTTCAATCGGATTCGAAATGTTGCCGGAGTCTTGCAGATTGCCAACGCTCCCGCGTCTCATACCGGTGGCTTTGCCGCCGACGGCGGACGCTACAGCATTCACGACCTCTTCGCCGACGATCTGCACGATCAGGATTACAAGGGCGGTGGCACTTTCCTGATCCTGGTCTCCTGGCAGCCCCCCGTGCATGACATCGAGATTGATCACGTAACCGCGTTTGTCACCGGCAGGCTGCTCTCGGTCCAAAATTCGGGAGCCAAGCTGGCGAACTTCACACTGACCAACAGCGTGTTTTCCGTCGGAGATCGGCGGCCGATAGCTTCGGCTGGCGGAGGCCCTGAGAGTTGCGCCGGCAAGAACCAGGCGCAAGGCGGTGAAGCCGTTGTGGAAGCGTGCTTTGACCCTTATCGGTTCGATAAAAACCTAATCGTCAACGGCAGCGGATCGTTTCCCAAAGGAAACCTCATCGTGGGATCGCCAGAAGCCGCCGGCATCCGCGACCTCAAAGGCACCATCGGCAAAGATCCAAGGCTCTGCCATGCCAAAGGGCCGGGCTGTTCGAAGGTCTCTCCTGGGGCGGGCGCTGGATCCGATGGCCGCGACCTGGGCGCCGACATTGACGCCATCGAAGCGGCCATTGCTGGAGTGGATTAGGCCTTGCCGATTTTTGTGGATCTCTTGCCGAAAGAGTTCGCCTGCTGACTATTCCCGCGACGCGCGCGCCGCACCCGATCACACTCCAAATTGACGCAGGTGATGGTCGAGGTGTTTGTACATCCCTGTGCCCCACTCGTGCGGCGAGAGCGCGCCAAAGAAGGGATGAGGATGTTTTGTGCATTGCGCTTCCCCGCCCTGGTGAAATTGCCGAACCCGAGTTTTGAGCTGTTCTTGTTCCCGGCTGAAATCTCGCTGATCGGAGATCACAAACTTCTTGTCGGTGGGGCTGTTCCTGGAAAATGGCTTATCGTTGCTATAGATCGGCCGGACGAACGGTCCGATCAGCCGGCCGATCAACAGCCGCGGCAGGACGAGCCGTCCGGAAGCAAGGTCGAGCCCCACGGAGCAATGCGCCATCATCTGAGCGACGTCCATTTTGCCCCACTGCCGCTGGGCTGTCGGCTGAAGCTTGTCGATACGCGAGGTCACCTCGTCAACCGCATCTGCTTGGAACAGATTCTTCATACGGCTCACTCCGGGCCTTCGTCCGAATCGCCGAGAATGATAGCATCCAAACTCGCCGGCAGGCGAAATGGGGGTACAATAAAAGCCGGTTTCGAAGCTGCAAGGGGGATTCCGAACTGACATGTTCCGGCAGCTCAGCATCGCGCTGCTCGTGATTACTGCGTCAGTACCGTTCTCAACTGCGCAGAGGCATGGGGGCTTTGCACGCGGCGGCACGCGCGGCATTGGCCTGCATCATGGAACGCGTCGATTCAACCGGGGAATTTTCCTGGGCTCGCCCTATTTCTATTCGGACTACGATCTCAGTGAGCCGTACCCGGTTGATAACTCTCTTCAGAGCGATGTTCAGAGCGACCTTCAGAACAATGTCGAGAGCGCTCCGCCCCAGGTTGTGATAGTGCGGCCGGCATCGGCTGACGATTCTCCGCGAAGATCCAGGCCGCGACCGTTGCTGATCGAGCGCCAGGGAGATCGTTATGTGCGATTCGGAGGCGTTCAAGAAACCGAGGACCGTGGAACCTCCGCGCATCCCGATTATCAGGCGTCAGCAATCACGGAACCGCCGCTGTCGGCCACGCAGAAGGAGCGCACCGAAACGCCAGCCGGAGATCTTAAGCCCGCAGTGCTGGTCTACCGCGACGGCCATCGTGAGGAAATCTCCGACTATGCCATTGCGGACGGTGTCATCTACGTCCGCGCCAACTACTGGCAAAACGGCTATTGGACCAAGCACATTCCGCTCGCCGCGCTCGATCCGGCTGCTACCATGCAAGCCAACCAGCAGCGTGGCGTAAATTTCATGCTGCCATCCGCGCCGAATGTGGTGATCGCCAGTTTCTAGTGTGGCGTCCGGTAAATCGCGGCATAAATGGAAACGCTTTGAAGGGGCTTCACAGTTTGCTGAAGAACTCGGTTTTTGACTTTGTTTTGAAGGGGCGCGGCTTCAGCCGCGCCGAAACCATGGCGAAATCAATAGGGGCTTTAGCCCCCAGCTCCTCCAAACAGCCACCGGACCTATGCCAACAATGACCATTGCTCCACCGGATCTTTCCTCCAGGCCGTTCCGTCTGACCGCTCAGCGCGCGATGATGGCGTCGCCCGGTGCCCTCTATCGAGCCTGGACCGAGCGGTTCGATCTCTGGTTCGCGGTGCCGGGATCGGTCTTGATGAAAGGCGAGGTTAACTCCGTCTTCTACTTCGAAACGAGTTTCGAAGGAAATCGACATCCGCATTATGGGCGGTTCCTCAGGCTCGAACGCGATCATCTTGTGGAACTCACATGGCTCACCGCTGCCACCAAGGGAGCCGAGACTGTTGTCACGGTTGAATTCATCCCTGATAACGGAGGAACGCTGCTCCGGCTCGCGCATGCGGGCTTTCCGGACGAGGCCTCGAGAAACCGCCACGAGGATGCTTGGCCCAAGGTACTAGCGCATCTTGACCAGCAAACAGCAGCAGGCGTCTAAGCAACTCGACCTCGCAGCGCGAGCTTACAAACAGCCTGCGAGCTGCGCCTAAGCCCCGACCAGGTTCTTCAAGGCCGGGTGGTCATGGATAATCAACGTCGACCCCTTCAGTTCCGCCAGATCGTTTCTCCTGAACTCTGACAGCAGGCGGGTGATGGTTTCGCGGCTGGTTCCGACCAGCTGCGAGATTTCTTCATGGGTCATCGCCAAGCGGACGCGCACCGATCCGTTGCTGACCTTCCCATCGGACGCGGTTTCCAGCAGGAATCGAGCAAACCTTTCCGAAACCGAGTGTGACAATCCGATCGTGCGCACCACGCCATAGGAGTCGGAACAGTCCCGGGCCAGATGCTGGGTGGCATGGTGAGAAGCATCAGCGTGCTCTTTGAGGAAGAGAAGCATGTCGTCGCGCCCCACGAAATCCAGTTGGCAGGGCTGCATGGTTTCCACCGTCAGCTCATACGGTCCACCGGTAATCACGGCGTGCAAGCCGAGAACTTCCCCGGCCTCCGCGATTCGAATTATTAACGTCTTGCCTTCACGCGAAGTGGTGGAGAGCTTGGCGCGTCCCTGGCAGAGGATGAAAATTCCCCAGGCACTCTGTCCCTCTACCAGTACCACCGAGTGTTCAGGAAAAAGAGCGGCATGTTTTATTTTGTTGAAAGCCTCAAGCGAGTCTCCAGAGAGATCGCAGAAAAAATTGCGCGACCGCAGATGGCAATTAAGACAGCTTTCCACGCAGTTCAAGCCGGACATCATAGGCGCTCCTCCATCTCCTCGCAGAAAGACGTGTGCGCCGGGCTGGCCAGCAACGATGAACAAGCATCAATCTCTGAAACTCGTGGCTGGCCCGTCCGCCCTTGCGGAAGGTGATGACGGAGTGAGTGCACGCCGGTTGCCGTTCCATTTCGGGCCTGAAACTCAATGCTTGCAGCAGGGATCCTGCCTGCAGGCTCAAAAACTAGCCGCAGGGCTGGCGAGGCCGCCGATGGTTGGGCGAGACTGGCAGTGGGAAAGACTAAGTTCCCAGTTCTGACATGGCAGCGCGGGCCACAACGATAGCCTCCCACTGCACGGTTAGCGTCACCGGAACCGAGTTCACTGTCGTGCTCTCGGTCGCCGTGATCACGATATTGGAGTGGGGTATGTTCCTGGCTGGTTGCAGGGTTGAGCGCTTCCGTGGCCTGCCCGAACACGGCGGGATCGGCTACTGAAGTCGCCGTGATGGTCACGCTGGTGGGGAGATCGGCAGCCCACCGAGCTTTTGGGACGTCCGATCCCTATCGCGGTGCTCGCAAAATGGGTTTAGAGCAGCGACGCTGAGAGCTTGGGAGTCTGTTGGTCCAGGCGTCAAGCCGAAGGCCAGATTATAGGGAGGCGAATCGTCGGATTATGAAGCAGCGCTACGCCAATTCTACTTTATTGATTCCAGACAACTTACCTCCACTTCGCGGGTACTCTTGACAACCACCCACTCACATTCCTATAATTAGCACTCGTGAGCTTCAAGTGCTAACAGTCCTGGATTCTTGGGTAAATCCGGAAATTCGAATTCAACCTATCCAAACAACCACTCTTGAAAGGAGTACGCAACTATGGCAACTAAATTCACCCCGCTGCATGACCGCATCCTGGTCCGTCGGGTAGAAGAAGCCGATACCACCCGCGGCGGGATCATTATTCCCGACTCCGCCAAAGACAAACCGATGGAGGGAGAAGTCATCTCCGCCGGCAAAGGCAAGATCAGCGAAGAAGGCAAAGTTCGTCCGCTCGATGTCAAAGAAGGCGACCGCATTCTGTTTGGCAAGTATTCCGGCACCGAGATCAAGATTGATGGGGAAGACTTCATCATCATGCGCGAAGAGGAAGTGCTCGGCATCCTGACGGGTGCTCACTCCGGCGCAGCCAAGAAGGAAACCGCCGGCTCACGTCGGTAAGTGTGTGGTGACGGGGCTCTGCCCCGTCCTGAAACAGAAAATTCCGCAGGCAAAGCCTGCATACATCTTAAGGAGCAAACAGATATGGCAAAGCAAATTGTTCACGGAGAAGAGTCGCGACAGGCCATTCTCCGCGGCGTCAACTTACTCGCTGACGCTGTGAAGGTTACTCTTGGCCCCAAGGGCCGCAACGTTGTCATTGAAAAGAAATTCGGTTCGCCGACCATCACCAAGGACGGCGTCACCGTCGCCAAGGAAATTGAGTTACAGGATGGACTGGAAAACATGGGCGCGCAGATGGTCCGCGAAGTTGCTTCGAAGACCTCGGACGTCGCCGGCGATGGCACCACCACCGCTACCGTTCTTGCTCAGGCAATTTATCGCGAAGGCGTGAAGACCGTTGCTGCTGGCGCCAATCCGATGGCGATGAAGCGCGGCATCGAGAAAGCCGTCCTCCTCATCACCGGCAAACTCGACAAGGAAGGCAACCACGAGAAAGGCGAGCTTGACAAACTGAGCAAGCCCGTCACCGGCGAGATGATTGCCCAGGTAGGCACGATCTCGGCGAACAACGACGAGACCATCGGGAAGATCATTGCCGAAGCGATGAAGAAGGTCGGCAAGGACGGCGTCATCACCGTGGAAGAGTCAAAGACTCTCGAGACGCAGCTCGACGTGGTCGAAGGCATGCAGTTCGATCGCGGCTATCTGTCTCCTTACTTTGTTACCGATCCCGAGCGCATGGAGTCGGTGCAGGAGAACGCGTACATCCTGATCCACGAAAAGAAAATCAGTTCGATGAAAGACCTGCTGCCCCTGCTGGAGCAGATCGCCAAGGGCGGCAAGCCGCTCCTGATCATCGCTGAGGACGTGGAAGGCGAAGCGCTGGCAACTCTTGTTGTCAACAAACTTCGTGGCACGCTGCAAGTCTCGGCCGTCAAGGCTCCGGGCTTCGGCGATCGCCGCAAGGCTATGCTGCAGGACATCGCAATTCTGACCGGCGGCAAAGCCATCACGGAAGATCTGGGCATCAAGCTTGAGAACGTGACCCTTGCCGATCTCGGACAGGCCAAGAAAGTGACCATCGACAAGGACAACACGACCATTGTCGAAGGCAAAGGCAAGCCGGGTGAAGTGCAAGGCCGCGTGAAAGAAATTCGCAGCCAGATCGACAAGACCACCAGCGACTACGACCGCGAGAAATTGCAGGAGCGGTTGGCGAAGTTGGTCGGTGGCGTGGCGGTGATCAAAGTTGGCGCCGCGACCGAAACCGAAATGAAAGAGAAGAAGGCGCGTGTGGAAGACGCGATGCACGCGACCCGTGCAGCGGTCGAGGAAGGAATTGTCCCCGGCGGCGGCGTGGCTCTGGCGCGTTGCGTCAAAGCTCTGGATAGCCTGAAGCTGGAAGGTGACGAGCAGATCGGTGTCAACATCGTGAAGCGAGCACTTGTCGAGCCGTTGCGTCAGATCGCCGAAAATGCCGGCGAAGAAGGCGCCATCGTCCTCGGCAAGGTCACCGACTCCAAGGACAACAACTACGGCTTCAACGCTCTGACCAGCGAGTATGAGGATCTGGTCAAGGCGGGCGTGCTCGATCCGACGAAGGTAGTGCGCACGGCACTGACCAACGCCGGCTCGATCGCGGCGCTGATGCTGACCACCGAAGCGCTGGTGGCGGAGATCCCGGAAGAGAAGAAGAACGCTCCGATGGGCGGCGGCCACGGCGGTGGCGGCGGCATGGGCGACATGTACTAAGTCGTGTAGCGCGGGCGCCCTCGCCCGCGAAACGCCGACAGCAAGACTAAAGCCCCGTTCGCAAGAGCGGGGGTTTTTGTTTGTTTGTGTGGCGCGGGCGCCCTCGCCCGCGTGCTGTTGATCTTGTTCTGGCGGACGGCCAAGGCCTTACCGCCAGCACAACCAGCGCCGAGCGTGCCCCATCCTCGCGCGTCCTTTGCGCAAGGGATGGGAACCCGACTGATCGCACAATCGGGCTTTGCCTTTCACGCTGACCTTCTACTTCTTTGGTCTGTAAATGTAATTCACAAACACATACCCCCACGGCACCGCCACGATGGGTAATATCACCCACAAGAACCCGGAGGTGATGCCTTCCGCTGGTGAGCCCGCCAACCTGCCCTTGGACCACAGTGGGTACGCCACAAGAATCAGCCACAGGACTTTGTAGAATATCTCCAACAGCAGGATCGGTAGCATTTTCAAAGGACGGATAATCCCTAATCCCGCCAAAGTCGCGAACGCTGTCCAGACGCACCACGCCACGGCATTTACTGGCTCCCATACTCCCTGGTGGGTGAGGATGTGCATCCAAGTGTCCCTGCCCAGCACGAAGAACATTAAGATAAAGACTAGTCGCAAGAGGTAAATATTGATCCTGCGGACACCTTCGTATTGGTCGTCCCGTTGAAAAATGGCTTTGACGCTGAAACTCATGAAAATATCCTTGAAGTCATAGCTGCCTGCGAATGCTCTAACAGCTTGCGGAAAAAAGCAAATCCTCTCCACGAATAGGGAGGGGCGGCTGGCCCTGCTTATCGCGTCTAGTCTACAACTGGTCTAATAAATGGGTTTGGGCAGGGCACGGCTTCAGCCGTGCCGCTACCGGCCAATAAAATTGAGGGCTTTAGCCCCTGAGGGCCGGACAGCCTGCGTAAAGAACCATTTATGAGACCAGTTCTACTCTCGAGCGTGCCCCGTCCAAGCTCCGCTTTGGCGGGGCCTTTGAGTTTTTTCACTGATAACACTTGACAACCCGTCTTATAATAGAAATATAAGAAACAAACAGTCGATACACGCGCGGCCTATCCACTTATAACTCCGCGCCAGCCGTGACCTATCCGGCAGATTAAGGACCCGATTTCACCAACCCATGTCGAATCAAGATTTTACCTCTAACTATCTTCGTTTCAAGATTTTGCCGCTGGCGCGAATCCTAAGTCGATGATTCTAATATACCGGACCACCGGGGGGTACCCCGAGCCAGCAAGTAGATCGCTAGCCAAGAAACGCAGCCTACAAATAGGAGCAACTATGTCATCCCAAGCAGCACCTCGTTGCCGGCACATCAAGGGCAACGGAACCCAATGCGGTTCGCCCGCCCAGCGTAATGAAAAGTTCTGCTATTTCCATCAGCATTGCCGTCCAATAACGTTTGACTGTCGCAGCGGATACCGCGATTACTCGTCCTACGAAATGATTCTGCCGGCTTTTGAGGACGCGCACTCCCTCCAACTGACTCTTCGGCAAGTGACCGAATTGATCCTACGCCATAAAATCGACGACAAAGTAGCCGGACTCGTTCTTTACGCGCTCCAGATCGCCTCTTCGAATCTCAAGCGTATGGAACTCGAAAAACCGCAACCAGAGCAGGTTGTCACGGATCTCGAAACGGAATCGGAATCGGAAACTCCCATGGCTGCCGTTATTGAAAACGAAACCCCCCGCGAGAGTTCGGATAAAAGTTCGGAAGACATCAAGCGCAGCGACGAAGACCTTCCCCCCGGAACGATCCAGGCCTGTTATCGGCCTGGACCGCTGCCTTTCGTTCGTGTGGCGCGGGCGCCCTCGCCCGCGTGACGATGAACGGCTATTCCATTTTCTGCGCGATGGTGATGGTGTATCCATCCCCGTCTTCGAAGGCAAATTCCTTCATGCCGTAAAACTGGTCAGTAACGGCCATTGAGATCTTCGCTCCGGCATGCTGGACGCGATCTAGAACGGATTGAAGACTGTCCACTTCCATGTAGAGAGTCAGGCTCCCGCCGATGCTTGCGGCTAGTCTGGGATATTCGGCAGCGACCGTTTTCTGATCGTTGAAGAAGATTTCGACGATCCCGTTGGAGACCGACGCGAAGATGTAAGGCGACTGATCGGGAACGGTGATCGCGGTTTCCAAGCCGAGGATCTCGCGATAGAACTTCAGGCTGGCTTCGACACTGCGGACGACTAGATTGGGCGTGAGTTTCTTGATCTGCATGGCTTCTCCTCTTTTCGTAAATTGGGTCGTGAATTGTTTCCGGACGGTGTGTGTCATGAAGGACGATGGCACACACTTCCGGTGTGCTCGCATCGCCTCCATCCACGACCCTTGCGAGGAAGGACGTAGGTAGGGGACCCTCATTATCCGACCATCATTGTCGGTGGCGCCGAGACTAATGGGCGCGCGGGCCCCGCGAGGTACGAGAAAAATGTTAACACAGCGTGTCAAGGAGAACGCAACGTCAGAGCAATCCGCGATAGGTGTTCAACCATTGTTCGCGGACAGCTTCCCAGGTGTAGTTTTGCGACTCCTCGTACGCGTTCTTCGCCAGGCGAGCGGCAAGCGCGGGGTCGCGCAACAGGCGGATGACGTTCGCGGCCAGAGCTTTCTCGTCGCCAACTTGTGAGAGCAATCCGGTGCGCTCGTGCTCGACCAAATAGGGCATGCATTCGGGCGAGGTGGTGACCACTGGAGTGCCTGCTGCAAAGGCTTCAATGATCGAGAGCGGCATGTTGTCGAGCCACGAGGCGTTGATGAAGATGTCGGCCTGGTCGTAGTACTTGCCGATTTCCTGACGCGACGCGACGCCGGTGAAGTTGACTCCGGCAAGATTCAACTCGGCAACCAGCTTGCGGACATCGCTTTCGAGCGGTCCGCCGCCGACCAGATCGAGCCGCGCTTCGGGATATTCTTTTTTCACTTCTGCGAATGCCCGGACGACGACATCCACGCTGTAGTAAGCGGAGAAGCCGCGGGTGCAGACGAGGTGCGGACGCAGCGAAGTGCGCTCACGATAGCGAAACTGCTTGAGATCGACAATGTTCGGCACAGCGGATGCGGGCAATCCGAATTCGTGGAAGACATCCACCAGGTAGCCGGAGGGAACGACAATCTTATCGACACGAGAGAGAACGAACTTGGCAGAGCGAAATCGTTGCAGGTGGTCGCGGGCTTCGCCGCTGTGGTAATTGATCAGGCTCTTGCGGCCGCGCATTTTTGCAAAGAACCACGCCGGGGCGGGAGCGAGCAGAAAAGACCAGTAAGACGCGGAAAAGATGTGAGCAATATCCACGTTCTTGAGGCCGCGCCAGAGGTGCCAGAAGTAGATGGGCTCGCGCAGAATTGTGCGCAGGCCGGGAATGCGTTCCGCCCAGGCGAGAGCGCGGGGCAACGGAGGATCGACGGCGAGGAAGCTGATGGCGATGTCGGGATCGTTCTGCCAGTGCTGCAGGAGCAAGTCGGCCTGGGCGGATTGTCCGCCGATATAGCGCAGGCTGGGCGCGACGATGCAGACTCGCAGGCGCTTGGACGAGCTTTCCGTAGCGGGCTCGCTCATGCGACTGAGTTCCCTCCGCACTTCTTCCGGAGCAGTGTTACGTATAGGTCCACGTAGCGCTGTCGCACGCGATCGAGGCTGAAGTTTTCTTGTGCGAACTGCCGGGCGTTGCTTCCCAGTCGCTGGCGCAGTGCGGCATCGGCTAGAAGATTCTGGACCGCATCGGCAAAGGCGGTTTCGTTGGTCGCGGGAATCAAGGCTCCGGGTTGATGGCTGAGCAGTTCGGAATTGCCGCCGACGCTGAAGGCGACGACGGGCAAACCCGCAGCCATCGCTTCGAGAATGACGTTGGACAGGCTTTCCGAACCGGAAGTGAGGACCGCAACGTCCATCGACGCCAGAACGGCAGGCATATCCTGGCGATCGCCGAGAAAGATCGCGGAGGCGCCGAGGCCGAGAGTTGAAGCTTCCTGCTCCAGTTCTGGACGTAGCGGGCCGTCGCCCACGAGAAGAAATTCAGCATCCGGCATGCGCTGGTGGATTTGCGCGGCGATGCGCAAAAATCCGGAGTGATTTTTGTAACGATGATTCATGCGGGCAACCATGCCGACACGGACGACACCGGGACGCTTCGGCAGCGCCGCCGGCGCCGCGGTGAAAGCCTCGGCTGGCAGCGCGTTTCCGATGATTGCGAGTTTATTAGGCGCGAGTCCAGTGGCTATGAGGCGATCGGCGGCGGATTGCGAGTTGCAGACAACGGCGTCACACCAGCGAAAAGCGGCGGCCTGCGCGCGGAACTGCGCCGGGGTCATCAGGTCTCCGAGTTGACGATGGCTGCCGATGACTACCGGCACACGAGCAAACCTGGCGGCCGGAATCAGCGTGAGATTGGCGTAGAAATCGAAAGCGTGGGCAACTTGCACCTGATGATGGCGTAGATGGCGACTCAGCTTGAGGCGGGTGCGCAGCGACCGCCATCCAAAGAGGCTGCCGCCAAGGGGAAATTGGGGGACGTCCGGGAAGTTGTCGGCGAGCGGACCGCGACGGCTAACGCAACCGAGATGAGTTTGGAATTGTGGAGGCGCGAGATTCTGGGCAAGGACGATGAATTGACGCTCGGATCCTCCCGTTTCAAAAGTGTTGATCATCAGAAACAGGCGGATCGCTGGATGAACATAGGAAGGATCGGCCGGATGGGAAACATCGGTGGGCGGAGTTCTGGTCAGGCTGGCAGCGTCGTTGGCTTGCACCCGGTCATCCTCCGAGATCATCCTCCCACCGGAGCGGAGGCTAACGCGGCGGCGGAATTGGGCGCCTGGCGGCGAGAGTCGGCGACCACGGGGAGCGAGAACAGGCCAGCCGGCTTGATGTATTTTTCGAGGAAGTTGCGATGCCATAGTTCGAACATCAGCAGACGCCAGATGCGTCCAGTCATGGTTTTTCCGCGGACTAGATGGTCGTCCATTAATTTGCGAACCCCGTCGGCGGCAAAGTAGCCGCGCTCGAGGGTGCGGGGTTCGAGCAGGATCATCAGCATGTCTTTCAGTTCGTTGCGCATCCAGTGGACGAGGGGGAGCGAGAATCCCCGCTTCTGGCGAAAGAGCACTTCACGCGGCACGCCGACGCGCTCCGCCAGTTTTCGGAAAATGTATTTTTGCTGGTTCCCGCGCAGTTTCCACTCGGACGGCAGGCCAGCGACCCACTCGACGAAAACATGATCGAGGATCGGGACGCGGACCTCGAGCGAATTCAGCATGCTCATGCGGTCGACCTTGGTGAGGATGTCGCCGACCATATAGGTTTTTGTGTCGACGTAAAGGAGCTGGTCGACGGCATCGTTATTCTTGGCGGGCGCCTGCGCGAAGTAACGGCGCAAAACATTGGCGGGATCGTCGCTGCGGTTCAGGATCTCGCGAAAATCGTGCGAGAGCAGCGGAGTATCGCGCTCGAAAGCAGGCAGGAAAGACAGGTGGTCGATATAGCGTTCCTGCCAGGGCAGCGAAACGTTGTAGCTGAAGTTACGGCCCTGCATGCTGCTGGGCAAACGCGGAAAGACCTGGTCACGGAAGAAACTGCGGGCCCATCCGGGAATGCGCTCGAAGATGCGGCGGCCCTCGTGGATGCGGTAGCGATCGTATCCGGCAAACATCTCGTCGCCGCCGTCGCCGGAAAGAGCGACGGTCACGTGCTTCCGAGCCATCTGCGAAACGTAATAAGTGGGCAGCATGGAGGAGTCGCCGAACGGCTCTTCGAGCGAACTGGTGAGATGCTCGACGGTCTGAACAACGTCAGGTTCAAGGATCATCTCGTGATGATCGGTGGCGAATTTTTTCGCGACAATACGAGCCCAGTGGGCTTCGTTGAAGTCGTCCGTCTTGAAGCCGATGGAGAAAGTCTTTACCGGGCCAGAACTGGCGCGCGCCATCAGCGCAACGACGGTCGAGGAATCCGTGCCACCGCTGAGAAAAGCGCCTAAAGGCACGTCGGAGATCAGGCGGATTTTCGTCGCTTCCAACAGGCGTTGTTCTAATTCGTCCAGACATTCTTCTTCGTTCTTAGGCGCGTGCGTGTTGTACTCGGGCAGATCCCAATACTGACGGATCTGGATCTTGCCGTCCTGAAACTCGAGCAGGTGTCCGGGAGGGAGCTTTTGAATTCCAGTAAACGCAGTGATGGGCTCTGGCACGTATCCGTAATAAAGATATTCGAGCAGACCCTGCGAGTTGACTTCGGCGAGTTCAGGAGCAACGGCGAGAATCGACTTGATTTCGGAAGCGAAGTAGAGATTGCCGTTATGGAACGCATAGTGCAGCGGCTTCTTGCCCAGGCGGTCGCGAGCGAGGGTCAATTTGCGCTTGGTCTTATCGTAGATGGCAAGGGCGAACATGCCACGCAGTTTCTTGACGCAGTCCGCGCCCATTTCTTCGTAGAGATGAATAATGACTTCGGTGTCGCTGTGGGTGCGGAAGCGATGGCCGCGGCTTTCGAGCTCGGGGCGGAGGTCGGGGAAATTGTAAATCTCGCCGTTGTAAACGATCCAGGAGCTGCGATCTTCATTGAAGACAGGCTGATGGCCGCCGGAGAGGTCGATGATGCTGAGGCGGCGCATGCCGAGACCCGCGCCGTCGGTGACGTAGACTCCCTCATCGTCGGGGCCGCGGTACACGATCTGCTCGCACATGTGGTGGACGAGAGCTTCGGTAATGTTGCTCTCGCGAGTTGCGCTCACCACGCCGGCAATTCCGCACATGGTTTTTCTTCTTTCCTTTCAACCCTTCCTTACGACTATCGTTATCCCTTCAAGCTCACGGAAACGGAACTGGATTTCTCTGCCGGTAGCGGCACATCGGCCATCCGCTTGAAACGATAATCGCGGTAGTCGCCGGGATTGCCTTCGCGACCGTCGCAGGCGGCGAGCAGGATGTTAGCTATCTCGCGCGCCGTAACAAAGTGCAGCGTTTCCTTTCGATCGGCCGCGCCGTCGACCAAAGCGGTAAGAAACCTGCGGAAGCTGTCGCCGATCACCGCGTCTTTCTGGGTCGGGTTCATGCCATGGCAATGCAGTTTGATGAACAGCCAGTCGTGACGTCCGAGCACGCGGACTTGTGCCTGCTTCCAGAGAGAAAACCGGTGCATGGTTGGCGGCTTGGCGCCGGTGATACCGCCATTTTCGAGAACCGGCCTCGCCGAACGCAAGCTGTGACGCAGGTCGGTAATGAGCGGGCCTTGCACCATGAGAGGAAAAGTCCTGGGCGCACGTCCTGCAGACAGGTCGTGCCCTTCTCGGTGCGGCGCTGCCTGATCGAGCGGAAGCGCGCACTCGTAAACGGAATTGATTTTTTCGATCTGCGCCGGATGCCAGAGGCCGCTCGGCATGGTCAAGTCGGCGTAGCAGCCGGTCTCGGCTAGAATCTGCATTTCGGAATCGACGCCACAAAAGCGTCCGGTGGCGGAGTTGGCGAGCGCGAAATTTCCGTGCACAAAAGCGTAGCCGGGACGATTGGAGCCCTCTTCGACGGCGAGGCAACGATGGCGAATGGCCAGCCGGTCGCGGAATTCAGTCAGTACGCGGCGAGTGTTTTCGGCGGTATCGGGACGCGAAAATCCGTGATGCAGATGGACCTCGACTTCTCCCCAACCGGCGTGGCAGTGATCGGCGAGCATCTCGAGCAGACCCTCGTCGTACTGCTCGGCGGGATAGAAGTAAGTGTGGACTAGCGGTCGGCCATCGTGGTCGCGCCAGCCGTCGACCACTTTGGGATATTCGCGAGCCCACCATTCCAGGCGGCGCTCTTGCTCAGAGCGCGGGGCGCGCTTCTGGCCGTCTTCGGGATCGATGGCCGGCTCGAAATGATCGGCCAGTACCAAGATCACGTGTACAGGTCCGCCGGCAGGCGATTTCAGCGCACGCCAGGTCGCGGATGGCAGTACCTTTCTGGCATAGACGATTTGTTTCTTTAGACCCATTTGGAATCAGGACTTCGCTTCCTTTGGTTCCGGGTGGACGGGCGAGCACGCCCGTCGCTGCACCGTCTTGTCATCGTCTTGCCGGTTTGCGACCACGGACGGCGATGGAAATCTCGCCCACGCGCATGTCTTCCATGCCCATCGCTTCATACCATTTGAACACCTGCTCGTAGGTGTGCTTGGACTGATACTTCGGAGAATACCAGTCGAAGGTGTCGAGCATACGGGCCTCCGGATCTTTCTGCCGGTTCACCGGGAAGACGTGATGGATAGCACCCGCTAGCGGACTGCCTACAAGAGGCACGTGCTGCAAGCCCTGGTTCAAGTTATAGAAAAACGGGACCGCAAATTTCAGCATGCCGTGAAGCGTCTCAGGCTTCATTTTGTGGGTATAGCGGCGCCAGAAGTCGCTGAAGCGGTACCATTTGTTGTATCCGCTGTAGAGCCAGACCACGAGGAGTCCACCAGGCTTCAGATATTTGTCGAGTGTCTTGACGGCGGCTTCGCAATCGGGCGTGTGGTGAAGCACTCCAATGCTATAGATGACGTCGAAGCTTTCAGGAGCGAAGGGCAGGGCAAAGACATCGGACTGGAAAGCAACGAAGTCGCGGTCGACAAGGTTCCTGGCGGCAACTTCGGCGGCGGCGCTCAAGTCGACGCCGACCACGCGCGCGCCCCAGCGAGTAGCGACTTCGGCAAAGCGTCCCATGCCGCAACCGACGTCGAGGACCAGTTTGCCTTTGACGTCCGCGGGGTGTAGAGCGGTCTTCGCCAGGAAATGGCGCTCGGATTCGCGAAGCTGATCTTTATCACTGTCGAGCTGGGTCTTCTGATAACGGTGCCACTGAAAACCGAAACTGGCGGCGTAGTGCTGCGCGTCAACAAAGCGCGCGATGCCCTGCACGTTGGGATAGACGCGCTTGCAGGCTGGGCAGACGTAGCCTCCGGCCTGGTCGCTTTCAAGTGTCGAGCCGCAGCTCAGGCAACTCAATATTGCCTGCAAGTCAGTGGACAGGGGAGACTGCACCAGCTGCTCCGTGATCGGCATAAACCTCCAGGAAATGACGCGGCTTTTTCGGCGGTGGAGGCGCCGAGCCGGGTTCTTGTTCTTGTTCTCTGATGGTCTGCAACAAGGTTGCTGTAAACGCCACCGCAAAATAGGGGAAGAACTGGTAAGCCTCCGGGGCAAAGCAAGCGCCCACGACGAAACCGACCAGCGAGGCTTGCAATGCTCCGATGAACAAAACAATGTCGGGGTCGAGATTCTTAGCTTGTCGCAGGATTTTCAGATTCTTAAAACCGCGCCAGAAAAACATGAGGTAGAGCACCAGCACGGCGATGCCGCCTTCGGCGCAGATCTGGAGGTAGGTCATGTGCACGTCGTGCCAGATCAGCGACCAGGTGGGGAAGTTGCGAACGCCGATGCCAAAGATGGGATAGTGTTCGATGGCTTCGACGGCGCGCAACATGAGGTACTTGCGATCCTCATAGGATCCGTAGGCGGATTGCTCGGTGGTGCTGTCGCCGGACAAGGCAGTAAAGCGATCATAGAGTCTTCCGCCGAAAGCGCCCATCACCACGACCCCGACGAGGACTGAGGCCACGAGCAGGTAAAGACGCTTTCCCTTAATGGCAAAGAAGTAGAGAGCGACGCTGCCGGCGATGACCAGGTCGATGAAACCAGCACGAGATGCGGTCAAAAAAATGGTGACCGCCATGATCAGCATTCCGCCAAGCCATGTCACTTTGACGATCGCATTTCTGGCGGTGATCATAAAGGCAAACGCAAAGGGCAGCGAGAGCACAATGGCGAACGCGAGATCGTTCGGGTTCGAATAGATGCCATTTAAAACATTATCCAGCCGGGGTATGTCGTGGCCCTTGATGACGGCGGCGGAGCAAGCGATAATTACCGAAATTACCTGGATAAAGATGATTCGCCGCAAGCGGTCGAAGGTGGTAATCAGCAGGAAAACCAGCACCCACGCGATGTAGATCTTGGAAAAATCCATGGTGCGTGTCAGGGCGCCGCCTCTCCAAATCGGAGACAGAAACGCCCCAAAGTAGAGAAGACCAATCATGATCAGGAGCAGTCTTGACTCCTTGGGCAGGTCCTTGAATGTGCGTTTGGTTTTGCCCAGGGCGGTGAACAGGCCCCACATGGCCATGATGGCGGTGATCTTGGCGAGCGGCAAATACTTGAGGCCGGGAAGATAGTCTTCCGGGCGGGCGCAATAGACCACGAAGAAACCGCCGAGCCAGAAGAACGCACTCCTGGTCGGGTCCGCCATCTTGACGGACATGCGCCTGCCCGTAACTTCCGCCGTTGCTTTGTTGCCGTTATCGCCGATGGCCACAAATTCCTCTTTTTCTCTTTCTCTTAAGCTTTCCTCTCCGCTAAGCGCGCCGGAATGGCGCGTACTGTGACCGATTTCTTTTCCGCTACCGACTGCAAGACTTCGCTAAAGCGCTCACCGATCGCCGGCCAGTCGTAGCGGGCGGCGGTCTCGGCGGCGGCCTTTTCGTAACGTCGGCGCAGTTCCGGATCGCGCAACAGCATGATCACTGCCTGGGTGAACGAACCGGGATCGTCGGCCAGGATAATGTCGCGGCCGTGATGCACATCCAATCCTTCAGCGCCGACGGTAGTGGAGACGACGGCTTTGGCGGTCGCCATGGCCTCGTAGATTTTTAGACGCGTTCCACCGCCGATGCGCAAGGGCACGATGATCACGGCGGACTGCTGGAGATGTTCGACCACCGAGGGCACAAGGCCGGTAACTTCGACCGAGTCCGAAACCCACTTTTGAACCCGGCGGCCGGGATTGCGGCCGACGATACGCAGTCGGGCCTGCGGCACCTCGGCCTTGATCGAGGGCCAAACCTGACTGCAAAAATACTCGACGCCGTCGACGTTCGGCTCCCAGTCCATGGCGCCCACGAAGGTGATGAGAGGCACGGATGCATGGGGCGAATTCGAGGCCGCCGGATCGGACTTTGAAAGATCCGGGCGATATTGCGCCAGATCGACCCCCGTGGGAACGACCGACACGCGGTCTCCATTCACCCACTGCGTCATGATGCGGCGATCGTTTTCGGAGACGGCAATCACATGCTGGAACTTGCAGACTGCAGCGCGCTCGTAGCGGAGCATCTTGCGGAATTCCATGTCATACATCATCTTTTTTGCCGGATTGCCCGCAGTGGCGGCGTGGCGGCGCCAGATTTCGCTTTCCACGTTGTGCTGAAAGAGCACGCTGGGGATAGTAAGCTTCCCGGGAAAGTTGACCGCGGCATCCAGGAAGTCACAAACCGCGACATCGAAGCGCTGCTCGCGAAACCAGGCCTGTATCTGCTGCTGGACCTCAGCGTGAGCGAAGCGGCTGACCGCATACGGTGGCCGAGCGCGGAGATGAGCCAGATAGTCGAGGCCGCGCGCCGCGCCCGAGAGTTCGCGCTTGCCGGTCGAGACGGCGACCGCACCTGGCAACTCTCGCTGCAACTCGCGCTCGTAATCTGGATCGGGCGTTCCTCCATAGTATGAGTAAAACGTAAGTTCATGCCGCGCGGACAGATGTCGCGAGACGTGGTACGTGCGGATATTGCCGCCGTTCTGCACGGGGAGCAGCTTATCGGCTTTGACCCAAAGGATTCTCATGGCAGAATCAGCGATCATTTTTCAGCAAACCGGTTCAGCAAACCCAGTTCAGCGAACCCACACTGCCTTTCTGCCCGTAACAAAGTTGATGAAGGCAACCATGGCGGCGGAATTCAGGACGACGAAAGTGCGCGCCGGATCGGCAATGCGCGAGAGCGGGCCAATTTTGACGCCTGCAAGCGCGGCCAAGCTAAGCGCGTAAAACGCGACCTGCGCCGCGAGCGCCGCGCGATAGAGCGGCTGGCGCAGGAAGATCGAGGAGGCCAGAAGCGCCAGCAAGGCAAACGGCACGGCCAAGCGCGAGAGCTTGTGGCTTACGAATTCGAATCGAATCGCGTTTTCGGAGCTCAACAGCCACGGGGCGAGTTGCAAGAGCTGATAGGAACCGCTCAGGGTGCGAACCTTGCGGGAAAATTCGCGGCCTTCGCCCAAGTCGGGCGAGTCCCAGGCGCGGGCGCGGGAATCGAAGATCACTCGAAATCCCTGGCGCACGATCTGCATGGGTAGGAGGACATCGTCGAGGATGGTGCCCTCGGGCAGTGGCGATGCGTCGAGCAATCGGCGGCGGGCGCAGTAGATGGCGCCGGTGGCGCCGGCGACCGAACCCGAGGCAGACTCCAGTTCGCGGATCTTCTTTTCAACCCGCCAGTACAACCCGATTCCCTTCCCCGTCTCTCCGCCGATGGGGTCGCCGAGCATCAATTCGCCGCTGGCGGCGCCGACATCGGGATCGGCAAAATTTTCGATCAGCAGGCGCAGAGCGCCGGATTCGATCTGCTGGCGGGCATCGGTAAACAGCAGCACGTCCCCGGTGGCCAGTTTGAAAGCATCATTGAGGCCCGCGGCTTTGCCCTGGGATACAGGTTTGATCAAAATTCGCACTCGGATTCCCACCCCGGAATCGCGGGCATAGCCGGCGAGAATCGAGGGCGTGCGATCGCTGGAACCGTCGGAGACGACGACGATGTCCAGCTTCCCCTGGGGATAGTCGAGGGCCAGCAGGTTTTCGAGCTTGCGAGCAATGACCGCTTCCTCATTGCGCACAACCATCACCGCCGAGACTGCGGGAGCAGCAGCGGAACTTCGATCGGAACTGCGGCGCACCGGCCGCGGCGCCCATCGGCTGCGCAGCCAGAGCCACACCGGATAGCCAAGGTAAGAGTAGCCAACGAGCGCGGCTGCGAACCAGAAGATGCATTTGATCTTCATCATCGCGCCCGCCATTATTGGGCACCCCGGCCCAACAGAACGGTCTTGATCGTCAGGAACATGATCAGCAGATCCAGACCAATCGAAGCGTTCTTGATGTAGAACAGGTCGTATTGGAGTTTCTCGCGCATGTCTTCGACCGTGCTCCCGTACTTGTACTTCACCTGTGCCCAACCCGTGAGGCCGGGCCGCACCATGTGACGCACCCCGTAATAGGGGATGTCTTTGGAGAACAACTCGATGAGTTCGGGTCGCTCGGGTCGCGGGCCGACGAAAGCCATATCGCCTTTGAGCACGCACCACAACTGAGGAATCTCATCGAGTCGAGAGGCGCGGAGAAACTTGCCGACGCGGGTAACGCGGGGATCACCATTGCCCGCCCACTGCGGACCGTTGGCGGCTTCGGCGTCCTGGCGCATGGTTCGGAACTTCACCACCTTGAAAGGGCGCCCGTTCTTGCCCACTCGCGTCTGGGTATAGAACACGGACCCCTTGGAATCGAAACGGATGGCGAGCATGATCAACGGAATTAAAGGCAGTGCAAGGATAAGACCTACCAGCGAGATAGCGATAGAGAGAGCGCGTCGAACCAGGATGAAGACGTTGCTGCGGCGAAAGCCCTCGCCAAACACCAGCCAGCTGGGATACAGATTCTCGACCTCGATCTTGCCCGAGATTTTCTCCAGCCAGGAGGTGGCTTCCTCGATCTTGACTCCCTGCATGCGCAGGTCGAGCAATTCGTGCATGGGGATGGTACCGCGTCGATCGGGCATGGCGACGATCACGCGATGGACTTTTTGTTTGTGAACGACGTCCATCAGGTGCGCGGCCACCGAGTCGCTGGTTACCGCGCCGTCCATCTTGCCCGTCCAACTCGCGATCTCGACGCCGAGTTCCGGATTCTGGCGCAGGCCCTGCACCACGCGCTGGGCGCGCTCGCCGGTACCGAGGACGTAGACACGCTCGACCAGAATCGGTAACTGGATCAGCCTGGTAAAACCAAACCGCCATCCAAACAAAAAGACGGTGAGAATGAGCAGGCCGATCCCCAAAGGACCAAGGTGCTCAACAGATAAGACCAGTAAGCTAGGGCTCTGGTCCGCCTCCAAGACACCATTCCCCACCAAGTAGTTAGGCCATATCTTACCCAGACCCGCGAGGATGAGTGCAAGCAGGCCAGGGACCATGAGCAAGCGGAAATAAATCTCACCTTTGGCGTTGAGGGGCGCGGTGTCGTACAGGTCGAACCAGTGCGAACACAACAACACCAGCACGGTGACTCCGAGGATCTTGTAGAAGCCGTTCTCGTAGACGAGCGCAAAATAGGTGTCTTGTTGACGTACCAAGAAGACCCCAAGCAGGAACGAGGTCCAGACGATCAGGACCTCTCCGATCAACAGAATCAACTTCCGGATTGGGTAGTAAACATTGAAGAGCCGGATCAACTTGGCCTCGGTTCAAATTCATCTCGATACTAGGCTTGGCTGCTCACGGCCTCGCCATAGTAGTACTTCGTCTGTGCCAGATCTCCCGACGTGATTCCGTTCAGCACGACTCCGAGCAGCAACTTGTCCGGAAATTCCTCGCGGGCACGGCGCGCCAAATCGGAAGGCGTCACATTGGAACGCACCACCATAAGGATGCCGTCGCAGGCAGTGGCGACCAGTGTGGCATCGGACACGGGAATCACGGGTGAGGTATCGAGAATGATCCAATCAAACAAGGGCTCGACCCGCTGCAGGAACAGTTTCAGACGGCCGTTGGAGAGCAGTTCGGCGGCGCTTGGAACGATCCGGCCCGCGGGCATGAAGAACAGGTTTTCCATGGGCCCGCGCTGCAGCGCGGCGAACTCGTCGCATTCGCCCAACAGGTACTCGGACAATCCGGGCGACGGGCGCGCTCCGAAATGACGGTGCATGCCGGGGTTGCGCAGATCGGCATCGATCACCAGGGCGCGGCGCCCTTGCTGCCGCACCATGACCTGGCCGAGATTGGCCGCCACGAACGACTTCCCTTCTTTCGGAAGCGCGCTGGTCACCATCAGCCGTTTCAGCGGCATCTTCTCGCGAATCTGGTAGAGGCGCGAGCGCAGCGTGCGAAACTCTTCCGCCCCGACGCGACTCTCGTCATCCTTGAAGAAAAGCATGGTGAGCGGATCCGGGCTCCATTCCGTCTGTGGGCAGCGGGCCAGCAGGGATTCGTAGTTGAATCCGGAGCCCATGGCTGGCATGGCGACAGCTCCCGCGGGTTGCCGCGCAGACATCGAGGGCATCGCGGGCATGCTTTCGCGTTGCACTTCTGGTTGGTCGAAAGTGGGCTCGACGTGCGTCCCCGTGGAGGTTGCTCTTTCCTGTTCGGCGCGTTTCAAAGCGTCATGGATGCGGCTCATAGTTTCCTTTCCTTGGGGAGATCTTGTTCTTCCGATTGGCGCAGGCGATCGGCCAGTGTCGCCAAGGTGCGTAAGGCTTCGACCAGATCGAACTTTTCGGATAAGGGCACCGGCGCCGTCATCGCGCCCGCGGCGTTTCCATCGGTAAGATCGAAATCGCGGGCGACCGAATCGACGACGTCGGCCGAGACCGTCTTTTTCTGATCGACAAACGCGCTGACCAGGCAGTGCTCGCAGAGCAAATTGATGATGCGCGGTATGCCCAGCGAATAACGAAAAAGGGCAACGGTGGCGCCGGCTTCGAAGATGGGGTCGCCGTTCGACCCCGCGATGCGCAGGCGCTGGGTAATATAAGACTTGGTTTCCTCAAGATTGAAGGGATGAGTCTTGGCGCGCAGCGTCAGGCGCTGCCGCAACTGGCGCAACTGGGGCTGCTTCAATCGCTGTTCGAGTTCCGGTTGCCCCACCAGAATGATCTGCAGAAGCTTCTCGGTGAAGGTTTCGAGATTGGTGAGCATGCGGATCTCTTCCAGCACTTCGTCGGTGAGGTTCTGGGCCTCGTCGACCACCAGCACCGCGGTTTCACCGGCGCGATAGCGATCAAGCAGCCAGTTATAGAGGCGCTGCAGCAACTGGCTCTTCGACGTGGCATCGCAGGGAATGCCGAAATCGGCCATCATGAAATCGAGAAACTGCGGCACATCCATGCGCGAGTTGAAGATGAACGCCGTGGCCACCTGCTGCAGCCGGAGCCATTCCATCAATTTATTGATCAGCGTCGTTTTGCCGGTGCCCACCTCGCCGGTAAGCAAGACAAAGCCTTTGCGGCTTTGAATGCCGTAGGTGAGGCAGGCCAGCGCCTCTTCGGTGTGCCGCGTCAAAAACAGGTAACGCGGGTCCGGATTGACGTTGAACGGGTTGGCACGAAGTCCGAAAAATTCTTTGTACATACGCTTGCTTTAGACCCCGACGTTCTCGTGCTCTTTTGGCGAAGGTGGCTCACCTCGTCCCCAGAAACTGCGGTGCCCGTTGCCATGGGCAGGGGCCTGGACTTCTTCCTCACCCAGCCAGGGCACGGAAATCAGGAGCGGCAGATCCATGACAGCGGCAGCATCCTTAGCCGTGCGGATCGACTTGTCACTGAACTCCAGAATAATGGCGATGATCAGACCGAACCCCAGTCCGACACCCAGGCCGCCACCGGCGAAAAGCGGACGGTTGGGGAAACTGGGAGTTTCGGGCAGGGTAGCCGGGCCCAAACGTTCCATCTGCTCGCCCTCTTGCTGGTTCTCCATGTTGGTAGCCACTGCGGATTGGTTCTTCTTGGCCAGCAAATCTTTGTAAAGGGCCTGGGCGTTATCGCTATCGCGGGTGAGCAGCTTCCATTGCTCCTCGATACCCGGGCTCATGGCAGTGCGGTTTTCATAAAGATTAATCGCGCTTTGCAGTCTCTTCTGGTCGACGGTGGCCTGCTCGATGACACTCTGGTACTGGTGAATCTGCAGCCGGAGCTGGCGAATTTCAGGCGGTTCGGTGGCGTTGGCCTTCTCACTGCTGTCGCTGGCGGTGGCGGCGGCGCTGGCGGCGTTGACCTCCTTCAGCTTCTTCTCGACCTCGGCGATATCGGCCTTGGTCTTGATCACGTCGGGATAATCGTCGGTATAGCGGGCCTGCAGCTGCAGCAATTGCGCTTGCAACTGGGTCAATCCCTGTTCGAGGGTTTGCGGATTCGTACTGGACTGCGAGGTCTTCCAGGCGGCAATTTGCTGCGCCAGCATGCTTTCGGTATACGCCTTATCCTGCTGGGCGCGGCTCAGGGTCTGGTTGTTGGCATCGAGTTGCGTGTTCAGCGACATCAGCATGCGCATGTTGTTGTCTGCGTCAGTGGGCAACTGACCGAAGTACTGCTTCTTGAAGGCGGCGAGCTTGCCATCCTGCTCGTCGAGGGCGCGTTTCGCGTCGTCGAGCTGGCCGGTGAGGAACTTGGTGGTGTCGTTGGCGGTCCCGGCACGCAGGCGCAGGTTTTCATCCACGATCAGCGAGGTCAAGGCGTTGCATATCTTCTGTGCACGGTCCGCGTTGCTGTCGGTATAGTTGACGGTAAAGCCGGGCACCGGCTCGTCGGTAACCGAGGCCTTCCTCTTTTTGGCGCCGGCAATTCCCGCCTGGGCGGCAGCGCTCATCGGGGTCATCATCGGATCGACCCACATATTCTGCTGGATGTCCTGGATGAGTTTGTCCTCTTCCTCAGCAGTCTTGACGAGCGCCAGGCCCTGAATCACCTTACGCAGTTGGGCTGCGCTCTTGACCTCCTGACTGAGCGTCTGCACCCGCTGCGTAAAATCGGTGGTGATGACCGGCGTGACCAAGTTGTCGGGTACCTGCTGGCCTATCACCAGCACCGTTGCCTGCGAGGCATATTTCGGTGGGAAGAAAGGTGCAAACGAGACCATGAACCCCACCAGCGGGGCGAGCAGTGCCGGGATTAGGATGACTTTAAAGCGCCGCCGCAGCATCGCCAGATAATCGTCCATCGTCAGTTCGCGATTGTCACTCATACTGTTCACCAATCCGGCCGTCCAGAGCGGCCAAAAAAAATTATTCGATTCGAGTCGGCGTGGGGTGCCATTCCACCCCAATCATGCCCTCGTGCCGCTGAGCAATCCTGCCGGTGCTACCCGGCAAGTCAACCGGAACATCGCCCGGAGTATTGAAGTCCACCTCGTTGAAGCGATATGCGGCGAAGAAGTCGTAGGAGCGCCCCAGGTGTTTGCGGAAAATGGCTCCGGCCGAGCCTTCGTTATAGCTGGTTGCATTCACGGCCCCAAAGGCCACATTCTGAAGCCTCTTGTTGTTGGAGTAGCTGACATCACCGTAGAAGTCCCACGTGCGTCCGAGTGGGCGTTTATAGCCGAGCCGAGCCGCCTGAGTATCGGCTCCGGCGAGAAACCCCGATCCTGCGGAAGTGAATTTTTCGTAAGTCGCGATGATCGACGCATGGCCAATCTTGTAGCGCAGTAGAACCCGCGCGCTTACCGACCAATGCTTGTAGTCGCCACCTTCTTCCAAGTCGGTGTACTGCGGACCGGCGCCGGCAATAAGGCTCAGCCTGCCGCTGATGGTATGGCTCCAGCGGACATTGAAGATGTGGTTATAAATCTCGCCCCCGCTGGCCTGCGGGAATTGAAAAAGCTGAAAACCGTAGACGGCTCCGATCTGATCACGACGGGAAATCAGATGGCTGTATCCGCCCTCAACTGTGACCTGGTCGCTGTTGATTAGAGTGTCAGTGGGGTCGTAGAAATGAGCGTTGCTGAATCCGCCCGCCACGGTAATCGCGGAGCGTGGATTAATAGCCTGAACCGCATCGACAATCGCCGTGTTTGCGAGCCGGGGGATGTCTCCGATCGAACCGAACTGCGCGTTGGTGACGGTGCCGGGCAAACTACCACCTTGCATTCCGATGCCCATGGAACCGCTCGCGAGACCCAACCCCGGGGCGCCACCATAGGTGCCGATGAAGAAGGAACCGTCGGGCAGATAGCTGAAGGCATCGCGCAGCGTCACCTGGCCAGTGCGCCAGCGCGTCACGGCCTCCAGGCCAACCGCTTGCAGTTGCTTCGCCTGATAAGGACTGCCGTAAAACGCCCCGCCCCCGAGGTACTCGAGAAAGAGATCGCTCTTGGGCCAGAATTTCTGGAGGTCGAAGGCTCCGAGAACGCGGGTGATGGACTGTATGTCGGAACCGCTGATCTGGTTACTCCCGTTGGAGTCCGCCGCTTCGCTCACCTGCAAAGCAGGCGAGATGAAACTGCGGCTGGCGGTGCGCAGTTCGAGACCGGGCTCGTCCAAACCCGTCACCGGTGGGTTCTCTGGGTTCAGCACGGGCGCATTCTGGCCGAAGGCCGGCGCTGGAACTGGAGCGGGATTTTCTGGCTGGGACTGGGAGCTATTTTGGGCGACCGCGCAAATGCTGATGCCGAAAATCAGCAGCGCCAACCGGACTGTTCGCATTCTTATCATGCTTTTCACCCGTGGATCCCTTCGTGCCGCATCCCCTTTAAGGGACGACAATCGTGTCCCCCGTCCGCAGTAGATAGTTCTGTTCGATATCACCTTTAATCAGCTTGCGATAGTTCACAGGCAGTTTCTCCTGCTTGCCGTTCTCGGTGCGCAGGACATATATGCCCTTGGTCTTGGCAAACTGGTTCAAGCCGGCGCTGGACAATGCCTGCAGAACGGTCATGTTCGGTGACATGGGCATAGGCCCGGAGTGCAGAACCTCGCCGTTTACGTAAATCCGCTTGCTGTTGATCGCCGTCACCACCACCGTGACCCGCGGGTCGGCAATGTACTTTTTCAGCTTAACGATCAACGACTCCGACAGTTGCTGGGGCGTCATGCCGGCGGCCTGCACGTCGTTCAGCAGGGGAAGAGAGATTTTGCCATCGGGACGTACCGGCAAAGTTGCGGTAAGATCCGCTTCCTTCCAAACCGCTACGTGGAGCACATCCTCGGGGCCGATGACATATTCGGGTCCGCCCTGGCTGTTGGGGGCGACACTGGATTGCTTGTCGGGAGCGACCCTGTCAGAAGCGGGACTGGCAGCGGCGGGAGTGGCATCGGCCTGAGCGGGCGTATCCTGCGCCAGCGCTATGCTGCCGATCAGGACCAGTCCCGCAATCGCTGCTTTCCATAATGACTTCATATCGATTCCTCTCAGTTTCAATGTCTCAATCTCTCAATGATTTCAATATCTCAATGTTTTACGCCCCGTACTCTTCGTACCCAATCTGCTTCAACTTGTAGAGCAGCGCTTTATAGCTGATCTGCAACTCTTGCGCGGCCCGGCGCCGGTTCCAGCGGGTACGAGTCAAGACCTGAAGAATGATTTCCCTCTCGGCTTCGCGGGAGGCAGCGCGCGCTGCGTCTTTCAGAGAAATTTTCTCGCCGTTGCCGCCGACGCGCCGCAAAAGCGAGCGCAATCCCCCCATGGCCAGGGTTTCATCGCCCAGCGCGACAATGGCTCGCGCGGCATCTTTCAGCTCGCGAATGTTTCCCGGCCAGTTGTATTCCACGAAGAAGTTCTGGGTTTCGGGACTGAGCGCCGGCACGTCACGGCAAAAATCACGGGCCGCGGCTGAAAGAAACCAGTCGCGCAGAACCGGAATATCCTCTTTCCTCTGGCGCAAAGGAGGCAGCCGTAAACAAACCCCGCTGATCCCGTAATAGAGGTCTTCGCGGAACTTGCCCGCCTTGACCTCGGGCTCCAGTTCGCGCGAGGTTCCGCAGATGAACCGGGGCACGCGGCGCTGGTCGGCGCCCGGTAAACCGATCTGGCGAGCCAATTCCTTCTGGACCGCCGTCGTGAGGTCTCCGACTTCCTGCAAATAGACCGTCCCGCCATGACCGTCGCAAGCCGCCAGAGTGTCTTTGCTGGCTTCACGAGCCTGATAGACGTGAAACGGCTCTGCAGCGCGGCTGGACAGAACATGGATGCGCGCCGCCGCTGCCGCTTTGCCGGAACCACGCTCGGCCACCACCAGCACGGGAACATCATTCTGCGACAGCTCGCGGATCACGGCTTCGACGGTACGCATGCCGGCACTGACGCTTTCGACCCAGACACGGCCGCTGCCGTTCGGCGAGGTTGTGTCAGTTGCCAGGAGTTCGGTTCTGTCCAGGTCCATACTGTGCTGTTCTGCTTCGATATTCCGCGGCCCAAGACAGCGGGGGGGAAAGTCTTGGGAAAAAAGCTCACACGGTCTAGAGCACACTCGCTGCCAATCAGGTTAAAAACATTTGCAAGTTACTAAAATAATATACCTTACTCCGTCAACAACTTGCGAATGAAACCCTGCATTGTGACGTAGCTCACACCTTACCATATTGCGGACAAATGGGGAATTTATTGCCCAACACCTTCGTAATGTGTGGGCACTACTTCCCACTTGCCCTTGGGACATAGCCCCTAACCCTCTGCAAGTGCTAGCAGACTTGGAGTCAACGCAAAGGCCGAGTACCGGCTTCGATAGTGGGGAGAAAACGGAAAATCTTTTCCTATTCCTTCGCACGTGGGTGGGACACGGCGACTTGCATGTCGCGTGGAGACGATCACCCCCGGGGGGTCACTCGTGCCCGGTGACCCGAAGTGCCCGATTTAATTGCTGGTTTCCCTTGGCGCGACGAACAGCTTTCGCATATTCTCAGACCCAGGCGCGCCATATGGGTACCGCTATCGAACTAGTTCCGCCTCCCCCTAAGAGGAAGGATCGTCCGCCGTCCCGGTTGCCCCATTGGCAAGCCGTGGCGCTCCTGGTCCTGACCGCCTGGCTCTACGCCTCCATCCTCGCCCACCTCTTCCTGCAGTGGGTCGGGCCCCACAGCGATCCGAATTTCCAGCACGGGATCTTTGTTCCCCTCTTTGCTTTGTTTGTTCTCTGGCAGGACCGCGAGAAATTGAAGGCAATCGCGCCCGACCCATCATGGACCGGTCTCCCGCTGGTGGTACTGAGCCTGCTCATGCTGGTTCTGGGAGTCTTGGGCGCGGAAAATTTTCTGTCGCGGGTGTCGCTGCTGATCCTGCTGGCGGGCCTGATCATTCTGTTCCAAGGTTGGCAGTTCTTTCGCGCCGTCCTCTTTCCTTGGGCGTTTCTGATTCTGATGATCCCCATCCCAACCCTGATCATTAGCGAGGTCACCTTTCCCCTTCAGTTGCTGGCCGCGAAGCTGTCAACCGCACTTTTGGAACTGGTCCACGTTCCGGTGCTGCGGGAGGGGAATGTGATCAGGCTTGCTTCCATGCCACTGGACGTCGCCGAAGCCTGCAGCGGAATTCGGTCCCTTCTCACCTTGGTGACGCTGGCCATCATCTACGGGTACCTCATGGAAACACGCAGGTGGGTGCAGGTGGTGCTGGTGTGCTCCGCGGTGCCCATCGCGGTGGCGGCCAACAGCTTTCGTATTTTTGGCACCGGCCTGCTGGTGCAGTACTGGGATCCCGATAAGGCAGAGGGGTTTTACCATGCTTTGGGGGGATGGCTGATCTTCGTGGTGGCACTGTTGATGCTGTTCGCTGTACACCGCGTGATCTCGCTCCTCTGGAAGAGCGGCCCGGTTGCACCGCGCGATCTCGCGCACGGGGAAGAACGGCCCGCAGCCGAAATCCACATGAAGTTTAGCTCACTTCGCTTCGGGATTGTGGCGGTGCCCATGTTGGCCACGGCGATCGGCCTCCAGGCGCATTCGGGCGCCGAATATTTTCCGTCGCGCGAGCCGCTGAGCTCCCTGCCCCTGCAGATCGATGGCTGGACCGGAACCGACGACGCTCTCGACCAGCAGACCCTCGACATCCTCGGGCCGGGCGAGTTTCTCGTCCGCGATTACGAGAATACGAGCCAGCCTCAACCATGGGTCAATCTCTACATTGCATACTTCCCCACGCAAAAGGCAGGCGATACGATCCACTCGCCGCAACACTGCCTGCCCGGCGCGGGATGGGTTCCCACTTCGCGGGCGGTAGTGCAGCTTACGGGTCCCGACGGTTCGTCACTCCCCGTCAACCGCTACGTGGTTGCAAAAGGGGAAGACCGGCAACTGGTGCTCTACTGGTTTCAGGCCCATGGCCGCGCGGTGGCCAGCGAGTACTGGGCCAAGTATTATCTGATCTCCGATTCAATTCATATGAATCGCAGCGACGGGGCGCTGGTGCGCTTGATGACCCCGATGCTTGGAGGCGAGTCTCCCGATGCCGCCCAGGCGCGCCTCATGAAACTAGGGTCCCAGTTCCTCCCGCGGCTCGACAATTACATTCCCCGCTGATCAGGCGTGAAGCTGAACCTCCTCGGATTTCCGATTTCGCGTCTGCGCAAACGCCTGCGGCAGGAAGCGCACCAGGTCCGTCGCCACCATACAATTCTCGCCGACGGATTCACTGGCCAGGTCCCCCGCCAGTCCGTGAAGATAGACGGCGAGCGCAGTTGCTGCCAGCGCATGTTGCGGATGTTGCGCAATGAGTCCGGCGACCATTCCCGTCAGAACGTCTCCCGTGCCTCCGGTGGCCATGCCCGGATTGCCCGTCGGATTCACCCAGACGGCGCCATCGGGCGCGGCGGTCGTTGGCACTGCGATCAAAGTGCGATGTCCCTTGAGCACCACGATCAACTCGTGCTCGGAAGCGAAGTCTCGCGCAATTTCCAGGCGGTTCGCTTGAATTTCCGGAATGCTCAAGCCGGTCAAGCGCGCCATTTCTCCCGGGTGCGGGGTGATGACGAGGGTCCGTCCGCGGCCGTTGAGCTTATCGGCCGCTCCTTCGAAGGCGTTCAGCGCGTCCGCATCCACAACTATTGATTTGTCGCCGCGGGTTACGATTGTGCGCACGAATTCGGTGGTCTCGGAATTGCGCGAGATGCCGGGGCCAATTGCGACGGTCTTGTGTTCGAGCAGAGCATCGAGGCCTAGTCCAACCGCTCGCAATGAGATTGTGCCGTGCTCGGTTTCTGCCAGCGGTTCGGTCATCAGTTCAGGGTGAAAAGCCGCTACGGTCGCGAGCACGGATTTGGGGGTGGCTACTGTCGAAAGGCCGGCGCCCGCACGGAGCGCGGAAAATCCCGCCATCGCGGCCGCGCCCGCTTTGCCGAGCGATCCGCCGATCACCAGCACGTGTCCGTAGCTGCCTTTGTTGCCTTCACGGGCTCGGGGCACGAGCAGCGGGGCGAAATCGAAGGGAGTGCTCAGATAAAGTCCAAGCTGCGAGACGATCGCTTCCGACGGTGAACCGATGGGCGAAATCACGGTGGGCCCACTCGTCAGCGCCGCGAAAACGTGCGCCGGACGCGGCGCGGTGAAAGTCACGATGGCATCGGCGCGGGCCACTGCATGAACTCCGTTGCTAGAGCCAGTCGCGCTCTGTGGCCGCATGGCGTTAGCATCGGCGCCTGAGGGAATGTCTACGGCGACAATCGGAGCCGACGCCCGATTCATCTTGCCAATCGCTGCCCCATAAAGCGGGCTGACCGGGGGACGAAAACCGGTACCGAGAACTGCATCGACGATCACGTCCGCTGAGAAGATCTCTGCTGCATCGGGTGATTCGAGCCCGCTTGCTTCGCGCACGATTAGGGCTGCGACATTCACCGGATGGAGCGACTTCACCATCCTCTGAAACATGGCTGCGGCATCGCCGCGAAGCTCTTCGGGATCCGACAACAGCAGAACGCAGACGGCACGGCCGGCCTCGACGAGCTTGCGGGCCACGACGAATCCATCGCCGCCGTTGTCGCCTTTGCCGCAGACAACGCCGACGCGCACCGCGTGCGGATAATCGGAGAGGATGAAACGGGCAACGGCCGAGCCGGCGTTCTCCATCAAGGTAATGGAGGGTACGTCGAAACGCTCCGAGGTGGCGCGATCGATCTCGCGCATTTCCGCCGCGCTCACTATTTTCATGGTTGCGACCCAGACAGTTCGGACCCGGCCGTCTGCTCGAGTTCGCGCAGTTGTCTGCGGCTCGCCCATGGCGATCAAGAAATCGCCGGCTTCGATCTGATCGTCAGGAGCGGGGTTGAAGTGCATGCCCGTCTCGCGCTTGATCGCGAGGATAATGACGCCGCGGTCCTGGCGAATGCGCGAGTTCTCGATGGTCTTACCGGCAAATGGACTGCGCGGGGTGATTGGCACTTGGCCGATCTCCAGGTCCATGCCGAGATGCGTGGTGGCGGTGTCCAGGAAACTGACCACGTGCGGACGCAGGAACGAATGGGCGATACGCTGTCCGGCAAAAACATAGGGACAGACGACCGCATCCGCCCCCGCGCTACGCAAGTGCTTCTCCGCCATATCTTCGCTGGCGCGGGCGATGATGCGGAGGCTCGGATTCAGACTGCGAGCGGTCAGCACAATATAGAGGTTGGTGGCGTCGGTGGTGGTGGCCGCAACCAGACCGCGCGCGCGTTCGATCTGGGCTTGGCGCAAAGTCTGTTCCTGGGTGGCATCTCCGACGAGCATGAGCCAGTTTTCGTTGGCGAACATCTGCGCCTTGGACTCGTTGTTTTCGACGATCACGAACTGGGCGGGACGGCGCGCCAGTTCGCGGGCGGCACTGCGCCCGACGCGTCCGGCGCCGCAAATGATGTAGTGGCCGTTGAGACGGCCTATGTCGCGCTCCATGCGGCGCCTTCCAAAGAAGCTCTGCAGCTCGAATTCTAGCAAAGCCTGGGTGAGGGATCCGATGACCAGAAACAAGAGCGAGACTCCACCCAGGATGATGACGACGTTAAACACGCGCCCGGCATGCGACAGGGGATGTACTTCCTGATATCCGATGGTGGTCAGCGTAGTGATGACCATGTAGAAACCGTCGAACCAGGGCCATCCCTCGATGTAGTGAAAGCCCAGCGTGCCGAGGCCAACCACGAAGGCCAGCGCGGCGGCGAGGAACTTGAGATTGCGCGAAGTCCTCATCATCGTTCCATAGTTTCGACGTTAAGCCGTTATGTCATTACGACGTTTCGTGCCGGGCGAGATAGGCGATTTCATTTCCCGCGCGACGAGTGAGTATAGCTCCGCTCGTCGTTGAGCACAGTGACGTCGGCTTGTGCAGCGCGTTCCCCGGTTGTTACCATGCCTCACCAATATGCCAACTCTGGTTCCGCACCCTACGCGCATCGAATCCATCGGAAGTAAACCGAAGATCATTGAGGAGTACGTCGGCCGTGTCAACACCGCGACCGTCGGCATTAGCGTGGCCCACATGCGCAGCCCGGAAGGCTGGGAGGAACCGGGACAGACTCCGGAATTTGACGAGTACACGGTGGTCTTGCGGGGCAAGCTGCGCGTGCAGCATGAATCCGGCGAACTGGATGTGGCCGCCGGGCAAGCCGTCATCGCGCACCGCGGCGAATGGGTCCGCTACTCGACTCCATTTTTGGATGGCGCCGAATACATCGCTCTTTGCCTGCCGGCGTTCTCGCCGGACACCGTGCATCGCGACCGCTAGTTCTCAGCTCACGAATACTCCGCGCCGCGGTTGCTTGCGAAATGGTTAATCACGCGGCACATGCTGCAGCTTCGCCCCTCGGCTAGGCCACTTTGGGGAGTTCGAACTTGAGCAGCCCCGCCTGCAATTCGACCACTGCGTTCTCTGCCGTCACGTCGGTTGCAAGATCGATGACGTGCATGATCTGGTCGGGATAGCTGGCGATGGGTTCAGTTTTTCCTCCCGCAGTTTTCGCTGCGCTCAGCTGTTTTTCCCCAAGAATCGTGATGCGTCGCGGCTCGATGCTGACTTTGAGTTCGTTCGCCTCGAATCCGAGCACGTTGGCGCGAACGCTGATCCGATCCTCTGACTCTGACATGGTGACGGAAACTGGGCGCAGCAACTCTGATTCCGCCCGGAACCAGTCTTCCCAGTCGTGGCCGTGTTCACAGCCGCGAGCTTCAAATAACTCGTAGGCGCGACTGGCGATCGCAAGCTCCACCTGTTGCATCTCCCTGCGGAGATCTTCGGGATTGCGCCGGCTCAGCAATGCAGCTACTGGTTCAGGCTTTTTCTGGCGGGATACTCTTTGAGGTTTCATAACATCCTCCTTCGGATGTTGCGCTGAAGGAGCATCGCTCCCGCTTTTTGTCGCTATCGGCAGAGGCGAGGGCGAGCCGTCATAGAGGTCGGTTGTGAGAAATATCACTTACACAAGTAAATCTTATCACTGCTGGTTCGCTACGCAGTGACACGCATCATCGAGGCGCGTGTCGGCACTCACCGAAGGTGCCGCTGCCTTCGACGCTCGAATTCTCGGGATCTTACGCCGCCGACATCCGCCGGTCGCGCGTCTCGGCGCTACGCTCTTCCGGGTCCCGCTCAATGACCCACCGCGGTACCCCGCCCACGATCGCGCCGATCAGCAGCGCCCCAAGCAAGGTATATCCGCCCTCAATCCACAGTAGCCCGGGGGCCACCGGCGACGAAGTCACCGCGACCAGTGCGGCGAGAATCGCTGCGAAAATCGCCAACCAAAGCGCCGCCCCCACTTCGATGCCGTGCGTCAACGTACGTGACCCCAGCCACCGCAGCAGTCCCGCGACGCCGTAAGCGAACAGTACGCAGGCACCCAGGCTCAGCAGATGCGGTGCCAGCATTCGTGCCAATGCTAGCGTCTGTGAGTCACTCAATCCGAGCGCCATCGCCCATCGCGGACGGAACAAGTATTGAGAGTGCCAAGCCACGCCCAGCACCCACGCGGCGGCGCCTGCCAGCAGCACGGGCAAATGCACGACTCTTCTCGTTCGCCACGGAACATGGTCCACCAAGGGCGCGGGCTCAGCCCGCACCGCATCGGGAATGCACTCCTGCCCGCAATCGGCGCGCTCCGGCCAGCGTGTGCAATCGGCTATTCGCAGTTTCGGGGGGCCTGACAAACTAGTCCACGCCGCCCGCAACGCATTGAACCGCACCGACACCGGCGCATGCGTCTCAGGACAGCTCACCGTCCGCCCCTCGCGATACGTGTGGTAAGTCTGCTCGGCCCAAAGCGCCGGCAACAGCAGGAGCAGGCAAGTCCCAACCAGGAAGAGTAACAACAGGAACAGCAGCAGCATGATGTGCCTCCTTATCCTTGCCCGAAGAATTCGTGCCAGGCGGAAGGTCCTACCGAATGTCCTAGCAAAGAGCTCAGCGATCTCAAACGTGCAGCATCAGACGAGCGTCGGATGTTGCCTGAAGCTTATTAGCCGTGCTACCCCCGCGCAGTGATCATCGTCACCATAGCCAGTGACGCTCACACGAAACCTGGTTCATGGCTACTCTCGAATGATGTGAGTAGACGATTTCGGAGCTATTCCTCGAATGTACCTTCCGGCCAAGCATGGAATAGCCAAGCTTGTAATACCCAGCCAGAAGCCTGCAGTTTACAATTGTGCTGAATTGAGGAGGAGTGTCCCCGCCACCCAGGCAAGCCATGAAGCTCTCCGTCGTGATGCCGGTGTATAACGAACGCGCCACGCTCCGGGAGGTGGTCGAGAAGGTTCTCGCAGTTTCCCTGGAGATCGAGTTGATCTGCGTGGACG
Source organism: uncultured Acidobacteriaceae bacterium (assembly GCA_963731525.1). Classification (GTDB taxonomy): domain Bacteria; phylum Acidobacteriota; class Terriglobia; order Terriglobales; family Acidobacteriaceae; genus Acidiflorens. The sequence continues at coordinate 190,582 of CAVSWK010000026.1, forward strand.
ACGGTTCGTGGGATGGCTCGCGCGAGATCCTGGCTGAACTGCAGTCCGAATATCCGCAAATTCGTCTCGTTCTTCAGCCGCAGAACATGGGCAAGGGAGCGGCGCTCCGTCGTGGCATTCAGGAAGCCACCGGCGACTACGTCATTATTCAGGACGCCGATCTGGAATACGATCCGGCAGAGTATCCGCTGATGATCGAGCCTTTGGTTCAAGGGAAGGCGGACGCAGTGTTTGGCTCGCGCTTCCTGGGCAGCGCGCCGCATCGCGTGCTGTACTTCTGGCATTCGGTCGGCAACCGGGCTCTCACCCTGCTTTCCAATTGCCTCACCAATATCAATCTTTCCGACATGGAAACCTGCTACAAGGTTTTCCGGCGCGAAGTGATTCAATCGATTCCGCTCGAGGAGAATCGCTTCGGATTCGAGCCCGAGATCACGGTGAAAGTGGCGCGCCGAAACCTGCGCATTTATGAGGTGGGAATCAGTTACTGGGGACGCACCTACGAGGAAGGCAAAAAGATCGGATGGAAGGACGGTGTGCGAGCATTGTATTGCCTGTTGAAGTACTCCTTCAAAGAGCCTAGGGCAAGAGCCGCTACGCAGGCAGTTTCCGCCCCGGATCGATCAGCCGCGTCGCGATAACTCCCGGGTGCAGCGCGGTCTCTTTGGTTTATTTTATTGGTGCGCGTGTTTCTGCCGGAGCCGCCCTTTGTAGGGGTTCGAACCTTGGTTGGTCGTTCCAGGAGTCTTGCTGCCGTTCGTTCCATTGAAATTAATTGGTGGATTAGGCTTATCCTTCACGGGCTTCAGCGCGGCGGCCTTTCCCGGCGTTTTTGTTCCGGCCGCTCGAGACGGCGCGACCGTCTTCTTGGTCTGATTCTCGATGGTTTGCAAATCCTTGGCGTTGGCGCTGGAAGGCGTTGCTGACCGGGCTGTCTTGCCCGGCGGGGGCGTGATTGGTTTCGCCGCCTTTTCAGGGGGTGAACTCTTGACCTTGAAGGTGCTGCTTTGCTGCGCCAAGCCGCTCACGCTGATACCCGCCACTACCACCGCGACCGCCAACGAAAATCTCATCTTTTTTGATCCCCTGCCCGGAAAGTTAATCCCGACGAGCTACCTTGTGGTTAGATGCACGCAGCCTGCCATCCAGGGTTCTCATCTCCTTCTATGTTAAACCCGCCACCGCCAGAAAGCACTCGCGAGAACAGAAACAAAGGTAACGGGATAGTCGGGACAACGATTCGAGCAACCCGGCAACAACGCGCGGGAGGGCAGGAGAGATGCAAGATCTTGCACATTGTTGTCGAGTTCCCTGGTTTCCACCGCCAAAAAAGCTGCCCACATTCAACCCTGGGAAACTCTAATCACGCCTCCATGTCGACCATCCTCCGATCAAAGCTGCATCAGGTTGGACTGCAGCTTGGTGTAGCCCTGCTTCTGCGCCCACAGGTCGAGCGGGATCGCCGCCATCTCATCCACGATGGGTTCACCGAGCCCGCTTTTCGTCAAATCCACGGTCTTAATGTAGCTCCGGCAACTGTCGCAACCTTCCACGCGGACGTGCTTCAACTCCTCCGCCGTATACACGGGAAGCTTCGCGTGATTCTCTTCCCCACATCCCGGACAAACGATCCGCCGGAACTCCCACTCCGCCAGACAAAATGAACACACCAGAGAACGCTGCCCGCCGTCTCCCAAGGGCCGCAGAACGCCCAGACCTGGTCTCCGTTTGCAATGCGGACACAGAAACGGCGTTGGCCCGCTCCAGCGCAAGTTTGACCGCGAACGAACGCTCACTGCATAGGGCTGAAGAAACGCCCGCGCGAAAAAATCGCTGGGCCCAGGCTGCAGCGCCCCGATATCGCTTCCATTCCAGAAAACCGTCAACAACTGGAAATGTGAATCGTCGCCGCGCAACTCGCGCGCAGCTTCGCGAAGCGCACGCGGACCGTTCTCTTCGACCACCGAAAGAAATGATCTGAATCGGCCGTCCAACTCCGGTGGCAGCGGTCGCGCAAAATCGTCCGAGTCGGATGTGGCGAGTTCCCCGTAGAGACTTTCCTGAAAACGGGCAATGGTCACATAGAAGCGCAGGATTTCCGCCGCAAAGCTGTACTGGGCGCCAAGTTCCTCCGCCCGCGCGATCCGCCGCTGCCATTCGTTTTGCGCCATGCTGCGATTAGACCATTGTGCGATTAAACATGCTGCATTATCAGTCCGTGTCTACTGCCGCGCAATGCCGCCAGTTTCTGGAGACAAGCCTATGGAGGAACGACCTCTCCTCTGATACGCTGCTTAAACCTATGCGCCTCCACCAGAGCCTGTTCTTCTTGCTGGTCATGGCTGGCTCCATCTTCGCCCAAAACCTCAAACCAGTGGCCGACCGCCTCGCCGCTCAGAACGCCCTTTTCGAAGAGCAGTACGAGTCGGATCTCCGCAACTTCCCCGAGCGCGCCACCGCCTTCGGCGATTATCGCTACAACGATAAACTCGCCGAGTACTCACTCGACGCCATCGTGCAGCGCCACCAGACCGATGAAGCATTCCTTGCCCGGCTCGAAGCCATTCCAAGTACCGGCTTCTCAGATCAGGACCAACTCTCTCACGACCTCCTGGTTCGCGTACTCCGCCAGCGCATCGCCGACTTCGGGCTCAAAGAGTATGAGATGCCAATCAACCAGCAGAATGGCATCCACACGAGCCTCGCGGACCTGCCCTTGTCCGTCCCCCTCGATTCCGTCAAGCACTACGAGGACTACATCGCGCGCCTTCACCAGGTCCCCCGGGTCCTCAGCCAGACCACCGAAGTCCTGCGCGCCGGTATGAAGGACAACCTCATGCCTGTTCGCTTCCTGCTGGAGAAACTTCCAGTCCAGTGTCAAGGCATTATCGACTCCGACCCTTTTCTCACTCCAACAAAGAAGTACGCGGCGAGCATTTCCGCCGAAGACCAGAAGCGCTTGACAGAGCAAATCACTGACGCCATCACCGTCGATGTTATTCCCGCCTACAAGACCTTCGCTGATTTTCTCCGCACGGTATATGCTCCCGAAGGCCGCACTACTCTCTCTGTTACCTCTTTGCCCGACGGTCGGAAGCGATACGAAAACGACATCTATGCCCGGACCACGACCCACATGACGCCGGACGAGATTCATCAACTCGGTCTCCGCGAGATCGCTCGTATCCAGGCAGAGATGACTTCAATCGCCAAGAAGGAGGGCTTCGCCGACCTTGCTTCGTTCCGGGCCGCTTTCAAAACGAATCCCAAATACATTCCGACTTCCGCGGAGCAGATCCTCGACGTTTTCCGCCACTACATCGCCCAGATGGAGCCTAAACTTCCCGAGCTTTTCACTCTTCTTCCGAAGTCGCCGGTCACCGTCGAAGCCATACCTGCCTTCCAGTCTGCGGCTGCAACCCATTACGTCACCGGCACGCCGGATGGCAAGCGCCCCGGCCGCGTCGTCGTCGCCACCTCCAACTTCGCCGAGCGCTCACTCATCGACGACGAGGCCATCGCCTACCACGAAGGCATTCCCGGACATCACATGCAGCTATCGGTGCAGCAGCAGCTGACCGGGTTGCCCAAATTTCGTCTCCATGGACTCGGCTTCAACGCCTACATCGAAGGCTGGGCCCTGTACGCAGAGCAACTCGGCAAAGAGGTCGGCTTTTACCAGGATCCGGTCTCGGACTACGGCCGCCTCTCTTCCGAGCTGTTTCGTGCCGTACGTCTGGTCGTCGACACCGGAATCCACTCGAAGGGATGGACCCGCGAGCAAGTCGTGGACTTCTTCCGCAAGTCCGGCGCGGTTGATGAGCCCACCATCCAGTCCGAGACCGACCGCTACATTGCGTGGCCCGCACAAGCTCTCAGTTACAAGCTCGGCCAGCTTAAGATCCGCGAACTTCGCGAACGCGCACGGAAAGAATTGGGCCCCAAGTTTGACATCCGCAAATTTCACGACGAGATGCTCGACGGCGGAACCCTTCCCCTCGATCTGCTCGAAGCCCGTACCGACAAATGGATCGCGCTGCAGAAATCCAAGTGACGCAACTGTGAAAACAATGGTTTACGTGATTGACGTCCGCCCCACACCGGGGGTATAGTTTTCCGCGTTAGCGCAGCAGAAGCTGGACGCTGTCGTGGGCGTCTACAACCGTTCACCTCCGTAACTTTCTGGATAGTGCAGCACGGGGGCAATAAAATGGAGTTCTCTCGCAGGACTTTTCTCAAAGGCACCGTGCTCGGCGGCGCCGGTTTTTCCGCCCTCGGCTTTGATCTGACTCCGGTTTACGCCCAGACCCAGTCCCTCAAGATTTCCCGAGCCAGCGAAACGCGCAGCACCTGTCCTTATTGTGCCGTCAGTTGTGGCGTGATCATCTACACGCTGGGCGACAAGGCCAAGAACGCGGTCCCCCAAGTCGTCCACGTCGAGGGCGACCCCGACCACCCCATCAATCGCGGCACGCTCTGCCCCAAGGGATCGTCGCTCGAGCAGGACATTCTCAACGACCGCCGGTTACTGAAACCGCAAGTGCGACGTCCTGGAGCCACCGATTGGGAAGACATCTCATGGGACCAGGCATACGCCGAGATTGCGCAGCGCGTGAAAAAAACGCGCGACGACACATTTCTGGAAAAGGATGCGCAGGGCCGCACCGTCAATCGCTGCGAAGGCATGGCCTTCACCGGGGGCTGCACCGACACCAACGAGTTTAACTATCTTGCCGTAAAAAGTATGCGCAGCCTGGGGGTCTGCTACCTGGAAAACCAGGCCCGCGTTTGACACGGCCCCACGGTCTCCAGTTTGGGGCCCACCTTCGGACGCGGCGCAATGACCAATGGCTGGATCGACATCAAGAACACCGACATGATGTTGATCATGGGCGGCAATCCCGCCGAGAACCATCCCTGCGGCTTCAAGTGGGCGATAGAAGCCAAAGTTCACCGCAACGCGAAAACCATCGTTGTCGATCCGCGCCTGACCCGCACCGCGGCAAATGCGGACATGTACGTGCAGATCCGCGCCGGCGCCGACATCGCCTTCCTGGGCGGCGTCATCCGATACGCCATCGAAAACAACCGCATCGCCAAAGACTATCTCGTCAACTACACCAATGCCTCCTTCATTATCAAAGACGGATTCAATCTGCCCGAAGATGGCCTGTTTTCCGGATTCGATCCCGAGAAAAAGGTGTATGACAAGAAGACTTGGAATTATGAAGAAGGTGGAGACCTCGCCGGCAAAGCAGTTGTTGGATCGCCCGCGGAAAAACCAGCTCCTCCACTCGCACCGGGCGCGACGCCGCCCGCGCCCGCGCTCCCCGCGAAGATCGCGTTCGATCTCTCGCTGCAGCATCCGCGCTGCGTCTATCAACTGTTGAAGAAACAATATGAGCGCTACACGCCGGAAATGGTAGAGCGCATCACCGGCATTCCGCGGGACCAATTCCTCAAGGCCGCCGACCTGTTCACCTCCGTCCGCAAAAATGGCGACATGAAAAAAGTCGCCACTATTATTTATGCGGTGGGATGGACGCAACACAGCTTCGGCACGCAGATCATCCGCACCGCCGCCGTCCTGCAACTGCTGATGGGCAACGTCGGACGCGCCGGCGGCGGAGTCAATGCGCTCCGCGGCCACTCCAACATTCAGGGCGCCACCGACATGGCCGGGATCTTCGACATTCTTCCTGGCTACTTGAAGATGCCGAATCCCACCGACGTCGATCTGGCCGCGTATCTCAAGCGCACGACGCCGCTGCAAGCCAAGCCCGATCCGTGGGATTCGTTTAATTACTGGTCGAACACACCAAAATTTGCCGTCTCGTTTCTGAAGGCAATGTATGGCGCAGCGGCCACCAAAGAGAACGACTGGGCCTTCAACTATCTGCCAAAGATCGACCGCAACTATTCCTGGGTGAATATCTGGAACGACATGTACGAAGGCAAGATCAAAGGCATTTTCGCCTTCGGTATGAACGGCGTCATGATCGGACCCGATTCGAATAAAAATATCGATGCGCTGAAAAAGGCTGACTGGCTGGTCGTCTGCGAGATCTATCCCGACGAGACCAGTGAATTCTGGAGGGCTCCGGGAATTACGGCCGAGGACCAGAAGAAGATCAACACGACCGTATATCGTCTACCGGGCGCAGGCTTTGCGGAAAAAGACGGCACGTTCGTGAACTCCGCGCGCTGGCTGCAATGGAAGAATGTCGCCGTTCCGCCACCCGGGCAGGCGCGGCTCGACCAGGAAATCCTTGCAACCATCTTTTTGAAAGTTCGCGAGCTTTATAAGAAAGAAGGTGGCAAGTTCCCCGATCCGGTTCTGAACGCGACGTTCGCGTACACGAACCCCTACAATCCGTCGCTCGCCGACGTCGCGAAAGAAATCAACGGCAAAGCCCTCGCCGACATTACCGATCCGAAGACGAATACGACCATCAAAGCCGGCCAACAACTCCCGGGCTTTGCCTGGCTCAAAGACGACGGCACGACGCTCTCCGGAAACTGGCTCTACTGCGGATCATGGACCGAAGCCGGCGCCATGATGCAGCGCCGTGGCACCGATGACCCATCCGGCCTCGGCATTTATCCCAATTGGGGATGGTCTTGGCCGGCGAATCGCCGCGTGCTCTACAACCGCGCCTCCTGCGATCTCGACGGCAAGCCCTGGGATCCTTCGCGTCGCCAGGTTTGGTGGGACGAAGCCAAGCAAAGCTGGGTGGGCGTCGACGTTCCCGATTTCAAAGCGGATTCTGCACCCAAAGATCACATGGGTCCGTTCATCATGAATCCTGAGGGTATCGGACGTTTGTTCGTGCCCCTGGGCGGAATGCAAGACGGACCGTTCCCCGAGTTCTATGAGCCGATCGAAAGCCCGCTTGCCAATCTGTTGCATCCGAAACAATCCAATAATCCGGTCGTGAAAAAATACAAAACCGACATGGACAAGTATGCAAGCACGGGCGACAAGGAATACAACATTATCTGCACCACCTATCGTCTGACCGAGCACTATCACTACTGGACAAAGAATAATCCGATGAACGTGCAACTCGTGCCGGAGCCGTTCATCGAAGTTCCGTTCGAGCTCGCGGATCGCATGGGTATCCGCGGCGGCGAAAAAGTAAGGGTGACCAGTGTGCGCGCTCACTACATCGCGAAAGCAATGGTCACGCGCCGCATCCGGCCAATGAAGATCGATGGCAAGGAGACTTTCCAGATCGGCATCCCCATTCATTGGGGCTTCCGCGGCATAGCGGAAGATGAAGACAAGACCGCGAAGACGCTGGCGAATCAGCTGACGCCGACCGTGATCGATCCAAACGCATTTACCCCGGAGTTCAAAGGCTTTTTAGTGAAGATCGAAAAGGTTTAGTGGAGCGACGGGCATCTGGCCCGTCCCCAAGGCGAAGTTAAGGCCGGGCGGGACGCCCGGCGCTCCACCGGCGATTTAATTCGTGACCGAGGACGGGAGATGGCAGACCGCAAGGCACTACAAGCCGAAATGATCTCGGGCCGTTCCACTCCCTCGCCCGGCTACGGCATGCAGCGCGACCTCGAAGTCTGCAAACTGGTAGACACCACCACCTGCATCGGCTGCAAGGCATGCGAAGTGGCGTGCGCCGAGTGGAACGATTTGCCATTCACTCCGACCACTTTCGACAACACCTACCAAACGATGCCCGAGACCAGCTACCATTTCTGGAACCTCATCAAGTTCAATGAGCACCAGAATCCGGATGGCACGATCCAGTGGCTGATGCGCAAGGATCAGTGCATGCACTGCGCCGACCCCGGCTGCCTGCATGCCTGTCCCGCAGACGGCGCCATCGTGAAGTACGCCAATGGCATCGTCGACTTCAATCAGGAAAATTGCATCGGCTGCGAGTTTTGCGTTTCCGGTTGCCCCTTCAATATTCCGCGCTTCAATCCCGCGACCAAGCGCGTGTACAAGTGCACTCTCTGTTCCGACCGCGTCGGCGAGGGCCTGGAACCTGCGTGTATAAAAGCGTGTCCCACCGGCTGTCTTAAGTTCGGATCCAAGGACGACATGAAGTTCATCGCCGAGGAGCGCGCCAAGCAACTGCGCGACAATTTCGGCTGGCAGAACGCCGGTGTCTACGATCCGCAATCGGTCGGCGGAACGCACGTGATCTACGTGCTCCATGATGCCACCGATCCCGAACGCTACGGCAACCTGCCGAAGAATCCGCAGATCCCGTGGAGCTACACGGTGTGGAAGACGCTGTTCAAGCCCGTGCTCGGAACTTTCGCCCTGTTCGGTTTCCTCGGTGTCCTCCTGCATCACGTGACCCATGGACCGCGCCTTTCCCAACCGGAACCGCCGAAGAAGGATGGCACCAATGGCTAGCGCGGTCGAACGTTTCGATGACAAAGCCCGCGAAACCTTCGAGCACGCGGGCAAAACGACGGTCTATGGCGGGGAGTTGCTGCGTCATCCCGTATACACGCGCGCGCTGCACTGGTCGGTCGCGCTCTTTTTCTTTCTGGCGCTGTTCACCGGCTTCGGCATCTATCTTCCGTGGCTCTTCCGCTGGTTCACTCCCTTCTTCGGCGGCGGACAACTCAGCCGCATCATGCACCCCTATTTCGGCGTGGCCTTTGTCTTCTTTTTCGGATTACAAGCCCTGAACTGGCTCCAGCCCATGATCTGGACGGCAGGCGATTCGCGCTGGATGCGCAACATCAAGCGGATCTCTAGCGGCGAAGAAAAAATGGATCCCCCCGACACCGGCTTCTTCAACGCCGGACAAAAGTTCCAGTTCTGGGAGATCGTCGCCGGCTGCGTCGTCTACCTGATCACCGGCATCATCCTATGGGCGGGGGCAAAAACGTTCGGAAGAATTCCCGTCGCCATCAGCTACGTGCTGCACGACATCTCCGCCCTCATCATGCTCGGCGGAATCTTCATCCACATCTACCTGAGCACGATCGGTGAGCCCGGCACCTTCCAGGCGATGATTCGGGGCGCGGTGAGTGAAGCCTGGGCCTGGACCTTCCATCCCGCCTGGTACAAGCAGGTCACCGGACGCGACCCGCAGCAAGCCTGCGAAGAAGCCCGCCGCCAAATGACTGCCCGCACCAACAAACCCTAGCAGCCGAGCGAGAGTCTTCACCACCGGGGCACAAGCGATTTCTTCAACCCGGTATCGAATTGATCGCGAATCAAGAGCTTCACCTCGGTCCCCTGCGGTTAGGAATTCCTTCGCTGCGGCCGAATGTTGCGATGCACAGAGACTGCCCGCCTAGCGCTTTGTGCGCACAGCAGAAACCTCCGTATTCGCTCGGCTGAAGGCAAACTGCAGCTTCCACTCCCGCGCGCCAGATTCACCCGCTTGTGCCGGAGAAAACTTCCAACCCCGGGCAGCCTCCAGGGCGAGGTGCGAAAAATACTTGCTCGGCCCGGCGGATTCCAGCTCCGCCTCTGCCACGTTGCCCGCGGCATCCACTTCGACCTTCACTCGAACCCTGACCTTGCCTTGAATCGTGCGGCGTGCGCTAGGCGAAACGTGCGGCATCACCCGCAGTACAACACCAGTCTGATCAGCAGTCGCAGACGCCTTTTCATCACCGCCCGCCTTCGGCGTCGCCCCCTCAGCCTTCACCTTTCCCGGCGCCGCAAGGCTCGGCTTCGACTGCGGCTGTGTCGGTGCCTGCGCCGACTGAGAGTTTTCGGCCGCCTGCTGATCTTGCGTCGATGGAATCTCCGCCGGAGGGCTCGACGGTTTCGGTCTTGCAATCAAGAAAAAGCCAACCGCAATGACTGCCGCTAATCCCAGCACGTAAGGCCATTTTGCCGATGCCTTTCGCTCACTCGAGATCGCCGGCACAGCCGCCGCCTTCTCAGTCCGAGCTGACGTTGGCACTGGCCGCGCCCCTTCCACCTTATCCGATTCCAAACGAGCGGCGATCTCCGCGACCGTCCATCGCTTTGCCGAATCGACCTGCAAGCAGTGCGTTGCGATGTCGCGGAATGGTTCCGGGACCGCCGCCGGTAGTTCCGGCGCGCTCGGCCGTGCGCGATCCCAAGCCGGCAAGCGCCGCGTCAGCGCCTCGACCAACGTCATACCCAACTGCCAAACGTCGGCAGCCGTCGAAGCCGCTCCCGTCGCCGCTTCTGGCGGATCGTAGGCACCCGTCTTCCCGGCGCGGCGGCTCCTGTCCCCCGCCACGACCAGGGCGTCGCTCGCTAGCTTCACCTGGTCCCCAATGGCCAGAATATTCGACGGTTGAATGTGACCATGAACAAACCCATTGTCGTGCACATATTGCAAAGCCCGCAGAACCGGCGGGAGCATCCCGCGTGTTTCCTCGGCCGTCAGAGCGCGCTCCGGAAGAATCTGCGAAAGATTCTCCTCCGCATACTCCTCCACGACATAAATGTGCGACGTGCCATCCAGCCCCGCCTCAAAGATACGAATTAGGTTCGGATGGCTTAGTTCGAGGGCCGCTTTCCATTGCAGGAGTTGCTTCTCCGCATCGGCCGGGTCGGCGGGAATCAATTTGATGGCGGCTTTCTCGGATTCGCCCGCACCGCCCTGCGTAACGGTAAGGTACACGGCACTGTGATCGGAACCGCCCAGGTAGCTTTGTAACGGAAATCTCCCATCGACGGCGCGGCCCTCCCATCGTCTAGCAGTCTCGCTCATATCGTCTCGCTCCTATCAGGAGCCTCGATAGCTCGCTATTGTATGCGACCGAGCGCGAAACCGGTTAAAGCGGGCTACGCGGAAGTTCACGGGATCGCGGTGTGCGCCACCGCAAAATTCTTCACGGCACTTTACAATATCCGCATGGCTACCATCCCCGCCGAAATCCGCGGCCAGCATTACATCAGCCTCGCCACCTTCCGGAAAAGTGGCGTCGCAGTGTACACACCCATCTGGTTTGCTGAGGACGACGACAAACTCTACTTCATGACCAATAGTAAATTGGGAAAGTGCAAGCGCATCCGCAACAACCCGCAAGTCAAGATCGCGCCCTGCACCATCCGCGGGAAAATTACCGGCCCGGAATTCCCGGCAACGGTTCGCGTAATGCCACCCGAAGAGTTCGCTCGCGTCCGCCGGTTGATCAACGCAAAATACTGGCTGGCGCGACTCCCATTCTTGTGGCGCAACACCGACACCTACATCGAGATCACGCCCGCATCCGCATGAGTCAACCAATATGAATCCCAACTTCGGCCCCCGGGCATTCCGTCCGATGCGGCGAGTAGTGTCCTAATTCGGGAAGACAGGACAGTCTCCTGCAACGCATGACATTTACGCTACCTGCTCCACCCTGTTACCATCGAAGGTTGTTCAAAGCCCTGCTTATCTTTTCTTAGGCAAGCAAATTTCTTGTGGAGGCACCATGGCGGTAAAAGTTAGCATTAATGGATTTGGACGCATCGGGCGCAACGTTCTTCGCACCGCGCTCGTAGACAAGAATCTCGACTTCGTCGCCGTAAACGATCTCACTGATCCCAAGACTCTCGCCCACCTGCTCAAGTACGACTCGATCCTCGGCAACCTGCCGAACAAAATCACTGCCGGCGCGGACAGTATTTCGATCGACGGCAAAGTCATAAAGGTCTTTAAAGAAAAAGATCCCGCTGCCCTGCCCTGGGACTCCGTTGGAGCTCAGGTCGTGATCGAGTCCACTGGCCGCTTCACCGACGCCACCGACGCCAAGAAGCATCTGCGCGGCACCGTGAAAAAAGTCATCATCTCCGCCCCCGCCAAGAATGAAGACCTCACCGTTGTGCTCGGCGTGAATGAAGAAAAGTACGAACCCGCCAAGCATCACATCGTGTCCAACGCTTCCTGCACCACGAATTGTCTGGCCCCGATCGCTAAGGTAATCAACGACGACTTCAAGATTGTCAGCGGCACCATGACCACCATCCACTCTTATACAAACGATCAGGTGATCCTCGATTTTCCACACAAGGATTTGCGGCGAGCCCGTGCGGCGGCGATCAACATGATCCCGACCTCGACCGGCGCAGCCAAGGCGCTCAAGCTTGTCATCCCCGATCTCGCCGGTAAAATCGATGGCTTCGCCATGCGTGTCCCGACGCCCAACGTCTCGGTGGTCGACCTCGTCGTCTGGGTAGAAAAGAAGACCACTAAAGAAGAGGTCAACGCCGCCCTGAAAAGAGCCTCTGAGTCGGGTCCGCTGAAGGGCTACCTCGGCTTTGAGGAGAACGAACTGGTCTCGTCCGATTTCAAAGGCGACGCTCGCTCCTCCATCGTCGACGCGCACATGACCCTGGTGGTCGGCGGCAATTGCGTCAAGGTGATCTCCTGGTATGACAACGAGTGGGGATACTCCTGCCGCGTCCACGATCTGATCAACCTGATGGCGGCCAAGGGCCTGTAGGTTCCGTAGCAATGCATCACGCGATGGAGGGACGGGTGTCTCGCGCGCCCAGCCGGGCGAGGACGCCCGGCTCTCCATTGACAAACGTCGGACGACGGAGACTTTTTCATGTCCAAGCTTTCCATCCGCGATCTTCCTCTTAACGATCACCGCATCTTCATGCGTGTCGACTTCAACGTCCCGCTCGACGACGGCCGCGTCATGGACGACACGCGCATCCGCGAGACCCTGCCGAGCATCGAGTACGCCCTGCGTCACGGCGCCCGCCTCATCCTGGCGTCTCATCTCGGCCGTCCCAAAGGCAAACCGAATCCAAAAATGAGCCTCAAGCCCGTCGCCGAGCGTCTGCGCATGTTGTTAGACAAAGAACTGTCGCGCGGAGAAAATGTCGGCTTCTGCCCCGAGTGCGTTGGGGAGGAAGCCGAAGAAATGGCGCTCAAGCTTGAGAAAGGCCAGGCGTTGCTGCTGGAAAACGTCCGCTTCCACGCCGAAGAAGAAAAGAACGACGAGAAATTTTCCAAGCAACTTGCCAAACTCGCCGAATTCTATGTCAACGACGCCTTCGGCACCGCCCACCGTGCCCACGCTTCTACGGTCGGGATCACCAAGTTTGTGCAGAAATCCGCCGCCGGCTTGCTCATGGAAAAGGAGCTGCTATATCTGGGCCGCGTCCTGCAGAACCCCGAGCATCCCTTCGTCGCCATCCTCGGCGGCGCCAAGGTCAGCGACAAAATCGGAGTCATTCAGAACCTGCTCAGCAAAGTCGATGCCCTCATCATCGGCGGAGGCATGGCCTACACGTTCCTCAAGGCGCAGGGCGAATCGGTCGGCAAGAGTTTAGTGGAGGAAGACAAGATCGAACTCGCCCGCAACCTTCTGCAGCAGGCGAAAGCCCATAAGGTCAAGATCCTGTTGCCCACCGATCACGTCATCGCCGACCGCGTCGAAGCTGGCGCCTTGGTGAAGTTCGTCGGCCCGGGCGGGTCTATCCCGGCCAACATGATGGCGCTCGATATCGGCCCCGAAACCATCGAGACTTTTTCAGAGGAGGTAGCTCGCGCCCGCACCATCGTCTGGAACGGCCCCATGGGTGTTTTCGAACTGCCCCCTTTTGCGAGAGGCACGTTCATGATCGCCCAGGCGGTGGCGGAAAATGCCGGAGCCATAACCATCGTAGGCGGCGGAGATTCCGTAGCGGCCATCAAAGCCGCCGGAGTAGCCGACAAGATCACGCATATTTCAACCGGCGGCGGCGCTTCGCTAGAATTCCTGGAAGGCAAGAAGCTGCCAGGAGTAGAAGCGCTGACGGACAAAAAATAGGGTCAGGTCTCAGGCTTGGCTTTTTAGCTTTTGGCTCGCCGCCCGTAGCGCGCAGCCTTTATGCTTCGCATCAGCGCATCGCTTTAGCAATGCTGAAAGCCGCACTTCACCGACTGCCCCTTTAGGGGCCGCTATGCCCGACTTCGCAGCTCGACTGACTTTCGCCAACGGCAAAACGCTCGAACTCCACGGCCCGGCCGACATTACCAAGGAGACGACCGACGCTATCGTCAACGCCGCCAACTCCTCTCTGCTCGGCGGCGGAGGCGTGGATGGAGCGATTCACCGCGCTGGCGGCCCGTCGATCCTCCAGGAGTGCAAGCGCATCGTAGCCAAGATCGGTACCCTTCCCGCCGGCAAAGCTGTTATGACCACCGGTGGACGATTGCCCGCCAAATATGTAATTCACACCGTCGGCCCAGTGTATCGAGGAGGCCAACAGCGCGAGGCCGAAACGCTCGCCAGTTGTTACCAGGAATCAGTCCGGATCGCAGACGACCACGGAATCCGGTCCTTGGCCCTCCCCTCCATTTCAACCGGAGCCTTCGGCTATCCGGTGCACGAAGCTGCGGAAATCGCGGTGGGGACCATTGTCCAAGCTCTGCCGCCGTGCGCCCATGTGGAACACGTCCGTTTCGTTCTCTTCGACATTGCCACCTGTAAAATCTATGTCCGGGCCGCCGAAAAAATTTCCCGCGAAGCACTCTCCACTTCCGTTATGTTCGAGAAAGGTCCCTCATGAGAAAGAAGCTCATCGCCGCCAATTGGAAGATGTACAAAACCCCCGACCAGACCCGTGACTTCTTCCGCGATTTCCTGCCGCTAGTCCACGGCCACGACCGCGACGAAGTCGTCATCTGCCCGACTTACCTTGCGCTCGATGCCGCCGTCCATGCGGCCCAGGGATCGGATGTCGCCATCGGCGCGCAAGATCTCTACTGGCAAAAAGAAGGCGCCTTCACCGGCGAGATCTGCGGCAGTATGTTAGCGGCGGTTGGCGCAACCCACGTCATCATCGGACACTCCGAACGCCGCCAGTACTTCGGCGAGACCGACGACACCGTCAATCTCAAGCTCAAGGCCGCCATCGAAGCCGGACTCATCCCCATCGTCTGCGTGGGAGAAGTTCTCGAAGAACGCGATGCCGGACTCACCGACGACGTCCTGCGCCGACAATGTCTCCGCGCCTTCCACAAAGTCTCAGCCAAAAAAGCCGTCAGCTTAGTGGTCGCCTATGAACCCGCCTGGGCCATCGGCACCGGAAGAAACGCCACCCCGCAATTGGCCGCCGACGCTCACACCATCATCCGAGCCGAAGCCGCCGAATCGTTCGGCCAGGAATTCGCCGACAAACTCCGCATCCTCTATGGCGGCTCCGTCAAACCGGAGAACGCCCGCGCCCTGATGTCGGAAGAAGAAATCGACGGTGCCCTGGTAGGCGGAGCGTCGCTAGATTCTCAATCGTTTGCGGCTATCGTGAAATATTAAAGGCTATTCTCCGGATGGGAGCCAAGCTCCATAACCGCTTGGCCTGGGCCCCTCGACGGTCGCCCTGCCCGATTTGATTTAAATATCCGCGCAACCCCGTGCCCAGCGCTAGAATCTGATTAAGTAGGAGCGCCGTCCTGGCACTCAAACGCCTCGCTCAAGGTTGCACTCCCGAGTAAGGCAAGAAGTCGGGGAGGTAAAGTTATGGGCCCATCCACTCTTCGCAAGTCCCTGGTAGCGTTCGCAGCTTTCATTGGTCTCGCTCTCATCCCAATCCCAGCCTACGCTCAGCATGGCGGCGGTGGTCATGGCGGAGGAGGTGGAGGGTTTCATGGCGGCGGAGGTGGAGGGTTCCACGGTGGCGGAGGCTCGTATCGTGGTGGCGCTGGAGAAGCTCGTGAAGGTGGCTCCTACGGCGCGCGATCTTATAGCGGAGGAAGTTACAGCCGAGGCGGCGGATCTGAAGCTGGCCACAATATGGGCTCATCCGCGACGCGGTCGTCGGCTGCTTCGTCGAATCTTCGGTCGTCGAATCTAAGTTCCTCGAATATCCGTCCTGCCATCAACGATGGTCAGTGGCATTCGTTTGGCAACGCCGCCGGTTCCGCGCGGTCTGAGGGTTCAAGGGCAGGACGCAATTCCGCCGGCTCCGAGAACTCCACCCTCATGGCGCGTAACGCCGGAATTTCCGATGGCGGTTGGCACTCATTCGGCGCATCCAATAGGGGCGCATCAAGAGCTGAGGCCGGCTTCGCAGGCGGAGCCCGCAGCGCTCCAGCCTTCGATCGCGGCGGCTTTGGCTTTAGAGACGGTTTCCGCAGTGGCTGGGGCTGTTGTCGCTTCGGCTTCGGCTTCGGCTGGGGAGGGTGGGGCTTTGGCTTCGGATGGCCGTTCTGGGGCCCTTACTGGGGACCCTACGCCTGGAACCCATGGTGGTACTACCCGTACGGCTACGATCCATATTGGTATTCCCCGTGGCCAGCCTATAACTACTATCCCGATGACAGCTACAACTGGTCCACCAATCCGCCCCCGTACCGGCCGTCGGATGACCACAACCAGCCAGCAAGCTACTCGACTACAACACCCGGCGCATCGGATCTCACGGTGCTCAACACCTCGGAGCCAACAACGGACGGCCAGCAGTAGGACGGTAGAACCGGTCGACGGAACCATAGACAGAGGGCGAATCATCGCCGGCGCCAGCCGAGCAGAATGCTCGTGCCGCAGTTTCAGCGGTGCCGATTGCTCAAAGTTCGACGGGACAATCCCGAAGCTCGCATCTTGCCTGACAAACTTCCCACGCGGACTCTTTCTCCTTGACCTGAACAAAAGACCTTGTCACGATGAGTGCACGCGAGGTGCCAATGAAATTTGGCGTGATTATCTTCCCCGGATCGAACTGCGATCACGATGCTTTCTGGACCGCCGAGCACGTGGCGAAGCAGAAGGCAACATTCCTCTGGCACGACTCGCACGATCTCGAAAACTGCGATGTGGTCATCGTCCCCGGAGGATTCGCTTATGGCGATTATCTGCGCACCGGCGCCATCGCCAAGTTCTCGCCCGTGATGGAATCCGTCCGCAAGTTCGCTGCCGCGGGCGGACTGGTGCTGGGCATCTGTAACGGCTTCCAGATTCTGTGTGAGTCGGGATTGCTGCCCGGGGCCCTGATGCGCAACATTGGCCTGAAGTATGTCTGCAAGCCGGTGCAGGTGAGAGTCGAAAACAACGAGACGCCGTTCACCAACACGTGCCGTAAGGGTGAAGTGCTGACCATCCCCATCGGCCATATGGAAGGCAATTATTTTTGCGATGAGTCAACGCTCGCGGAGCTCAAGCGCGAAAACTGCATCGTCTTCCGCTACGCGAACGCGCTAGGCGAAATTACACTTGAAGCAAATCCCAACGGATCGCTGGAAAATATAGCCGGCATCTGCAGCCCCGGACGCAACGTGCTCGGCATGATGCCCCATCCCGAGCGCGCCGCCGAACCTGAACTCGGGGCCACCGATGGATGCAAGATTTTCGAGTCGCTCGTCGGAGCGCTGGCAATCAAGTAGGCCTCACATCCAACCTATTGTGCGAACCTTGCTCCTGATCACCGCTTCCTCACCCGAAATCCAGAAGGTACGGCGTTCCCGTGTCCTGAACTTTCAGCAAATCACCATGCCGTATCTAGCCGCCTTCGCACCGCACCGTTGGACTGTGCTCCATATCGATGAGGTGGTGAAGCCGGTCGATTTCGGTCTGCCAGCGGACCTGGTAGCGATTACCTTCCACACCCCGAGTGCGCCTCACGTCTATGCCATGGCAGACCGGTTCCGGCAGCGGGGAATCCCGGTCGTATTGGGAGGGCCACATGTGACCCTGATGCCCGATGAGGCGCAGGCGCACGCGGATGTAATCTTCGTCGGAGAGGCTGAATCCCACTGGCCGCAATTCTTGCGCGACTTTGACGCGGGGCAGCATAGCCACAGGTACTGTTCCACTGAACCCCCAACTCTGGAACATGCCCCGATGGCGCGGAAAGACCTGTTTCACCGGCACGATCTTACGGGTGGAGTTCTGTTTGCCACGCGCGGCTGTCCGTACCGTTGCGATTTCTGCACACTCGCGGTTATGTATCAGAGCCAGGTGCGCCGGCGACCCGTGGAGGCAGTGGCGGAAGAGTTCGGCTCTTTTCGCGGCAAGGTAATCATCCTGTGGGATGACAACATCGCGAGCGACATGGAGTACGCGAAGACACTGTTCCGGGCTCTCGCTCCCCATCGAAAGTGGTGGAGCAGCCAGGCGAGCATTCATGCTGCTCAAGACGACGAGTTTCTTGAGTTGGCAGCGAGCAGCGGCTGCAAACAACTGTTCGTCGGGCTGGAGTCAATCTCGCAAAGCAGCGTGAATGAAGTGCAAAAGCGCTTCAACCGCGTGTCCGACTACGGTCGAGCGATTGAGCGGATCCATTCCCATGGCATCGCGGTGCAGGCGGGTATCGTTTTCGGTTTCGATAGCGATAAGCCAGCGATCTTCGGCGAAACGGTGGACTTCCTCGAGGCGGCAGGAGTGCAGAATGCAACCTTCAACATCCTTACTCCCTTTCCAGGAACTCGACTGTACCAGCGTCTGGAAGCCGAAGACCGGATCCTAACGCACGACTGGAGCAAGTACAACGGCCGCGCGGACGTGGTCTTCCGGCCCAAACAAATGAGCCCAGAGGAGCTCTTGGCCGGATACGAGTACGCGAACCGGCGCTTCTACTCATGGACCAGCGTGGGCAAGCGTTTGTCACGCTCTACCGTCGGGCTGTCATGGGCCTTGCCTTTGAATTTGGCATACGCGTTCGCTTGTTTGAGAACCTCGATTACAGAAGCAGTTCAGCGGTGGAGTCGGTACGAGAACAGTGGTCCCGTTATGGAAAAATCTGAGACCAGTCTCAGTAGGCCCAGCGAAGCAAAGTCGCTCCACTCGTGAATCCTGCGCCCACTGACGCTAGCAGCACCAGACTTCCCTTCTTCAACTTGCCTTGCCGGCGCGCAGTTTCCATGGCCAGCGGGATCGTTCCCGCGGTGGTGTTTCCGAAATCTTCGATGTTAATGATCACGGCTTCGGGACGCATAGTCAGACGATCGGCGGTGGCGGTGATGATGCGCTTGTTGGCCTGATGCGGAATGAAGGCGTCGATCTCGCTGCCCTTGATGTTGTTGCGTTTGAGAATTTCTTCGCAGAGCAAAGCCATCTTGCGCACCGCGAACTTGAACACCGCGGCCCCGTCCTGATGAACGAAGTGCATCTTCTTGTCGACGGTTTCGTGAGTCGAAGGATTCTGGCTTCCTCCACCCGGCATATAAAGCGAGCACCCGCCCGAGCCATCCACTTCGTGCAGAAAATCGATGAGTCCGACGGACTCGTCTTCTGTTGGTTCGAGCAGGACCGCACCCGCTCCATCGCCGAAGATGACGCAGGTCGCGCGATCGGTGTAGTCGATGATCGACGACATCACGTCCGCACCGATCACGAGCACTTTCTTATGAGATCCAGTAGCGACGAACTGCGCTCCAGTTTGCAGCGCGTAAGGAAACGCCGAACAGGCGGCTGAAATATCGAATCCCCAGACATTTTTTGCGCCGAGTTTGTGCTGCACAAGACAAGCTGTCGAAGGAAAGAACATGTCAGGCGTAACCGTCCCCACGATAATCGCGTCGAGATCGGATGGGTCGATGCCGCGCTCGGCGAGCGCTTTCTTCGCCGCCTCGACCGCAAGATCGCTGGTCGCAACCCCCTTGTCCACGATATGGCGCTCACGAATGCCGACGCGCTCCATGATCCACTGATCGTTAGTATCGACAAGTTTTTCGAGGTCGGCGTTGGTGAGCAGGCGAGGCGGAACGTAGGTGCCGAGAGCGCTGATCTTAACGCGCTGAAGCTGGCTCAATGAAAGGCTCCTGGATGAATGATGAATAGTGAATTAAATATTTTGAACGATGACGACGAGAACGGCAAGGTCTCAGGTCCAAGGTGTCAAGAAATCAGGTCTCAGGTGGCAGGTCCCGAATCTCAGGAAATCTTGGTTGATTTTGTCTTTCCTGAGACCTGACAGCTGAAACCTGAGACCTGCCTTATCTCATGCGCTCGGCCAGATCGCCGAACAGCGGCAATTCGAAGCGTTCGCCCTGCCATGCCTTGAGGGTCAGCACAATCCACAAGAACAACATGGCCAGCGAAGCCAAAATTCCAAACAACAGGAAAACCATGGCGGCAGCGACATTCGAAACGAAGAGCCCGAGGATGGTCAAAACCAAAAAGACTCCCCAGAGCAAAATGCTTTGCCAGGCATGAAAGCGGACGAAACGGTTGTTGCGAAATGCCGCCAGAAACAAGATCACTATGGCAGGGACGAAGGTGAGGTAAGCGACCGCCGCGGCCGCCCGCTCCGTGGGAGGAAGCGGCGTCATCGACCATCCGCAGCCCGGACAGAATGCCGCATTCGCCGGCATCACCGTGCCGCAATGCGGGCACTTCACGGAGGCTTGCGCCGGATTCACAGGGCCGTTCGCGGGAATATTGGCTGGACCTTTTTCTGAACTAGACAATTCGGCGTCCATCCCTCTTCTTCGAATTGCGGCATTCTTCGCAAACACCATAAATCTGGAAACTGTGGCGGGTAGTGACGTAGCGGTGCTTGCGGCCGATCTCCTGCTCGATTTCTCCAACTTTCTCCGAGAAAAATTCGACCGACGCGCCGCACTCGGTGCACACCATGTGGTGATGGCTGCGGCGGTTGTACTGGTGTTCGTAACGCGCGATGCCGTCGTGAAAAGCGACTTCGCTGGCCAGGCCGCATCCCGCGAGGAGCTTGAGGGTGCGGTAGACAGTCGTAAAGCCGATGCGCGGGTCGGTTTTCTTGACCAGGCGATGCAATTCGTCGATCGAGAGATGCTCCCGAGTCTCCAGGAAGGTCCGCAGAATTGCGCTGCGCTGTTCGGTCTGCTTCAAGCCGACGCGTTTAAGATGTCGAAGGAAAATTCCTTCGGCTTCGCGGATGTTCTCCCGCGAAATGGTTTCCTGATCGTCGATTCGTTTCTGCAACATGTTGGGCGGCGCGGACACTCAGATGATAATGCACGCCGAGGGTTCCAACATGATACTGGGCGGAGCGCGGGTTGCGCCAACCGGCTCCCAGCTTCAGGCCTCATTTGGTTTCTGCTTTGTCTTGTGTTAACTACCTGGTACCCCTACCCCCTCCCCCCTCCCCTGCCTTATTGGAATCACTGACTTAGACAGAATTTCCCGCCAGATCTAGGAGTTTAAAGGGCTTATAGGCAAGGTATTCCGGAATAAGGACTTAGGGTTTCGCTGATCTGATTGCTTCCCGTTTCGGTTTTCAAAGAGCGTTGAGAATGGGTTGGGGCAGCTTCGAGGGGCCGCCTTGGTTGACGCAGTCGCCTCTGGCTACCCCAATCAGATTGTTGATTATCGCGTATGCGCGGGTTGCATGTCTGTGATGACGCTCACCGGCTGAATGTGATGAAAAAAGGAACGCTAAAGAGTGCGGTGTGCGCACCGACACAATATCGTTACGGTTCGTTGTCTTGATCGTCGATGGCGTGTCTGTCGGGCAGCATGCGTTGATGCAAGATGCGAGAAACTAGAACGCCACCACGTTCCTGGCGGTAGAACACCACGTGCTTGCCATGTTCCAGACGGCGCAAACCAGGGCGAACGTCGTCACAGAGCCGGCCTAACGCCGGATTGTCGGCAAGCATCTGACAACAGACCTCAAGCTCGCCGAGGTAACGGGCGGCTTGGGCACTGCCCCATGTGCGAAGGGTGTAATCGCCGATGCTCAGCAAATCGGCCTCAGCGCGACGCGAAAATCGAACCCGAGCCACGGCTAGCGCGACACGGGAAGTCTGATGGCCTTACGGACACGCCCGAAGACGTTACCCCCGGCAATACCGCTGGCGTCGCCTTCGTCAATCGCCGCCCGCAGCGCGGCGAGCTTCGCCTCGTACTGCTGTTCTTCGCGCTCCAAAGTCCGCAACCCGGCGCGCACCACCTCGCTGGCATTTTCATAACGCCCACTCTTGACCTTGGTGGCCACGAAGCGGTCGAGAGCATTGGTCAAATTGACGTTGCGGGTAGGCATGGCGGCCCTTTCCATGAGGTGAATAGCGGGTCCATCGTAACATGATTGGCAAAGATTGCCAATCGCAAAGTTTTATGGTTTTTGTGCCGCTGGAGCCGGAACCGCTGTGGTGCTGGCCGTCGGGAGGCTCACTTTTCGAAAACCGCGAAAAGTGGGGTGCCAGCCGACTGTGACGCTAATAAAGATGAAAGTTGACCTCAATCATGAGTTGAACCGCGACCGGCTTGCCATCCTTTGCCGCGGGTTCAAATTTCCATGTCTTTACGGCCTCGACCGCCTTTTCGTCCAGCCCGTGACCAAGTGACCTCACCACTTTGATATCGAGTGGTTGGCCATCAGGGCTGACGACCACCGACAGTACCACTGTGCCAGTAAACTTCGCCTTCCGCGCTTCCTTTGAATATTCAGGATCTGGCGCATAAATAGCACGAGGGGCATGGATGTCATTCGCTAATACCAGGCCCCCGTGTTCCGCTGCCTTACGGTACCAGTTGACTGCTTCTTCTTGATTCGGTTTAACTCCGAGCCCGCTCTCGTAAAGCGACCCGATGGCGGCCTGTGCCCGACCGTTGCCTTGATCCGCCGCCTTGCGGTACCAGTTCATGGCTTCGGTGTAATCCCGCTCGACTCCCAGTCCGTTCTGGTACAGCCAGCCGATATCGATCTGTGCGTTGCTGTTCCCTTGATCGGCTGCTTTGCGGTACCAATTCAGGGCTTCGGTGTAGCCCTGTTTTACGCCTATCCCGTTTTCGTAAAGCCGGCCCATTGCTCTTTGCGCGCCAGCGCTATTTTGATCCGCTGCCTTGCGATACCAGCTCAGGGCTTCGGCATAATCCTGGCTAACGCCAAGGCCTTTCTCGTAAAAATTACCGATGTCTACCTGGGCGTCGGTGTTACCTTGATCCGCTGCCTTGCGGAACCAGGAGAGGGCCTCGGCATAGTCCTGTTTGGCTCCGAGGCCAGCTTCGTAAAGCCATCCGATGTTCGCTGGGGCCTTGGAGTTGCCTTGATCCGCGGCCTTCCCGTACCAGGTCATCGCTTTGCCATAATCCTGCGTAACACCCCTACCATTCTGGTAAAGCCACCCGACGCTGTTCTGCGCCGCGGCATTGCCTTGATCCGCCGCCCTGTAGTACCAGGCCATCGCTTGGGCATAATCCTGCGCGACGCCGAGTCCTTTTTCGAAAAGCCAGCCGATGTCATCCTGGGCCTTTGCGTTGCCCTGATTCGCTGCCTGGAGGTACCACGTCATGGCTTCGGCATAATCCTGCTTAACTCCCCATCCATTTTGGTAAAGCCAACCGATGCTGGTCTGCGCGTCAGCGTTACCTTGATCCGCAGCTTTGCGATGCCAGGTCATGGCTTGGGCATAATCCTGCTTAACGCCGAACCCTTTCTCGTAGAGCCAGCCAACATTGGTCTGCGCGATGGCGTTACCTTGCGCTGCTGCTTTCCAATACCAGATCATTGCCTCGGCGTAATCCTGTTTAACTCCCAAGCCGTCGCGGTAAAGCCAGCCGATGTTGGTCTGTGCCAGCGCGTAGCCTTGATCAGCGGCTTTGCGATACCAGGTCATGGCTTCGGCATAGTCCTGCTTAACTCCCCATCCATTCTGGTAAAGCCAGCCAATATTATTTTGCCCTACAACGTTGCCCTGGTCGGCCGCCTTGCGGAACCAGAGCATTGCATTTGGATAGTCCTGGTCTGCCAAATACTCGTTGCCGAATTGAACCTGTGCTCCAGGAGTGGTCGGTTTCGGAGAGGATATATCCTGAGCAACGACTCCAAGGGAAATCGCCGCCAAACAGACGACTAAGAAGAGGAGTGTCCTGTTCACTATTTAATCCAAGGGTTAATCAGAATTAAAATTGCTTTCCGATCGTAGTATCACTCGTGGGGCTTGGCAACCCGGACGCGCGGTTGTCACAGACACCACGCACCCCTACAATCTTTGAGTAATGTCTGTTACCGCTGCCCCGCCTGAGGTCCGCCGCCACAATCCTGCGCTCCGCATCTTGTACTACGCCGTTTGCGTGCTGCTGGTGGGGCTCATCGCTGGGGCCTGGTGGCTCTACTGGATCGCACGCCGTCCGCTGCCGCAACTGGATGGCAGCGTCTCCGTGCCTGGCATATCGTCCAAGGTGCGAGTTGTGCGCGATGAGCAGGGCGTGCCGACGATTGAGGCGGTTACGCTGGAAGACTTATTTTTTGCCCAGGGGTACGTCACCGCTCAGGACCGGCTGTGGCAGATGGACATCATGCGGCGCGCCGCTGCCGGAGAACTTTCGGAAGTAATGGGAGAGGACACGGTCCAGATGGATCGCGAGGAGCGGATTCTGGGGCTACGGCTTGCAGCCGAAGCGGCGGAAAAGAGTATCTCAGCGCGCGACCGGGCTTATTTTGACGCTTACGCTCGGGGAGTGAATGCGTTTCTCGAATCGCATCGCGACCGGCTTGGGCTTGAATTCCGCTTGCTGAAGTACACGCCGCGACCGTGGACGGTGACCGATTCCCTGCTGGTGGGGGCGCGCATGGTGCAGGATTTGAATCACTATGGCAATCCGCCGGCGCTGACGCGAGAAAAAGTTCTGGCGAAGCTGGGACCGGAATTGACGGCCGACCTGTACGTGAATTCGTCGTGGCGCGACCGTCCGCCAACCGCTGTGCGGCGGATGGAGGACGAACCGGCGGCCAACGGCAGCGATGAAGACGACGATGACGAGGAAGAGGTTGACCCAGCGGGCGGGAGCCGGCTGACGTCGGCGCTGGCTTCCGGCCAGCTCCCTCAGGGGCTAAAGCCCCAATTCTCTCAGGGCCTGAATGGCACGGCTGAAGCCGGGCCCCACCCAAAACCGATTTATGAATCGGAAGGATCGGATTCGTTCCGGCCGGGGTCAAATAATTGGGTAGTTTCCGGTCAGCATACGGTTTCGGGGAAACCGCTGCTGTCCAACGATATGCACCTCGACCACCAGATGCCGAACTTGTGGTTTGCGGCGCACCTTAGAACGACGACCGGCACCTTCGATGTGGCCGGTATTACGCTGCCGGGCGTTCCGTTCGTGATTGTCGGCCACAACCAGCGCATCGGCTGGGGATTCACCAACGTTGGGCCGACGGTCGAGGACGATTTCATCGAGGAGTTCAATGCCCAGGGGCAGTACAAAACTCCGGCGGGATGGGTTGAACCGCAGCACCGGCAGGAGACGATTCACGTCAAAGGCAAGCCGGATGTGGCGCTCGACGTGGTGACAACGCGGCATGGACCGATCATCACCGAATTGCTTCCGGGAGAGACGCGCCAGATTGCCTTGCGCTGGACGCTGCAGGACGGCGAGGGACTGGTTTTCTTCGACGTGGACTCCGCACAGAATTGGGATGAGTTTCGGAAGGCCTTCTCGAGTTTTGGCGCGCCCGGACAAAACGTAATGTATGGCGATGTGGAGGGTCACATCGGTTATCAGGCGACCGGACGCGTGCCGATCCGCGCGGCGGGCGACGGCAGCCTGCCAGTAAGCGGCAGTGACGACACGCACGAGTGGAAGGGCTGGATTCCTTTCGACGAGATGCCGCATGTTTATGATCCGCCGGAGGGAATCTTGGCCACCGCCAACGGGCGCATTGCTCCCGACGGCTACAAACATTCGATCAGCACGGAATGGGAAGCGCCGTGGCGAACCGATCGCATTTACCGCGTGCTCGAGTCGGGAAAGAAGTTTGCGCCTGCGGATATGCTGGCGCTGCAGATGGATGTGTCGTCCACTTACGACCGGTTCTGCGCGGACAAGTTCGTATACGCGATCGATCACGCTGCGGGCGCTTCGGCCCGGGCGAAGCAGGCGGCGGACATTCTGCGCGACTGGGATGGGCGGATGTCGGCGGATTCAGCGGCCCCCATGATTGGGACGAAAGCGCGTCAGGAACTGGCGCGTTTGCTGCTGGAACCGAAGCTGGGCGCGGCGGCGGAGAGTTCGAATTCAAGTTCGACTTCACCCCCGAATTCAGCCGCGCTCAGTTGGAAGAGCTATCGCTGGGCTATGTCGTCCGTCTGGCTGGAGAATGTGCTCAGCAAACAGCCGGCGCGCTGGCTGCCGCCGGGATATTCCGATTACGGGAGCCTGCTGACCGCTGCGGTGGAGAACGCGGTGAGGCAAACGGGAAATCCCTCGAAAGTCCCTTCCGACCTCAATCAATGGCAGTGGGGAAAGAATTATCCGGTTGAAATCGATCACCTCGTGCTCAGCCATCTTCCGCTGATTGGGCGCTTCACGGGGCCGGGATTGCATCCCTTGAGCGGGAGCACATACACGGTGAAGGCGGTGGCCCGCGGGTTTGGGCCATCCGAACGACTGACGTGGAACTTTGCGAACTTTGACGAAAGCACGCTGAACCTGGTGACGGGTGAGAGTGGGATTTTTCTCAGTCCTTATTACATGGACCAGTGGGCGGCGTGGTACGGAGGCTCGACATTCGTGTTTCCCTTCTCGCAGGCCGCGGTCGAGCAACACCGGTCGCATGAGATGACACTGGTACCGCGGTAGGAAGTTCCCAAACCACGATTGTCGTCCTGAGCAAAGCGAGGGACCTGTTCTCTCTCGCACTGAGGAGAAAGCAGCTCCTTCGCTTCGCTCAGGATGACAACCTCAACCTTTTCAATCAATCTATTAAATCTAGAAATCGACGGTCTTGACGTCGATGAACTGGCCGACGAGGTTGCCGATCTCACCGGGGTTATTCGAATCGTTCGGGTTGTTATACAAGGCATCGATCGTGGCGTCGTAGATACGTAGTGATCCGCCCTGGATCACATACACCACTTGACGGGTGGCGATAGGCTGGATGCCGGTGGCGTCTCCGTTCATGGGAGGAATTAAGACGCCGCCAGGCGGAACGCTCCCCACCGCGGTTGACGGAAGCGTGTTGTAGATGGAAAGGCATCCGCGAACCTCGGCCCCGGTCGGCGGCGGGACGGGCGGAACAATCTCCGTGCAGTTGCGTGCACCGATGAAAAGCTGTCCGTTAGCCCCGAGCGCGATTCGGTTGTGGTATCCGTCGGTGATGAAGATCTGGGCGGCATTGGTGACAGACATAGTGCCGCTGAGGTTGATTACGGTGAGCTGGCCGCAAAACTCCGCTAGGGTGGTTCCTGCGGGGCAGTTCAGCGACGGCCCTCCCCCGGCGGAATATGGCGTACCCGCCAGATACATGGTCGAGCCATTGACCAGAGCTACGCTGCCGGCGGCCGGGCCGGCACACTGTGGTGGATTTGTGCCGAGAATGGGAATGCAGGCTGGGACGGAAGCAACGAGAGTGTTAGCGACCAGATTGAACTGCTGCACACTGGCCTGGGTTCCGCCACACTCGGCGCCGCAGCTAACCACGTAAGCGGTGGTGTCGTCGCTGCTGAAGAAAGCCGCAACTGGACGGTCGAAAACGCCGGGACCGCCGATGAAAGTTACCGCGTTACCGATCCCGATTTGCGACGGCGTGATCACCGCCACCGAATCGGAGTTATCGCTAAAGCCAAGAATGCGGTTTCCACTGTTGTTGATCGAAAGGTAATGGACTGAGGGAACGTCAGCCTCTCCGACGAGAGAGCCGCTGCTCAGCGAGATGGCATCCACTAACCCGGGAGATTGTCCCACCACAGGCGCGGTCGGCACGGCGACATAGACGGTGGAGCTGTCCGGGGAAACGACGAAGCTCTCCGTCATTCCGGGTAAAGTCACGTGAGCGGCGTTCTGTTCGCTGGTATTGTTGATGATGCCGAGCTGGTTGTCGGAGAATTGAGTACCGTTGCCGCTAAACACCAGGGTCTGGCCCCGGTTGGGCGTGACCAGCATCATTCCGGGAGTGTTGCCAACGGAAATCGGGGTTGTGGGCGGCCGAGTATCGTTTTCGGCGTTGACGATGAACACACCCGCAGCCGCACTACCGGCGCTGACGCTATTGGTGATGAAGGCGCGGTATTTGAGGCCGCTGGTTTGCCCGCCGCTGCTTGACGGTGAGTAGCCGCAGCTCAGCCACGTCAGGCTGGCGGGTAGCAGGAATAACAAAAGAATCAGGATTTTTTTCAAACCTGGGACTCCAACCTCATGAAGGATAATCACTTGGATGCAAGAAGAGGATTATAGCAAAGGGAGAAATTGCGTTTGCATCGGAATGCGTCCGTGCCACGTGAGATCGGACGGCTTCAGCCTCCGCCTTGCTCCGTGGCGGATGTGGAGCACTTCAACCTGCTTCTTCTTCTCAAGGACGCGATAGATCACGCGATAAATGTGAGGCTTGTGGCCGTAAAGCAAGTGCCTTAGCTTGTCGTTCTTACGCGTTAGCGGGCAGCGCTTCGGCTGCTGTTCCAGACTGAGAATGGCCGCTTTGATCCCCAGATACCATTCCATGGCCGCATCCGCCTTTTTAGTGCGGCTTCATCTCAAAAGGTGCAGAGACCTCGCAGCTTCTTGTATTCTCAATTAGATGGCACAGAACTTTATTCAACGTCTGCAGCAATCGCCGGTGCTCTGCGATGGGGCGATGGGAACGCTTCTCTATGCTAAGGGCATCTTCATCAACCGCTGCTATGACGAGCTGAACCTGTCGCAACCGGAGCTGATCCGCGGTGTCCACCACGATTATCTGCAGGCTGGCGCCGAGATTATTGAGACCAATACTTTCGGCGCGAACAGCTTTCGCCTGGCGCGGCATAGCATGTCAGATCGCGTGCGCGACATCAATGTGGCGGGTGCTCACGTGGCTCGGGAAGCGGCCAAGAGTTTCGATGTCTGGGTGGCCGGATCTATCGGCCCGCTGGGTGTCCGCATTGAACCGCTAGGCAAGACTTCGTTTGAAGAGGCCCGGACGGCGTTTCGCGAACAGATCGCAGCCCTGGTCGAGGGCGGCGCCGATTTGCTGATGCTGGAAACCTTCGGCTACGTCGAAGAATTGCACCAGGCCGTGCTGGCCTGTCGGGACGTGAATGCGAAGATTCCCATCATCGCCCAGGTCACGATTGACGAAGATGGGAATTGCCTCGATGGCTCCGACCCCGAAACCTTTGCCACCCGGCTGACGGAATGGAACGTCGATGTACTCGGCATCAACTGCAGCGTGGGACCGGTCGCAATGCTCGACGCCATCGAGCGGGTTCGAGCCGTGACTTCCCTGCCCCTGGCCGCGCAGCCGAATGCCGGTATGCCACGCTCGGTTGAAGGGAGGAATATCTATCTTTGTTCGCCGGAATACATGGCGAGCTACACGCGAAAATTCGTGGCGGCGGGGGTGCAACTGATCGGTGGATGCTGCGGCACCACTCCGGATCATATCCGCGCCATGAAAGCGGCATTAAAGGTGCGCGAAGCGCGCGGCAAGACCGCGGTTACGGAGGCAATTCATTCCGGCGCGACTCCTTTAGTCCCGGCGAGCATTCCCATGGCGGACCGCTCGCGCCTCGGCGCAAGGATTGCGGCTGGGGAATTTGTCACCATGGTGGAGATCGTACCGCCCAAGGGAATCGACATCCGAAAAGAGATCGAGGGCGCGAGGTTCGTCAAATCGGTCGGCGTGGATGCGATCAATATTCCCGACAGCCCACGGGCGTCGGCGCGCATGAGCAACCAGGCGTTGTCGCTGCTGATGCAGCAGGAAGTCGGGATTGAGGCCATCCTGCACTACACGTGTCGCGATCGAAACGTGCTCGGCATTCAGTCTGACCTGCTGGGGGCGGCGGCCACCGGAATCCGCAACCTGATCTGTATCACGGGAGACCCCCCGAAGATGGGAAACTATCCCGATGCTACGGCGGTGTTTGACGTGGATGCGATCGGACTAGTGAATATCGTCCACAATCTGAACCGGGGGTTAGACCTGGGCAGGAACCCGATCGGCGCCGGGACCAGCTTCGTCATTGGGGTGGGTGCAAATCCGGGGCTGCCCAACCTGGACGAAGAGATCAAGCGCTTCGAATACAAGGTGCAAGCGGGTGCGGAATACGTGGTAACCCAGCCGGTGTTCGACCTCAATCTGCTGGAGATTTTCCTGAAGCGGATCGAACACTGCCGAATTCCCGTCATTGCCGGAATCTGGCCCCTGGTAAGCGCCCGTAACGCGGAATTCATGAAGAACGAGCTGCGGGTTTCCGTACCCGATGAAATTCTCAACCGGATGACCAGGGCCGCAAGTCCGGAAGCGGCTCGCGAGGAAGGCGTGGCCATCGCTCGCGAAATGCTGGGGGCGCTTCGCGACCGGGTGCAGGGGGCGCAGATCAGCGCTCCCCAGGGCCGATATACCTCCGCGGTAGACGTTCTGGAGGCTCTGGGCTCGAAGCCGCGGGCTTCGGTTTAGTTTTGGGAACAGCACCGCAAAAAGATTGCCCGATTGGAAAAATTTCGCTGGACATTTTCCACCGGCTGCGGCATTACAATAGGGTGTGGGAGCAATGGGATTGGTGAAGTTTGAAGAATGCCTCGAGCGTCTCGAGAAGATCGTTCAGGAACTGGAAAAAGGGGAAGTTCCTCTGGAGAAGTCTCTGACGCTATTTGAAGAAGGCATGCAGCTTTCCGCGACGTGCAGGAAGCAGTTGGAAGAAGCAGAAGGTAAGGTGGAGATTCTGCTAAGACAGAATGGAAAGCTGCAAACTGAACCGTTCGAGCCCCCGGCCGAGAAACCGTTGCGCAAGTAACGCGATCGCAACTCGGATCGGATTTGACAACGCCAACGCCTGTGCTAGCCATTAGCTGTCGCAGCCAAGGCCACCGCGGGGTCGCGGTGCACTCAGGGGGTACTATGGAACCACTCAGTGTAGTCCTCTATCAGAATGACCCCAGAACTGCGCAAACTCTGGCGGTTAGTCTTTCCCAACATTTTGAATCTGTCTATTTGGCCCGCAATTGCGAAGAGGTGCGTCCCACGGTAGCCAGGCATCGCGCCGAAGCGGTGGTGCTGGATCTGGAAACCTCGGGGCCGGGCGAAGTCGAGCGTCTGCATCGTGAGTTCCCCCGCCTTTGCATCGTCGGTACCCACCGGCTGGCGGACGACAAACTATGGGCAGAAGCAATGAGTCTGGGCGCAGCTGACATATGTGAGCCGCGCAACGATGAAGTCGTGCGCGCGGTGTTGCATCATCTCACGCACCATGCAGCCGCCTGATCAACTACGTCTCCGGTCCAAGGTGTCAGTGTGTCAGGTCTCGGGAAAAACAAAATCAACGAAGAATTTCTTGAGACTTGACGCCTGACACCGAGACCTGCCATCCCGGGTTTCCCGTCAGCTAAGAACTAAGACCTGCCTTTCGCCTCTTGTTATACTGCGATGCCATGCCGAAACAAGTTCTGGAGCAGGGACGCGAAGCCGCCGACGTCGCGCTCGAACAACTCTTGCCTCCCGCTACCCAGCATCCGACTTCCATCCATCAAGCCATGCGGCACAGCGTGTTTGCCGGTGGAAAGCGCCTGCGGCCCATCCTCTGCATGGAAGCGGGGCGCATGATCGGAGGGGCATCGGCCTCTGGCCGGAATGCGGGACAGCCCGCCGGAGCGCTGCCCGCCGGCATCGAGCAGGTGGGCGCGGCGCTCGAAATGCTTCACACTTATTCCCTGATCCACGACGATCTGCCCGCGCTCGATAATGACGATCTGCGGCGCGGCCGTCCCACCTGCCACAAGGCTTTCGGCGAAGCCATCGCCATCCTCGCCGGAGACGCTCTGCAGACGCAGGCCTACGAAGTGCTGGCACAGCTCATTTGTCCAGCCGAGGCGCGCGTCGCGATCATCCGGGAAGTCGCCCACGCCACCGGCACCATCGATGGCATGATCGGCGGCCAGGTCGTTGATCTCGAAGCCGAGCACAAGAAGCCCGATCTCGCCACCCTCGAATACATCCACCGCTCGAAGACCGCGGCGCTCATCACCGCCAGCGTAGTCAGCGGAGGAATCTACGCCGGGGCAACCGCAGCGGATGTCCGCCGCCTCCGGACATACGGACAATCGATCGGCCTGGCGTTCCAGATCGTGGACGACGTACTCGACCTGACGCAAACCTCCGAGCAACTGGGGAAAACCGCGGGCAAAGACGCGGCGGCGGAAAAGGCGACCTATCCGGCATTATTCGGAATCGAGGAATCAGTTCGTAAAGCGGACGCGCTGGTCGATCAGGCATGCGCGGAGCTTAACGAATACGGCTCGGCCGCGTCTACTCTGAAGGACCTTGCTCGCTTCCTCGTCGAGCGCAAGAAATGAATGGTTTTGAATGTGTGGGGACGGGCGCCTCTCCCGTCCAAGTCGTGCGCAGCTCGGCAGTTGCTCGCCCAAGGCCGGGGACGGCTGCCTTTGCCGCCGCCATTGTCAGCTCCTTGGCTTTCATCGCCAGCGCTCAGACCGCACCTGCCTGGCGCTACGATTTGCGTCCCGGAGATCACCTTGTTTACCGCTACACATTTCAACATCAAACGCAAAGCCAGGAAGAACGGAGGCAGACCGAATCGCGCTTTCAGACTCACGTGCTCGTGGTTGGGGAGAACGCAGAACAGATAAGTCTCGGCTTCCAGCGCAATCGTGAAGCGGCAGAAGTGACCGAGTATCTTTCCAATGGCAAAGACAAACTTGCCAAGGAGCAGGTCGATTTCCAAAAGCGCATGCAAAAGCGACCCTCCCGCTTTTCCGAAGCGATGGAGATCTCGCCGACCGGAACACCACGCTACTCATGGGAAGTGGCGCGAGAAAGTTACAGTCATATCCTTGAAGTATTGCATGAAGTTATGAATCTTCCGCCCAACGCGGTGGCCAAAGGAGAGGCTTGGCAGGACAGCACTGCGTCCGGGCTGGATCTCCGCTGGGTAAACGACGAGTCCATCCACGGCAAACTCTGCCATCACGTAGAAGGAGCGGTGCGCAATGGATCGCTCAAGCTGAGCTACTGGTGGTCACCGGAATCCGGCGTCCTCGAGCAGGTGGCTCTCGATGGAAACTACTCGCTTTACGATGACACCGTGCACGAAACGGCGCGGATGGAACTCCAATCGCGCGTGCGGAACGAGCAGATCGAAAGCTGGCTCGACTCGGCAGATACGCGCCGGGGCGCACTGCAAGCGCTGCTGCTCACTCCCGGAGTGCCAATCTCCGCGGAGCAACTCTCGCCGGTCTTGGCTTCCGGCGAACCAACCTCGCAGGCCCTCGCACTGGCTATTGCATCGCGGCGAACAATCGAAGTATCGTCTGCATTACTAGGCAAGTTGCGGCAAAGTACAAGCGACCAGGTCCGGTTGTTGGCCGATTCTGTTTCCAGTTCCGATAGCGCGTCGTCGCTCGCCGGCGACTGCCGCCAGACCTTGCCCTTAAGACGAGCCCCTGCAAAGTTTGGCACCATGGTCGAAGGTGCACCTGCCACCCAGGCATCCAAGGAGATTCGTGAAATCCCTTATCTGCTGCGAGTTCCACTTAGTTACCGCGAGGACCGCCCCGCACCGTTACTGGTGTACCTGAGCGGCGGAGGCGGTTTCGCCATCGATGGCGTGAACTCCGCAGACGACGTCGTCTCCGAAACCGATTACCTCGTGCTTTATCCGCAAGCCGCCGCCCACTGGTGGGCACCGGGAGTGGCGCGCAGCTTCGAAGCCGTCTTCAACGACGTCTT
This sequence comes from uncultured Acidobacteriaceae bacterium, assembly GCA_963731525.1. GTDB lineage: Bacteria > Acidobacteriota > Terriglobia > Terriglobales > Acidobacteriaceae > Acidiflorens. The sequence goes on from CAVSWK010000026.1 coordinate 224,057, forward strand.
GCAAAACTACAACGTCGACCGGGATCGCATCTACGTGACCGGCTTCAGCAACGGGGGAACTGGCGCACTCTACTTCGCGGAGCTCTGGCCGCAGCGATTCGCCGCCGTCGTTTCGCTCATGGGCGCAGGCCAATGCATTGAACAAGTCAAAGCCGGATTACCGAATCTCAAGAACCTCCCGCTACTTTTCGTCCACGGAGAGAATGACACAACTATCCAGCCCGAATGTTCCAAGAGCACACAAGCCGCACTGACCGACCTGCACCCGGCGATTAAACCTCAGTTGAAGATCCTGCCTAACCACGGACATGAAATCACGCTGCAATCCGATGACGGCCTGGCTCTGGCCTTCTTCAGGGATAAAATTCGCAATCCATTTCCGCGCACCGTCAATTTGAGCGAGTTCGATGCACTCGCCACTCGAGCTTACTGGGTCGAAATTCTGGACGGAAAGCCCGGCAAGTCCGATCTGGACACCCGCATAAAATCCGACAATACCATCGAAATCCACAGCCATGACGTCAAGAGGATTCGCCTCCACCTGCGGCCGGAGTTGCTGCCCAAGCCCGACGACATCCGGATCGTGTGGAATGGCAAGAAGATGTTCAACGGTCCCCTGCGTAACTACTGCTCTCTGCTGCCCGTGTCGATCGGAGACCCGAAACTCGATCTCGCCGACGCCCGTGACCTGGTGCTTCCCTAGCCTACCCGTGCGAAAAACGCGCCCGGGCGCTACCGGCCCTTGAATCTGCGCCCGGCCAGCGTTACAGTGTTTATGCTCTCGCGGTCTCCCACCTTGTTATTCCTCACCGGCGACTTGTGCGTAATAGCTGTAGTGTGTGTGCAACTAAAGGCGGTGTTTCGACGAGTACCCCAATATGTGGTGTTTTATTACTTGACCCGTCCCTGCATTCGCCGTTAGAGTTGGTCAAAAGTAGTGGTGACGTTCCTGGGTGTAGGGGCGGCATCATAAAGGATGCGACCAGCGAGGAACCTGGGGAGTTAACAGAAGAAAGTTAATAGCCTGGTCCCCGCAATTTGCAGCGCACTCCAGCCCGCGCAACCGAGTCCGCGGACCTGAGTGTCCGCCCACGAAGGAGTTATTTTGCTCAAACTTAAGAAGCTGCAAATCCTGGGATTCAAATCGTTCTGCGACCGCACCGAGCTAAACTTCCATGGCGAAGGCATTGCCGCCATCATCGGGCCGAACGGCTGCGGAAAGTCGAATATCGCCGACGCGATTTCCTGGGTGCTTGGGGAGCAGTCGGCGAAGTCGCTGCGCGGCTCGCGCATGGAAGACGTGATCTTCTCCGGTACCCGCGACCGCAACCCGACCGGCATGGCGGAAGTGTCCCTGACTTTGATTGACCCCGAAATCTATGCTGGGCCAGATACCAACGCGCCCACCGAGATCGAGATTCAAGACGACCTTCCCGCGGTGGAAGAAAACTGGGACGAAGCGGAGATCCGCGCTCAGGCCGCCGCGGAAACTGAACGCGCTGTCGAGGAAGCGCAGCCCGGGAAGACAGCAGAGATTGAAGGCGAGGCCGCGGTCGAAGCCACAAGCAGCGAAGCGCAAGGCAACAACGCCGCGGTGGCAGTGGCCGGCCCACAGGTAGTTCTGAAGATCCGCCGCCGCAAATTCCATCAGCAGCAACACCACGCCGGAGTGATTTCGGTGACGCGCCGCTTGTTCCGCAGCGGGGACAGCGAATACCTGCTGAACGGAAAACTGTGCCGCTTGCGTGACATTCAGGAACTGTTCATGGGAACGGGCCTGGGGCCGGAGTCGTACGCGCTCATCGAGCAGGGACGCATCGGCCAGATTCTAAGCAGCCGTCCGACCGACCGCCGCGCCATCATCGAAGAGGCGGCGGGGATTACGAAATTCAAGACGAGGAAGCGTCTGGCAGAGGCGCGTCTGGAAGACGCGAAAACGAATCTCAACCGAGTGAACGACATCTTCGAAGAAGTGACGCGGCAAATGAACTCGCTCAAGCGCCAGGCCAGCAAAGCCGAACGCTACGCCAGACTGCGCGACGAGATGCGCGCTAAACTGCGGGTGGTGCTCGCCAGCAAGTTCACCCAGATGGACCAGGAAAGCGTGACCCTCGATACCCAGATCCATCAACTGGGCGAGGCGATCCGCCAGCAAAGCGAGCGCGTGCAGCAGTCGGAAGCCGAGCACTCCGAGCGCACGCAGCGCGGATACGCGATTGAAACTGAGACGCGGCAAAATCGCGAGCGGCTCAATCAGATCGCGATCGAAGGCGATCGCGGCAAGGCGCGCATCCGAACCAACGAAGAGCGCTGCGCGGAACTGATCGTTCGCACAGCATCCGCGGAAGCCGAACTGGCGCAGGCTCAAAGTCGGCTCACCGCGCTTGAGGAGGAACGAGACGGTCACCAGCAGTTGCTCGACTCAGCCGCGGCAGATCTCGCGGCGGCCCAGCAGGAGCTTGCGCTCAGCCAGCAGGAAACGGCCTGTGCCGCCACCAATCTGGCGATGCTCGAACAAGAGCAGGAATCGCATCGTGCCGCCATTTTGGAAGCCGTCGGCGGAGCTTCCAATCTGCGCAATCAGCTCACGCAGTCTCAGGAACGACTGGCGGGTATCGGCCGCGAGGAGCAGCGTCTGCGCTCCGAGATCGCAACCGCCGCGTCGCAATCGGAAACCTTCGGCGGACAGCGCGGACAAATCGCTCTGGAATTCGAAAGCGTTTCGCAGCGAGCCAGCGGCCTAACCGACGAGATCGCCAGCCTGCGTGGGACCCTAGAGACGAAGCGCTCTGCCGAAAACGACACCAAGAAACACCTCGACTCCATCCGGTCCGAATACGCCACGGCACTGGGCAAGAAGGGATCGCTCGAAGCGGTCATCGCCGAGCACGGTTATTCCACCGAGTCGGTGCGGCGGCTCTTTCAATCGGGCGCAATGCAGGGAGGGAACACTCCGGCCGGCGTCCTTGCCGATTTCCTCGAAGTCGAACCCCGCTATGAGCGCGTGGTCGAAGACTTCCTGCGCGACGAACTGAACTTCGTCGTCGTCAAGTCGTGGGATGCCGCCGACGAAGGCCTGCGCTTGCTGCGCTCCGACGTCAACGGGCGCGCGACCTTCCTCGTGCATCCGGAGGACTCGCAGGCGAAGTTTTCGTTTCTCGCTGATGAAAGCCATCATTACTCTCCGCTCAACAACACGGTCCTCCCGCTGAAGAACTCGATTCGCGTGCTGAACGGATTCGGCAAGTCGCTCGAAGTGATTCTGCCGAAGCTGGGCAATGGGTACATTGTGCCCGATCCAGCGGTGGCGCGTGAACTTGCGCTCTCCAGCCCGGACGCGTTCTTTCTCTCGCAGACTGGAGAATGTTTCCATAACGTCACCGTCACCGGCGGCAAGCAACGCAGCGAGGGACCGCTTTCGATGAAGCGCGAGTTGCGCGACGTGCTGCGTTTGCTCGAAGAGCTGGAGCGAGCCCTTCAAGAGAAGGAAATGCTTGCGCTCACCTTGGGACGAGAAATCAAGGAGCACACTTCCCTGCTCGATCGTCTTGAAGACGAAAAGCGCGAAGCCGAGAAACAGGCGATGACCTCCGGACATTTGCTGCAGCAGTTGGAAAGCGAAATGTCGCGCGTGCGCGAACGGATTGCGATCAGCGAGCGCGAACTGCAACGGCTCGCGACAGAACGGCTGGAGCAGGAGAGTTTGATCGCACCGCGCCAAGCGGAGCTGACCAAAATCGATGAAGCGCGGGCGCAATTCGAAATGCAGTTGGCGGCTGGGCAAGACCGCCTCACCGCGCTGCGCAGCCAACGGGACTCTGCCGCTGAAACCACCTCGCAGCGGGCCGCGCGCGTGGCCACTCTCGCAGAACGCCACCGTTCGGCGACGACCCTGCTTCAGCGCATCGAGACGCTTGTATCCGAGATGCGCGAGCGGGCCGGCGTTTTGCAAACTCAAATGGAATCGGCAGGCGCCGAAATCGCGCAACGGCAGAGCGAGAACGTGCAACTGGCGGAGCAGTTCGTACAGTTCGAAGCCGAGCGTAATGCTGGAGAAGCGCGTGAAGGCCTACTGCAATTGGAGTCTGATCAGGTGCGCGCGCGCCTTGCCGAAATTGAAGAGCTTCTTCGCAGCACGCGCCAGCAGCTCGATCTCGCTCGTGACGGCCGTGGTGAGCTCTCGGCCACGGCAGCCAAACTGCAATCCGACCTGCAGCATCTCGCCGACACTTGCCTGAATGAACTGGGCATGGAACGCCCGGTCTTGATGGCCGACACGACGATTCCGCTGGTCACTGCGGATGAACTTGCCGCCGAAGATCAAGCTCACCGTGAAATGCGCGCTCGCCTGGACGCCATGGGCCCGGTCAACATGATGGCGCTTGAAGAATACAAGGAAACCGCGGAGCGCCACGAGTTCCTCGGAACGCAGAGGAAAGACCTGCTCGATGCCATCGAAAACACCACGGCCACCATTCGCGAGATCGATCAAGTCTCGCGGCAGAAATTTGAAGAAGCGTTCAACCGAATCAACGAAAATTTCCAGGCCACGTTCCGCACGTTGTTTGGCGGCGGACATGGCTTCATGCGTCTGACCGACGTGGAAAACAGCGCGGAGAGCGGCATTGACGTGGTGGCATCGCCTCCGGGCAAGAAACTGCAGAACGTGCTGCTGCTCTCCGGTGGCGAAAAGGCGCTCACCGCACTCGCGCTGCTGGTCGGAATCTTCCAGTACACGCCCAGTCCGTTCTGCATTCTGGACGAGGTCGATGCTCCGCTGGACGAAGCCAACATCGCGCGCTTCACCGATCTGGTCCGCGAGATGAGCGTGCAGACTCAGTTCATCCTGATCACCCACAGTAAGCGCACCATGAGCATCGCGCCAGTGCTCTACGGCGTGACCATGCAGGAACCGGGAGTGTCTAAGCTGGTGTCGGTTAGGTTTGGAGCGGCATAGCGAATGACTCTCTCCAGAAAAAAACTCGCGAATTGAGCGATCTGGAACAGTGGCAAATTGAGGAAATCAAGAAGGGTATAGCCGAGGCCGAACGGGGCTAGTTTGCCAGCGATGAGGAAATGGAGCAGGTACTGAAACGATTGACGTGCTGGCGTGCCACAGACGCACTGATTCAGGGCGCGCATAGGAAAGGGTGATGGGTCAGCTTCCGAGTTGCCGACTATACCTGCTCAATCAGCACACTTCGGCTTAGTAGCTGTTAGTTTGCGGGTCCAGCAAACAGCAGCAGATTCCCATCCGGATCCTTGACGACGAAATTCTTGGCGCCCCAAGGCTGCTTTTTCAGCGTCTGGTGAAAGGCAACACCAGCGGACTGAAACTCAAGAAACAGCAGCTTGATCTCGTCCGCTGTAGCGACGGTCATAGATACCGACAACAGTTCCTCCCGATCGCGGACCGTCGACTCGATTACTGGTCGCTCGACACACCTTAGATTGAGACGCGCCGCGTCGCGACCCACCTGTGCATAGTAGGGAGGTTTGCCGTAACTGAATACAAGCGAAAAGCCTAACTTCTCACGGAAAAATTCGCATGATCTCTTGATATCGGTGACGAACAGTTGCGGCTCTGCACCGACAATCGTTGCTTTGGATGGCGATGATTTCACCTTGAGCGACGTGGTCGAAAGTCCAGTTTTCAGGGCTTGCCAACTATCGAAGCCTTGCTGTCTTGCGACCATTTCTTGCGCATCGCTGAGCTTAAAGCTCGCCGCAAGAATCTCGGAGTCGGGCATATTCAGGAAACGAGGCAAATGCCCGCGGATTTGTGCGGCGACGGGATAGTGGCGTTCGCGATGCCACCGCAATATGAGCTTGGCTTGCTTTTTAAGGTTCTCTAGATTGGGCATGTAGGCCTCCACGATGAGATCGTAGGTGGGCATTGCCCTTCGGCGACATGCCGTTGCATCCTACATGCGCAGAGTGCAGTATCTGGGACCGTGTCAGTATTTGTCAATTGAGAACGACGCCGCGCTACACGTTGTTGGGCCGCACTTACGCATTTTGTCGTATCACGGGCTATCCGGAAACTGACCCACTACCGTCTAAAACTGACATTGACAGATCGGCAGCTTTTTGTTTTTTGAGGACAGAAACCCCACGCCCTTTTTTCCAGAGCCTTCCTCAGCTTTTCCACATCGCGAGCCCTCGTAAACCAGCGCTGGACAAGGCTTCTGGCTTACACTGGAACTGTCAACACTTTTTCGTGCAACCGCGAACGGCGCAACCCGGCGGGTGTGACGGAAAGCGTTGACAAATTTTCCCCGACAGCTAGAATACGCAAGGTTTTCTACCGGTGAATTAACTGATGAGCCCCGAAATTTTGGATACCGTTCTACTGCGAACGGACTACTCCGAATTGGAGTTGCACGCGAGCGGCAAAGTCCGCGACGTCTATAACCTCGACAGTGACCACCTGCTGTTCGTGGCCACCGACCGCATTTCAGCCTTCGACTACGTGCTGGCGACCGGCATTCCGCACAAGGGCCGAGTGCTGACCCAGATCTCCCTGTTCTGGTTTGACTTCCTCAAGGACATCGTCCCCAACCATTTCGTCACGGCCGACGTGAACCGCTATCCGGCGGCGATTCGCCAGCACGCTGACGAACTGCGCGGGCGCTCCATGATGGTGATGCGGGCCGAGATGTTTCCGATCGAGTGCGTCGCGCGCGGCTACCTTTCCGGCTCCGGATGGAAGGAGTATAAAACGACGGGAACGGTCTGCGGCATCAAGCTACCCACGGGGCTCAAGGAATCCGATCAACTGCCGGAGCCCCTGTTCACACCGGCGACCAAAGCCAACACCGGACACGACATCAACATTTCATTCGAAGAAATGTGCAAGCTGGTCGATCCCGAATTGAGCCGCCAGCTCCGCGACATCACCTTGCGAATCTACAAGAAGGCCGCGGATTATGCGCGGCAGCGCGGTATCATCATCGCCGACACTAAGTTTGAATTTGGACAGACCGCTCAGGGGATTACCCTGGCGGATGAAGTGCTCACACCGGATTCCTCGCGCTTCTGGCCGGCCGACACCTACCAACCGGGCAAGGCGCAGGATTCCTACGACAAGCAGTATGTACGGGATTACCTCGAAGAAATTCGCTGGAACAAACAGCCGCCGGCGCCGGCCCTCCCGCAAGAAGTTGCGCTGCGGACGAGCGAAAAGTACCTCGGGGCGTATCGTCAGTTGACGGGACGCGAATTGGAGATTTAGCCCGCGTGCGCTGGTGTCATTGAATTCGATCATTGAACCATGAGCATTGCGGACTGGATCATCCTCGGCTTTTTGGTGTTTTCCGTGACTGCGGCGGCCATCGAGGGCTTCTTCCACGAAGCCTTCAAACTGGCTGGCTTGGTTGTGGGATACTTGCTGGCCGCCTGGCAGTATCATCGCCTGGCGGACTGGTTCGCGCCCCATTTGAAATCGCCGTGGGTAGGCGAGATCGCTGCTTTCCTTATCATTTTTTTCGTGGTCCTGATCATCGCCGGCATTGCCGGACGGATCGCGCGCTCGGTAATGAAGAAAGCCGGTCTGAACGCGATTGACCGGATTCTGGGCGCAGTCCTGGGTTTGTTGAAGGGCGTCCTGGTGGTGGCGATTGTGCTCACCGCCGTGGCCGCGTTCGCGCCCGCTGCGAAGTGGCTGGCGGATTCGGAGTTGGCTCCGTATTTCCTGGTAGGCGGAAGGGCAGCGATCTGGGTCGCACCGTCGGAATTGCGACACCGCTTCTATCAGGGCCTGGACTACATGCGGCAGGTGCACTCCGAAGTGGACAAGATTCAGCCGCAATCGGCGCGGCCGTCAAAGTAGTCATTTGTCATTGAAACATTCTAGGTTCTGAAAGTGCGGAAACGAGGCAGCAGGTGAAAGATCAACTGGAAGCACTCATTCTTCAGATGTACAAAAGCAACATCCTCTATTCAGAGGCGGTTCGTGAGTTTAAGAAGCGTTTCATCATAACCGTGCTCGAAGAAAACCGGGGCAATCAGTGCAAGGCCGCTCGACAATTGGGCATGCACCGGAACACGCTCAGCCGGACCATGCAGGAGCTCAAGATTGATGTTCGTCCGTTGCGCGCCGGCGCCAAGCGTCCGCCCCGCAGCGCGCGGCCGGTCACACTGGAGAGAAAACAGGCGCGCTAAACGCCACTCGCAGCTCTCCGCCAGAAATAATAAAAGGCGGTCCGCATTGGGATCGCCCTTATTTTTCCTCTCAAAGATTTTCCCCGCCAGGTCTTCCTGAGTCCTGACGCCTGCAGTGGACGCGGCGCTCCACCATCTTCACTGTGCCGTCGGCTTCTTGTGGGCGGTTGGCTTCGGCTTCGGCTTCGCCGCCACCAGCAAGGCTCCATCGCCCATCGTCATGACGAATGGCTTCGCCACGTAGGACACCGGCGTTCCCTGGAACTGGAAATCCGTATCCTCCTTCGGCATATCCTTCGCCGGAATCGCGGCTGTCATGGTCAAATCGATGTCCGCACGCTTGGCGTCGATATCGTCCGAACTGCCAGCCAGTGTCAGTTTGGTGGGGCCATCGACACTTTTGCCTTTCACCTCGATTTTGCTGGGAGGTTCGATGCTGATTACGTGGGCGACCATCTGCAACGGCTTCCCTTTCAGAACCCCCCACACCTTGTCGGCGTCTTCGGGCGTGCCTTCGGAAAGAACCATTTGCCATTCCGCGAAGCTCATCTCCTCAACTTTCTTGCTCTTGACCAGCGTCGCTGCCTGCTCGGCGGGAGTTGGCGGCACGTACTTCTTGATCGTGAAATTGTCCGGGGGCTTGGTGGCGGTGGCCGCCTGCGCCAGCACATCGTTCCACCCTTCTTCGCTGCCGTGGTACTTGGCGTATCTTTTCTTGCCGAAGTCTGCGATCTTGTCCTTGCCGGCGCCCGTTTGCAGATCCGCAGCGCGAGCGATAAAGAAAAGTCCTTCCACGTCGTTTTCGGTGGGTCCCGTCGCCAGGTCAGCGAGCGCCAGGTAATAAACCTCCGTCAGGTTGGTCGGATCCGCTTCCACCGCGGCGTGGAGATATTGCTCAGCCTTTGCGTAATCCTTGGCAGCGTACGCGCTCATACCGGCCGCGTTGTTGAAGATTCCCGTCGTCGTCGCTTTCAGCTTGTCCCACTCGGCCGGCGTCGTGCCCTCCGGTTTGGCCGCGGTCGGCACACACTGCAAGCCTTTTTCACCAGCCTGGCCGGCCTCCGTCAAATTCTGCTGCGCTTTCGGGCCGGTCGCCATCGCCTGCTTGGTGAAGGCCAGCACCGCCAATGCCCGGAGGTTGCACGGGTTCACCAGCAGGACCTTCTGCGCCGTCTCCAGCATCTTGGTCTGATTAAGCGTCTGCTGGTCGGGCGTCTTCGCCTGACTGAGCAACTGCTGGTAGGCGGTCATCAACTGCTCCAGCGCATCTTCCTTCATCACGCTGTTGGGATACTGCGTGACAAACGCTTCCAGGCCGCTAACCTTGGCGGCGGCATCGGTTTGCTGCACCGCCCCCACGTACGCGTTATACTCGGCCGGATCTTTGATCTCTTTCTTCTGGGGCGTTGGTTGAGCTGGCGCTGCTGGGGCGGGCGCAGTCTGAGCGACGGCGGTAACCGCGGCTACCAGCAACATTGCGAGAACAATCTTCTTCATTCCTGTGGCTCCTTAACTCTTCGGGGGAAGTTGGAGTTGACATCTTGCCCGATTCGATCCAAACCTAGTGTCGGGCTTGCACCATGAACCAATCTTGCACTGGCCGTGCTCTCACTGACACTCACACTGACTGGTTCCGAAAATGATGGGCCGCCTGCCAATATGTAGCAGCGTAACATTATTCCGGTGAGCGGATTATAAGGATGTACTCCCGCTAAGGCAAGCGGCTTGCTCGCCTCACTCCTGCTTGCCAGTTCCCTACCCGCTTAGATGCGGAAAAGCCCGCCCGTATTGGCGTCCCCTTCAGGCGATTCCTATCGCTGAACAATACATGCACAACACGTGCACGACACCGGCATTGCAAAATACAATAATGTCTTCTGGGAGGAAGACGCTTTGGAAAAAACCGCATCTGCGACGAACTCGCCGTTGGCCGGGCAAGTCGCTGTCATCACCGGCGCCGGACGCGGCATTGGTAGGGCCATCGCCTTGAAGCTAGCCGAACTCGGCGCGCACACCGTCCTCTGCGGGCGCGTGCGCGAAGCCCTCGAGCAAACCTCCGCCACCATCCAGAATAGTGGCGGTGAGAGTTCCGCAATAAGCTCCGTCATCGAATGTGACGTCACCGATCTACGTTCCGTCGAAGCGCTCGCCGAGCACGTCGAGCGCACCTTCCACCGGATCGACATTCTCGTCAACAATGCCGGCATCCGCGGCGTGGGAGGACCTCTTCATCAACTCGCGCCCGACAATTGGGACCACATCCTGAACACGAACCTGCGGGGCGTGTACTACTGCATCCGCAGCCTCGCGCCGCTCATGATCGAATCCAGAGCTCGCAACGGACACATCATCAACATCTCGTCCCTCGCCAGCAAGAACGCTCTGCCCAACGGAGCTGCCTACTCCGCCTCGAAGTGGGGCTTGAATGGATTGACCTACTCGCTAGCCGAAGAGTTGCGAGCCCACAACATTCGCGTCTCGGTCATCTGCCCAGGATCCACGCACACCGAATTCAGCCAACATCCTGGAATGAATGCTGAGAAGATGCTGCAAGCCTCCGACGTAGCGCACGTTGTGGCTATGCTCGTGACGCAGGCTCCGCAATCGTTCGCCAGCGAAATTTTGCTGCGGCCAACGCAGAAGCCGTAGGGTGAGTTCTCACTTAAGGCGGTTTTCCACTAACAGCTGAGAGCTGTCTTCAGTCTTTGAACAGATTATCAAACGCCGCGCGCGCGTCGTTCGGACGTTGACTGCCTTTGCTGGATGTCTCTTTTTCGATCATCACGCGGATGGAATAGAACGAGCAGTCGTTGCGTTTGTCTTTGGGAGAGATTCGGGCGGGAATCGGCTGATTGCATTCGAAACGGCTTGACGGGTCGAAGTGTTCGCACTGTTTGCAGGCGTGCAGGTCGAATCCGCACTTCGGGCATTGCCCGACCGGGTCCGTGAGATTCTGCAACAATGCGCCGCATTCCGCGCAGCGGGAGACGGTTCGGGTTCCGGGCATGTTGATCGGCCGCGGTCCGAACGTATTTTCTTTTTTCGGGGCGGCTGACTTCTCGAACTCTTTCTTCGGTCCTTTACCCGCACCGGAATCCTGATACCCGCGTTGCCGATATTTGCGGTCGGACAAAAAGCGCCTCCTGAAAAATGCCTCATTCTCCGCCTTTGGCGCGTCCGGCACAAGAGTTTCTTTGACGCCACCGGAAGAGCTTGTTGGTGGAGAGCGGGTGTCGCCGGCCCGACTGGACCCTTCGGCTTCGCTCAGGGCAGGCTCGCGAGGCGCTCGTCCCTCCACCGTTGAACTCGTCCTCGGCGCGGTGAATTGTGTTTCACATATCAGGGTGCTACCATCCGATGTATAGAGATTGTTCAGGAGGAAGTTATGGCGGATCGTGACGGCAACAGCTTTTTGTGGTTTTTGGCGGGGCTCGGTGTTGGAGCGGTGGTTGGCGTGTTGTATGCGCCTCGCTCCGGCGATGAAATGCGCGACGTAATTCGTTCCAAGGCGCAGGAAAGCAGCGAGCGCGCTCGTCACCACGCTCGCCGGGCACGGGAACAGGCGAGTGACTGGGTGGATCGGGGCAGCGATGTGCTCAATCAGCAGAAGGAGCGGTTCCGCTCCGCTTACGAGGCCGGCCGCCAGGCTTATAACGAGACGACCGCTGCCGGGGTCGAACCGCCGAAGAATATCTAGCGGCGGAACGTCAGGACGAACAGCAGCAGGGAGCAGCTATGGATGACAACCTCCTAAGAGTTTTTATTGCGGTGACTACGTTCGCAGTCGTGGTGCAGGCGGGAATTCTGGTGGGCCTTTATCTCGCGGTCCGCAAGAGCACGGCCAAGATGGAAGCCCTCGCCACGGAAGTGACGACCAAGACTCTGCCCACGGTGGAAACGGTGCAGAGCATGCTGGTGGAACTGCGCCCGAAGATCGACGTCATTACCGTCAACCTCGCGGAGTCGAGCAACCTAGTACGCAATCAGCTTGGCCGTATCGATGCCACGCTCACCGACGCCCTCGACCGCACCCGGCTGCAAGTCATCCGCGCCGATGAACTGCTGAATCGCACCATGGACAGGGTTGAAGAGACGAGCGATGCCGTCCACAAGACTGTGATTTCTCCGCTGCGTCAGGTCAACGGACTGATGGCGGCGATCAGCACCGGAGTCGAAGTCTTCCTCGGCCAGAAAAGGCGCCATCCGAGAAACGGCGGGGGCGCGCCGCAAGACGAGATGTTCATCTAATTATTGTGTGGGGACGGGGCTTTGCCCCGTCCAAGCGGGGCGAAGCCCCGCTCCCCCAGTTTCCTCATTCTTCTTCGCCGCCGCCTTGCACTCGCTCACTTTTCACGTCGGGAACGTAGATCGAGTGGACGTTTTGTTCAGCGGCTAATTTCTGAAAGCTGGTAATATCGGCATTCCGAACCTGATCCCAGCGCGCCAGTAATTCATCGGTCTGCCGTTTCAGCTTGTCGAATTCCCCATACTGCGCTGCGGTCGGAGCAGAGTCGGCGAAGCCAGCCACTCCCATGGCAAGAAACGCCAGCTTCGCGTCGATCCCCGGGGCGTAGGCAAGGGAATCTTCGCTGGCGCTGATCTTGAAATTAATCAGCGGATCACGAACTGCAATCAGCTTTGCGTCGAGGGCGCTCGCGCCATCGAACAGCGGCTTCGTCGAATCGCTCGGCACCAGACGCTTCTTGAGCCCGTCCAACTGTTCGCGGACATCCTGTATCTGGTTCACCGCGTCGTAGACACGATTCAACTGCTCGCGCACGTCTATCTCGAGCTTGAACTGCTTCTCCAGATCGGCCTGCGAAGTGGCGACTCGCGGATCAATCTTCACTTCGAACGGAGCGCTTGCACTCTTGCCATTCGCCGTCGATCCATTAGTCAAGGTTAGTCGCACCTGATAGTTGCCGGGCAGCGCCAGCGGACCTTTCGCGCCGTCGTTGTATTCCCACAGAAAATAGTTCGGGACCCGGTTTGCTTCGTCGTAGCGGAGATCCCACACGAAGCGATTCAAGCCGGCTTCCGGCTTGATCTGCTTCTCCGGCTTCTTGTCGTCGGGATCGAGCGGTTCATCGAGCGGCTCGTTCTTACTGCTCGAGTACTTGCGAATGACACTGCCTGATGCGTCCAGAATTTCAATTTTCACTTCCTGCTTTGGCGCTTGCTTCAAGTAGTAATAAATCACGGCGCCGTTGGGCGGATTCTTTCCGTGAAAGGGCAAATGCGCCGGAGCTTCGCCGGTGTGCACGCGATATGCGGTTGCTGGATTGTAGAGATGAAGGTCTTCTTGCGCGACCGAATCGGCGAACTGGCGCAGGGGCGAGACATCATCGAGGATCCAGAACGAACGTCCGTGCGTCGCCAGCACCAAATCGTCGTTCTTGATGACCAGGTCGTGGACTGGCGTGATCGGCAGGTTGATTTGCAACGAGCGCCAGTGCGCGCCGTCGTCGAAGGAGACAAACACGCCGCGCTCGGTGCCCGCATAGAGCAGGCCCTTCTTCTTCGGGTCCTCGCGGACGGCTCGCACAAACATTCCGTCGGGAATTCCGGTGGTGATGCGGCTCCAGGTGACGCCGTAATCGCTAGTCTTGTAGATGTAAGGCGCCAGGTCGTCATTCTGATGGCGATCGACCGCAACGTATGCGGTGCCCGCGTCATGCGGAGACGCTTCGATCAGACTGATGCGGCTCCATTCGGCGAGGTCGACGTTCTTGGGCGTAACGTTGGTCCAATTCTTTCCTTCATCGCGGGTGATCTGGATCAGGCCGTCGTCGGTGCCCGCCCAGATCAGGCCTTTCGCCAGGGGCGAAGGAGCAATCGAAAACACGGTGTCGTAATATTCGGTGCCGGTATCGTCGACCGTGATCGGTCCGCCCGAAGGCTGCTGCTTTGATTTGTCGTTGCGCGTCAGGTCGCCACTGATTGGCTCCCAGTGGGTTCCGCCGTCGGTGGTTTTGAAGATGCGCTCGCCTCCGTAGTAAATCGTGTTGGGGTCTTGCGGAGATATCACGATCGGAGCCGTCCACTGAAAACGGTGATCGAGCGCGGCCGCACCGCGCGCATCGCTGAGTTCAGGCCATACGGCAATGCTCTTGACCTGGTTTGTGCGCCGGTCGAAGCGCGTGATGTTGCCCTGATAGTCTCCGGCATACACGATGTTTGGGTCGGTTGGATTGGGCGCAATATATCCCGCTTCACCGCCCCCGACCTCGTACCAGTTGTCGCGGCCAATTGCGCCGTCATCGCTGCGGCTGGCAATGGCCACGGTCGAGTTATCCTGCTGCGAGCCGTACACGTAGTAGGGCGTACGGGTGTCGGTGATGACGTGATAGAACTGCGCGGTTGGCTGGTTGTCCTCGCGCGTCCACGACTTGCCGCCATCGAGGCTGACGGTAACGCCACCGTCGTTCGACGCAATCATGCGCTTCGTATCCTTTGGATCGATCCACAGCCCGTGATTGTCGCCGTGCGGAACTTTCACTTTATTGAAGTTGCGTCCGCCGTCGGTGGACTTGAAAAACTCCACATCCGCCACGTAGACCGTATTGACATCCTGCGGATCCGCGATCACGTGCATGTAGTACCACGGCCGCTGAAATAATCCGTGGCTGCCGTTTACGAGATCCCAAGTATCGCCGCCGTCGTCGGAGCGGTAGAGGCCGCCTTCCTTCGCTTCGATTAGCGCGTACACGCGCTCGGCATTCGCGGCCACCGCCAGTCCGATGCGCCCGTAGGGTCCCTTCGGAAGCCCGTGCTCTTGCTCCTGCAGCCGTTTCCACGTGGCGCCGCCGTCGGTCGAGCGATATACGCCGCTGCCCGGGCCGCCGCTTGAGAGCGACCACGGGGTCCGCCGAGCTTCCCACAGCGAAGCAAATAGGATGTTGGGATTCTGCGGATCGAAAGCTACGTCGATGGCTCCCGTGTTCTCGTCTTTGTAGAGAACCTTGTCCCAGGTCTTGCCGCCATCGATGGTGCGGAAAACGCCGCGTTCCGTGTTCGGACCAAACGGATGACCGAGCGCGGCCACAAAAACGATATCGGGATTGCGTGGATTCACGATCACTCTGCCAATCGCGCGCGAATCCTTCAGGCCGACATTTTTCCAGGATTTTCCCGCGTCCACTGACTTCCAGACGCCGTCACCTTGCGAGATGTTTCCTCGAATGCAAGCTTCGCCGGTGCCGACGTAAACGACGTTCGGATCGGATACTGCGACTGCGATACTGCCGATTGAAGGCGCACCATCTTTGTCAAAAATCGGAGACCAGGTGTTGGCACCGTCGGTGGATTTCCAGACGCCGCCGCCGGTCGCACCGAAGTAGTAGGTGGTCGGGTCGCCGGGAATTCCAGCCGCGGTAAGCGAGCGACCACCTCGAAAAGGACCGATTGAACGGTACTTCATTCCCTTGAACAGCGGGTCTTCGTTTTTGTCGTCTTTATCGTCTTTCGTCGACGGCTGGGACGCGGCGATCGTGTCTTTTTGCGCGGAATCCAACTTGCGATTGCGTTCCTTTTGTTGGGAAAAAGTTAGTGTGACGGATAGCAGGAGAAAACACGCGAGCATGGCGACGCGCACATGCAGTCTTTGCATCAAGAACTGGATCATGAATTCAATGGCCCCGGGAAAAGTTTTTCGTTGTCACTTATGTTAATGCCTGAAGCGGTTCCATACAAACGGACGGCCTTCGAGGCTTGCCGAGCTGCGCTCGGCTGGAGAGCCGGGGGCGGCTGTCCCTACGTATGCGCGACGTACCTGCGTAGTCAACACAACGAAGAACGAAACCTTGCTTGATTTCTGCCGACGCGCCCTAAAATGTTTCAAACATTTCTCTATTTTCTTGTTTGAAACAGAACATGCTTAGAATGCAACGACAGTTCACATCCAAGGACGTGATCGCGCTGACCGGAATCACTGCCCGTCAGCTGCAATGGTGGGACGAACGGGGCATCGTAGCGCCGGGTCGCCGGGGGCACCGCCGCATTTACAGTTGGGACGAACTGGTTACCGTGGCGGTCATCTGCCAGCTGCGCTGGCGGGGTTTCTCTCTCCAGCGCATGCGCAAAGTGATCAGCTTCCTGCAGCAGGAATTTGGCACCAGCCTGGCCGCTACGGTCAGCGCGTCTTCGGAGTATCACCTGCTGACCGACGGCACTCATCTTTACCTGCGCACTTCGGCACGACAGGTCGTGGACCTGTTAAAGAACGCCCGGCAGCCGATGTTCGATATATGCCTGAGCGACGAGGTGCGCCGGGTTCGAGCGGAGACTCAGTCGCGTAAGAAGACGGCGGGGTCGGAACGAGCGCGGCCTTCGCGCCGGGCTCGGAGGGCGTGAGTCAGTGGATGAACTCAGTGGACGTGAAGAGCGTAAACGGAGAGCGGGGGGAGGCATGATGATCGGTGAATTGAGCATTATCAGCGAGTGGATTCCCGAGCAGATGGAACCTGGCACCGTGTTCGTGCTGGAGAACGCGGGCGAAGTAGGAGAGAGAGAAGATCCCTATTGGGCGGTGCTCTCCTGCCCTTCGTGCGGCACGTTGGGCTTGATTACTCGCAAGCAAATGGCGGGGCTGTTGCCCACAATCTGCGGCTCCGGCCAATGTTCGGCACAGTTTTTTATTAAGGATGAGGAGATTACGGCGCGCAAGCCGTTTTAGTGGTAGAGACGCGGCTTGCCGTTTCTCTGGCCGCTGGCAATGTTGACAGTCCAGCACCTAAAAGGGGCATCGGATTTCGGAGAGCTTTTGGTATCGCTAAAGCGATGCCCTGATACGAACCCGGTGTATCGACCCCAGATAGCGACCCAGGCATCGAACCCGGATAGCGAATCCAGAGTTGTTGTGACCACAGGTGCCTGCCGAGCTGCGCTCGGCTTGGACGGAGTGGAGCCCCGTCACAACACGAGCAACTACAAATGGGCTTTCGGAACGGAGAACTTTACTGGGACCTGCTCTACTATCTCGATATCGAATCCTTCCAGCGCGGCTACCCTTCTTGGGTGATTGGTCAAGAGTCGAATGCGCTTCAAGTTGAGATCGGAAAGGATCTGAGCTCCCAGTCCGATCTCGCGATGAATCTTGCGCTCGCTTTCGGGAAGCGATGGTAGACGCCGTTCGCGATGAAACGTGAGAAACGCCTGGTCGCCGATTTTTTCTGCCGAGAAGCCTTTGGAGGTCTGGTGGAGGTAAATCAATGCACCGCGATCCTCCTCGGCAATCATTCGCAGCGAAGCCTCCAGCGTCTGATTGCAGTCGCACCCGGTGGCTCCGAAAACGTCACCCAGCAGGCAGTGCGCGTGCATGCGGACCAGGACCGGCTCGGACGAATCGCTGATATCGCCCCGGATTAGAGCCATGTGCGAATCGCCCCCGTCCACTTCGCTCTCGTAGGCGATGAGGCGGAATTCCCCATGCGTGGTTTCGACCATCGCCTCGCCCACACGATGGACGTAGCGCTCATGCTGCATCCGGTAGCGGATCAACTCTGCCACCGTTAGCATTTTCATTTCATGGGTGCGGCAGAACCCGATCAGATCGGGCACACGAGCCATCGTGCCATCGTCTTTCATGATTTCGCAGATGATCCCGGCCGGAACCATGCCGGCTAGCCTGGCCAGATCGACAGATGCTTCGGTCTGCCCGGCGCGCACCAGCACTCCGCCCTTGCGCGCTCGCAGCGGGAACATGTGGCCGGGGCGCGCCAGATCCGATGGGCGCGTCGCTGGATCGATCGCTACTTTGATGGTGTGCGCACGATCATGCGCCGAGATTCCCGTGGTCACGCCGTCGCGCGCGTCAATCGCCTCGCAGAAAGCGGTTCCGTATTGCGAGGTGTTCTCGCTGGTCATGGGGCCGATGCGCAGGTGCTCGAGCCTTTCTTCGGTCATGGCCAGGCAGACCAGGCCGCGTCCGTGCTTGGCCATGAAGTTGATGGCTTCGGGGGTAACTTTTTCCGCGGCGAGGGTGAGATCCCCTTCGTTCTCGCGATCCTCGTCGTCAACCACGACGATCATGCGGCCGGCGCGGATCTCTTCGATCGCGGTGGGGACGTCGGTGAAGGGTGCATTAGGAGTCATAGAAGATTGCTCCACTTAGAGGCTAAACAGCGTACTAGCTGGGTCGTCCCTCCGGGACTTGCAACGTTTTTCTCCACTTCCCCCTGCGCTAAGGCACTGGGCTAAGCTGGGTCGCCCCTCCGGGGCTGTATTCTCCGTGAGTCTTTGAGACCAAGCCCTTACGCGGCGTTTAGATTGCGGCGCTTCGACGGCGCCAGTTCGTTCTGGACACGTTGGCTATCCGGATCGTGAAACAGGTTCTTCATAGCCCGCGTCATCGCCCGAAACACCCATCGCACCACGACCATGATCGCGACCAGAAAGGCGGCAACGATCAGGGCGGCCGCAATTGGGTGCTGGGTGGCTAGCCAAGTCAAGAATACAGCGAGCGTGTCTTCTCCGGCGCTGAGCGCGAAATTTGAAACCGGCTCCGGTGAAGGGGTCACGGCTACGCGCGCTGCCGTCTTACCTCCATGCGCCGCCAGGGCGATTGCCCCGCCGGCGAGCGCCGCCAGCAACTGCTTTTCCGGCGAAAGCTGGGACGTCGCACCGTAGGCGATCAAGGCTGCCACGGGGACTCGGACAAAGGTATGCAGGGCGTTCCAGAACAAATCGAAAGCCGGGATCTTGTCGGCGAAGAACTCAATCGCAAAAAGCACGCCGGAGGCTGCAATTATCCACCAACTGGCAAACAGATGCAGACCGGATGGCAAATCGACCAGGCCGGCATGGGCCAGCAGTCCGAGTGTGGCCACCGTGGCATAGACGTTGAGCCCGGCCGCGAAACTTACGGCCACGATCAGTCCCACGAGTTCGGAACCAGCGGGTTCGGCGCCGCTCAACCTCATGCCTGCCAGCATATCCGGACTCGCCCTCCTCGCCAATACGCCAAAATACGAAAGGGTCGCCAGCAGCGACCCTGTCAGTAAAACCTGTCCAGCAAAACCAGTTCCCTGTGATTACAGGGTGGATTCGATTTCAAAACCCCAAGCCTCGAGCAATGGTTCGGGGATGTACTTGGAATTTTTGTTCCGGCGCGCCCATTCGCGCAGCCGTGTAGACCGCAAATACTGGTCGGGGGAGAGCTTATATTCGTGCACAACCTGCTCGAATTCCGTAACTGTAGGGATGACCGGACCGATAGGTTCGGGCTTGCCCCAATTGGGGTTTCCGCGTCGCTTAGCCATGAAAAATGTACCCTCTAGTAGAATAAGGACTTCTTCTTCCAAGTCGCTATCTTGTTTGATTCCAAGGAGGGCCTAGGGGATTCACCCGCAAAAAAGGAGAACTAATGCCACAGATTCCAGCCCCTCGGCCTCTATGGAAGCTATTGATAATAATGGGTTTTTCCATGTAAGTCAATAGAAAAGTTGACTCGGTCACTACCCTTTTCATATCCCCTTTGGGTGCAGCCACTTGCAGTTTTCCAAGGGACACAAACCGGTCTTTCCAGGGCCCAGGGGAACCTCTCTAGTGAACTCCAGTGAAACTCGCGTCGGGTGAATCTCGGTTGGGTGAAACTCGGTTGGGTGAATCTGGGTTCCCGGTCGATAAGAATAGCCCCGAAGCAGGGTTCGGCAAAGGCGCCCGAAGCAGGCAAAGGTGACCACAGTAACCGTAAGATTGCGCCATGTCGTTGACCACGGAATCTCATAGACTTACAGTGCGAACAGAGGATGAACTGCGATCGCTCACTGGTGGCCGCTGACGATCACGTCCCACCTAAGCGCCAGGTAGTTTACAAACATCCATCATCATCAGCAGCAGCATCCGCCTCGGCAAAGCCGGGACGGCGCAAGAAGCTTATCTGAACCGTGATTTGAGGCATGAACTTAAAGGCTTTACTCCTGAGCTGTGACGAAAAGACGGTGCGCATCCTGCGCCGTGTCCTAGGCGATCTGGAAATCGACGTCAAGCATAGCTCCACGGCGGACGATGCCATCCGCCACATCACCCGCCAGCGTTTCGAAGGAATCATCGTAGATGTGACGAGTATGGAGGAAGCCGGCAGCGTACTGCGGGCAGCCAAAGCCGCTCCGGCCAACAAGCGAGCCCTCGCGATCGTGCTCGTGGAATCCCCGGTCGGATTGAAGGGCGGCTTCGAAATGGGAGCCCATTTCGTGCTCCACAAACCCTTCGCGGTGGAGCGCGCCAAAGCCAGCTTTCGTGCGGTGCGAGCCCTGATGAAGCGTGAACGGCGGATGCAGATGCGGATCCCGGTGCAAGTTCCGGTGACGTGTTACGGGTCCGGGCGCTACAAAGCCAAGACGCTTGACCTTTGCGAAGGCGGCATGGCAATCCAGTTTTCCGGCCGCGTCGCCAAAGAGAGCCCGCTCCGCTTCTCGGTCGAATTGCCGGGCCTGGATCAGGCGCTGGAAATCTATGGAGAACTGGCGTGGGGAGGCAACGACGATCAGGCGGGTGTCCGCTTCAAGGATACCAGCGACGAGCAGCGCAACCTGCTTCGCCAGTGGTTAAGCAAACAACTTCCCGAGCCCGATCAGGATGACCCGCCGGTGAATTGCCGGGTCACCGACCTAAGCCTCGGGGGCTGCTATCTGACGACAAACTCGCCCTTCCCAAGGGGAACGCGTGTCATCCTTTCGATCAAGACCGCCAACCTCGAAGTACGCGGCAAGGGATTCGTACTGGTGGCGCATCCCGAATTCGGAATGGGGGTAGAGTTCCTCCAGAAGAGCGCCGAGCAACGCGATCAGGCGAAGCAGTTGATCACGGCTCTGCGCGCTAAGGGAGCTACTCCCGAAATTTGGGTTGATCCCGAGGGACTCGAACGGTCCTCTCCGGATGATCATCCGGCTAAGGCCGAGGCGTCCATGAAAGAAGTCTCCGGAACCGAAGACGCACTCGTCGCTCTGTTCCGGCACAATTTTCAGTTACCGGTTGAAACCTTCCTGGAGCAAATGCGCGAACAGCGTCAATCGGTCGAGTCGCGCTCAGTCTCAGCCACGCCTTAGCAGCTTTCCCGCAGAGACGGGCTGGCCGCGTCTCCCACTTCTTTTCTTATCCTTTATCCTTCAGGAATAAGCTCGCTCACGGTTCCGCGCTGCAGCAAATAGGCTCCTGGACCCTGCTGTCCGCGAATCGAACGGCAGAATTCGGCGACAGAGAATCCCGCTTTCAGGGCTTCGCGGAACGCCCACCGGGTCGTGTCGCGCCACTCTCGCGCCAATCCCATGTCGGTGCGCTCGACCTCCAGAATGTCACCTGGAATTTCAATGCTGACGCGCTGCCGGGCGAGGGATTCCGCCAGATCGGCACGTCCCGGGTTTCCGCTGGGATCGAAGCGCACCAGCGGGGCCAGGAGTCGCATGGCATCGAGGGTTTCCGCGCGTACATTCGTACTCTTGCCCGCCAGTCGGTCCCGCACCCGCCGCGAATTCAGCATCCACCGCACCCATAGCCGGTCCGTTCCGTTGCGATGCAGCACGCTGGAGGTTTGCGGCCCGTAGAAATCCGTCTTATAGGTATCGGAAACGACGCCCAGTTTGGAAAAATTGAAGTGCGCGTTTCGACTTTGCAGCGGGTCGTAGGTCCAGGTCATCTCACGAATGCCCATGGACATGGCCCGCTCGCGCTGTGCCTGCTTCAACCGCGAGCCCAGATCAAGATGCCGGTACTTATCGAGCACCGCCAGCAGGTGCGAGTGAATGGTGGTCTGTCCGTGCTCGCGGCCGAGGAAGCCGAAGGCGAACCCGACCAGCTTGTCTTTATCCTTATCTCTATCTTTCGTTGTGTCAAAGGCTCCGACGAAGATGTTGCCCGCGGCTTTCAAGGCAATGGCGAGCGTTAGGGGCAAGGTGTCATCGTCCACCATGCCCCAGACTTCCTTCTCCACCGCTTTCAACTGGCTGAGGTCGTCGATGTTCTTGAGGTCGCGAAAGCTGATCTGCGGGGTGCCAGCCGTCATGGCTGGCCTTTCGCGCGCTTTGAGTTCTGTTTTCCGGGCATGGCGATCTCCACGCGGAGGTGCAGCGTGGAAGAGACACAACCGTGTACAGCACCGATTGCGTGCTTGTCAACATGAATCAAGGTTCGTGGTTCAGTTGAGATCGACCGGGGCGGCGCCAGAAGAGCGGGAATAGTCTTCCGCAAAACACAGATCGCGATCTTTCAGAGGTCACAAAGTCTTCAGCAGTGTGGCCCGCCTGGCTGGACGGGCGAGGCGCGCGTCTCTCCGCCGCACAGCCATTCCGCGCATCTTAGTTAACGTGCTACCCTCGAACCGGAGACCAACACTGCCGTGAAACCGATTACCAAGATTTTGCATTTGATCGCCCTGATCGTGCTGGGAAACTCTCTGCTGCTGGCCGCCGATCGCGGCACGCTGGTGCGCGAAGCCGTCATTTATCTGTCTCCCGACACGACTTCCAACAAGCTCGCCCAGGCAGAGCGCGGACGGGAACTGATTCTTCTCGATAAGAGCCACGACTGGTTGCATGTCGAAGCACTGCTCGGCTCTTCGCTGGCTCCCGACCCGGCTTTCGTTTTGGAGGACGAGGACCGGGGCAAAACCATCAGCGGCTGGGTGCTCGACACCGGCGTCGTCTGGGCGTCGACTCCGAACGGCGACCGCATCCTGTTCGGCGCTGCCGTAGATTCTGAAGAAGAAGCCAGCCGCCGCCACGGACGCCGCGGCGCAGCTCAGGACGCGTTGCGCCTCTATCGCCGCGTCTACGATATCTTTCCGACCGCTCCGCTGGCCGGCGAAGCCCTCTACCGTGCCGCCGACATTCGATGGCAGATCGACAAATCAGACATGCAATCCCGCCCCTCGGCGCGTGAGAAGGAATCCTACCTTCGCCAAGGCATCGACGAAGAGTCCATGAAGCAGGTGATGAAAAAGTTTCCGGACACCAAGTGGGCCCAACTCGCCGCCTTCCACCTCATCGACAACAAACTCTGCGGCGACTGGCAGGGTTCCTCCAAGTGCCCCGACAAGGAAGCCGACATCTACGAAAAGTACGTAAAAGATCACCCCGAATCTCCCGCCGCTCCGGAGGCGCTGTACAACGCCGCTTCTCGCCGAGCCGCGCTGATCGAGATTTACAAGACCGAAGACCAGGCTAAGAAGTCCGAACAATCGAAGAACCTGGCCATTGCGCTGGCTCAGCAGTTGATCTCCAAGTATCCGCAAAGCGACTGGTCGTCCCGCGGACAGACACTGCTTTTCCTCGTGCAGCAAGGAGTCCCGACGTACGGAAACGCGATTCAGTAGTCAGCAAGCGGTGTCGTCCCTGACGGGACTCTGGTTTGTTCGACATTGCCTTCATGGCACTTCGTGCCGGGCTTTCTTGTGTCGCCGCTGCGCGGCTGGAGGGCGAAGGGGATTCAACCACGGTTCGTTCGGTACGCGTCCTAACGGCCAAGCAATCGGAGCCGAAGAGAAGTAGCATAAGGCGGAGAGTTCTCATGACGCAGGAAGAAATCCGGCTATCAGAATCTGGAACGCGCAGGAAGCACTGGAAACGCTGGGGCCCCTATCTCAGTGAGCGCGCCTGGGGCACGGTGCGCGAGGACTACAGCCGGTTTGGGGACGCATGGGAATATCTTCCTCATGACCACGCCCGTTCCCGCGCCTACCGCTGGAATGAGGACGGCCTGGCCGGCATCAGCGACCGCCGGCAGATGATCTGTTTCGCCCTGGCGCTATGGAACGAGCGCGATCCCATCCTGAAAGAGCGGGTTTTCGGATTGACGGGGAACGAGGGGAATCACGGCGAGGATGTGAAGGAATACTACTTCTACCTCGACTCGACACCTACGCACTCCTACATGAAGTATCTCTACAAATATCCGCGGGCGGAGTTCCCTTACGATCATCTGGTGGAAGAGAACCGGCGGCGTGGCAAGAACCAGCCGGAGTACGAACTGCTCGACACCGGCGTGTTCAACGACGATCGCTACTTCGACGTGTTCGTCGAGTACGCCAAGGCGGACACCGAGGACATCCTGATCAAGATCACAGTGGCGAACCGCGGCCCGGAGGCGGCCAATCTTCGTGTGCTGCCGACGGTATGGTTCCGCAACACGTGGTCGTGGGGATACTCAACGCGCCGTCCGGAGTTGCATGAGGCAAATCCGGCACCCAACCCGGTGATTGAGCTGAATCACAATCAACCCGGCAACCGCTGGCTGCATTGTGAGGGCGCGCCCGAATTGCTGTTCACGGAGAACGAGACCAATGCGCAACGGTTGTTTGGACTTGAAAACCGCACACCTTACGTCAAGGACAGCGTTAACGACTACATCGTGCACGGCGCCCATGAAGCGGTAAATCCCAAGCACGCGGGCACGAAAGCAGCGGCTCACTACAAGCTCACGGTCGGCGCGGGCGAGACGGCCGTTGTCCGCTTGCGCCTGGCCGACTCCGACTTCAAAGACAAGAATGCCTTTGCCGGCTTCAACGAGACGTTCGCGTTACGTCAAAGCGAAGCCGACGAGTTTTATGCCACATTGATTCCGCAAGACCTTTCGGCAGACGCGCAGAATGTCATGCGCCAGGGTTTTGCCGGCATGTTGTGGTCCAAGCAGTTTTATCACTACATAATCAAAGACTGGCTTGAAGGCGACCCGGGCAATCCGCCCCCGCCTCCCGAACGACGCAAGGGTCGCAATCACGAGTGGATTCACCTCTATAACGCGGACGTGATCTCCATGCCCGACAAGTGGGAATACCCGTGGTATGCTGCTTGGGATCTGGCGTTTCACTGCATCCCTCTGGCGCTTGTCGATTCGGATTTCGCTAAAGAGCAGCTCACCTTGATGCTGCGCGAATGGTACATGCACCCCAACGGGCAGATTCCAGCCTATGAATGGGGGTTTAGTGAGGTTAATCCTCCGGTGCATGCCTGGGCGGCGTGGCGTGTGTACAAAATCGATAAAAAGCGCAAGGGCAAGGGCGACCGCGCGTTTCTGGAGCGTATCTTCCACAAGCTTTTGCTGAATTTCACCTGGTGGGTGAACCGCAAGGACCAGGATGGGATGAACATTTTTCAGGGCGGCTTCCTCGGCCTGGACAACATCGGCGTGTTCGATCGCAGCGCGCCGCTGCCCACGGGCGGATTCATCGAGCAATCCGACGGCACCAGTTGGATGGCCATGTACACGCTGAACCTGTTGGCGATCGCTCTGGCACTGGCGGTCGAAGAGCCCAGCTACGAGGACGTGGCCAGCAAGTTCTGGGAACACTTTATCTACATCGCAAATGCCATGAGCCACCGCGGCGACGACCGCGTGGGGCTGTGGAACGAGGAAGACGGTTTCTTCTACGATGTGCTCAGGCTGCCCGACGGGAGGCAATTCCCCATCAAGATCCGCTCCATGGTGGGATTGATCCCGCTGTTCGCGGTCGAAACGCTGGAGCCGGAAGTTCTCGACAAGTTCCCCGATTTCAAGCGGCGACTGGAATGGTTTATCGACAACCGTCCCGATCTTACTGCAAGCGTGGCCTGCATGCGAACCCAGGGTATGGAGGAGCGCCGATTGCTTGCGATCGCGGACCCGGAGAAACTCCGCAGCATTCTGAAGTTCATGTTGGACGAGCGCGAGTTTCTTTCGCCGTACGGCATTCGGGCGCTGTCACAATTCCACCGCGACCATCCCTACAAACTTTCTGTGCAGGGTATGGAGCACCGCGTCGACTATGAACCGGGTGAGTCTTCGACGGGGCTGTTCGGCGGCAACTCCAACTGGCGCGGACCAATCTGGTTCCCGTGTAACTACTTGCTGGTGGAGTCGCTGCAGAAGTTCCATTACTACCTGGGCAACGACTTCAAGGTCGAGTTTCCAACCGGATCGGGAAAGCTGATGACCCTTTGGGAGGTATCCGGGGAACTGTCACGGCGCATGACCAGCATATTTCTGCGTGACGGATCGAGCCGCCGTCCGGTGTTTGGGAATCTGGAGAAGTTCCAGACTGATCCGCATTGGCGCGATTTGGTGCTCTTCCACGAGTACTTCCACGGTGACTCAGGGGCCGGAATCGGAGCCAGCCATCAAACCGGATGGACGGGCGTAGTCACCAAGCTAATGCAGCAGAGCGGAGAGTCCGCGAGCGCAAACATCTTCGTCCCGGCTTCGTTGGGACGTGTAAACACGGAGCAGGAATAGGATCGCAACACGCCGACGCGTGTCACTATTTGACGGCGCCGACGGTGAAACCGGCAATGAAGCGGTCCAGGAACAGGTTGTACATGAACGCGATCGGAAGACTGGCGATCAGGCAACCGGCCATGAGCGCTCCCCAGTAATAGACATCTCCGCGAACCAAAAATATGGGGATGCCAGTCCCGATCATCTGATTCGATTCGGAAGAGATGAAGGTCAAGGCATAGACAAATTCCTGGGTTACCAGGGTAAAGGTGAAGATCACGACGGTGAGAATTCCGGAGACGGAGATGGGAATCACCAACTTGACGAAAGCACCGAAGCGGGTAAGCCCGTCCACCATGGCGGCGTCTTCCAATTCCTTGGGGATGGACTTGAAGAAACCCATCAGCAGCCAGATGGAAAAGGGGACGGTGAAGGTGGGATAGACGAGAATGAGCGCCCACAAGGAGTCCTGCAGGCCGAGGTACGCCACTACTCTGGAAAGTGGGATGAAAAGCAAAGTCGGCGGGATGAGGTAGGTTAGAAAGATGCCGATGCCGAGGCGCTCTCCCCAGCGCCCGGAGAGTCTGGCTAGTGAATAGGCGGCAGGCACGGCCAGCAACAACGTGATGGCAACGACGAAGATCCCGACGAATGCTGTGTTGCCAAGCCAGCGGACGAATCTGGTTTCGGTGAACAGAAACTTAAGATGGTCCAGCGTGGGCTTGGCATTAAAGATGAAGGGGTTGTTCTCCATGGTGTAGAGATCGACGTTTTGCTTGAAGCTGGTAATCAACATCCAATAGAAAGGGAAAGCCAGCAGGATGGTAAACGTCGCCAGCACGAGGATGTGTACGACCTTTCCCCGGATGCGACGGGAAATTCCTCTGGCCATCAGTTCACCTCCATCCGTTCACTTCCATCAGTTCACTTCTATCGGTTGACCTCTATCAGTTGACTTCAGCGCGATGAGCCACGCGCAACATGAAATAGGCAATGATCACCAGCACCGGCACCAGGAAGAGCGAGATCGCGGCGCCGGCGGCGAGATCGCTGCCCTGAATGCCCATTGCAAAAGCGAGCGAGGGCAGGGTCTGGGTGGAGTCGAAGGGACCTCCGGCGGTAAGGATGTAGACAACGGTCATGTCGGTGAAGGTAAAAATGAGGCCGAAGAGCACGGCAACGCTGATGATGGGCCGCATCATCGGAATCATGATCTGGAGCTGCGTGCGCCAGAAGCCGGCGCCATCGACGGCAGCAGCCTCCGGAATATCTTTGGGAATTGCGGTCCGGCCCGCGAGCAGGATGACTGTGGAGAATGGCATCAGGCGCCAGCTATGGACCAAAAGGACGGAAGTGATGGCAAGACGGGGCTCGCCGAGCCACATGGGAGCACTAAACGGCTTGTAAATGTGTGCGGCCACAAGCACCCAGGTGATCACGCTGTAGATCGAATCAAGGATCCATTTCCATCCAATGGCGCCCAGCGCGATGGGCGCAACCCAGGGCAACAGAATCAGGAAACGGATCAGGCCGCGGCCACGAAACGTTTTCTCCAAGGAAATGGCGAGAATATTGGCGCCGATGATTACGACAATTTGAGAACAGATCGTAAAGATCAGAGAATTGCGGATGGCCACGTGAAAACTAGGGCTTTGCAGGATGCTGCGGAAGTTTTCCAGGCCAACATAGTGCATTTCGGTATTGCCTATCCGGGCGTCGCTGAAAGCGTAAAAGATAGCGAGAAAAAACGGTCCGGCTACGAGCAGCAGGATGTAGAGAACCGCAGGTGAAAACATGGCAGCGCCCAGCATCGGGCTCTGAGCCGCGCCGATCGACTTTATTTTGGTCCGGGCTACTGCCATGACAAGGCTCTCGGCTCGACTCGTTTTTCGGTGATGCGATCGAAAAATTTCAGCTCGTGCTGCGGCACGGCAAAATTGCGGGTGTCGTCCAACTGCAGGTCCTGAGCCGAACCGAGCCGGGAAAAAATTTTCTTGCCCTCAAACTTTCCGCCGACCAGTGTGCCGGAGACAATCCACTCCGAGCCCAGATATTCCTTGTTCTCCACTTTGAAACGGAAGGGCACGGAGTCGCCGGTGCTCGTGGACGTGGGCCGGAAATGCTCCGGACGGAAGCCGACAATTACGTCGCCCAGCTCGACCAGGTTCATCGGTGGCGAGCCCAGAAAGGTGGCGACGAAGGTATCGGCAGGATTGTCATAGACCTCGGTGGGAGTGCCAAGCTGGTGCACGAGTACCCTTATTCAGCACCATGACGCGGTCGCCCATGGCCATGGCTTCCACTTGATCGTGCGTGACGTAGATGGACGTCGTACCCACGCGGCGGTGAAAGCGCTCCAGCTCTTCGCGCGCGGAGGCGCGGAGCTTGGCGTCGAGGTTGGAGAGAGGTTCGTCGAGAAGAAAGACGGCCGGTTCGCGCACGATGGCCCGGGCCAGAGCGACCCGCTGACGTTCACCTCCGGAGAGTTCGCGCGGCTTGCGATCGAGGAGCGCGCCAATGCCCAGAAGAGATGCCGCCCATTCTACCTTTTCTTTATGGAGTTCCTTCTTCACGTTCTGAGCCTTCAGCGGAAAAGCAATGTTTTTGTAGACCGAGAGGTGAGGATAGAGCGCGTAGCTCTGGAAGACCATGGCGATGCGGCGGTCACGCGGGCTGAGGTCGTTGACCACTCGTCCGCCGATGAGGATGTCGCCGGACGTGGGAGTTTCCAGTCCGGCGATCATCCGCAAGAGGGTCGTTTTTCCGGAGCCAGAGGGCCCGAGGAAAACCAGAAACTCGCCTTCGCGAGTTTCAAGGTTCACGTTGTTGACGGCTCCGAGTTGTCCTTCTTTGAATACCTTTGTCAGATCACGCGTCTGAACGACAGCCATCGGCCCCCCGTCCGGTCGTGGTTATTTCCATCTGGCAAAGATACGCTTGTATTCGTCTTCGGCAACCTTGGCGGCATTCTCCGGAGTTTCATCGCCGCGCGCCACTTTGGCGAACATGGTAGGAATGACCCAGGCTTTAAAGGCCTCGTCGATGCCGGCGGTGCCGTAACCAGGATAACCGACGTTGGTGGCCCAATCGAGAACGTTGCCGAGGACTTTATATTTGTCCGGGGGATTGGCTCGAGAATCATTGGAGATTTCCTGCTTCAGGTTGGGGACGGTGGTCGGGAAGCAAGGGAAATTGTAAAACTGGCCGGCCACAAACGAGTCATGGAAGGCGTCAACGAAATCGATCAGGAATTGCTGTGCGCCTTCCTTGTTCTCGGCGAAATCCCAGACCACGTAGCAGTCCATGACGTGCTCGGCGGCGATGCGACGCACCGGCCCCTTCGGCGCCGGGCAGATCATGATCTTGGAATCAATGGGCAGATGCTCCCTTTCGGACTGGCGAGTGATGGAGATGGCATTGGCGACATAGGAGACGCGGCCGGCGAGCATGGCCTGATTGTTGGAGGGCGGAGTCCAGGTGAAGACCTCCGGAGTTTCGGATTCCTGATAAATGGCCTTCATGAACTTGAGGGCCTCGATAGTCTGCTTGGAATTGATGGTGACATTGCCGCCTTCATCCTGCTCGGCGCCGCCAAACGACCAGAGCAGGGCGCGCATGGCCATGCTGGTGTCGAGTTCTTGAGAGAGCCCCAATCCGCAAGGATGGCCTGTCTTGTCCCTGATTTTCTTGGCGCCGGCTCGCACGATCCTCCCAGGTATCGGGACCATTCGGGTAACCCACGTCAGTCCACCAGTCCTTGTGCCAGTTGCCGGGATCGGGGACGTAGGAATCGGAAAAAGCGAAATAGCGGTTGGTCTTTGGATTGTAGGTGGATTTGTGCGCGAGTTCGATCTTCTTGCCGTGCTTTTTCTCCACTTCCTGGTACACATGGGACATGTCAATGGTTTGCTTCTCGTAGGCGGCGGGCGGTGAGTTAGCAACATGAACACGTCGTGCCCCTTCCGTGCCGAGGCCTCAGAGGCAGCTTTCGCGTTAAGATCGACAGTGTTGATGTGATCGACGACGACGTTTGTGTCGTGCTTCTGTCCCCACTGCTTGCAGAAGGTTCCGTCAAACCAAGCGTCGTACGCGGGGACGAAATGACTCCATTGGAGTATCTTTAGCGTCTTCTGCTGCGCCGCAGCTTTCTGCGGAAACAGAAAAAACGGGCCGGAAGCCACGCCGACTGCGAGAGCGCCGCTACCCGTCCATTTGATGAAGTCTCGACGTGACAGTCTTTCGTGGGTTTTTTTTGCCATCCTGCTACCCTCCGAGGAAAAGATGGGGCCGGGAAAGCTCGCTCCCAGAATGAAAGGAACTTGGCCGAACCGATAATGCTCCTCGGCGGGCACGTGAGTCAATCGGCGGAGCCCTACTTCACACCTCCGACTCGGCTCAAAATCTTATAGCCGTGGAGCCACCAAAACGGATGGACCGGCGTAGTCACCAAGTTAATGCAGCAGAACGGAGAGTCCCCGCGAACGCAAGAAAAAGGAATCGGCGGTTGCTGGCGCAACGGCAAATGAATGCAGCGCGCGTTTACGGGCCGGTCTCCGGCGGGCTTTCCTTTTTGTGCCTGGTGGAAAACAGGAACTGCATCCCCAAGTAGCCGAAAAATTGCGGCTGGCCGCTTGCTGGTCCGCGGAAGCTGCGTCCGGCCATGAACAGGAGCACGAAGTGCTCTCCCAGGCGGTAGCGGCCTCCGCCATCGAAGGTGTTCCAGTGGTTGGAACCATTGGTGTTGGCGGTGTTATATAACTCGCCATCCAGCTCCAGGTGCTTGCTGACCTGCCGACCCACCACGAGCCCAGTGGCCCAGGCTGAGCCCGCTTTGTCGGCGAACCAATAGCCGACTTCAGGATTGATCTCGAACGGCCCGACCTTCTTGGTTAGCTCGACGGGAAGATAGAACCTGGTTCCGTCGTCCACGAGTCCACGCTGCAGCGAGGACGTGGGATTGTTGAATTCGAGCTGGGGGTAGGTCGAGATCTCGAGACCCTTCTCATCGCTGTCGTAGAAGCGCCACTTCACGCCCGCCA
Organism: uncultured Acidobacteriaceae bacterium; assembly: GCA_963731525.1. Taxonomy (GTDB): domain Bacteria; phylum Acidobacteriota; class Terriglobia; order Terriglobales; family Acidobacteriaceae; genus Acidiflorens. The sequence continues at coordinate 255,442 of CAVSWK010000026.1, forward strand.
GCGACTTGCCCAAGCCGCTGCGAGTTGGGCCGCCGTCGTCCCCAACCACGAGGTACGGCACCTGGTACTTGAGCTGGATGCGGGGACCGAGGCCGTAGTTCGCGTCCAGAATGGGGGCGTTGTAGATGCGCTCGGTGGGATGGCGCTCGGTGTAGGCCGCGACATTGATCTCCCAGTTGCCGTCGCCGGGAGTGCCGGGGTCGTCGCCGAGGAAGGGGGGCCCGGCCTGCGCCGCAGCTGGCAGCGAGAGCGCAGCCAGGACCACGAGCGATAGCGGCCCTGCAGACATGCGAACTGAGACCTTTAGGTTCATCGTTCATTGGTGCGACGGGTGCGACGAGGGTGCGACGAGAGTGGCTGGAGTCGGGGCGAAGATCGAGCGAGCATCCTAAATTAGTTATCACGGAATGGCTCGGATTGAAAATGCTGAATGCTGTCAGAGGGAGGGAGGCCAGGGGCTATTCAGTCCTTCACCAACCATGCCAGAGCTTCCTCGGGGCTCTTGAAGGCGGGAAATTCGCGGCGGGAGAAACTACTCAGGCTCTCAGCGAACTCCTGAGGAAAGCTCTCTGCTCCTACCCATGCGGTTTTCTTGATATAAGGCTTGTCAAAGACTGCGGTTTCCTTCATGACCCGTATGGCTTCCGCGTCAAAGGATGCTGCCGTGAAATCGGAAAATATCAAGACTGAACCGCGCGCACGGGTAGTCACAACCTCGGGGAGTTCTCGCAAAATCTTTCCGACCTCCGCAGCCGAGCAATGTGACAGGTCGACTAGAAGTATCTGTTTACCCTCATGGAAGATGAACCGAATACGGTCGTTCATGTACTTGCTTTTCTATTTCCTTCTTCACCAGCAGTCGCGTGTCGAGAGCGTACGAACCCTAGACCCCAGCCTTCTGTACAACGACAACCGGGCTTTTTTCCCTTCGCGCCTAACGCCTTTATTTGTTGGCGTCCCCGGCGGGATTTGAACCCGCGTTACCGCCGTGAAAGGGCGATGTCCTAGGCCAGGCTAGACGACGGGGACGCTTCTGGGTGAGATGGTTGTGTGCCGCCGAAGTTCATAGTAACAGGGCACTTTTCCTGCGTCAAAACCAGGTGCTCTTACCGACCGGATGCGCCCGCAAACTTCGCGCATTGACGCGAACGCCTTCGATTTAGAATGCAACTAGAATACGTCTATGGCTGATTCGCTTTATTTGAGTCTGTGGTTTCCCAGCTTCGATGAGGCAGAGATTCTGCCACACACGGTCAGCGTGCTCCGGCAAATTCCGCTTTCCGCTGCACGGGAGGGGGTAACCTACTCGGCGATCCAGCCGGTCTCGTGGAGTGAGCCTACCATTCTGGAGCGCCGCTACCGTCCCGGGGTTGCGCCGGAGGAAGCCGTGGCAGAAGTCGCGGAATTTCTGCACGACGACTATGCCTATATTTTCGAGGCCTATTGGGATTTGTGGAGTCCTCCGGAGGGGGCGGAGAAATGGGTGCTGGAGCCGTCGCTGGTACGTCTGACCGCGCATGGGATCGAATTTGAGGAGCGGGCGGCGGAAGAGGCCGGGCACATTCAAATTGATTTCGGTTTGGACACGCCGTTTCTCCACGAAGAAGTCGAGTTGACGGGCGAGGCGGAGCGGAACGTTCGCAGCAACGTCCATAAACTGGTGGAGTTTACCGCGAAGGTGGAAAAGAATGCGGGGGCAACGGGGCGGCTGCTGTGGTCTGAGTCTGAGGAGAATCTGGCGCAGAAGCTGATTAACCGGCTGCAGAGGGTCAACTGATCAACGCAGAGAGCGCAGAGGTCACGCGGAGGTCGCTGGGAAACCTAATCTCAGCGACCTCAGCACGAGTTGTCTCCGCGGTCTCTGCGTTGATCATTTTGTTCGCCCAGCGTCGATTTGCAACTTTTCGCTGGCTGCAGCCTGCGCCGCCGCTAGTCGCGCCGTTAGTACGCGGAACGGTGAACAGGACACGTAGTTGAGGCCGGTCTGGTAGCAGAACTCGACCGACGATGGTTCGCCGCCGTGCTCGCCGCAAATTCCAACCTTCAGGTTCGGACGCGTCTTGCGTCCTCGTTCGGTCGCCATCTTGATCAATTGACCTACACCTTCGCGATCGAGGACGGCAAACGGATCCTGCTTGATGATTCCATCCGCGAGATAGGTGGGCAGGATTTTGTTGACGTCGTCGCGCGAGAAGCCCCAGGTGGTCTGGGTGAGATCGTTGGTGCCGAAGGAGAAGAACTCAGCTTCCTTCGCAATCTTGTCGGCGACCAGTGCGGCGCGCGGCAACTCGATCATCGTGCCCACGAGATATTCGACGGTACGTCCTTTTTCTTTAAAGACTTCCTTTGCCACGCGGTTCACGATCTCCGCCTGGTTCGCCATTTCTTTCACGGTGGCCGTAAGCGGGATCATCACTTCCGGGAACACCTTGATGCCGTCTTTGGCTACAGCAACGGCGGCTTCGAAAATGGCCCGCGCCTGCATCTCGGTAATTTCGGGGTAGGTGATGCCGAGACGGCAACCGCGATGCCCGAGCATGGGATTGACTTCGTGAAGCTGTTCGACGCGGCTCAGAAGCTCAGGTAAAACCTTCTTCAAGTCGCCGGCCGCTTTGACTCCGTAATCACGGTATTTTTCCACCAACGATATTTTCTGCGTCGGGCTAATGTGCGGGAGGGTGGCGATATTCACCATCAACTCTTCGCGGCTGGGCAGGAATTCGTGGAGCGGTGGGTCCAGGGTACGGATGGTCACAGGAAACCCATCCATCGCTTTGAATACGCCTTCAAAATCCTTGCGCTGTAACGGCAGCAGTTTCTTCAGTGCCGCCCGCCGATCTCTTTCGTTACCGGCAAGAATCATGTCCCGCATATGCTTGATTTTTTCTTCGCCGAAAAACATATGCTCGGTGCGGCAGAGGCCGATGCCTTCGGCCCCCAATTCTCGTGCCTTAATGGCATCGCGAGGAACATCGGCGTTGGCACGGACCTTCATGGTGCGGTAAGGTTCCGCCCAACTCATAAACTTATCCAATAACTTCAAGTCGTTCGGGTCGGGAGGAACCGTCTTGACCTTGCCTTTGATCACGCGCCCGGTGGATCCATCGAGGGCAATCCAATCTCCCTCATTGAACACCTGGCCTTTCACGCGCATCTCGCGCTTCTTCTCGTCCACATCGATTTCCTGCGCGCCAGCAACGCAGGACTTGCCCATGCCGCGCGTGACCACGGCAGCATGGCTCGTCATGCCGCCGCGCGAGGTTAGGATGCCGGCCGCCGATACCATGCCTTCAATATCCTCAGGCGAAGTTTCAGCGCGCACCAGAATGACGGGATTTTTTTCGTTGCCGTGGCCCGCCATCCGCACCGCATCCGCAGCGGTGAAGGCAATTTGTCCAACAGCGCCGCCCGGAGAAGCCGGCAGTCCTTTGGCCAACACGTTCTCCACTTTGACATCCTTTTCATCCAGCCGCGGCACCACAAAGTAAACCAGTTGGTCAGGCTCCGGCCGGAAAATCGCTTGTTCTTTCGTGATCAGCCCTTCGTCCACCATCTCCAGCGCGATCCGCACCGCCGCCAAACCCGCGCGTTTGCCGTTGCGGGTTTGCAGCATGTAGAGCGTGCCGTCCTGAATTGTGAACTCAAAATCCTGCATGTCTTTGTAGTGACTTTCCATCTTGGTGGTGATTTCGCGGAGTTGTTTGAAAACCGCGGGCATAACCTCTTCCAGTTCAAGGATCGGGACCGGCGTACGCACGCCCGAGACGACGTCTTCGCCTTGCGCGTTGAGCAAAAATTCCCCGTAGAACTCCTTGGCTCCAGTCGAGGGGTTACGAGTGAAGCCCACGCCCGTGCCGCTGGTTTCGCCCATGTTGCCGAAGACCATGGCCTGCACGTTGACCGCAGTGCCGAGCATGTCATCGATGTCGTTGAGGCGGCGATAGGTCTTGGCTCGATCGTTCTGCCAGGAGCGGAACACGGCATCGCGCGACATCACCAGCTGTTCCTGGGCGTCCTGCGGGAAGTCGCGGTGGGCGTGCTTTTTGACGGCCCTCTTATAATCCACGATGACCTCTTGCAGCGCTTTCGCATCGAGGCCGGTGTCGAACTTTGTTTTCTTCTGTTTTTTCTTGGCGTCGAAAATCTCTTCGAATACGTATTTCTCGATGTCGAGCACCACGTTGCCGAACATCTGGATCAGGCGGCGATAAGAGTCATAAGCGAAACGCGGATTGCCGGTGCGCTTGGCGAGAGCTTCAACGCTTTGATCGTTCAGGCCGAGATTGAGAATCGTGTCCATCATGCCGGGCATGGAAAACTTGGCGCCCGAACGCACACTGACCAGCAGAGGATTTTCGCCTTTGCCGAGCTTTTGCCCTTGAACATTCTCGAGCTTGGCCAGCGCTTCTTCCATCTGGCGGTCGACATCTTTCGAAACCGCACCGCCGCGCATGTATTCGCGGCAAGCTTCGGTCTGGATCGTAAAGCCGGGAGGCACGGGGAGGCCGAGGTTGGTCATTTCCGCGAGCCCAGCGCCTTTGCCGCCGAGCACGTCTTTCATTTTGCCGTTGCCGTCGGCCTTGCCACCGCCGAAGAAGTAGACATACTTTGCGGTCGCGGGCTTTTTCTCATTGGGCTTCGCTTCGATAATTTCGGCTTCGGGGAGAGTCGTGGTTGCCATAGATGTATCCTCTTTTGTTGTTTCGCAAACGCTATTTCGTAGATTCTTTGCCTTCGGTCACGATCTCGGAGAAGTCTGCGATCGTGGAGAATTCCTTGACTACGGTCTGCAACAACGCCAGGCGATTGGCGCGGAGACTGTCGTCGTCCACCATGACCATGACCTTGTCGAAAAATTTGTCGATCGCGGGACGCAGCTTTGCGATCTCAAGCAGAGCTCCTTCGTAGTCGTGCTCTGCACGCATTTTCTCGACCGTCGCTACGGTCCGAGGAATGAGCGCGGCCAGTTCTTTTTCGGATTCTTCCTGCAGCCCGGAGAGATCAACACGCATTGCAATAACTTTAGTCTTTTCAGCAGCCTGGCGCAGAATATTCTTCATGCGCTTGAAGGCACTCGATATCGATTCGAAATCGGCCGAGCCGCGCACTTTGGTCACGGCCTCGGCACGGGCGGCGGCGTCCACCACATCGTCGGCGTCGACCGCGAGCACGGCGTTCACCACGTCATACGCGTATCGAGGTTCATGTGCATCCTTCAAGTAGAACTCGAGGCGTTCGCGGAAGAAGCTGCGAACCGATTCGGCGTAGGCGGCGTTGGAGAATTTCTTCTCCGCCTCGGAGCCCTTATAGCGGCTGCGCGCATCGGCCATGATTTCGGATAGACGGAGCGGCAGTTTATGCTCGGCAATGGTTTTCACAATTCCGTTCGCCTGGCGGCGTAGTGCGAACGGATCTTTTGATCCGCTGGGGACGAGACCGAGGGCGAACATTCCGGCGATCGAGTCGGCCTTATCGGCAATCGAGAGAACCGCTCCCTCAACGGTCGCAGGAGCCGCGTCCTCCATCGACTCGGGTTTGTAATGATCGTAGATGGCCTTTGAAATTTCCAGCTGCACGTCGGGCTTCATGCCCTCATCGAGCGGTTGCACGCGCGCGTAAAGGCCACCGACAATTCCCTGTAGTTCTGTGAACTCCTTGACGAGTTCCGTGGTCAGATCGGTCTTGGCCAGCAACGCGGCTTTGTGGATTATGCCGGGTCGAACGGCCATGCCGCTCTGCTTCACCGTCTCGGCGAGCGAGCTGGCCAGGTGTTGCACGCGCACAGTCTTGTCGTAGTAGCTGCCGAGATCTTTCTGAAACGTGACGTTGCGCAGTAGATCGACGCGCTGGCGGATGGTCTGCTTCTGGTCTGTCTGCCAGAAAAAACGGGCATCGTTGAAGCGCGCACGCAAGACGCGTTCGTTTCCGTGGCGGATCAAGCCGTCCGAGTCGGCAGCCGTGTTGAGCACCGCCAGGAAGTGGGGCAGCAGTTTCCCATTCGCATCTTCGATGGCGAAATATTTCTGGTGGTCGCGCATCACCGTGACCAGCACCTCTTCGGGCAGATCGAGAAACTCAGGATCGAAGCTGCCGAGGATGGCTGAGGGAAATTCTGTCAGATTGACGACGGTCGCGACCAGCGGCTTGTCTTCGCGCCAGCGCGCGCCGGGGATGGTACGCGTCGCAGCGTCAAGCGCCTTGCGGATCACCTGCTCACGTTCGAACGCGCCAAGCACCTTTGCGCCGCGCAGGGTTTCGACATAGGCGCTGGGCTTGGATACGACAACCACTTCGCTCCCAATCATGCGGTGGCCGCGGGAAATATTGCCCGCAGCGATGCCGAACAATTCCAGCGGGACGACCTGCGCATCGAGCATCGCCACCAGCCAGCGCACCGGACGAACGAACACTTCCCCGCGCTTGCGCCAGTACATGTTCTTGGGCCAGTAGAGCGTCGAGATTTCCTTGGGAAGAGTCTCGGCAAGAATCTCCGCGGCGGTGCGGCCTTTTCGCGTGACCGTGGCCGCGAGGTATTCGCCCTTGGGAGTGCTGACTTTTTCCAGCTCGCCGACATCCACGCCGACCTTCTTGGCAAACGCATGCGCTGCCGGTGTCGGCTGGCCATCTTTATATGCGACCTGCGCGGACGGGCCGTTCACTTGCTCGGTAATGTCCGGCTGCGAGGCGGGAATGCCGGAAGCGAGAAGGGATAGACGGCGCGGCGTGTCGAGATGCGAAATCGCTCCGGCGGGTTCGAGGCGCTCGCGCTGTAACAGCGTGTGCAGGCGTTCGCGCAGCTCGCGCGACGCGGCGTCAATCATCCTCGCCGGGATTTCTTCGCATCCGATTTCGAGTAAGAAGTCAGGCATTCTTTATTCTTTGTGTTCAGATCCTATGTGAGAACCGGAGCCAGCTTGCCTTTCTTTCCCTTAGCTGACGGCTGCGCAGCCGAGTCATCGCTCCCCGTTTTTTCCCCCGTCCCGTACTGTTGGTCCATCCAGGCTTTGGCGATCCCCACAGCTAACGCCCGCACGCGCGCGATCACCCCGACGCGCTCGGTCACCGAAATCGCGCCGCGGGCATCGAGAATATTGAAGTAGTGCGAGCATTTCAGGCACAGATCGTAGGCGCCAAGCAGCGGAAACCGCGCCTTCTCGCGCGCGATGCCGTCGCCTTCGCTTTTATCCTTGGCTAAAGCAGCGTAGCGCTCGATCAATACCTTGCACTCCGCCTCGCACAGTTCGAAATGCTTCCACGTTTTCACGACATCGGCCATTTCGAAGTTGTATACCGAGAATTGCTGCTCGTCGGCCAGACGCACGTCTCCATACTTAACTTCCCTGCCCGTGTCGGGATCGCGCGCCCACACGATGTCGTAGATGGAATCCACATCCTGTAGAAAAGCACACAGCCGCTCCAGACCGTAGGTAAGCTCGGCGGAGATGGGATCGAGATCGACGCCGCCACACTGCTGGAAGTAGGTGAATTGCGTGACTTCAAGCCCGTCGAGCATGACCTGCCACCCGATGCCCCACGCGCCGAGCGTCGGCGACTCCCAGTTATCTTCTTCGAACTTGATGTCGTGTTGACGCAGATCAATGCCGATCGCGGCGAGCGATTCGAGGTAGAGCTCCTGCACGTTCTCCGGCGGGGGCTTGAGGATCACCTGCAACTGCAAGTGCTTGAACAAGCGGTTGGGATTCTCCCCGTAGCGCCCGTCGGCCGGACGCCGCGATGGCTGGACGTATGCGACCTTATATGGGTTCGGACCTAGCACACGCAGGAATGTCTCGGGCGCCATGGTCCCCGCGCCGACTTCGACGTCGTAGGGTTGCTGGATGACCGCTCCGCGCTCAGCGAAAAAAGCCTGCAGCTTAAGGATGAGTTCCTGGAAGGTCAGCGAATTGGATTTGGATGAGTTCACGATCAAAATACGCTACTAGCCGATCTTCTCCAGCATTCCCGCCGTCACCAGCTTCTTCTCGATCTGCCGCTCCAGAATCTGGAGAAGAAACTTGCGCAGATCCGCACAGACCGCTTTCGGCCAGTCAATCTCCGCAAACTCGGCAACCCGAGAGCGCAGCATCTGCGCTGCAATCTTTCTTGACTCGGACGACAGTTCCGATGATGCTATGCGTTTATCGTCGACGCAGACCAAGCCGTCGGCTAACGCGTGATAAAACGCCCGGCTGCCGTCGAGGGCGCGTCCGCAGACCACGCATTCTGAAAACTCCGGCAGAAATCCCATGAGCCGCGTCATCCACAGTTCAAAGTAGGTGAGCGGCATCCACAACGCCTTGCCGCGCAATTCTTGCAAGACCGCCAAACTCAACCGAAAAACCGCGTCGCTCGCTTCGCGGTCGGGCATCAGCTCGTCGAGCAACTCAGCGACGTGCGCCAACGCTGCGGCTCGCGGATAACTGACCTCGCTCGCCAGCGGCGATTCGATCACTTCACAGGAATCGAGCCGCGCCAGTTCCTGCCGCTCGCGGTCGTCGTAAAACGCCCGCACATACGTGAGCGGCTCGAGAGCGCCTCCAAAGCGGCGTCTCGACTTCAGGGCCGCGCGCGCCACGCCTTTCACCTTGCCTTCCATGCGGGTAAAGAGCGTAACCAGCAGGTCGGACTCGCGCAGCGGATACGTGCGCAGAACGATCGCTTCCGACTCCTTCAGCGCCATGGAAGGTCTACAGGTTAATTTATGATTGTAATGGAAGAAGTTGTCAGTCGTCAGTTTTCAGTCAAATCAGGTGCTCCCGGTGCCGGACTGGTTTTACTGACGACTGATAACTGACAACTGAAAGCCGCTCTACCGCCCGAAGTACTTCGCATTCCGCTCGGTGTACTCTTTCCACTTTTCCGGCAGGTCGTCAAGGGCGAAGATGGCCGAGACCGGACACACCGGCACGCAGGCGCCGCAGTCGATGCATTCTACGGGATCGATATACAGCATCTCCTCGGTCGCGAACTTGTCGGAGTCCTTCTTGGGATGAATGCAATCCACCGGACAGGAGTCAACACAGGCGGTGTCTTTGGTTCCGATGCAGGGCTCGGCAATTACGTAGGCCATAAAATCTCATGCTCCTCGGCGCAGGGAGTGTGATTGAAATTCACATTCTAGCAAGAACGCAGCTAGCGGTACAGGCAGCGAGAAATCAGGTCTCAGCTGTCAGGTCTCAAGAAGAACCTAGCAGGCCGATGCCAGCGAGATATTCCTGACACCAGACCTGAGACCTTTTCCGGCTTTAGCGGCCCAGAAACTTCCATGCTACAACGGCGACAAAGACGGCTATGCCGAGGACATAGCCGATCATTCTTCCCTTCTGAAGCTTTTCGTGCATGTACATGAAACACCTCGCCTGATATTCCCATCATGCCATAGGAAGGATGCTGGAAGCGAGGCTGGAAACGAATTGCCCTGCCCGTTCCGTTCAGCCTCCCGCAACTTGTACTTTGGCTTCGACCGCCTCCACCGGCGGCACTGCGTTCGCGGGAATCCTCGCCGATGCGCTGCGCCAGGCGCTAGCCTTGAACCCTTCCCTCACAAGCTTGAAGATGGTTCGCCGATTTTGCGCAATCACCTTCAGCCACGCCATTTTCCCCATCATGGTGAAATAGATTCCGCGGAAACAGAGGCGCGCAAGAAAGATGTTGACGCGATAACCCAGGGGCTGATCGTTCAGCGATTCAACTGCCTGCGCCAGCGCCTCCGGACTATAAGCCTCGGCCCAACCGTGGTTCACTTCGGCGTGAGCTTCTTCGATCGTCATCTTCAGCGGCGTGTGGGCCATCGCGAAGGGGATGAACTCCTGCCAGTGCTTGGGCCGCGTCAGGCGCCCGGCAGTCTCGAGGCGCTTGTACAGCGGAGTTGCGGGCAAGGGAGTGAGCAGACCAAAAATCGGCAGACCCGGAGGCCAGGTACGCACTTGCCCAAGAGTTCTTTCGGCGACTCCGACAGTGTCGTTGTCCATGCCAAAAATAAACGACGTGATGGCGTACACGTTGCGTTGCGCCAATCGCTCCAGCACCGCCGCGTACTCGCCCGGCTTGTTGAATCCTTTATTCACGTCTTTCAGATTGGCCGGGTCGATCGATTCCATGCCGATAAAAATCCACTTGCCTCCGGAGGCCGCTATTAGGTCGACAAGTTCCTCGTCGCGCAACAAATTGGCGCTGATCTGCGCCACCCAATGCACCTGCGCTTTGGCGGCAATGATGGCGCGCAGCAGGGACTTCGTGCGCTTGATGTTGATAGCGAAATTATCGTCGATGAAAAACACCGCCATCTGTCCCTTTTCGATGCGGGCGCGGGCCTTCAACAACAGCAATTCATTCACCACGCTCTCATTGGTGCGGAAGCGAATCGAGTCGCCGAAAAATCCGGTCACAGTGCAGAATTCGCAGCCGTAAGGACAACCTCGCCCGGATTCGACCGGAATAATGCGAAATGATCCCCAGCCTTCTCCGATCTTCTGCAGCAAGGCGGTCGCGGCCTTCGGCACCAGATTGAATTGCTTGAGATCAATCGACTGCCACGGAATCACAGGATATTCCTTCAGCGACGGCTTGCTCTCCTGGCCGAAGGCATCCACCGGCGCATAGACGTCTTTGAGCTCGCCACGGGCGGCATCTTCAACAATCCGCGGCCACGTCGCGTCGGCTTCGCCCAGGGCAACCGCGTCGGCGTGGCGCGGCCCGCCATCTCGGCCGAGCGCCTCGTCGGCCATCTCCGTCACGTGCGGTCCGCCCATCACCACGGGAACTCCGGTGGCGCGGACTGCGTCCGCCATGCGATACGCCTTGGCTATCATTCGGGTCATGGCGCCGATGCCGACTAATCCAATCTTGTTGTCGCGCACAAACTGCGCGATCCCCGCTTCATCCATCGGATTTGCGTTGCCATCCACCAGCAGCACTTCGTGGCCCGGTGGCGTGAGCGTCTGCAGCAGGAACATCCATAGATGCGGCATGAAATTACGGGTTACGCCATTGTCGGGGTTGTAGAGCAGGATTTTCATGGGAGTTTAGCGATTCCGCAAAGGGCTGCTTTGCTGGGTGCTTGAGTGAAGAAGGAAATCCACAACGCCAGAGCGGCAGGGTCCCCTGGCGCTTATAAGTTTGGAAGCGTTCGTTTGAATATACACTATACACCGCGTTCGCTCGCGCGCGTGGTCTCGGGTTACCGTTCAGATACCGATTCGGGAAAACGTCTGCCGCATAGCCCTCATCGTGGAGAACCAAAGTGGAGAACCGGAAATTCTAATTTGACAGGGTTGCGTTTGGGAGCTATCGTTGTAGGCGAACAAATAGCGAATACCAACAATGGCTTCCCTTCCGCTATTCCGTGAAACCAACTCCCGCCCGAAACTGGTGGGCATTGCGCGGATCGCCGCCGATGGCGAGTCTCTGCGCGAGGGACACAATGTCGAATACTTTACCCTCGGGACGCGTTCGCTACTCAGCCGGGTTGTAAGCGGACGCAATCTTCCGTTTACGTGGGCCATCAACCCTTACCGTGGTTGCGAGTTTGCCTGCAAGTACTGTTACGCGCGCTATACCCACGAGTTCATGGAACTGCGGGAAGGCGTGGACTTCGAACGAAAGATTTTCGTCAAGCAGCAAGCCGCGGCGCTTCTGCAATCGGAGTTGAAAAAGGTCAAGCGTGGGGAAGAGATTGCGATTGGCACGGCGACAGATCCGTATCAGCCAGCGGAGCGCCGTTTTGAGATTACGCGGGCCATCCTCGAGGAACTGGCGCGGCACTCCGGACTGGAGATTGGAATTGTGACCAAGTCGAACCTGGTCACGCGCGATGCGGAGATCCTGCGGCGGGCGGGCGATCACAATCGGATCTTTGTGAATGTGACCGTGACTACGGTGGATACGGAACTGGCGCGGAAGCTCGAGCCGCGGGCACCGCGTCCCGATCTGCGGCTGGAAGCGGTTCGCCAGTTGAATCTTGCGGGTGTGGACGCGGGCGTGATCTGCGCTCCGGTGCTGCCGGAGATTACGGACCGCCCGCGCGACCTCGAGGCCCTGGTGAAAGCCGCCAGTGAAGCGGGCGCGAAGTATATCTTTGCTAATCCACTTTTCCTGAAACCCTGTTCGGCGGCGATCTTCATGCCGTTTCTGGAAGAACACTTCCCTGCCCTGGTGGGACATTACCGGACGCGTTATGCCGATCGGGCATTTCTGCCAAAAGGGTACGGGCAGCGGTTGTCACAGTTGATGTCGGCGTTTCGACGGAAGTATGGGATTGGAGACCAGCACGCGCGCAGCAGTCGCGGAACGCATGTGGAGATCGGGCAGATGGAGTTATTTTGAGGCGGCTGAGTCTTTTAGTTGTTGGTGGAGAGCTGGGCGTCCCCGCCCGGCTCGACCCTTCGGCTTCGCTCAGGGCAGGCTCGCGAGACGCCCGTCCCTCCACAAGCAAAGGCGCCAGCCTATAATGTTGACTCCGTCATGGCCTCTCCTCCGCAGACTGCCCCGCCGCGACCCCGACTGAAGGGCAGGGCCCGGCGCTTCTGGTATCGCGTGAGCGAGGGGCTGGCTCTCAACCAACTCTGGTCGCAGTTTGAAAAAGACGCGCGTTCTAGCTACCGGCTCTATTCATCGGGGATCGACCTGCAGGCGGAGCCCTCCAGATTAAGGCGGGGCTGGCGAACCGCGAAGGCACTATTCTGGGCGATCCTGGAAAAGCTGACACCGGCGCGGCGCGTGCTGGTGCTGCTCGGGCTAATTCTGCTGTTCTGGCCTTCCGTCGCGTTTACTTACACCAGCGGCGAGAATCGTGTCGAGATCCATGAACTAGATTTGCACGTCTGGGGCGGATTGCTGTTGTTGCTGGTGCTGCTGCTGGAGCTGGCGGATCGCGTGGTGATGAAGCGCGACCTGGAGATCGCCAAAGATATTCAGGCCTGGATGTTGCCGGGCGCGCCGTTGCAGATTCCGGGATACCAGATTGCATATGCGACGCAGCCGGCAAACACGGTGGCGGGCGATTACTACGATGTCATCTTGCTGCCGGGCCGGGAGCCGAGTGCCGACCGCATTCTGTTTGTGGTGGCTGATGTGGCGGGAAAGAGCATTCCCGCGGCGATGGTGATGGCGACCTTCCAGGCTAGTTTGCGGACGTTGTCGACGAGCGGTATCTCACTGGCGGAACTGGTAGCCGGCGTGAATCGCTACACCTGTTCTAACAGCCAGGGCGGAGCTCGCTTCACTACCGCTTTTTTCGCCGAGCTCGACCCCGCGACCGGAGACGTGGTTTACATCAACGCCGGACATAACGTCCCGATTCTGCGGAAGAAATCGCGGGCGCTGGAGCGGCTGGAAGTGGGAGGCGTCCCGATCGGGATTTTCGCCGAATCGCGTTACGAGGTGGGAACGACTCGCCTGGAGGGCGGCGACTGGCTGGTGATTTTTACGGACGGGGTCGTCGAAGCGGTCAACTCAAAAGATGAAGAATACGGCGAACCGACATTAATCCGACTGGTGGATCGCGAGTCGGGATCGGCTCCGGCTGAACTTCTGCGCCGGCTGTGGGCGGAACTGGATTTGTACGTGGGCAACACTCCGCAGCACGACGATATTACTTGCCTGCTGCTGAAGCGCATCTAGAGCTACAGCGGCTTCAAGCCGACAAACGCGAGGAATTGTCCCGCGTCGAACTGCGCCTGGCCCAAGTCTGTAGAAATCTTCTGTACCTGCGCGGCAGCGGAATCGGCCTCCGCAGCACGACCGGCCCGACGTAGAGCTTGCGCGAAAAGAAGGACATTCACATCGTTGGGATCGACCTTCACCGCGTGCTCCAACTGAGCGACCGCTACGTCATCCTGCCCCTGCCGCATCGCCAGGACGGCCATACCCACCAGCGCCAAGTCGTCGTCCGGATTCAAGCGTAGAGAATTCTGGTTGCTCTCGGCGGCCTGATCGTATCGGTGCAACTGCAAGTAAGCTTCTCCAAGCCCGCTCCATGCGGCGGCTTGCAGCTTCGGATCGTCGGAATCGTGCAGCACCGAATTGCATTCCTCGATCGCGTACAAGGAATATCCAACGTGCAACTCGTACCTGCAGAGACCGAGGACCTGGACGGGAGGGTATTTGTGCAGTGCCTTGCCCGCCCGGAAATGCTCGATCGCCTCCTCGGGGCGGCCCTGCTTGGCAAGCGCGAGCGCGAGATTGCTGTGCGCCGTGTAGTTCCCTTCCGTGACGCTCAACGTATAGCGCCACAAAGTTTCACTGTCGTGCCAATAGCCAAGCTGGCGATAAGTGAGACTCCCCAGAAGCAAGAGTGCGGCAACGGCGGAACCAGCGAGCCAACCCCTACCGATCCCGCGCTTGGAGGCCGCCTCACCAAGAGCCCACACGACTGCGATAAACAAACCTATGAAGGGAAGATACCCGTAACGGTCGGCCATGGCTTGCTCACCGACGGTGATGATTCCGATCATCGGGACTAAAGTTCCCAGGAACCAGCACCAACCTACGAGCAAATAGCGGCGGTCGCGCCAGCGCCATACGAACGCGCTCAGCAGAAGCAGCAAGGCCCCCGCTCCCAACACTTGCCAGGCGGGCAGCAGACCCACCGGACGCGGATACAGGGGAACGAGCGGGAACGGCCAGAACGCTTTTCCGGCATATCTTACATAGGAGACGAAGACGTTTTGGAACCGCAAGAAGATCGAAACTTCCGAAAGCGTCCGTACCGAGGCCCCCGCGCGCTGCGCTATAACGGTGACCACCGAATCGGCCGCGGCAAGAACGAAAAGCGGCCACTTTTCCCATACCAGGGAACGGAACGACCGTTGAGTGGAAACAGAAGGCGAACCCACTGTCGCAGATCCCGCGGGCATTCCCATGCTCATTCGCTGCAGCGGCCAGTAGTCCCAAAGCAGCAGCACAAAAGGTAGCGTGACCACCTGCGGTTTTGCCATTAGGCCAAGCGCAAAGAAAATGGCGACCAATGAATAGAGATAACGTCTGCCTGTGCGCCCGTACCTGTCGTAGGCATGGAGAGCGAGCAGGAAGAACAACATGCTGAGTACATTCTTGCGCTCAGCGGCCCAGGCAACGGACTCAACGTTGACCGGATGAAGGGCAAACAAAGCGGCCACCGACAGACTGGGCCAGGTAAATCCGGTCGCCCGCCGCAACAGCAAGAAGAGGAGCACGGCATTGGCCGCATGCAGAAAGAGACTTGTGTAGTGGTGTCCAATCGGGTTCAGGTGAAAGATCTGGCAGTCCAAGGCATGCGATAGCCAAGTCAACGGGTGCCAGTTTCCCTCGCGAAAGGTGGTGAACGCCCATTTCACAGTGGCCCACGTCAAACCACCAAGAACGTGGGAATTCTTCAAGATATAGGACAAGTCATCGAAGTCGACGAACTGGTTACGGACGATGGGATTGTAGAAAGCGAGTGTGGCAGCGACCAGCACAAGACAGTAAATGACGATGTGCTTTTCGCGGGACGGTGACATGTCCATGGGTAGAAGCGACTCCGTTGGCTGAAGGCTGGCTTTTCCCCACAACATCCACCCTTCACTGCCCAAGAAGATTCTAGCGCGATCCGTATTGACTCAGACAAGCCGGTGCGGCTCGACGAAATCGACGGTAACTAGCTATCCCATCCCTACCTAGCAGGCTGCGGAAAAAGTATCTTGCGGGTCGCCGTCTCACCTCGGCGGCTAAAAGCCGATTCTGAGACTTACCGCAGCGGTGAACCGCTGCGCCACCCAAAATCAAGGTCGACATCGAGTTTTTCCCCAAGCTGCTAGGTCATGAGGTCGCGATACATCTGGTGGAACGCGTGGACACCCTTTTCTTGCTTCACGCTGTAGCGGCCGCTGTGGTAGCTGCGGGAGTGGAGATTTTTCTGCACGATCTCGCAGATGCCGGCGTCCTCGACCTGAATCTCGTCGCTGAATTCAAAGGCTTTGCGGGCAGCTTCACTCCCCAGATCTTTCTCGGGTAAATACCATTCGAAAATTGCCAGCGTGCGCTCGGGATCGAGGGGCAGGATGATGTTGAGCGAGACGTTGTCGGGATAGCAATTGAGCATCCAGTTGGGAAAGACCCAGAAATAATCCGCCGTAAGGCCTTCGCCGGAGTGCTGGCCAGATTGCTGGTAGCGGCGCGGGGTGGCGTCTCCGGGCTGGGCGCCACGGATCGGAGTCCACTGGCGGACGTACTGGGGATGGGGGTCGACTCTGTAGGCGTTGTAGTTGATTTCGCGATTGAGCGCGGGGTGGACGCTTGGCACGTGGTAACCCTCGAGATAATTATCGATGTAAGTCTTCCAGTTGCATTTCATTTCGTAGGTGCGGCGCTCGGAAAACTTCATGCTGGTGAAATCGAACTTCCCGGCCTGGGCGGGCAATTCGCCCAGACTTTCGTGCAGCGGGCGAGCCTCGGGATCGAGGTTGACGAAGATGAGGTTGAACCATTCCTCGAGGCGAACCGGGGCCAGGCCGAAGTCCTCGGGATTGAAATCTTCGACGCCGTCGAATTCAGGAGTGACCAGTAGAGCGCCGTCGAGGCGGTAGGTCCAGCCGTGATAGCCGCAGCGGAAGAGTTTGCGGTTGCCGCAGTCGGAGGCGGGGTTGCCGGCGCGATGGCGGCAGACGTTGTAAAAGCCGCGCAGGATGCCGTCGTCGCCGCGAGCGATAAGGAGCGGTTCTCCGATGAGGTCGAAGGTAAAGTAGTCGCCGGGGCTTGCGGCCTGGCGAACATGACCGACGACCTGCCAGGTGGAAGCGAAGAGCCTGGCCTTTTCGGCCTCAAAGGTTTCCGCGCTGAAATAGGCGGGTGCGTCCAGAGTGGAAGCGCGGGCGATGTCGCGCTCCGAGTTTAATCGCAGGTTCGGCATTAGACGCTCCAGCGGGGCTCATTCTAGCGCACAGGAGCATGGCTAGTTATCCGATCACGACACCAGTGGGTTGAAGGCTAATCTAATCCCAAGCGATTGTAAAGATTTGTCAATTTGCCGCGCCCGAAGGTCATCTAACCTCCGTAATTTGAGCCGAAGTCATACTGATGCCATAGTACGTGCGAGTTGGTAGGACATCCAACCGAAAGTCAAACGGACGCGGAGAAATGGGGAGATTTTAGATGCGGAAACAAAAGGGCTTCTCGCTAATCGAACTGCTGATCGTGGTCGCGATCATTCTGATCATCGCCGCGATTGCTATCCCGAACCTGCTGCGCGCGCGCATTTCAGCGAACGAATCGGCTGCGGTGGGAGCGCTTCGCACCCTGAACACGGCGCAGGTTTCCTATAACTCCACCTACCCGACGGTGGGCTTTGCCGGCACTCTGTCTTACCTGGCTGGCACCACCTGCGCCAGCACTGTACCCACCTCGACCACGGCTTGCTTGATCGATTCGGCTTTGGGAGGCGGCACCAAGAGTGGTTATGTGTTCGCTCTGTCGGGCGTGAGCGGCACACCGGCCTCCAGCTATCAATTCGTCGCATCGCCGGTAGGTCCGAACCAGACGGGCGTGCGCTATTTCTGCTCGTTCGCGGATGGCGTGGTGCGCTTCGACCCCGCCAATCTGATCTCCACCTGCGACGGCACCGTGCTACCGCTACAATAAGTTTGGATTTGGCAAAGTACCTGGGGGAGGGTACCAGCCGGGAAAAGCAGAGGAGAAATCCTCTGCTTTTTGATTGCCCCGGACTTATCCTGTTCTAGCGATCCCCCGAATACAGGTTTAACCGGTTCTTCTGCAGAAATTGCAGTTTCTCCAGGAGTTGGGTCTTTCTTGGATCGGGATGCAGCGGGAATCCGGTGGCCCGATCGCAGTAGTTGATGTTTCCGGTTTGCAGAATGCACGTCTTCCACGCTTGCTTTCCATCGCTCACAAGTTGAGGGGAATATCCACTGGGCATGCGCACAGTGCCAGGGATAAGTGCGATCACAAATAGCGCTAGCAGGGCCGTGCGGAACGTGCTTTTCCGCCAGGTGAGCAGATGGAAATAAATCGCCAAAAACGCTGGCACCAGCAATCCCATGTAGCGCGACAATTGCGCTGCCTCGGGCATGCCCAGGCAAACCCGTCCAACCGCCGCGTTGGCTTCAAAGAGCAGCGAGAAGCTGAGAAGAATGACGACCGTCAGATCGGCGGCGGACCATTCCCGGTGGCGCCAAAGACGAACTCCATGCCAGATAAGGATCGCACATGCCGCCAGCGCAAGAAAACTCCCGGCCACCGATGCGAGCACAACGGTCCGCAGCCCGAGAAAGTAGGACATCATGAGGCCGATGAACCACGGGTAGTTCAGCGGATGGGCATCGGGAAAGTGAAAGCACGGGACAGCCGGATCCCAGCGATAGCGATAGAAGAAGCCAGCGAAGGACGCTGCCGCGAGTAAGAGGGCCACTGCCGGAAAGCGGGTTGATTCCGATTCGGTTCGCAACGCGCGTCGCAGGTCGAATAGAAGAACACCGATGGTTACCACTACCATGAAAAAACCGAACCCGGTGTAGATCAGCAGGAAGTTGAGTACGAGGACAGCCGCGTATCGCGCGATCGGTTTGGGAAGCATCCAGGCCAGGCAGTAAAGTCCGATGAGCAGCTCTGGAGTCGCGGAATAAGAAGGGTTCGCCACGCCCACCAAAGCTTCCATCTGCGCAAAGGTCAAGAACAGGCAAGGGATGGCAATATCGCTGTAGTCCAGACTGCCAAACAGCTTCTGCTTCAAACGCAACGCGACTACCGCGGCCGCGAACAATGTCCCCACCATGAACAGAGCTTCGGCCCGGGAATTCCAAGCGGTCGACTGCAACACAAATTTGTCGAGCACCAGCCCGATGCCTTCGCGGTGCGGCCCATGCTGCCAGGTGAAAATTCGCCAGAAGGAAGCGTGGTTGAACAGAGGCGTGTAAAAGTCCCATTGGTCCCAGAAGATGAGGTTCACGGAATAGCGCCAAACCGCCAGCGCTAGCCGGCAGGCGATGGCCAGGAGAACTGTCGCTACGACGATGACCGGTAAGCGAAAGTCGTGCCTGGACGAAGACTCAGTCTGCGGATCGGCATCCGCTTTGAAAGTGGGCGCTTTGAAAGTGGGAACCATGGGAACCGGAATTTCCATTTTGCTTCCAGGCTACGAGCCAATATACCTTCAGTTGCCCCCGCTCCGGGTTCGGTTTCTTGCATCCGCTTCCATCCCACAGGCTCGGGCAGACCGGCAAGGGCCGTCTCCGGGACACAAAAGCCGGGGTACCCAGCACCATCCATTGCCGCCTCTCATTTCCTTGGCCCGATGGCCAAACTGCAAGCGGAGCGGACGCAAGAAAACTAGCAGCGAGCGTTCCCAGAACGTGGGTCGCGGCATCTGACGGGCGGTTTGAAGGGTGGATGGGGATGAAGGGCAACTGGCAAAATATGTCAATCGCGGTCGCCAAAAGTGTCATACTGGGAGAGTCGAGGGTGAGTGAGGAGGGAGCGATCCAGCGGATACCGCTGAAAACGCTAAGTTTTGTTCCCGAAGGGCATCTTACCTCCGTCACTTGGGACTCTGGCCCTAGGAGTGCGATAGTACAAGCGAGTTGGTCATCCAACCAAAACAGTAAACGGAGACGAGGACAATTTAAATGCGGAAACAAAAAGGCTTCTCACTGATCGAATTGCTGATTGTGGTGGCGATCATTCTGATCATCGCCGCGATTGCCATCCCGAACCTGCTACGCGCACGCATTTCAGCGAACGAGTCGGCTGCGGTGGGAGCGCTTCGCACCCTGAACACAGCCCAGATTTCGTACAACTCCACCTATCCGACGGTGGGCTTCGCCGGCACGCTGTCTTATCTGGCGGGTACGAACTGCGCCAGCGCTGTACCCACGTCGACCACTGCTTGCTTGGTCGATTCGGCCTTGGGAGGCGGCACCAAGAGTGGCTATATCTTTACTCTGTCGG
The DNA here is from genome assembly GCA_963731525.1 of uncultured Acidobacteriaceae bacterium. Taxonomy (GTDB): domain Bacteria; phylum Acidobacteriota; class Terriglobia; order Terriglobales; family Acidobacteriaceae; genus Acidiflorens. The sequence goes on from CAVSWK010000026.1 coordinate 275,359, forward strand.
GTGTAAGCGGCACGCCAGCCTCCAGCTATAACTTCGTGGCGACGCCGATTGGTGTGAACCAGACGGGTGTGCGCTACTTCTGCTCGTTTGCGGATGCGGTCATTCGCTCCAGTTCAGCCACGCTTTCAAGCTGCGACGGAACGGTAAACCCGCTTCAATAGCTTAACCTTAAAGTTGGCAAAGTACCTGGGGGAGGGTACCAAGCCGGAAAGAAGCAGAGGAGAAATCCTCTGCTTTTTTTATTGTGGGAAAGGTTTAATGCTGGCGCGTACGCGGTCGCTAAACTTCACTGACACAAAATGTCATTTCCGCAGCAGAGGAATGACGAAAGCGGCGAAAGGCAACCGCGGTGCTGCAAATTGCATTGCATTTGCAATGGCTTAGAAGTTTGGGGGATTGACCAAGCCCGGCATTCAACGTGCACAGGTAGTTGTGAAACCCGGATGTGGTTGTCCGGAATCAGGGAGATATGATGCGAAACACCAAAGGATTTTCTCTCATTGAACTGCTCATTGTTGTGGCTATCATTCTGATCATTGCAGCGATCGCGGCGCCCAGTTTTCTTCATGCGCGCATGGCGGCCAACGAGTCAGCCGCGGTGGGACAACTTCGCACCCTGAACACGGCACAGGTTTCCTATAACTCCACCTACCCGACGGTGGGCTTTGCCGGCACTCTGTCTTACCTGGCTGGCACCACCTGCGCCAGCACTGTACCCACCTCGACCAGCGCTTGTTTGATCGATTCCGCTTTGGGAAGCGGCACCAAAAGCGGCTATGTGTTCGCTCTGTCGGGGGTAAGCGGCACTCCGGCCGGCACCTATCAATTCATCGCAACCCCGGTAGGCGTGAACCAGACGGGCGTGAACTATTTCTGCTCGTTCGCGGATGCCGTCGTGCGCTCCAGTGGATCCACAATCGCGACCTGCGATAACACCATCAGTCCGCAACAGTAGGAGTAAGGCTGCGGGCGGCGGTAACTTCCCGGACCAGCCTTGGTCCCCGCCGGCGGTTTACCTTCGTAATCGCCGGGGCAGCCAGACACGCGCATGGCGCGCCACGCATTGCTTATAATTCCCTTCATTGGAAGTGGGATACAATTCCGGAATAAAATTCCGCATCAAAATCCACGCAAGAGGCTCGGATTGAACGCATAGCCATGGCGGCAATTGAAATTCTCGACCTGGAAAAAAGCTATTTAGTGGGATTCTGGCGCAAACGGCCGAAAGTAGCGCTGCGCCGGCTTCGCCTGACCATCGAGCAGGGAGAGGTGTTCGGCTTCCTCGGTCCGAACGGCGCGGGCAAGACCACCACCCTGAAACTCCTGATGGGGTTGGTGTTCCCGACCGCCGGGACGGCGCGGATTCTGGGGTTGGCCATGGACGATCCGGGGGTGAAATCGCAGATTGGATTTCTACCCGAGCAGCCCTATTTCTACGACCATCTGACTGCCAGAGAACTGCTCAACTATTACGGGCAGCTTTCGGGAGTTCCGGCGAAAGGGCGCTCGGCGCGGGTCGAGCAGATGCTGGCGCGAGTGGGATTGAGCGATTCGGCGGGCGTGCAGTTGCGGAAGTTTTCGAAAGGCATGTTGCAGCGGGTGGGGCTGGCACAGGCAATCCTGCACGATCCGAAACTGGTGTTTCTGGATGAGCCAATGTCGGGACTGGACCCGATGGGGCGGCGCGAAGTTCGGGACTTGATCCAGCAACTGCGGCACGAAGGCAAAACGGTTTTCTTTTCGACCCACATTCTGTCGGACGCGGAAGCGCTTTGCGACCGGGTAGGGGTCATCCATCAGGGTGAGTTGCGCGGGGTGGGAGCGGTCGCGGAATTGACTTCCGAGACGCAAGGCAAAGTCGAGATTGTTTTTTTCGCGCAGAAAGTGCCGGCGGACCTGGCGAGCCTGGGGGCCGAGGCGCGGGTCAGCGGCGACATGGTAAACGCGGTCTTGCCGGAAGCGCAGCAGGACGCGGCATTAGATGTGCTGCGGCGCGAGCACATCAAACTGATTTCGCTGACGCCGGTGCGCCGGTCGCTGGAGGAATATTACATCCAGAAGTTGCGGCCCACGGAAGACCGGAAAGAGGACGGCCGGAAACAGGAAAGCCGGAAAGGGGTGGGCGTATGAATTCGCGCATCGGATATATCGCCTTCAACACTTTTCGCGAGGCGGTCCGCGACCGGGTGCTGTACAACCTGATCGCGTTTGCGCTGCTGCTTTCCGGGGCGGCGATTCTGGTAGGAGAAATTTCGATCGACATCGAGCGCCTAGTAGTAGTCAATCTGGGACTGACGGCGGTGTCGCTGTTCGGAGTCGTAATCGCCATCTTCATCGGGATTGGCCTGGTTTCGAAAGAGATCGACAAGCGCACGTTGTACACAGTGCTGTCGCGGCCAGTGCGCCGCTGGGAGTTCGTCGTGGGCAAGTTCTTCGGGCTCACGGGAACGCTGGTGGTGAACACGTTCTTCATGGCGGTCGGCGTATTTCTGGCGCTGCTCTACGTCGCGCACAAATTCGAGAAAATGGACGCGTGGGTGTTGGTCGCGCTGTACTTCATCGTGCTGCAGTTTCTGATTGTGTGTGCGCTGGCCCTGTTCTTCTCGTCCTTTTCCACGCCGCTGATGTCGGCGGTCTTCACCTTCGCACTGTTCGTAATCGGAAGTCTGGCAGAGGATCTGCGGGGCTTCGCCAAAATCACGCAGGGGGTAGCGGGCGGGCTGGCGAAGGCCATCGCCTATCTGGTGCCGAACTTTTCCGCCTTGAACGTGATCAGCGAGGTGGCGCACGGGGACGCTATACCCGGCCGTCTGATTCTGTACAACAGCGTTTACGCACTGCTGTATTCCGCGATGGCGATTTCGGGAGCGGTGCTGATCTTCCAGCGCCGGAATCTAAAATGAATATGACTGCGACCGGACGCGTGAATCTGGTGGCGATGGCGGTGTTGCTTTTTTCGATGGCCGGCGGAATGGCCACCCTCCATGCCGTCGACCAGTTGCGGCGGGGATCGGTAGCGCAGGAAGCGCTTTATCTGCGCTCTTCCAAGGTGCTGCGGCGGCTGAGCGTCGGCTACACCGGCCTGCTGGCTGACATTTATTGGACGCGTGCGGTGCAGTACTTCGGGGAACAACATCACAAAGGTTCCCGCGATTTCCGCCTGCTGGCGCCGCTGCTCGAAGTCACGACGGAACTGGATCCCAGGCTTCTTCCAGCGTACCAGTTTGGGGCGAACTTTCTGGCTCCGAAACCGCCGAACGGGGCAGGATTACCCGGATCGGCGCTGGCGCTGATGAAGTACGGAATCGAGCAGAATCCCGGCCAGTGGCGGCTCTACTACAACCTGGGATTTCTGTACTACACCGAGTTGAAAGACTACGCCAAAGCGGCGGATGCGTTTGCCCAGGGAGCGAAGCTTCCGGTGACCAACGAATTCATGCCCATCCTGGCGGCGCGAATGGCGCAGCATGCAGGCGAGTTCGACACGGCGCGCATGTTATGGTTCACCACCTACCAGAGCACCAAGGATACGCTGGTCCAGGAAAACGCGGTCCAACATCTGCGCGCTCTGCAAGTGGATGAGGACGTGACGCGACTGGAGCAGGTGGTCGAAAAGTACCGCGAAAAGACGGGACGATGGCCGCTCAGCATAGGCGATCTGGAGCGCGAAGGGTTTATCCATGGAACGCCTGCCGATCCGAATGGACGCCCCTACAAGCTGATGCCCGACGGGCGGATCGAAGTGCAGGATCCGCAGAGTCTTTACTTCATCACCAAGGGACTTCCGCCGGGAGCAGAGCCGCCGCAACCGCCGCGTGCCACCGAACCGAATTCAAAGCCTTAAGATTTGTGTGGGGACGGGCACCCTCGCCCGTCCAAGCCGAGCGCAGCTCGGCAACTGCCGGTGGTTATAGCACCTCTCGATTCGCGATTAGACAACCATCCGCTATGGGGCCCGATTCGAGCAGCTATTTGTTAGCATCCAGGCGTGTCCTCAAGTTTCCCTCGACAATTCTGGCGCGCGTTATGCAGTTGGTGGCGCGAACAGGCTGGAGAAAAAGGCGCTGCGGCTGCGACTTCTCTGCTGATCGGCAATCTTTGGACGTTTGTGCGCGAGTCGACGCCCGAGCGCCGGCGGCAGCGCTATGGCGACATGGAGTACGACTGGGAGCATCGAGTCAACACGACCAGCGGCACGGTAGGCGGGCGGGCGCGGCTGCTGGGATTGTTTCATTCTGCTTATCAACCAACCGACCCCGCTCTTTTCCGGGAGATGATGGCCAGCCTGCCCGTCTTGTCCGAGCAATTCGAGTTCGAACCATTCACCTTCGTCGATCTTGGTTCCGGCAAGGGACGGACGCTGCTGATGGCTTCGGAATATCCGTTTCGCAGGATTGTGGGAGTGGAGCTTCTGCCGGCACTGCACCAGATCGCACAGGAGAATCTGGCCCGGTACAGAAGCGAATCGCAGAAATGCTTTGTGCTGGAAGCGGTCTGCGCCGATGCGATCGACTTTGCTTTTCCGGTTGAGCCTCTGGTGATTTTTCTTTTCAATCCGCTGCCGGAAGCGGGAGTGCGGCGTGTGGTCGCTAGCCTCGATGCGAGTCTGAAGGCTCATCCGCGAGCAGTTTACGTGCTGTATCACAATCCGCTGCTTGATCGGGTAATTTGCGAGAGCGCAGTCTTGGTTAGAGTCGGCGGGACTGAGCAGTACTCCATTTATTCCGGAAATACGGCGGGAAAAACCATTGCGCCTAGTCCCCCTTATGGCGGTCTTTGGGAATCAAAGACTTAGCGACAATTCCTTCCAGGTCTTTGAGGAATAAGGGCTTACGAGTAAAGTATTTGTAAATCAATGACTTAGCTCGCGAGGTTCGCGATGGATCAGGTTGCTCCTCCGTGCTGGTCGGGTTCGATCTGCGGACTAGTACCCCCCACCCCCCTACGACGGTCTTTGGGAATCAGAGACTTAGCGACAATTCCTTCCAGGTCTTTGGGGAATAAGGATTTACGAGTAAAGTATTTGTAAATCAAAGACTTAGCTCGCGGCGTTCGCAATGAATCCGTTTGCTCTCCGCCAGGTCTTTGAGAAACAAAGACTTACTTCCGAATGGCCTGGCGTAACCCAGTTCAAGTTGTCAAAGAACGGAGTCTTCTGGGAGCAATACATTGTTTGCTATGAATCTAGTTTAGCAGGTGGTGTCAAGAGTTTACGTTCTTGCGGGGCGTGAGAGGTCGAAGTCTAGACAAGACTATAAAGCGCACTCCGATTCTACCCTTAGCGGTAAGCACGGGCCCTGCCTGCCGGGATCAGGCACCTGCGAGATTTCAGCGCATCGTGGAACGGGGCTTCGTGCCCGCTGTTTCCGACCTTGCATTGATCATCCGGGGAGGAAACTCGGGGACAGAGGGGACGTACCCCAATTTCTTCGCCCGACGTGGGAATCGCGAAGGGGCCCAAACGCAGGCTGAAGCCTGAGAATTGGGGAACGTCCCGTCTGTCCTCGGTTTCCCCCCTACGTTGTAAACAGGTAGTTGGAAATGTTTTAATCAGCCACTATGTCAAGCGATCTAGTGGAGCGCCTCCAGCGTTTCGTTGACTACGCCCAGAAACTTAAGGGTGATGAGAAAGGGGAGGCGCAGGTATTCTGCGATCGGCTGTTCCAGGCATTCGGCCACGAGGGTTACAAGGAGGCGGGCGCAACACTAGAAGACCGTCAATACAGGCGCGGAAAGAACGTTAAATTCATTGATCTCCTATGGAAGCCTCGACTTATTCTTGAAATGAAAAGTAGAACCGAGAATCTTCGGGATCACTACCAGCAGGCATTTGAGCACTGGCTTCATTCTGTTCCTCATCGACCAAGGTACGTGGTGTTATGCAACTTCGACGAGTTCTGGATTTATGAATTCGACGAACAAATGGAAGAGCCAATGGACCGCGTACGCCTAGTTGATCTTCCTAAGCGTTACGATGCGCTGAACTTCCTCCTGCCAACTGAGAAGAAGCCCCGATTCGGAAATAACCGTGTTGCGGTCACTCGATCAGCTGCGGGTAAGCTGGCTGTCGTCTTCAATTCGATCATGAGGCGTACGAAAGATCGACCACGTTCGCAGCGCTTTATTCTGCAGTGCCTTGTGGCGATGGTTTCCGAAGATGTCGGGCTACTCCCAAACGGAATATTCTTGGAACTCCTGGAAGAATGTGACAGCGCCGCCAAGTCATACGACTTGATCGGGAATCTGTTCAAACAGATGAATACGGACCGATCTGCGCAGGGCGGCCGTTACAAAAACGTCCCGTACTTCGATGGAGGCCTCTTTCAGGAGATTGACCCTGTCGAATTGACATCGGGGGAGGTGCTCCTTTTGATCCATGCCGCCGGCGAGGACTGGGGTAAAGTTCAGCCAGCGATATTCGGCTCATTATTCCAAAGCAGTATGGAAAAAGAAGAGCGACATGCTCACGGGGTTCATTTCACCAGCGAAGCAGATATTCAGAAGGTAGTTCTTCCCACAATTGTCCGTCCATTTCGGGCGAGGCTCGACGACGCGAGTACCCTGAAAGAATTGGTAGGACTCCGTGACGTTATCCAGCAATTTCGTGTGCTTGATCCAGCTTGTGGCAGTGGAAATTTCCTGTATGTCGCCTATCGGGAATTATCCAGAATTGGCTTGGACCTCATAGCAAAAGTTCACGCTAACTTTGGGGTAGACGCGGCTAGGAAGATCGGCTTTGGTTCGCCGCTGAGAACACAACAGTTCTATGGAATTGACAACACAACATTTGCGGCAGAACTGACAAAGGTAACGCTCGCGTTAGCCAAGGAGTTCAGTCTCCTGGAAGGCCGTGAACGCTTTCGCGAGTTTCAAGGAGATCTCCTCGACCAGGCCCTTCCGCTCGATAACCTAGAAGGAAATGTCGTGTGCGATGACGCGCTGTTTATGAAATGGCCCGAGGCGGATGCAATTATTGGAAATCCCCCTTTCCAATCGAAAAACAAGATGCAAAAAGAGCTAGGTCCGGCCTACTTGCAGAAACTTCGAGGCGCCTACCCCGACATTCCAGGCAGAGCCGATTATTGCGTCTATTGGTTTCGCAAGGCGCACGACAGTTTAAAGGTCGGGCAGCGCGCCGGATTAGTTGGCACTAACACGATCCGGCAAAATTACGCACGCGAGGGCGGACTGGATTATATCGTGCAACACAATGGAACCATCACAGAGGCTGTCTCCTCACAACCTTGGTCTGGAGAAGCTTCGGTACATGTTTCCATAGTAAATTGGACTAAAGGCCCAGCCGATGGCCCCAAGTTCCTTTTCGAACTAACAGGCAATGACCGCCAAGGGCCTTGGAAGACGGTGGAACTCCCGTCGATCAACTCTTCGCTATCCTTCACGACGGATGTGTCGGGTGCAAAACGGCTCAGGGTCAACAGAGATTCGAAAGGGTGTTTTCAGGGGCAAACCCACGGGCACAAGGGGTTTCTGCTCACGCCAGAGCGGGCCGTGGAGTTATTCAAGGAGGATGTAAACAACCGAGACGTAATTTTCCCATTCCTCACAGCGAACGATATGCTATCAACGTTCCCGCCGTCGCCTAAACGCTACGTAATCGACTTCCACCCGCGCGACCTGATTGAATCTGCGAAATATGCGATCCCTTTTTCGGTCGTACAGACGAGGGTATTGCCGGACCGCCAAAAAGCGGCGGAGAAAGAAGAGAAACGGAATGCTGAGGTATTGAAAAAGAATCCAAAGGCAAAAGTCAGGGTTCACCATGCGTATTTCCTAAAGCAATGGTGGCTTCTTAGTTGGGCAAGGGGCGAGATGATCAAAGCTATAAAACCGCTCACTCGCTACATCGCATGCGGCCAAGTCACGAAACGTCCGATTTTTGAATTTGTCTCGCCTGACATTCATCCGAACGCCGCCTGCATGGTATTTCCTTTTGAGGATGACTATTCCTTCGGAATTCTGCAATCGGCAATGCACTGGGATTGGTTCGTTGCGAAGTGCTCTACACTTACGGAGCGCTTTCGCTACACCTCAGACACCGTCTTCGATACCTTTCCATGGCCGCAGTCCCCGGCTTCGGCCCAGGTCGACGAAGTAGCCGATGCCTCACGGGCACTCCGAGTCGCCAGGAGAAAATCGATGGATGAGGCAAATCTAAGCTTGCGCCGTCTCTACCAATTGACTGAATTACCCGGCAAGAACCCCATCAAAACGGCCCAAGCCCAACTTGATGCGGCAGTCAGGCTTGCCTACGGAATGGGCGCAAAAAGCGACTCCCTTTCATTTCTTCTCGCCCTCAATACTGAAATCGCCCTTCTCGAAGGCAAAGGAACCGCTGTACAAGGGCCCGGCGTGCCATCAGGGATCAAGAATGCCGATCATTTGATCTCAAAGGATCGAATGGAAGTGCAGCCATTTGCTTTTTTCGGGAAATGAGAGGCGAAGGTCAAAATCCCCGCCCTGTCGCAGAAAACGCGACAAGGACGGGCCACCCTTCTGATAGAAACCGTCTTTGATACAAACCCTACTTTTACCCCAGGCAGTTCAACATTCATTTGCGTTTAACCGTTGGCGAGAACGCGCCGCAGTACAATTAGCGAAGAGGAAAACCAAAGTTGAGACGCCGGTTCTTTTTTTGTTGGCTGTTGTTCATAGGGACTCTCGTCGCGCTCGCTATCCCCGCGCACGCCGAGGACATCCGTCCCCTGGCCCGGGCGGTGGATGACCATTACAACCATCTGCGCAGTCTGCAATCGGACTTCACCGAGATCTATCGCGGCGACGGCCCGGAGCGCGTGGAATCGGGCACGTTGTGGTTGAAAAAGCCACGCAAGATGCGGTGGGAATATCGTTCTCCGAATGAGAAGCTGTTTGTCAGCAACGGCGAGGTTGTGTGGTTTTACCTGCCGGCGGAACGGCAACTCCGGAAGACGACCCTGCGGAAGCTGGATGACTGGCGGTCGCCACTGGCGTTTCTGCTGGGCAAGACCAAGCTGGAGAATGAATTACAGGGACTTTCCAAGGCTGTGGATCAATCGCCGTTGGGCGCAGGCAACACGGTGTTGCGGGGGGTTCCGCGGAGCGCCGTTCTGCAGGGCGTGGCGGACCAGGTGAGCGAGGTGCAATTGGAGATCACGCCCTCCGACCAGATTGTCCGCATCGTATTGGTGGAACCGGACGGGGCGGCGACGGAGTTCCGCTTTGCGGGCTGGAAAGAGAATGTGGAGGTAAGCGACGGCCGGTTTCAGTTCACGCCTCCGCCGGGAGTGGAAACGGTGGAAGGGGAAATCGGACCGTAGCGTGATGCCAATGGCCAGCCCCTCAAGGGGCTTTTATCGAAGCTCTTTCGGCATCGCTAAAGCGCTGCCCTGATACCAAACCCCTTGGTTACTTGCGTACCACACCGATGGACAGGGCGCGTAAGCGCTTTGGGAACAGAATGTTACACTTGGTGTACGACACTTAGACACTAAGTCGGAATCGCGGACGCAGACTATAGCGAATGGCACAATTTCTGGTCAAAGTCGCCGACGAACAGGGCCATCTGCGGCAGCAGGTGGAGCACGGGTATTCTGAAGCCGAAGTGCACGACCGCTTCACGCAGCAGGGCTACCTGGTGTACTGGGTCAAGCCCAAAACCATACTCAGCACGGGCGGAGGCCAGTTCGGGCAGCGCGCCGGGAAGCTGCGACAGTCGACGTTTCTGATTTTCAACCAGCAGTTTTTGACGCTGATCAGGGCGGGACTGCCAATCCTGACGGCGCTGGATCTTTTGATCAAGCGGCAGCGGGACAAATTTTTGCTGCAACTGCTCGAAAATGTACGCGAGCGCGTAAAAGGCGGCGAGTTGCTGTCGGATGCTTTCGCCGCCCAGCAGGTCTTCCCGAAAATGTACACGACCACGCTGATGGCGGGGGAGAAGAGCGGCAGCATGGAAGAGGTTCTGGGCCGCTACATCGCCTATCAGCGGATGGTACAAACTTTTCGCAAGAAGCTTTTCGTGTCACTGGTGTATCCGGCGCTGCTGGTATCGGTGGTGACAGTAATGCTGATTTTTTTGATCACCTACGTGGTGCCAAAGTTTGCCGACCTGTTCGACAACCTGGGAGCGGATCTGCCGGCGATCACGGTGTTCATGCTGACGCTCGGGGTGAACGCGCAGAAGTATGGGTGGATCGTGCTGCTGGTTGGGGCGGTGGCGGTGGTTCTGCTGTTGCGCTGGAAGCGGAGCGACAAGGGAGCCGAACGCATCGACCGCTTTCTGCTGTCGCTGCCGCTGGTCGGGGAAATCCGGCTGAAGTACCAGGTGGCGAATTTCTCGCGCATTCTGGGGACCCTGCTGCAGGGCGGGCTGCCTTTGGTGCCGGCGATGGAGACGGCCGGCGAATCGATGAGCAGCCGGCAGATGGTGAACGGCGTCGTCGCCGCAGCGGAGCGGGTGAAAGAAGGACAGAGCCTGGCGCACAGCCTGGAGGCCCAAAAGTTGTTTCCCGATCTCGCGGTGGAAATGCTGGAGGTTGGCGAATCGACGGGTGCGCTGCCGGCGATGTTGAATTCGGTGGCGGAGTTTTACGAAGAGGACGTGCAGACGGCTCTGAGCGCAGCTATGGCGCTGATTGAGCCCATGATCCTGATCATCATGGCGGTGTTTGTCGGCGGGATATTGATTTCGTTGTATATGCCGATCTTCACCTTGGGAGCGAACGTGCATTAAGGCACTGGGCTGAATGGAGACAGCTTGTGTAGTGACGGGGCTTAGCCCCGTAAGCGGGGCAGAGCCCCGCTGCTACACGAGACCTGAGACGCGGAAAGGCGCGTCTCTGCAGAAAGGCTGCGAAAGCGGCTGTAGACTGGAATGGGCATGGCGGACAAAAAGACAACCGTGGTGGTAAGCGGCACGAATGGCGGGAAGCTGGGACCAGAACCTGCGTCGGTTTCCGACGAACTGGTGCACGCACGGGATATCGCGCGGCGCTACCGTTGTGAATTCATCGACCTGAGCGATTTCCAGTTGCACCACGATCTGTTCGAGAAGATCCCGGTGCACCTGATGTTCCGCTATAAGTTCGTGCCCCTGGAAGAGACGGCGGACGGGCGGTTGGCGATTGCCATTGCCGATCCCAGCCAGTTGATGATGATCGACGAGATCAGCCTGCTGCTCGGCAAGCGGATCGTCACCAAAGTTTCGACGCTCAAGCAGATCTCCGACATTCTGCAGAAGACGGAGCAGTCCAAGCGCGTGCTGGAAGACGCGAGTGAAGGATTCACGCTCGACGTGATCCGCGAGGACGAAGCCGGGAACGACGAGACCATCTCCATCGACAAGTTGACGGCAACGGCGGGCAGCGACATGAGCCCGATCATTCGCTTAGTCGACACCACGATTTTTACGGCGTTGCAGCGGCGGGCGAGCGACATTCACATCGAGACGCGGGACGACTCGGTGGTCATCAAGTTTCGGATTGACGGTGTGCTCACGAACGCCATGCCGCCGATCGGGAAAGAGCACCACTCCACCATCATTTCGCGCATCAAGGTCATGAGCGAGCTCGATATTTCCGAGCGCCGCGTGCCCCAGGACGGCCGCTTCCGCGTCAAGTACAACGCGCGCGCCATCGACTTCCGGGTTTCGATCATGCCGTCGATCCACGGCGAAGACGCCGTGCTCCGCGTGCTCGACAAAGAATCGATGAGCGAGAAGTTCAAGAAGCTCACGCTCGACGTGGTCGGGTTCGACGAAGACGACCTGCGCCGCTTTCGCCGCTACATCAAGGAACCGTACGGCATGGTGCTGGTTACCGGGCCGACCGGCAGCGGCAAAACCACGACGCTCTATGCCGCCGTCAACGAGATCAAGACCGACGAAGACAAGATCATCACCATTGAAGACCCGGTCGAGTATCAAATACGCGGCATCACCCAGATTCCGGTCAATGAAAAAAAAGGTCTGACCTTTGCCCGCGGGCTGCGCTCCATTCTGCGTCACGACCCGGACAAGATCATGGTGGGCGAAATTCGCGACAACGAAACCGCGCAAATCGCCATCCAGTCGGCGCTCACGGGCCACCTCGTGTTCACAACTGTCCACGCCAACAACGTGGTCGACGTGTTGGGGCGCTTCCTCAACATGGGCGTCGAGCCTTACAACTTTGTCTCGGCGCTGAATTGTATTCTGGCGCAGCGGCTGGTGAGAATCATCTGCGATTCCTGTCGCACGGCAGTGCATTATCCGACCGAAGTGCTCGAGGCCAGCGGTCTGGATCCGCAAGTGTGGTCGCAGGTGCCTTTGTACGAAGGGCAGGGCTGCATCGAGTGCGCGGGAACGGGATTCCGGGGCCGGACGGCGATTCATGAACTTCTGGATTTGACCGACCGCATCCGCGAGATGATTCTGGAACGCAGGCCGACATCGGAGATCCGGAAAGCTGCCCGCGAAGAGGGCATGCGCTTCCTGCGCGAATCGGCGCTGGATAAGGTACGCGGCGGATTCACCACCTTGAAGGAAATCAACAAGGTCACCTTTATCGAGACCATGCGCTGAGGGTGGTGACTAGAAGCCAGGGTTCAGAATCGTTACCATCTGCGGGACCGGCAGTCCGGTCCCGGCATCCCCAGAGGTAACTACTCTCTCCGTGAAAATACGGGATATCATCAAGGTTTGGAGTCGATGGGGGGACGAGCGTCTCGTCCGTCCTGCCGGGCGGGGTCGCGCGGCGCTCCACCGTTCGAGGTAATTTCGATCAGTCATGGTTTCCACATCCAAACACGTTCGCCGTCCAACACTCGCCTGCGAAGTCGCAGCGGATCGGGTGCTGGCCGGGCGCGCCGCCGATACCGGGCGGATGGTGGAGATGTCGTCGGCGAGGGAACTGGCGCCGGGCGCGGTGGTGCCCGATTTGATGGAAGCGAATCTGCGGGACGGCAAGGCCATTCGGCAGGCGATTGAAAGCGCGCTCGGCAGCGTCGGCGGACGGTCGCGCGACGTGATTGCGATTCTGCCCGATACCTCGGTGCGCGTTGTCCTGCTTGATTTCGAAACACTCCCCGCCAAGCGGGACGAGGCCGAAGCGGTGGTCCGCTTCCGGCTCAAGAAATCTTTGCCTTTTGATCCCGCCGAGGCCCGCATTTCCTACCACGCGCAGTCGACGGGTAAGGGGATGCGGGCGGTGGCGGCGGTCGTTCTGAACAAGGTTCTTGAGGAATATGAGTCGGCCTTTCGCGATGTGGGCTACAGCGCGGGAGTGGTGATGCCGTCAATGCTGGCGGCGCTCGGAGCCGCGGACGCGGAACGGCCAACGCTGGTGGTCAAAGTGGACGCGCGCACCATCAGCATCGCGATTCTCGATCAGGAGCAACTGCTCCTGTTCCGCACGCTCGAGAATGTGCGGGGCGTGACCATTACCGGCGATCAACTGGCGGAGGAAGTCTATCCCTCGGTGGTATTTTTCCAGGACACCTACAACCTGAACATTGAGCGCGTGTATGTGGCGGGCCTGCCAGAATCGGGCGGGGCCGCGCCCGCGCTGAAGAACCAGTCCGGCGCGGTGGTGGAGGAACTGGTAACGGCCTCGCAGATCGGGTCCACTACCGGGACGGTTCCACGCTGGCGCATGGCGGGAGTGGTGGGAGCTCTGATTTCGTAGTTCGGTGTAGGAGTGAAATCTGAATCCAGCGCCTAAAGGCGTGTGGATGAAAGAACTGGCGGCATGCCTGAAGGCATGCCCGATACGAATTATAAATATGCGTTTGGATATCAATCTTGCGACCCGGCCTTATGAGGATGCCCGTGAATTCTGGGTGCGCTGGGGATTGGGAGTGGGGCTGCTCGGCCTTTTGACGCTGTTTCTGCTGGGCTTGACGGTGAGCGACTGGCGCAAAGCCGGCAAAGATCGCCAGGACATCGCGTACCTGCAGGCCGGAATCGCGGAACGGGACAACGAACGGGCTAAGGCGCAGGCTTACCTCGACATGGCTGCCAACCGCAGCACGCGGGACCAGTCACAGTTCTTGAATGGACTGATTCAACGCAAGTCATTTTCGTGGACGAGGGTGTTCGAAGATCTGGAACAGGTGATGCCGCCGAACCTGCATGTGGTCTCGCTGCGCCCGGAACTAAATGACCAGAGTCAAATGGAACTGGACATGAAGGTGGCCGGCAACACGCGCTCGGCCGCCATCGAACTGGTCCATCGCATGGAAGGCTCGAAGCATTTTCAGGGAACGCAACTGGTGTCGGAAGCGCAGGAAGCGAACATCGTCATCGCTTCGGTGGTCACGATCTATGTTCCCGACCTGGTTTCTGACGCGTCCAAGGGGAGCGGAAAGTAATGCCGGATCTGCAGAATTCACGGCGCAAGTTGAAGATCGCGATTGGGGCGATGCTGGCCGCCGATGTGATCGCGGTGGGGGTTTTGTTTTCGCCGCTGGTCGGTTCGGCAGAGTCGCGGAACCAGCAATTGAACCAGCTAAAAGTCGAACTGCTGAAGAAGAACCGCGAGGTGGCGCCGCTGCGCGGCATGCCCGATAAAATCAACCTGGCCAAGGATCAGATCGGCGAGTTTTACAAGGACCGCTTTGCCGCCAGCGATTCCGAACTGCTGAACGAGCTCGGGAAGCTGGCGTCGGAGAATAAGATCCCTATGCAGCACATGAGCTACAAGGAAGAAGCCGCGGAAAGCTCGGGCGTAATTCCGCTCGAAATCGGGGGAACTTTTTCCGGCGACTACCTGCAACTGGTGCGGTTCATCAATACGCTGGAACGGTCGAAGCTTTTTTTTGAAGTGGAGAGCGTGGACCTCGCCGGCGAAAGTCCGGGGTCGGTCCGGTTGCAAATCACCATGCATAGTTATCTGCGGTCGGGTGTCTGAGTGAACCTGGGAATCGAAAACCGGAGGCAAGTCATCGCGCTGGCGGTGTTGGGCGGGATTGCGATCCTGGCGTTGGGTTATTTGGGTTACGAGTATTGGCCCTCGTCGCCAACCGCCGCGCCGGCAGCGTCGCAGACGACTTCAGCGGCGGCGAAGCCTGTCATGAGGCGCTCGGCGAACGGAAAAATGGTGGTGGTGGCTGAGCCGCGGCTGGATCCCACGCTCGACTTGAAGCTGCTGAGTCAAAGCGAGGAAATCAAGTACGCCGGCAATGGAAGAAACATTTTTGTCGCGGGGTCGGTGGCAGTTATCGAGAAGCCCAAGGGACATGGTGTGACGGATCATCCCGTCGCTTACGTGCCGCCGCCCGTTCCAGGGCCGCCCCCGATCACGCTCAAGTTTTTTGGTTTTGCCAACCGGCCCGGGGAGACGAAAAAGGTGTTCTTGTCCCAGGGAGAGGACGTTTTTATCGCCGCCGAGGGCGACATCGTCGACCGGCGCTATCGCGTCCTGCACATCTCGCCGACCGCAGTGGACGTGGAAGATGTGCTCAACAACAACCGGCAGAGCCTGCCGTTAACGCAAGCTCCGGGATGAAGGCCATAACTGATTGGTAATTGGTAATTTGTAATTCTAAAGGCGAGTGAGCGGTTATGCGACGTCGTGGCTTGAGATCACCAAATTACCAAATTACAAATCACAAGTCACAAATTCGCCAGCGCGGTTACATGATGATCACGCTGATGCTGGCGGTGGCGCTGATCACGATTGGGCTGCTCGCCGTGCTCCCCGATCTGCGCCAACAGGTCCAGCGCGACCGCGAAGAGGAGTTGCGACACCGGGGCAACTCGTACATGCGCGCGATTCAACACTTCTACAAGAAATTTGGACGGTATCCCTCGCGTGTCGAGGAACTGGAGAATACCAATAACATCCGTTTTCTCCGCAAGCGCTATACGGATCCGATGAGCAGGGACCCGAAAACGGGCAAGGAGAAAGACTTCAAACTCCTGCACCAGCAGGACGTCGCCTTGAACAATGGGCCGGTATTGCCCGGGCAGAATGGGCCCGGCGGACCAGGCGGACTCCCCAGCCCGGGCGGCACCACGCCGGGAGGGCTCAACCCTTTGGGAGCGCAAACGGGCGGGCTTCAGCAAACCGGCGCCGCGGGTGGTCAGACATCCGCGAGTGGCGATTCGGGCAACACATCTACCGGCAACTCGGATGCCTCGGGAAATTCGAATTCGCCCGGATCGTCATCATCGAATTCCAGTGCAGGTTCCGATTCCGGCTCGGGCTTCAACGGGCCGACGTTCGGCGGAGGGCCGATTCTGGGGGTCGCCAGCACGAGCAAGGCGAAGACCATTCGCGTGTTCTTCGACAAGAGCCATTACAACGACTGGCTCTTCATCTATGTACAGCAGCTCGATCGCGGAGGCCTGCTGGTGGGGCCGGTGAATCCTAATCTCCCTCCGGCAGGGAACCTGAACGGGCTAACCCCTGGACAGCCGGGGGCGGGTATGCCGGGGCAAGGACTCGGTGGACAAGGATTCGGGCAAGGCCAAGGGATGATGCCGACCAGCGGTCAAACCCCGGTCGCTCCGACGCCACCGCAGCAAAATTCGGGCCAGACGCCGCCGCAACAGTAGAGTTCACATCCCCCGCAATATCCCAACAACTGAAAAGCCCCGCATCCTTCGCGGGGCTTCCGGTAATACCAGAAATGCTCGACCGCAGAGCACTCAACATTAAAACTTAAACGTTGAACGAGGAACCACAGCCGCAGGTGCTCTTCACGTTCGGGTTCTCGAACTTGAACCCGGCGCCTTCCAGGGTCTCGACGTAATCGACATGCGCTCCGCCAAGATACATGAGCGAAGTAGCGTCGACGTATACCTTCAAGCCGTCGAAGTCGAAAACCTTGTCCATCATGCCCGCGCCGTTCTCGAAGGCCATGGAGTACTGAAAGCCGGAGCAACCGCCGCCAACTACGGACAGCCGCAATCCCGACGGGACGGGCGACTGCGACGCCATGATCTCTTTAACTTTGGCAATCGCGGAGGGGGTCAGGACGGGCGCTGCGGTCTTGGGTTCAGCATTGGGCTGAACTCCGGGTGCGGTGGTAGTTGCCATCTGTTTATCTCCTTGTAAAAGCCTAGTATAACAAAGGTTGCAACCGGCTAGGCAAGGCTTTTCGGAGGCTGGTGAAAGTCCCCGAATCCAGCTTTTAGATGCCTCCGGTAAGGAAGAAGTCGCATCCCCTCTTGCCAAGTGGGTCTATAATCGTGCACAGTAGGGGGCCATACTCGAAGACCGGCGATACTAGGGAGTTTCGCTGGAGCGCAGCATTGCAACTTCGGGAATTGGCTCGATCTCAGATCCGAGGTGACGTATGACTCCTATGGCCATGCTGCTTGTCGCGTGGGGTGTTCTGACGGGCATCCTCATTATCCTCCTGATCTATAAAAGCACCCTCAGCATGCACGAGGACGATTCCATCTTCCTCCATGACACCGAATCCCAGATGCATAAGGACCAAACGGAAGTTCTGGCCAAGATGAGAAAGATCACACCGATCGTCAAAGTGCTCGGCGCCATATCCGGGGCCATGATCCTGGTCATTGCGGGATTGTTCATCTACCAGGGGCTGACCAGCGCCACCACGCTGCAGTAAACGGGAGCTCGCGGATTCGCGGGCATCCTTGCCACCCCCACCTCGGGGAGAACTCGCGAGAGCAGCGGTGCGGCGTTTGCTGCCCGTCGGCGAGTTCTTCTCTTTTTGGGGCAAAATCTGCGCGGCTAGAACATGCGAAAGAGTGAACCCATTGCCATTGTCGGAGGCGGTCCTGCGGGCGCCCTGGCAGGTGCGCTGCTGGCGGAGGGAGGCAGGGACGTCGTTCTGTTTGAAGAAAAGCTGGCCTGGGAAAAACCTTGCGGCGGCGGACTCACGCACAAAGCTTTGCAGCAATATCCGTTTCTGGCTGATGCCGGAAGCAAGAGCAATCTCAATCTCATTGACCACTGCGAGTTGATCAGTCCGTCGGGGCGGCGGGTACGCTTTCACATGCAGTACCCGGTCGCGATCTTCTCGCGCCTGGCGCTGAACGGATTGTTGCTGGAGCGAGCCCGGCGCGCCGGCGTTGCTGTAATTCACGAGCGCGTCACGCGGATACGAACCGGCCAAGATGAGCAAGAAGGCGGGCAAAAAGACTGGCAACTGCTCACGCCCCAGCGCGAGTACCGTGCGTCTTACCTGATGCTGGCCGCGGGCGCGCGCAATCCGTTCCGCTCCCAGTTCCTTGCGCCGATTGCCCCGGGCGATCTGATGGTCACCGCGGGCTACTTCATCCCCGGCCGCAGTTCTCTGATGCAAATTCAGTTTCTAAAGGGAATCACCGGCTACATCTGGGTCTTCCCGCGGGCGGATCATGTTTCCGCCGGAATCGCGGGCAAGATGGGCGAAGTCCCTACCGTCGAGTTGCGCCACATACTAGAACATTGGCTCGAAGAGAACGGCTTTCATTTGGACGGAGCCCGCTTCTACTCTCACATCCTTCCGTCCTTTCGTGCGCAGACCTTCGAAACGCTCGAAGTCTGCGGCGACGGTTGGTCGATGATCGGCGACACCGCGGGACTGGTGGATCCAATTACCGGAGAAGGTCTCTACTATGCGCTAAGATCCGCGGAGTTGTGCGCCGGCGCGTTGCTGGCCGGACGACCACACGAGTACCGCGCGATCCTAGCAGAAGAGGTGCTTCCGGAGTTGAAGATCGCGGCGCGCGTTTCGCAGCGCTTCTACCGCGGGCAGATTTTCGGGGATAGCGTGCTGGAGCGGATGGTGTCTCTGACCGCGCAAAGTGCAAACTTGCGCGATCTGATGAGCGACCTTTTTGCCGGCATTCAGGGCTACCGCGATTTGCGCGCGCGGCTGTGCAGGATTCTGCCCTCGGTGATGGCGGAGGGGCTGCTTGCGGGAACGTTGCGCCGGCCGTGGAACAGTCGCAGCAGCGGATCGGAGTTCGCCACCGACCCGCTAGCGGAATCGCCGACATCCTAATCGTAGAGACGCGGCTTGCCGCGGCTCTACAGCAACGATCAGGCGGCCTTCGCCTTCATCCCCTCGATGTCGGCGAGCAGCACTTTCTCGTGGCCTTCCGGGTTCACCTTTTCGTACACCTTGCGGATCACGCCCTTAGGGTCGACCACGAAACTGGTGCGCTCCCAGAACTTCATCCCTTTCCATTCCGCTTGGCCGATGCCGAGCGTCTTCATCAGGCTGGAGTCGGTGTTCGAGAGCAAATCGATAGTAAAGGCGAACTTGTGGGAGAAGTTCTTGTGCGATGTGACGTCGTCGGCGCTGATGCCAATGACCTTGATCCCGGCGGCGTCGAAATCAGCCTTGGCCGCCGTAAACGACTTGCCCTGGGTGGTGCACCCTGGCGTGTCGTCCTTCGGATAGAAGTAAACGACGAGCCAATGTCCAGCGAAATCGGAGAGCTTAGTGGTCTTGCCATCCTGGTTGGGGAGAGAGAAGTTCGGAAAAGGATTGCCAGCAGAAAGCATGGGGAGATTTCCTTTCTAAGGTTATGACTGTATACGAGTGCGCGGCGACGGAGGATCACCCTCACCGAGCCTCTTTAGCCGTTAGCCTCAGCCGTTAGCCAAATCCGACTTCGTGCTAACGGCTAGGACTGTCGGTTGCTACGCGGCCTGCATCGCTTTCCGGGCGCGTTCGTCCATCTCTTTCGGGGACAAGTCTTCCTTGTGAGTCGCTATGCCCCAAAGATGTCCGAACGGGTCCTGGATGAAACCGGAGCGATCTCCATAGAACTGGTCCGCGACCGGCTTCAGGATTTTCGCTCCCTGCTCGGCCGCTTTGGCGATGACTTTGTCGCAATCCGGGAGGTACACATACAGGCTCACCGGAGACGCTCCGATACTCTCGGCGCTGCGGTTGCCCATGGCGGGGTTTTCGTCCGCCAGCATGATGCGCGAGTTGCCGATCTGCAACTCGGCGTGCCCGACCCGCCCGCTGGGATCAGCCATGCGCACGACTTCGGTTGCCCCGAACACTTCCTTATAGTACTCGATCGCTTTCGCGGCGCCCTTGATGACGAGGTACGGCGTCACCGAATTGTATCCCTTGGGAATGTAGTTTACTTTTTTCATAGTTCTTCTCCTCTGTGTTCCGCTCATGGTATTCCGCTCATTGGTGTTCCGCCCAAAGATGAGGTTGAGGGTTGAGGTTCAAGCGCGCAGACGGACCCCTACGGGCCGGGTCATTCGCTAATGAGAACACAGGTTGGGAGAAGACTCAAGTGAGGTTGCTGCCTACTGCAAAACCGTACCGTCGCATCTTCAGCTATCAGCTTTCAGGCACCCAAATCCAACTGGTCGTCCTGAGGCCGCCTGCATCTCTCCGTCCCCGAGATTCGGCCAGAGCGCACTGCCTTGCTCTGTGTCCTTGCTCTGCGGTTCCTGGCTCTGCGGTTCCTGGCTCTGCGGTTCCTGGCGATCGCCTCACATCAAGATGTGACTCGTGTCACTGACAGGACGCGCTTATTCGTGTGAGGTATTAAAACGTCGCGCCTCACCGAAGAGCAGGTCCCACCACGGTGTGCACACCCCCTGAGGCGAGAGCTTTGAACGTCGGCCCTCTAGTAATTGTGTTGTTGATGACGATTCGTATTTTGGGCCTGGCAGATCGAGGCCGGAACCATCGCAGCTGAATGTTGACCTCGATTATGGCCCCTGCTTCCGTCCGTGAAGGAGGTCCGCATGACGCGCAATCCCGCTCGTAACTATTTTCTCAGTGTTGTTGCGGCTTCTGTCGCAGTTCTGGCAATTCTGACTCTCCTGATCGTGTCCGCCTTGCGACTAGGGTAACTGGAAGGGCAAACAAAAGGGGGTGGCGACTATGCCCACATACCGTGAGTGGATGATGAAGTCTGAGCTCATCGGCGCATCACTCGGTGGTGTTGCCGGGTTTATCTATGGGGTCTACATCATGGCGACCAGCGCCGCTCTCAGCTGGACAGATGTACTGGACACGATGGAGTCCGTTGTCGTTGTAATTGTATGCGCGGTCATGATCAGTAGCCTTTGTATCGCAATTGGTTGGCTGGCCGGACTGGTCTTAGGCATCGTTGCGTCCCCGCTTAGCTCATTCACTGAAAAACCCGGTCACTGAGTGTAAACGCGATGTTTCGACAGTTAACGACTTAAGTCGTGAAACTGTTCCGACCGATGTCATTGGCCAATTCGAGGCTAACGTTTTTCGATCACGGAACCGACCAGATAGCCGAGCGCCATCGACAACCCCGCAGACAACCGGCGCGAGCAGTATCCAATTAAGCAGTACCCAATGGAGCAAGCCAGACGGAGCTGCCAGAGCGGGGTCGGGGAACTGATCGAGAACGTGTTCTGAGGCATTTTCACTGGGGACCTGCTGCAAAACTTGATCGGCGACTGCGGGCTTCTGTTCCCCCAAATCCTCGCGCGTCGCAGGGATCGAAATTACCTCCGACGAGCCCGACTCGACCGAACCTGACTCCAAGCTGGGAGGTTGCAATGCGGCTTCCGGCGCCTCCGGTTGAATCTCTTCAGGCTGGGTGTTTTCCGGCTTCGCCTTCTCCCAAAGGCTTTTGGGAATCATTTCGACGAGCCGGTCGAAAACCGTCTCGTGGTCGTTCGTGAAGGCGCGTGGATGCGGAGAGAAAATCTCCAGCAGGCCGACAACCCTGAAATTGGACACGATGGGAGCGGCCATGAGCGACCCTATGCCTAGTGTGCGACTGACTTCCAGATCGATACGCGGGTCGTTTTCCGTGTCCTCGCACGATACGAGGAGGCCACTGCGAACGCATTCTCCAGAGAGACCCTCGTTTACGTCCACCGGGGCTCCGAGCGGCGGGGCGGGCTCACCGGCTCTCGCGCGGCAGATCATTTCGTGATCTGTGAGAAGCGCCAGAGCCGCGCCACTGGCTCCGGTGAGGCTCAAGGCACACTCGGTGATCAGGTGCAAGACTGCATCGGCGTTCTCGTCACCAATCTCGCGGACCTGGCGGCGAACTGCTTCCAGCGAGAGGATTCCGCCTCGATTGGGCATTGGAACGACATCAGGGAGTTCGATGGCGGGCACTGGCGATCTGCGAGTGCTCTGATGCATAGTTGCAACCTTATTATCCGGAATTTCCTTTTTGATCTCGAAAACGGCGACGATTGTAACCCATCCCGTCGGCTCGCGACATTCGCCAAACGGGTCAGTTCTTCTGGTAGGCGCGAGCTACTTTGATTTTTGCGTGTCGTAATGGAGTGACGCCAGGTCCCTGTTCGCTGGAACCACCTGACGATTTCACGAACTCTGGGAAACGACTATCCCGCGGTCGTTTCTACTCGATCCCTAACTCCTTCGCCAGCGCCTTCCACTTCCCATCCACCAGCGCCCGGGTCTTCGCGTCCATCACGATCTCGTCCGGCCAGGGACGCGCAAAGCCTTCAGTTGACCACTTGCGGGTTGCGTCGATGCCCATCTTCGATCCGTAATTAGCAAGACGCGCGGCGTGGTCGAGCGAATCGACTGGCCCCATCGTGAACTGGATGTCGCGCTCGGGATCAATGTGGTTGAGCACTTTTAATGTCACGTCAGCCACGTCCTGCACATTGACGTCTTCATCCACAACAACAATGCACTTCGTAAACATCGCCTGCCCTAGCGACCAGATCGCGTTCATTACTTTGCGGGCCTGTCCGGGATAGGACTTGCGAATGGAAACAATCATCAGGTTGTGGAACACGCCTTCAATCGGCAGATTGATGTCCACCAATTCCGGGATGGTCAGCTTCATCAGCGGCAGGAAGATGCGCTCGACCGCTTTGCCCATCCATGCGTCCTCTTGTGGCGGCTTGCCGACAATGGTCGTCGCATAGATCGGATCTTTGCGGTGAGTCACGCAGGTGACGTGGAACACCGGGTACTCGTCCTCAAGCGAGTAGAAGCCGGTGTGATCGCCGAACGGGCCTTCGGTGCGGAGTTCGTCGAGGTTGACATAACCTTCGAGCACGATCTCGGCATGGGCTGGGACTTCCAGATCGACGGTCTCGCACTTCACCAACTCGACCGGCTTCTGTCGTAGAAATCCGGCGATGATGAATTCTTCTACATCCGGCGGGGCGGGCACGATGGCGGAAAACGTTAGCGCGGGCTCGGTGCCGATAGCTACGGCTACATCCATTCGGCCAGAGGGGCGGTCGCCAGGGGCCAGCATTGAGCCCCCGGATGACCTGGCCATGATGTCGACCGCGGCAGTTGCCGGGCTTTGCCCGGCTTGGACGGGGCGCATTCCCGTCACCACACGATCTTCAGCGGCGGCTCGACGCAGGTGGTCGCGGTAATGTTCGGCTGCCACTTTCTGCCGCTGCCAGTGCATGCCGGTGGCGCGTTCGTCGTAGATCTGCATGCGGTACATGCCTACGTTGCGCTTGCCTGTTTTTGGATCTCGGGTGATCACGCAGGGCAGCGTGATGAACCGTCCGCCATCTTTCGGCCAGCATTGCAGGATGGGAAAATCGAGCAACGAGAAATTGTCGCGCTTGATCACTTCTTTACATGGGCCCGTGGCGACGGTCTTCGGGAAGAACTTGCCCATCTCGGCGAGCATAGGCAGCATCTTTACCTTGTCTAGGAAGCCTTGCGGAGACTTCACGTCCATGAAACCGCGGATGCGCTCGGCGATTTCGTCGAGCGCATCGACTTCGAGCGCCAGCCGCATACGGCGGGCGGATCCAAACTGGTTGATAAGAAGTTGCGAACCGGGGTAGCCCTTCAGGTTCTCGAACAGCAGAGCCTTGCCGCCGACAGTTCCCTGCCGGTCTTTCTCCCTGCCCCTACTCTTCGAAACCCGATCGGCAATTTCCGTGATCTCCAAAATCGGGTCCGCTTCGCTGCGTATACGCTTCAGTTCGCCGGCTCGGTCGAGCGCTTTGATCCAGTCCCGCAGATCGTCGTAGGCCAAAATTCCTCCAAGAATGACAGACGATTATATGACGGCGCGCTGACGCTGACGGAAACGCCGCTTCCACTCTTCCACATTTCGCGCTCTGCGACTAGGATATGGAAATCAATTCTGCAGCATCCATGATTCACTGAGCCAGTTCGCCGAGGGCAAAATGATCCGTTTTAAAGTGAACGGAAAAGAGCAGACGTTTGACGGCGATCCTGACATGCCGCTGCTGTGGTATTTGCGCGACGTGGCTCAGCTCACGGGAACAAAATTCGGCTGTGGCATGGCGTTGTGCGGCGCCTGTACGGTACACCAGAATGGCGCAGCCATCCGCTCCTGCATCACTCCGATGAGAGAGGTCGGCGGCGCCGAGATCATTACGATTGAAGGCATCGCGCCCATGCATCCCGTGCAGAAGGCGTGGATGGAGATCCGTGTGCCGCAATGCGGCTACTGCCAGACCGGCCAGATCATGCAGGCGATCGCACTGCTTAAAGAAAACAAGAGTCCCAGCGACCAGGATATCGACACGGCCATGGCCGGCAATCTCTGCCGCTGCGGCACCTATCAGCGGATTCGGGCGGCGATTCATCAGGCGGCCGGGCAAACAGCATGACGCTCATCGAAAATGCCTCCCGGCGCGGATTCCTTGAGGGCGCACTCGCGACCGGAGCATTCGTGCTCAGCGTCAGATTGATCCCCAAACCGCTCTGGGCCGAAGGCGAGCCGCCAGCCCCGGCTCTGCAGCCCGGTCTGTGGATGTCCATTGCGTCGGACGGTAGCATCACGATCATCGCGCATCGCACCGAGATGGGGAACGGAATTCGCACTTCCCTACCGATCGTGTTGGCGGACGAACTTGGCGCTGAATGGAATCGAGTCAAGGTGGAGCAAGCGCTCGGCGATCCAAAGTATGGCGACCAGGAAACCGATACCTCGCACTCCGTCCGCGACTTTTTTGATCTGATGCGGCAAGCTGGCGCCGCTGGACGTTTGATGCTCATCCGTGCCGCTGCGGCGCAGTGGCAGGTACCGGCCGCCGAGTGTGACACCGGCGAGCCGCACTTTGTGCTGCATCGCGTGAGCGGTCGCAAGCTCGGCTTCGGTGAATTGGCAGAGTCGGCCGCCAAACAGCCGGTTCCGCACCGGGAAGAACTGAAGTTCAACCCGCCGAGCGAGTGGCGATACATCGGCAAAGAGAATCACCATCTTTACGATTTGCCCGATATGGTTGTTGGCAAGGCGCGGTACGGAATCGATCAGAGTGTTCCGGGGATGGTGTATGCCGCCATCGAGCGTCCGGCAGTGCTGGGCGCCAGCGTCAAGTCGCACGACGACAAGGACGCGCTCAAAGTTCCCGGCGTCAAGCAAACGGTCGTCATTGAAACGTTCAAGCCTCCTCATGGTCACCAGCCGATGGGTGGGGTGGCTGTGATTGCCGACAACACCTGGGCCGCGTTCCAGGGCCGAAAAAAACTGAAGGTCGAATGGGACAACGGTTCGCACGTGGGGTACAACTCCGAACAGTTCCGTAAGACTCTGGCAGAAACCGCGCGCAAGCCTGGGAGCGTGATTCGTAACATCGGCGATGTGGAGAGCGCTTTCGCGAAGGGCGGAAACATCATCGAGGCGGAGTACTTCACGCCGCACCTGACTCACGCTCCGATGGAACCGCCGGTCGCGGTGGTGGACGTGCGCGACGGCAAGGCATACTGCTGGGTTCCAACGCAAGATCCTCAACAGGTGCAGAAGACGCTCGCTGACCTTCTCGGGATCAAACCAGAAGATGTCTTCTGCCACGTTACCTTGCTGGGCGGAGGTTTCGGGCGCAAGTCGTTTCAGGATTTCGTCGCTGAGGCCGCGGTACTCTCGCAAAGGCTGGCAAAGCCCGTGAAAGCGGTGTGGAACCGGGAAGACGACATCCGCTTCGGCTACTACCATCCGTCGGCGGCGATGTACATGAAGGCCGCCTTGGGATCGGACGGCAAGCCGGTCGCATGGCTGCAGCGTTCGGCATTTCAGGGGAGTAACTCCACCACCGACGGCGAAGTTCTCTACGCGGGCCAGGATGAAATGGACAACGGGTGGACCGATGTTCCCTTCGATCTCCCCAACCACCGAGCGGAAAGCGGGCCGGCGCGGGCCAATGTGCGCATCGGATGGCTGCGCAGCGTTACCAATATATTTCACGCCTTCGCGGTCCAGTCGTTTGCCGATGAACTGGCGTATGCCGCGGGCAAGGATCCGGTGCAGTATCAGATGGAACTGATCGGGGCGCCTCGAAAGATTGACTTCTCCGGCACAAAATACCAGAACTACGGTGCTTCCCTGGATCAATATCCGTACGACACAGCTCGCTTGCGGCGCGTGATCGAGATTGCAGCAGAGGAGTCCGGCTGGGGAGAACACCCGCCCGGGAGAGGACGCGCGCTGGGCTTCGCGGCCCACCGCAGCTTCCTGACTTATGTCGCCACGGTTGTGGAAGTCGAGGTGGACAGCAAGGGACAAGTGCACATTCCCCATGTGTGGACGGCGGTGGATGCTGGGACGGTGGTGAGCCCCGACAACGTCCGCTACCAGTTCGAAGGGGCAGCTGTGTTTGGAACGAGCCTGGCGTTGTTCGGCGAAATTACGGCGACCAACGGAGTCATCGACCAAAGCAATTTCAACAACTATCAGATCACGCGCATGAACCGTGCTCCACGTCACGTCGACGTGCATATTGTGAAGAGCGAAGCGCCGCCAGCGGGCGTCGGCGAACCCGGCGTGCCGCCTTTTGCGCCCGCGCTGTGCAACGCGGTGTTTGCAGCCACTGGCAAGCGCGTACGCGAGTTGCCGCTGTCGAAGACGAAACTGGTGTAACTGGAAACTCCGCATTAATGATGATCACCACGGGAGGCCCGAAATCTCTGCGATCAAAATGTCTGCGATGAGCAGGTTGCTGGCGCTAACACTCTTGCTCACAGGAACTTTCGCCACTGCCCAGGAGATCACCCTCGCTGCGGCGGCCGATATGAGTGCCGCTCTGCCGGAACTGGTCGCAGCCTACACGAAGAAAACCGGGCAAGCAGTGAGACTCTCATTCGGCGCGTCCGGCAATCTGACCAATCAGATAAGAAACGGCGCGCCCTTCGATATCTTCTTTTCGGCGGACGAAGAATACCCTCAGCAGTTGATCGACGAGGGACTAGCATCAAGAGATACGCTTTACCGTTATGCAGTCGGCCGGTTGGTATTGTGGGTGCCCTCCGACTCGCCACTGGACTTAGCGCAACTCGGCATGAACGCGTTGCTCGATCCGTCGGTGAAGAAGATTTCGATTGCGAATCTCGCAACCGCGCCGTACGGACGTGCAGCCGTGGCCACGCTGCGGCACTTCGGAATTTACGATCAGGTTTCCAGCCGGCTTGTCGTGGGAGAAAATGTGTCGCAGGCAGCGCAGTTTGTCGAATCGGGCAACGCCCAGGCAGGACTGATCGCTCTCTCTCATGCGCTGGCACCTGCGCTTAAAAACAAAGGACGGTACTGGACGGTTCCGCTCGACGCGTATCCCACGCTGAACCAGGCGGCTGTCGTGCTCTCACGATCAAAGCAGCAGGATGCAGCCCGCAGATTCCTGGAATTTTTGCGCAGCCCCGAGGCAACTGCCGTGCTCACCAGCTACGGTTTCAGCCTGCCTGCGGAGAAACATTCCCATGGAGAAAGGGTGAAATGAACTGGGAGGCGTTCTGGTTGACAGTGCGTCTCGCAGTCATCGTCTCGACGCTCTTGATCGCGATTGGAATTCCCATCGCCTACTGGCTGACTTACTCGTGCTGGCGCTGGAAATTCCTGATCGAGGCCGCGGTTGCGCTGCCGATTGTTTTGCCGCCGACGGTGCTCGGTTTTTATGTTCTGGTGGCGCTCGGTTCGCGGAGCCCGCTTGGCCGCTGGTGGGAGTCGATCACCGGCCACACCCTGGCATTCACTTTCGAAGGGCTGGTGATCGGGTCATTGTTATACAGTCTGCCGTTCGCCGTGCAACCGTTCGCGGCGTCATTCGGAGCGGTCGACCGCAAGTTGCTTGGCGCCTCGGCCTCGCTTGGCCATTCGCCGGTGCAGACTTTTCGCCGTATCGTCCTTCCCCTCTCAAAAGCGGGGCTGGCCACGGGATTTGCGCTCAGCTTCGCGCACACGCTGGGCGAGTTTGGGGTGGTGCTCATGGTGGGAGGCAACATTCCCGGCGTGACGCGTACCATCTCGATTGATATTTACGATCAGGTGCAGACAGCAAATTATTCCAGTGCGAACCAGACGGCGCTGGTGTTGCTGATCATTTCATTCCTGGTGTTGTCGGTGGTGTACGGTTTGAACCGACGTCCCTGGGTGGTGGCTCCATGGCGGTGAGGATCGCTCCCGCACCGCCATCCGCGCTGGCGGCATCGGCGACACCCATCTCTTCCGAACTCGAAGTCCGCATTCGCAAGCGCTTCTTGAACCCCGAGGGCAGCTTCAATCTGAATGTTCACTTCCGCGCGCTGGCCGGTTTCACGATCGTCTTCGGCGCATCGGGCGCGGGAAAAACGACACTGCTCGATTGCATCGCGGGACTGACCGATCCGGACGAAGGACGCATTGCGGTTGGCGGCGAGGATCTTTACGACTCGGAGAAGAAGCGCAACATCGCAGCCTGGAAGCGGCGCATCGGGTACGTACATCAGGATCTGGCACTCTTTCCCCACCTGACCGCCGAAGAGAATGTCGCTTACGGGCTGCGCGCGCTCAGCACGGCCGGACGGCAGACACGCAGCCGCGACATGCTCCAGGCGTTCCGCATCGATCACTTGCGCGACCGGCGGCCGGCGCAAATCTCGGGAGGTGAGCGCCAACGCGTCGCCCTGGCGCGCGCGCTGGTGACCGAGCCACGCGCGTTACTGCTCGATGAGCCACTGGCTGCGCTGGACCGTCCGACGAAGTCGCTTCTCATCGGCGATCTGCGGCAGTGGAACCAGCATCACCGCGTCCCGATTCTCTTCGTCACCCACAACGGCGAAGAGGTGTTTGCCCTGGGCGACGAGGTCATTCTGCTGGACGCAGGAAGAATCGTGGCGCAAGGACAGCCGCATGAAGTCATGCACGCTCCGCGGCTGGAAACCGTCGCGCACCTGTCAGGATTCGAAAACATCTTCGACGCCACGGTGGTGGCACTGCACGAAGATCGCGGGACGATGACTTGTCAACTCATTGGTGGCGAAGTGGAGTTAGAAACGCCGCTGGTTCGCGCAGAGGTTGGATCGCGCCTGCGCGTGGGTGTTCGCGCTGGCGATCTACTGCTGGCCACGGAAAATCCGCGCGGGCTGAGTGCTCGCAACGTTTTGCGGGGGACGATTCGGCGGCTGGAGCAGAGAGACGTCATCGTCTCGGCGATGGTGGATTGCGCCGGCACGGAGCTCGAGGTTCACCTGACGCTAGCGGCCCGCGACGCTCTCGAACTCAGCCCGGGCAAGGATGTGTGGGTCGTGGTCAAGACGCATTCCTGCCACTTGATGGGGATGTGAAGACCTTGCCCGCGCAGGTGTGGAAGCGGGGCAAAGCCCCGTCCCCACACAAGCACTAGCATCCAGTTCACGCTCTACAGCGATCACAGCGATCCACTGCCCGTTCCGTTCTTGGTGATAGGCAATAGTTGCGCCAAGACGTTGCGCAATATCTTCCGGCAGCAAGTCACGATGGTAGCCGAAGAACTTCTCTTTGACTCGCTGCCACGCATTCCAATTCTCAAGCAGCGGATGCGGCGGCTGGTACTTCGTGGAGAAAACCAACGCCACGTCAAATTGGTCGCGAGCCGCGGCAGCCACGTCGATCTGGGAGATGGAGAAGTCCTCGATGCGCGCCACGCGGATAGGCTGACCGACGTAGCCGAGCCAAGGCCGGGTGAGTTCGTCCGATGCGGGCCATGCGGTTAGAACGCGCTTGCCGGGATATTGCATCGTCAGGAAACGGCTTGCTTCCGCATGCAGCACGATGTAATCGCGATAGGAGAGATTGTCTTCGAAAGAGAATCCGTACGGCGGATTGGTGAAGAGGCCTGCGACAAAGGCAATGGCGACCGCTCCCACAATCAATTTCCAATATCGCGCACGCCGCCACAGAGTCGAGACCAGCGCCAGAATCACCAGCGGGACGACCGGCAACATGTAGCGAGCCAGCACCGCACCGCCCACTGCCGACATAAACGCCAGATAAGCGAGCAACACGGAAAGAAATGCTGCCTGCATCCAGAACGGAATTCGCGGACGAATGGCGCCGCCCTCTTTCTCGTTTAACATCCGCGGTGGACGAAGCATGGCCAGCAATCCCGCCAGCGTGAGCAGATAAAGACCGAAGTATCCGAAGAGTTGCCAGAGCCTCATTCCCAGGGCCAGAGGGACGCGCAGAGGATTGAGCGTGGCGGCAACGTTGTAGCGAAAAAATTCGGGATTGCCCAGCAGAAAGCCCGTCTTTGAGTAATGGTAGGCATACCAGACTGCCAGTGTCACGTCCGGAAGCAGAAGATAGAACGAGCGCGTGCGTCTGCCTACTGGCGGAAGAATTTCTCGCCACCGCGGCCCAATGAAATAACCGAGCAGTTCCCAGCCAAACAGTGCCAGCGGAGCCAGGATCGCAGTTTCTTTCGCCAAAGCCGCCAACGAAAACCAGAGTACTTGCTTCCACGGACGGTCTTCTATATAAGCAGCCAGCGCCCAGAACGTAAATCCGGCGGCGGGCAAGTCAATGTGCGCCATCGAACTCTGGGTGAAGAACACTGGATAAATCGCCACCAACGCGGTTGTCGCCCACGCTACAGGCAGATTGGCGGCGGTCGCCATTCGCGAAACTCGAAACAGTCCCAGCAGCGAGAATGCAGCGAGCGCCAGCATGGCCGTGCGCGTGACGAGCGTCGAGTATCCGGCAACGTGCCAGGCCAGCGCCAGCCACGCCATCACCAGCGGAGGATGCGCATTTGACGGCGTGGACTGCGGAATGAGCGTACCGGTCAGAAATAAATCGCGCGCGGCCGGAACGTAATAGCCGGCCTCATCCCAGAAATAAGGAAGGCGCAACAGCGGCGCGTGCAGGAGCATCAATCCCGCAAAGAACAGCGCGAACAGAAGAAACTGCTGCGCCCATGCGGAAGACGCCGTTTGGGATTTTGCTATCGAATCGGACTGCGCTACCGGCCGCGCGGGCATCGTTGTACAGAACATCAGTGAACGGGTCCACCTGGGGCGCGCGGATCAAGTTTGATTTCGCCGAATGCGGCCTCGTAGTTGGTCACGTTCTGCTGCAAGAGCGCCATGAGCGCCTTGGCCTGTTGCGGGCTGAGATAGATTCCCTGAAAGTTTCGCAATTCCACCTGCGTTTCTGAGCTTTGCTGCATCGTCCCGAAGACGAGGAAGAAATCCCAGACATTCACCCGGATCTGCACGCTGTTGGAGTAGGCCTCGCGGTATTCGGGGGTTTGCACGAACTTCACATTCGGTTGGTTCGCTGTATTCATGTCTCGCAGTGTACCGCCTGGGCCGAGGGCAGGGCAAAGTGCTGCCAGCCCCAGTCAAATTCACTCTCCTTTAACACTGGCGCAATATTGCCGCAACAAAGTCCCTCTAGTGTCATAGATACAGTGAAGCGAGGGGACGATAAAGCACGCTTCCCGCGCGAGGTTTTTCGAGAGCGCGTCCCTCTGACCATGGAACCTTTGGAGGCAGCAGACAAACCGCGTTACCCCGATCTGATCCCCAATCTGATCTATGTCGTCGAAGACGATCCGGATGTGTCTCGCCTGATCGAGCACAACCTGCGCACCGCCGGTTATGAGGTCTCCACATTTTTCTCCGGGGCGCCAGTGGTTCCCCAGGCAGCTATGGCGCAACCGGCGCTGTTTCTTCTCGACATTATGCTGCCAGGCATCAGCGGCTTCGATCTCTGCCGCCAGATCCGCCAGCACGAACGCCTGGGCAAAACGCCCGTCATTTTTCTTTCCGCCAAAGCTCAGGAACCGGACCGTCTGCAGGCGTTCGACGTCGGCGGAGATGGATACATTACCAAGCCCTTCAGTCCCCGCGAGTTGATTGCGCGCGTCCGCAACGTCCTCCGGGGTCAGATGGATGCTCCCGGTCACGAAGTCATTGAGGTGGGAGAGCTGCAAATTGACGTCGCTTCGATGACCGTTCGCGCGCAGGGCCGGACAGTGCTTACCACGGTCCGCGAGTTCCGGCTGCTCGAATATCTGGCCCGGCACCGGGGACGCGTCTTTACCCGCGACCAATTGCTTGACGCCGTGTGGAAAGAAGGGTCTTTCGTGACGCCGCGCTCGATTGACGTGTTTGTGCGGCGTCTGCGGGAGAAAATCGAACGCGATCCACGGCATCCGCGCTACTTGAAAACGTTGCGCGGAATCGGCTACCGGTTCGAGGCCGGGCGCTAGCTTCCTGCGCCCGGTTATTTCCCTTATTCCTTCCCTATATCCGGTCAATGAGTTCTATAAAAAGGGATGTCAAGAAAAAAATTCTCCCTCGACCGGAGGCCGAGAAGATTTTAGTCTCGAGATCCAGCCCACTGACTGTAAGTGCCCCTCGATTGCGCTCGAGAGGTTTTGCTCTGGCTTGTTTGCCCTTCCCGTGGGTTTCATCTTCCGGTGGTGACCACGCCAATCGAGTCTTGAAACTTGGCAAGCGGACCTGGTTGATTGGAGTGTCAACCATGGTTCTATCGGAGGCTCGTGGCCTATCGCTATTTCTGGTTATCCGAGGAGGCATAACGTGTAATGGGTGACTCGGTGCCGAAGCACACAGGGCCGATCTCATTGACTGATACTCACCTCGAACCGAGCGTCTCGAGAACCCGACCGACCACCACCCGAGAGAATCACCGGAGATGGAAAGGCCTCTTACCAGAGACGCTCAAGCGGCTTGCCGATGCAATTGTTTGGCGTCGAAACTTGCTCCTTTCTTCCAAATGGTTAAAGTGATCGCGGCAATCTTTCGTGCCAGGGTGAGACGGGCCATGGTTGGACGCATCCCCTTCTCCAGGAGGGCACCATAGAAATCGTACAGCGGTCCGGGGCGAGTACTCGCAGAGAGAGCAGCGCCTTTGAACAGGTTCTTCAGATCATGATTATGGTTGTCATTCAGTCCCCGCACGGTGATGCGCTCCCGGTTTCGTCGTAGCTTCCCTCTGACATAGCGGTACTCGCCGCTGTCGTGAGTCTCGATCGCGAAACCACTGTAAGCCCACAGCTGACGCTTGGTACGGAAACGGTGGGGTGTCTGCAGCAGCGCCACTAGCAAGGCGGCACGAATGGGACCGATCGAGGGAACCTGACGCAGCAATTTCACGACATGATGTTGGCGGCTCTCTCGCAGCAGGTCGCGTCGCGCTTCCTGGCGCACCGGTTGCAATAGATCCAGTTGCTGATACAACCGTTCGGCCCGCAGACGAACTCCGGGTTGCGGGATCTTAGCCAACCACTCGGCGCGATGTCGCGGGGCATAGACCGTGGCTCCGCTACAGGGAATCGCCCAGCTGCGGTACAGCGCTTTGATCCGACTCATGACTCGAGTGATATCTTTCGTGAGCGTTTGATAGCTGCGACCCAACTCCTTTAAGGTGCGCACCCCGTGCTCTCCGTGGTACACCGAATGGAGCTGGTTGCCGCGTAACAACTCGGCCAGCTTGCGCGCATCGATCCGGTCACTCTTGCTGCCGTCTTTCAGCAGGGCGTTCTTCCTTGGATCGCAGACCACAAGATGGGTGACATGAGGTTTCAGCAGATCATGCAACCAGGCGGCAGAAGTTCCCTCTTCAAAGGTCACCGATAGACTTCCGCGTAGCCCATCGATGAACTCCAGAATCGTGGCCGCCTTCGTCTCCAGGATGCATTCCATGATCAGCTTGCCATTGGAATCCATGACGGCAACCGAGATCGTTGCTTGGTGAACGTCCATGCCAATATACTTTTCTTGCTTCATAACGGCGCTCCTTTTGGTAAGTGGTGATCCCAACAATCACAACCTACCGCAAAGTGGGCGCCTTTTTATATTGCGTGTTATGGGGATTTCTCACCAACAATGCTTCGGAATGACGCTGGGGTGACAATCACCGCGATCGAAACACCTGGAAGCGGACGGAATAGCCAAAGCCGATAGAGTGAGCGGGTGTTGCTGCCGACAGACCGAAGTTGCAATGAAAATCGAGCTGCTGATGCGACGTAATCTTGTATGCCGTGCCGAAATCGATCACGTTTTGCGGACCGCCGCGTTGGGGAAAGGAGCCGGAATATTCGACGTAGGCGTCCCAGGGCTTCATAAGCTGCCGGTCAAAATATACGCTCGACTGGCCCGTCAAATTTCGCCTTGGTCCCTCGGTTGGCCACATAACTGAGAACATTCCAGCAACTGTCCAGTTCTTTGTCAGCGAACGGGACCAGGGCAATTGGACGGTCGGATCATAGCCATGACTTGATAGCAGGTTCGCCCCCGTGGGAAAGCTCACGGATGGTATAAGCGAAACGTCAAATCCGCCCCGTGTTGGCCCAAACTGCTGTTTGAAGCCCATGCTCAAATCACCAAATCCGTTGCCGAATGGGGGTGCGGTGTCGTGATTGTAAGAATTGTAAAAGTAGTCCGGGACCCCAAAACGAAGCTCGGTTCTGCTGGTGATTCCCAATCGCACCGATGTCTCAGGGAAATCAAAGGTCTGTTGGCCTCCGTTGCCGGTCTCCTGGAACCCATTCTCAAACTGCAGGCTACCGCAGGGCACGACAATACTCGAACTTGTGATCTGCGGCCGATCCGTGGCAATCGGGCTATGCGCATCGGCGCCGCAAGTCTGAGCCGTCGCCTGGGGTGCGGGGGTTCCCACTATGACGGCAAGGAACAGTGCGCATGTGAAACGCAACATGCACAAGATAATAACCAGAAATGCAGTCGCCCATATGACTTAGGTGGGGATCATTATGGCCGCAAGGTTCATCACCAGAGAAGGGGCGGAGGTCAATTGACTCAAGCAGGCGTTTGCGCTCACGACCCTCAATGCGGAACTCGATTTGTCCCACTCCCGCCTTCCCAGCTCACGTGTCGGGTTTTCCTGTTCCGCCGCTTCGCGGCTGGAGGCTTTAAAGCCGTCGATGAAGACAACCCAGCTGTGGCCGCGCTGAAGCGCTGCGCCACCCAAAATCAAACGCGAGACCGAGTTCTTCAGCACTTTTAGGCCGCTGTGGGCTTCTGCCTATTTGCGCTGTTCGAGCTTGACCGACGCCGTCACCGGTTGCCCGTCGCGCAGCACCTTGACCCCGACCACATCACCCACTTTGCTGCGGCGAAGTGCGTCCGTGAAGTCGTAAAGGTTCTTAATCGGTTTGTCCCCAAACTGCACCAGGATGTCCCCGGCTTTCAGTCCCGCCTTGGCCGCGGGCGAGCCGGGCTTCACATCAGAGAACCTCACGCCGGTTTCCACCTGGCCGAAATCCGGAATCGAGCCGAAGTACGGGCCATAGCCCCCACCACCTCCCGACCTGCCTCCCGGCTGGTCCTCCGCGACCACAATAAAGGAAGGACGCTCGTCCGCATCCGCCAGCTCCTCGCCGGTCTTCCCTACCACGTCAAGCAACCGCGCTGCCGATTCCGGATCGATCTTCTCCCACGTATCCGAAGGCTTGTGATAATCCGAGTGCAATCCCGAGAAGAAAAACAACACCGGAATCTTCTTCGCCACGAACGACGTATGGTCGCTCGAGGAATATCCGCCCGGCGAGTACTCGATCTTGAATCCGGAATTCGCCTGCGCCTGCTCGACCGCTGCTTTTAACGTCGAACCAGTGCCGACGCCTCCAATGTAGACTTTCTGATCCTTGATGCGGCCGATCATGTCCATGTTCAGCATGGCTACGGCCTTTTCCAGCGGATGCGTCGGTTCTTTTACCCAGGCGGCGGAACCGAGTAACCCTAGTTCTTCACCCGCAAAGTTAACGAACAGAATTCCGCGCCGCAACTGACCTTTCTGCGGCGCGAGCAACCGCGCTAGCTCCATCACTCCCGCCGTGCCCGAAGCGTTGTCATCCGCTCCCGGATGAATCTGCCCAATCTGTGAAGGCGCCAGCGAATCGAAATTACCTCGTCCCAGGTGATCATAGTGCGCGCCGATGATCACGTATTCGTCGGTCTTTCCGGGCAGATACGCCAGCACATTGTTCACGGTGGCCCGCGTAGTTTCGATACTGACGGTCAGCGCCGCTGTCTGCCTCTCAGGCAGCGCGAACGATGCGGGTTTGGATGAAGCGTTGATCTGATCCTGCAATTCAGCCAGCGATTTGCCTGCCGCTTTCAGCCAGCTCTCCGCGACCGCATTCTTGACCTGAAGACAAATGATGCCGGCATTTTCCGGCCCGCTCACGCTGCCGAATCGGGTGAGCAGATCTTCTTCGCCGTCTCCCAGCTTTCCGTTCACCAGCACCAGCGCCTTGGCGCCGTGATTCCGGGCGTTGATGGCTTTCGTCACCAACTGGGAATGCTGCGTCATGCCCTGATTGCCGCCCTTAACGGCGAACGAGGGAGGCTCATACCGCAACACGACGACAATCTTGTCCTTGACGTCGACCCCAGCGTAGTCGTCGTACTGAAACTCGTCGGCCGAAGCGCCATAGCCGGCAAACACTAGAGGCGCGCGGGCCGATCCCGAAGCGGAAAAACTGAACGGGACAAAATCCTGCTTCGGTTTTAACTCCTGCTTCTGGTCCGCGGTCAGCACCGCGAAACCATTCTTCCCCTTCAATTGCGCGCCCGTGATCACCGTGAAAGGCTGAAAGTACGAGTTTGTGCCCGCTGGTTCGAGGCCCAAGCTCTTGTAACGCTTCTCGATCAAGTGCGCGGCACGGGTCAACCCTTTCGACCCGGCGCCACGTCCCTCCATCGCGGGCGTAGTCAGGGCCTTGATGTCATCCAGGTAGCGATGCGGATCGGCCGTGGAGATCGCCGGCGGCTCCGCCAGCGAAAGAAACGCGAATACTAGAAAGGCAAAGAAAACCGCAGCGCTTTTCGTGGCAATGTTCTTCCTTATGACACTGCGCCCTGGGAAGCTACTCTCCTCGCGCACGAAAACTTGACGGCTGTAGTGAGTTCTTAGCGTCTGCATGATCACGCAAATCGTAGGTTGCAAAGCGACTCATGTCAAACATCGGGTTTCAATTTTCATCACATTTTCTTGGTCCGATCATCACAGACAGCTACTGGCGACCTCAGATACCCTCTGTCCGTAAACGATGGAAACAGACGCCACAACTACGCTCCTCCGCAGCCTGACGTTGGTCCGCCCGACTCGGTTTTCTTGCTTGTTGAATGTGTGCAATTTTGAACAGCGGCGGCATTGTGAATGGCTCTAGGATGATCGGTTCTTCGAGGAGAGTGAATGACCACGGCTGAACTCGAAGTAGCGACCACGCGTGCCACCAATCCAAGCACCAGCCTGCTGAAGGTTGTGCGCTCGGGCAAGCTGAAGTCGAGCCAGTTCGTGACTCATCACTTCGCGATGAACGACATCATTGAAGGCGTATGACACGTTTGGAAACGCGGCAAAAGAGGGAGCGCTGAAAGTGGTTCTCATCAATGGCGGACCTCGTTGATGAGACAGAGACATTGTTGATGACGCCGAGCGACTTCAAATTGTTCAGGGGGACATGCTAATGCCAGCAGATTGCAGGGCCTCTCGAGTTTTTCTGATCTCCGTTATATATCTTTTCCTCTTCGTCGCCTTTGTTTCGGCGCAGGCTCGCCAGCAGGTTGCCGAAAAGGACACTCAATCCGCCAGCACACCCGCGGCCGGTGCGCCTTCATCCGATGTCTCCAAGTACGTGGGAGCGGAGACCTGCAAGACCTGCCACGAGGATGTTTACAACGCGTGGGAGAAAACGCCGCACTGGAAGACCACACTAAATAAGGAGCCCTCGCACCAAGGTTGCGAGGGCTGCCATGGTCCGGGGGCGGACCACGTGGCGGGAGGCGGCGACAAGACCAAGATCTACACGTTCACAGGGGCGAAGCCGGAAGCCATCACCAAGCGTTGCCTGGCCTGCCACGAGTCGAATCCTGAGCAGCGCGAATTCATGCGTTCAACCCACAACGAGAACGGCATCACCTGCACATCCTGTCACTCCGTGCATCACTCCACGCTGGAGTATCTGCTGGTAAAGAAGCAGACGGCGCTGTGCTTTTCGTGTCACGTCGAACAGAGAGCCGATTTCCAGAAGCCGTTCCATCATCGCGTGGAAGAGGGGCTGATCAAGTGTGCCGATTGCCACAATGCGCACGGCGCGTTGCGAGATCGCCAGCTTCGATCGACGCCCGGATCAGGATATGGTTTGCCTGAAGTGCCATAGCGACAAGCGTGGACCGTTCGTCTTCGAGCACGAACCGGTCAAGGCTGAGGGATGCCAGGCTTGCCACACCGCGCACGGCTCGCCCTATCCGCGCATGCTGCTGACCGCGCGCGTGAACACGCTCTGCCTGCAGTGCCATACGGGCATTCCGCCTGGCCCGCACCCCCAGAACGCGTTCCGTCAGGATTGCATTCTGTGCCACATGAGTATCCACGGCTCAAATATAGACGCCAGATTCTTCAAGTAATGGGGAGGAGACACATGATCATGGCCAATACAAATCACAACTCACCGCGGCCTCTCCTTCCGGGAGAAGAGCTATTAGGCCGGAAGCGCTGCCCGAACAGGAAGCATGCCATCTTAGTCCTAGTGGCGATGCTGATACTGGCGGCGCCGCAGTTCGCCCTGGCTCAGGGCGATGAGGAAGCCTCCCCGGGCCGTGTTTGGGGCGATTACACCGTGCAGCAGTCGGTCGAATTCGGCGGCCGCGTTGCCGACGTCAACGGCAACCAGCAGTTGTATGACACGCTGGTGAACCTGAAGAGCGGTCCGCGTCTTCTCGGGCAGGAGTTGTCGATGCGCTCGACGAACCACATGGGAGGCCTCTTCGACAACTTGTATTTGAGCAGCTTCGGATTCGGTGGCGACCCGAACGACATCGGACGCCTGCGGCTCGAGAAGAACAAGTGGTACAACTTCGTCGGCCTCTACCGGCGTGACGAGAACTTCTTCGACTTCAACCTGTTTGCGAACCCGCTGAATTTGAATCAAGGCATCGGCGCCGCCCTCCAAGTCAACCCCGGTGGCTTTAACCCGACGTCCATGCCGTGGTACGCGAATAGTCCTCACCTGCAGGACATCACCCGCCAAATGGGCGATTTCAACCTGACCCTGTTTCCCCAGTCGGCCATCCGGTTCCGCCTGGGCTTGCGCGCAACAACAACGCTGGCAGGCTTGACACCACCCTGGAGGCCCCGATTCGCACCCTGATGACGGAGTACGACCAGTGGCGGTCGGACCGTTACCAGTTCGGTGTAGACATCCGGCTGATGGAGCGGACGACGCTCAGCTTCGACCAGTTCTATCGAACGCGATAAGGTCGATCCCAACTACAGGGACAACAATCTGTCATTCACCGACAGCGGGACGGGGACGCCGGTTGATATTGGTCTTGTGCTCCCGCCTTCCGGCTGTACCTCGTCCCGGGCGTCACCTTCCCGGGCAACAATGTCCTGGTTACCAACCCGAAGTGCAACATCGGAATGTTCAGCTTCTCTCGTTCCGGCCGGGTTCGCACCGGCATTCCGACCTCGCAGTTGTCGTTGCAGTCCAACTACTACCGGAAGCTCGACCTGACCGCCTCCGGTACCTATAGTTCCGGGAGTTCCGATTTCCTCAACTATCAGGAGTTTGCCAATAATCGTATAATGCTAATAACGGCGTCAGCCTGCTCACCGCGACGACGCACACGGATCGCGTCTCGGGCAACGCGGATCTCGGCTTGACTTACCACTTCAGCCCGAGTTGGAGTGTTTCGGACAAGTTCCGCTGGCTTAACTGGCGCAACCCGGGCGACTCCAATCAAACGGGATTCACCTGTTCTGCCGCTGCCGCTCCTGGCTTGACTCTAGCCAATGCCGGTTGCACCACTCCTTCAAGTTCCAACTTATATGACACGGTCCTGGCCGAGAAGACGTATGCCAACACGATAAAGGTGAACTGGGCTCCGAGCCGTCGCCTCAGCGCTTACCTCGGCTACCGTTATGGGCGTCGTGAACTGACGGGCGCACTCCAGGGTGACTCACCAAACCTGAACAGCTACTACCTGGTGCAGAACGGCGTGATTGCCCCGTTGTCGACGAACAACGCTTTGCCTGCCAACTTGAACGTCACTAAGATCAACGAAGACACGGCTCTCGCAGGCATTGTGCTCCGTCCGACGGATGCATGGCGCGTCAATGCGGATGTGGAACTTCTGAGTGCCGACAACGGCTTCACCAACATTAGTCCGCGTCACCAGCAACGGCTGCGGGCCAATACCACCTACAAGGTGAACCGTTGGGCGAGCGTCAACGGTGGTGTGCATCTCATTGAGACCCGGAATGACTTTGCCGAGTCTGTCAATGCGTCTTTTAATCCCGCGAACCCCAACTTGTTCCCGACTACGGGGGCGAGCACCGTCCCGCCGGCTTACGGACACAAGGATCACTGGCGTTACTACACGCTCGGAGCGAGCCTGCATCCCCAAGGGTGGGTCGGATTCGACTTTGGGTGGACCTACCTTGACCAGCAGATCAATTCGGCGACCTGCGTGCCGTCGACCGGGCTGACCGTGCAAGCTACTCCGGCTCTTTGTAACGGTTTCCAATCCGGCGGTCTGCCGCTGTTACTGGACTACCAGGAGAGAACCAACAGCGGATTTGCCAGTCTCACCGTCCGGCCCATGCATCGTGTAGCACTGAGCGCCGGCTATGAAATCACCAGCACCGCGGGCCATAACAATTGGCTGCTTCCCGGTGGCAGCGACGGCAACGGCCTCTTGCTAATGACGAGCGACATTTACGGTAACAGCCCCCCTCTTCCCGGTAACCCGATTACTCCTTGCCCGGCGGCGTCCACAACAGTAACGGGCGTCGGCTGCGGCTTCGCTGGTCCGTTCCCCGACGCCCCGTTATCCCAGGCTTTGAACTGGCATAAGCCTGTTGCCGGTATTGCCATTGATGTCGCCAAGGGTGTCACCTTCAAGGGCAACTACTCCTACTACGACTACAACGAGAAAGAAACTCTGGGGCTGCCACTCGTAACCCTGCCGCGTAACTTTCATGCCAACACCGAAACGATCTCTTTGAAATACGTGTTCTAGTTCGTGTGGGGACGGGCGCCCTCGCCCGTCCAGCTCTGCGTAGGGACAGCCGCCCCCAGCTGTCCAAGCCGGGCGCAGCCCGGCAGCCTGCCTGCGCTCGTAGCAACCTCAGATCCGCTGTGTAGGCTTCGCTGTCTGAGATGAGAACCCCGAGTCTCTTCCTGCTATCCTAGAAGCCTCCGCCCTGCGAGGGATCTCATGAAGACCAAGTCATCAGCCTTACTGTTCGCGCTCGTGTTTGTCGCAATCTGCTCCTTGCTCTCAGCCCAACAAACAAAGAGCACCGCGTCCGTCACCTTTCTGGTGATGGACCGGACTGGAGCCGTGATCCCCCACGCGCAGATCAAGCTTTCTCCAGAGTCAGCAGCGGCGAGCTACTTGGAAACTGGTGACGACGGCAGACTCACCTTGGACCTGCGTTCGGGCAATTATGAGTTATCTGCGGCGAGTCCTCACTTTTTGACGCAGACCGAGCATCTCAAAGTGCAAGATACGGGTAATCAGACCGTCTTCGTTAAGCTGCAATGGGATGGCATCGGCACGACGGTCCAGATGGGCCGTCCAGACGATCCCGTTAGGATTGATCGGGCCCATTTGGGCTCGGACCCGCAAATTGACCAGACCTTCGCTTATCCATCCCGCCTCAATGCCGTTGCCATTTCCTCCGCTGCCCAAACCACTCGTCATTTCGACGGCCAGACCTGGTGGAATCACATCAAAGTTCTCGCCGACGACAAACTCGAAGGGCGCGATACCGGCAGCCGCGGCGAGCGCGAAGCGCAAGCTTACGCCGTTGAGCAACTCAAGAACGCGGGCGCGCAACCAGCCGGCGTAGACGGCTTCTACCAGCCCGTGAAATTCGTCTCCCGCCAGATCGTCGAAAAAGATTGCAGCCTGACCCTGATCCGCAAGGATAAGGATAAAGACAAACGCGAGCCGCTTACGCTCGGAGAAGACGCCATCATTAGCACGCGCGTCATGCCCGCGCCCGAAGTCGAAGCTCCCCTCGTTTTCGTCGGCTATGGCCTCAAAGTCCCGGAGAAAAATTACGATGACTTCGCTGGCCTCGACGTCCGCGGCAAGATCATTGTGATTCTTGCCGGATCGCCTTCCGAAATTCCCGGTGCGCTCGCTTCGCATTACCAGACAGCGGCCGAGCGCTGGAAAGTGCTGCGTGCCGCCGGCGCCGTCGGCATCGTTTCGTTGATCAACCCCGCATCGATGGACATCCCCTGGTCCCGCATGGCGCTCAACCGCGCGCATCCCTCCATGGATCTTGACTATCCCGAGTTCAACGAGACCGAAGGTGCCAAGCTATACGTCACCGTCAATCCCGCCAGCGCGGCAAAGTTCTTTGCCGGCTCCGGCCACACGTTCGAAGAAATTGCTGCTCTGGGTAAGGAGCGCAAGCCACTGCCACACTTCCCCATCGCCGCTTCGCTCGCCGCGAAAACGAGAGTGGACGTCACCAAGATTGAGTCGGCCAACCTGGTTGCCAAACTCCCCGGCAGCGATCCTGCTCTGCAGGATGAATACGTGGTGCTCTCCGCCCACCTCGATCACATCGGAATCGGGGAACCCATTAACGGAGATCGCATTTACAACGGAGCCATGGACAACGGTTCCGGCAGCGCCCTCGTCCTCGACATGGCAGCCAGCTTCAGGAAGAATCCGGAAAAATTGCGCCGCTCCATCCTCCTGGTCTTGGTTACCGGCGAAGAAAAAGGATTGCTCGGATCCAAATACTTCGCCGCTCATCCCACGGTCCCGCCTAAATCCATCGTCGCCGACGTTAACGTCGACATGTTTCTCCCCATCGTGCCTCTAAAGCTTCTCACCGTGCTCGGTCTCGACGACTCCGACCTGGGGGATCGCGTGCGCGAGATCGCTCAATCGCTCGGCGTAAGAGTTCAACCCGATCCCGAGCCGTTGCGTAATCTCTTCGTGCGCAGCGATCAGTACAACTTCATCCGCCACGGCGTGCCCTCGGTAATCATGAGCGTCGCCCCCGAGCCCGGATCGCCGGAGGTAAAAATCTTCAAAGATTGGCTGACCCAGCGCTATCACGCGCCCTCGGACGACGTAGACCAACCGGTCGATCTCGCCGCTGCCGCGAAGTACGAAGGGATCGTCAGAGCCTTGCTGATCAACATCGCGAATGGCGACCACCGTCCCGAGTGGAAGCCAGATAGTTTCTTCCGGAGATACTCGGAACCTGTCAAGATTGGACAATAACTTCCGTTAGAGACGGGGCTTGCCCTGTTTGCGCGTGAGTACGCGAAAAGCCGCGTCTCCACGCCGAGGAGAACTTTTGAACGACTATCTCTTGTCGGTGCTGCTGGGAATTGTCGAGGGCCTCACCGAGTTCC
Organism: uncultured Acidobacteriaceae bacterium; assembly: GCA_963731525.1. Taxonomy (GTDB): domain Bacteria; phylum Acidobacteriota; class Terriglobia; order Terriglobales; family Acidobacteriaceae; genus Acidiflorens. The sequence goes on from CAVSWK010000026.1 coordinate 318,867, forward strand.
TGCCCGTCAGTTCTACCGCCCATCTCCGCCTTTCGGAGCTATTACTGCAGGTGCCGCTGTCGAGCGGCTACTGGAAGATGTATTCCATCGTCATCCAGCTCGGCGCGATTCTGGTTCTGCCAATTTATTTCCGGAGCCACATCGCCAAGCTCATTTCAACGTTTCCCGAGGGCGAGCAGGGAGACTGCGATTACCTCACCCATCCCTTGAGCCTGGTCATGATCGCCTTCGTCGTAACCGCGATCCCGTCTTTTCTGTTGACCAAGGTCATCGGCAAGAACCTCGAGAGTCTGTACGTAATGGGCGCAGCGCTGCTCATCGGAGGCATCGTGATGTGGGTTATCGACGCCATGAAAGCTCCGTGGGAAAAAGCCGGCCCGAGAGCGCACGGTTCGCCCATCCAAGCTTCCCCCATCCACACCTGGAAAATGGATGACATCCACGGCGGCCAAGCCGTCTGGATCGGCGCCTGCCAGATTCTCTCCGCCGTTTTCCCCGGAACCTCGCGCTCCATGTCCACGATTTGCGCCGGACAACTGGTGGGAATGTCCCGTGCCGCCGCGCTCGAGTTCTCCTTCTTCCTCTCCATGCCCACCATGGCGGTGGCCACGCTCTACACACTCTTCAAGTCGATCCACGGCGGCAAAGATGAAAATCCCATCGGCGTCGCCGAAATCACAACTCACCAGTGGGTCATCCTCGCCATCGGCTTCGTCGTCTCCTTCATCGTCGCCTATGGAGCCGTAGCTTGGTTCATGGGCTATGTCCGAAAGCGCGGCTTTGCACCGTTTGCGATGTATCGCATCGTGCTTGGGATTGCCGTGCTGGCCTGGGCAATGGGGTTCATCGGGCACTACTAAAAATCCAGGCGAGAATTGAAGGGGGAAGCGCACAACCGGTGCTCCTTTCCTGCATATTCCTCGTTCGCCCGTTACAATTATTCAGAAGAGGATTTCCATACCCATGATCCGTTCCATTCGACCCCACACCGCGAAGACTATGCTTTTACTCTTGAGCGCCCTGATCCCTGCCGGAGCCATCGTGCTCGGCTCCGTCAACACCGCCCTCGCTGCCGCCTCCGACTTTGGCCCAGCCAATCCTTTTTACGCGCCCAGCACACTGCCCTTCCACGCGCCGCCCTTCGACAAGATAAAGGACGACGACTTCCAGCCCGCGATCGAGGCCGGCATGGCGCAGCAGCAGGCGGAAATCCAGGCCATTGCCGACAATCCCGCCGCGGCCACCTTCGACAACACCATTGTGGCGATGGAAAAAAGCGGCCAGTTGTTCGACCGTGCCACGGCAGCCTTCTACGGCGTAACCGGGGCAAACACCAACCCCACGCTGCAGAAGATTAAAACCATCGAGGCCCCCAAACTCGCCGCGCACCAGGACTTCATCTTTCTCAACACGAAGCTCTTCGCGCGCGTGGCCGCGATCTACAAGCAACGCGCCGCGCTCAATCTTGATCCCGAGTCCCTCCGGCTGCTGGAGCGCTACTACGACGATTTCGTACACGCCGGGGCAAACCTCTCCGAAGCTGACAAGACTCAGCTCAGAAAGCTCAACGAGGAGATTTCTTCACTTTCGGACGCCTTCAACACCAAACTCCTCGCCGCCACAAAAGACGGCGCCTACGTGACCACCGACAGAGCCGCGCTCGCCGGCCTCTCCGACGGCCGCATCGCCGCCGCGGCGGAAGCCGCCAAAGGCCGCAAGGCTGAGGGCTTCGTGATTCCGCTCCAGAACACCACGCAGCAGCCCGACCTTGTTTCACTCAGCAATCGCGCGACGCGCCAGGCCATCTTCGAACATTCCTGGAACCGCGCCGAGCGCGGCGACGCCAACGATACCCGCGACACCATCGCACATCTCGCTCAAGTCCGCGCTCAGAAGGCGAAACTCCTTGGCTTCCCCAGCTTCGCCGCGTGGAAACTTGAAGATCAGATGGCCAAAACGCCCGAGGCCGCGTTGCAGTTCATGGATGCCATTGTCCCGGCCGCGACCGCAAAGGCCGCTCGCGAAGCTGTGGACATCCAGGCCGTCATCGATACCCAGAAGATCGATGCTCAGAAGGGTGGTTTCCAGGTCCAGGCCTACGACTGGGACTTCTACGCCGAGCAGGTCCGCAAAGCTCGCTACGATATCGACGATGCGCAGGTCAAGCCCTACTTCGAGCTCGACAACGTGCTGCAGAATGGCGTCTTCTACGCTGCCAATCAGCTTTACGGGATCACGTTCAAAGAGCGGCACGACATCCCCGTTTATCAGCCCGATGTCCGCGTCTTCGAGGTCTTCGACGTCAACGGCAAGCACCTCGCTCTCTTTTACTGCGACTACTTCAAGCGCGACAACAAGAATGGCGGAGCTTGGATGTCCGAATTCGTCGGCCAGTCGCGCCTGCTGGGAACCTCCCCGGTCGTGTACAACGTCGCCAATCTGCCGAAGCCGGTCGTAGGCGAACCCGCCCTGATCAGCTTCACCGACGTGATTGCCATGTTCCACGAGTTTGGACATGCCCTGCACGGCATGTTCTCCGACGCCCAATACCCGACTCTTTCCGGTACTTCAACCGCCCGCGACTTTGTCGAATTTCCCTCACAGTTCAACGAGCACTGGGCCAGCCATCCTACGATTTTTGCCCACTACGCGAAGCACTATAAAACCGGCGCGCCCATGCCGGAAGAGCTGGCCGCGCGCATCAGGAAAGCTCTTACTTTCAATAAGGGCTACGACATGACCGAACTCCTGGCGGCGGCCGAACTCGACATGCAGTGGCACTTCCTTGCGCCCGAAGCCCCGCTCCAGAAGCCTGACGAGTTCGAGACGCAAGCACTCGAGAAGACCCATCTCAACGTCAGTTACGTACCACCCCGCTATCGCTCCAGCTACTTCGCCCACATCTGGGGGAGCGGATACAGCGCCGGCTATTACGCCTACCTCTGGACACAAATGCTCGCCGACGATGCCTACCAGTGGTTCAACGAACACGGCGAACTCACCCGCGCCAACGGCGACCGCTTTCGCCAGATGATTCTCTCCCGGGGCAACACTGAAGACTTTGCCAAAATGTACCAGGCATGGCGCGGGGCGCCACCCAACACGAAAGCGATGCTGAAGTATCGTGGGCTGGAGGAATCTACTCCGCCGAGATAGGGGATACGGTGACCAACGAGGCGGGACTGATTCATGACTCGGGGGTTCGCTATCGGACGGTACCCGGAGCCCCGAGCCTCTTGGAGAATGACAACCGCGAGACGCAGGGTTAGAATTTCGTTCAAGGGGCGAGGGTAGTACCGCATGAGCATAAGCATCCATCCCGAACTGGAAACTAAGTTGCGCGTCCGGGCCGAAGCGGAGGGTCTGACCGTCGAAGCTTACTTAGAGCGTCTTATACTCGCTGAACAAAACGCTGAGGACGAACTGACGGCGCTCGCTCTCGAAGGATTTGATTCCGGCGATCCGATCGAAGTCGGCCCAGGGTATTGGGAAGCCAAGCATCAGAAGCTCGATGAACGTCTTCGAGGCACGCGCGGGCAGTGAAAGCTCGGTACGTCCTTCGCCCAAAGGCAGACCAAGACCTCGACCAACAGGCATACTATCTCGCAACGAAATCGAACCCTCAAACGGGCCACCGCTTTCTCGTGGCTGCTCACGAAACCTTCGCCTTGCTCTCGACCCAGCCCCAGATGGGTTGGCTTCTTCGTCTCCGACACGCTAGGTTTGCGTCGCTGCGAGTGTTTCGAATTTCCGGTTTCGAAAAGATGCTCGTGCTGTATTTGCCCCTCTCATCAGGAGTCGAGATTCTCCGGGTAGTCCATGGCTCGCGGGATCTTGTAGCGTTTCTGCGGCGCGAGAAGCTGTAGAGTTTCCACGGGTTTGACTGATGCGGACGGAACCGGATAGAGCGTCTGGATTTCTGCTATTCCGCGCATTACTATCTCAACCGCTCTGGATTTAACGCCGCAGCGCGCAGGCATTGTTGTCGGCTTCGTCGGCATATCAGCATGTTCTTCCTAAGGAAGGTCTGCAGGTCAAAGAACGTGACTCAGAATCGCGTGAAGCAAGCACAGCGCCTGCTGAAACGGACAACCTACAAATCTCGGACAAGACCGAAACGACGTTGGTAGTCGTAACATCCCACCCTCCGGCAGCCCGTACCCAACTCGCCACCCCGCGCCGTTTCCCGCATTGTATGAACCGCCCCTTCTTGTCATAATTATCAGGCTCTGGCCTTGATACGGTGCTGTGGGTGAACTATCGCCCCAGCAACGCCGTCGCTGCCACATGACATTTTTGACGAAGATTTTTGCGCCAACCAGGAACCGGCGTCTGAATGAGCTCGTCGGATTCCTGTTGTGCGTCTCCGCACTCCTTCTTTTCCTCGCGCTGGCGTCTTATTCGCCGCTCGATCCCTCGCTCAACAGCGCCTCCATCCTCACCGGATCGCACGCTGCCCGCAATTGGATCGGCATCTTCGGCGCCTATCTTTCCGACCTTATTCTGCAATTCTGGGGAGTCGGATCGTTTCTTTTGCCGATCTTCATGACCATGCTCGGCATGCGCTGGTTCCGCTCCCGAGCCGTGCAGAATCCGGTCGCGAAGGTGCTCGGCGGAATCTGGCTGCTCATGTTCGTGCCCGCGCTGCTCGCCATCCTGCCCGGACACATTCGCTGGATGGGTGCCATTCCGATCGAAGGCTTGGCCGGACGCATGGTTGGCGATATCTTAATCCGTTACCTTAATGTTGCGGGCGCATATATTGTCTGCACAACGGTTCTCGCCGTCGCGCTCTATCTCACTACCGCCTTCTCTTTCTCGGCGATTCAACTCTGGGCGCCCACCCGCTTTGCCTTCATCCTGGCGCTCAGAGATCGACTCAAAGACTGGCAGGACGAGCGCCAGCGCAAGCGTCAGCAAAAGGAACTCGAAAAGCGCCGCGCCGAAAGACCGACCGTCACGACGCAACTCGTGCCCGCGCGCCCCCAAACTCTGCATAGCGAAGCCGTGCGTCATGAGGAGGAAATCCCCGGCGTGCAGTCTGCAACTTCGGCCCAGCGCACCGGGATCGAACGCATGATGGCAGATGGTGAAGACGACTCCGATTTCACACCAAAGACTCCGCACGCCGCCTCTGCCGAAATCGAAGTCGAAGTCATGGACCGCGCCGACGCTGAGCGCCGGCCGAAGACGACCATGCCGAAAATTGCTGGCAGCTACAAACTGCCGCCGTCGAGCCTGCTGCATCGTCCCGACGAGCAGCAATCCGTGCACGAAGAAGAGCTTAAACTCATCGCTCAGGTTCTGACTGCGAAGTACGCGGAATTCGAAGTCCACGGCCAAGTCACGCAAATCAATCCTGGCCCGGTCGTCACCACTTTCGAGTTCAAGCCTGAAGCCGGCATCAAATACAGCCGCATCATCGGCCTCACCGACGATCTTTGTTTAGCCCTGCGCGCGGAAAGCATTCTCGTCGAGCGCATGCCCGGCAAGAGCACCGTCGGCATCCAGGTGCCGAACCGCGAGCGCGAAATCATCTGGCTGCGCGAGAACATCGAGTCACCGGAATTCCTGGGCTCCAAATCCAAGCTCACCATCGGCATGGGCAAAGACATCAACGGACGCATCGCCGCCGCCGATCTCGCCGGTATGCCTCACCTGTTGATCGCCGGCTCGACGGGCACGGGCAAGAGCGTGGCCATCAACGCTATGATCATGTCGATTCTGTATAAGTCGACGCCCGAAGAAGTGCGCCTGGTGCTGGTGGACCCGAAGCGCCTCGAACTGGGCAACTATGAAGGCGTGCCGCATCTCTATACGCCCATCATCACCGAGCCCAAGCTTGCCGCCAACGCGCTGCGCAACGCCGTCCGCGAAATGGAGCGGCGACTCAAACTGCTTGCCGCTAAGGGCGTCCGCAACATCGACAGCTACAACCGCCTGTTCGACGACACGCCCAGCCTGTTCAGTGAGCAGGCGACATCCGATGAAGGACCGATTCCTAAAATCGTTATCATCATCGACGAGTTAGCCGACTTGATGATGCTAGATGGCAACAACGTGGAAGAGTCCATCACGCGACTAGCGCAGATGGCCCGCGCCGTTGGCATTCACCTCGTGCTCGCCACGCAACGCCCTTCGGTAGACGTCATCACCGGCCTTATCAAGGCAAACTTCCCTGCACGTGTCTCGTTCCGTGTCGCGACCAAAGTCGACTCGCGCACCATTCTTGACGCCAACGGCGCCGAATCGCTCCTCGGACGCGGCGACATGCTCTACCTGCCTTCCGGCTCCGCGCGCGTCCATCGCCTGCATGCTCCCTACGTCACCGAAAAAGAAATCGCGGCCGTGGTGGAATTCTGGAAGGCGCAAGGTGTGGCGCAGTATCAGGAGAAATTCCTCGAAACTCCGAAAGAAGATCGCGAGATGTCTTCTGGCGACGGCGAAGATTCCGGAGAAATTTCCGCCGACGACAACGATCCGCTCTTCAACGACGCGGTTCGCCTCGTCATCGAGTTCGGCAAAGCCTCTACTTCCCTGCTGCAACGCCGCCTGCGCATAGGCTATGGTCGAGCCGCTCACCTTATCGACCTCATGGAACGCGACGGCATCGTCGGCGCTGCCGATGGACCGAAACCTCGCGAAGTGTTGAAGCGTCCTGACTGGATCTCGGAAATCGAAGAGTCGATGCGGTAAGGATGCACTGCTTCCTCCGCTTGTTGGACGGGTACCCCCCTCCCCCTCCGGTCTATTGGAATCAAGATTTTAGCGATAATTTCCTCCCAAAATCTTGAGAAGATGGGAGTTAGAGGCAAAGTCTTGAGCGCGTTGGACTTAGGTCGTGGTTCCTGGTTTTCAGGTGCATTTTCTCAGTCAAAAACTGCGGAATGGCGAGCGGAGACCGGCTTCGACGAGCCGGTTCAGGGCTCCCTTGGCTGGCTCGAAAACGCTGTCAAAGAACGCGATGCTACCAGGACTGACCTAACTCTATTGTAACTCGGTAAGTCAAGAGGGAAACGGAGGAACGGGAGCCGACGTGAACAAGACTTATACCAAAGTATTCCGGAGTAAGGACTTGCTGGATTTCTTGCCGCTCCCGCGGTTTGATCGGCCTTGGAAGTGGGGTAAATCGTGTCAAGTGTCAATTTTCAGGGGACCGTCGCTGGAGACGGGCACAAGCTTTCGCTGTCAAAATCGGGGGATCATTATTTCAGTGGGCGGATTGGGCTCTGTGATGTGCGTACGGAATTTTTGTGATGAATAATGGGCGCGGGACATAGCAAGGAATATGAGGCCGGGGAATCCCACCCTTCGCGAAAAGCACGCGAAGGATGGGGCTCCCACTGTGTAGCTGTGCGAGCGGAAGGCTGGGCCACCTCGCCCCACTTTAGGCTTTGCTTCCTCTTGACAAGTGACAATGTACAGTTTACGGTGTACTCTGGTGATTCGAAGCTTCAAGCATCGCGGCCTCAAACGACTCTTTGAACGTGACGACCGCAGCGGGATACGGCCTGATCTGGTGGACACGGTTCAGGAAATATTGACCGTACTTGATGATGCAGCTAGCCCGCAGGAACTAAACCTTCCCGGTTATCGTCTGCACCCGCTCAAAGGCGACTTGAAAGGGTTCTGGTCCGTGACCGTGCGGGCCAACTGGCGCATCATTTTCCGTTTTGAAGGAACGGACGCCTTTGACGTTGAACTGATCGACTACCACTAAGCAAAAAGGAGACAACACCATGCCGATGAGAAACCCCGCCCATCCCGGACGCATCGTAAGAAGCGCCTGCCTTGAGCCGTTGGGCTTGTCGGTGACCGCAGGCGCTGAGGTTCTCGGCGTCACGCGGCAGACGCTCAACAACGTCATCCACGGCAAGTCGGGGATCAGCCCCCAGATGGCGATCCGGCTCTCCAAGGCATTTGGCAGCACGCCGGAAACGTGGTTACGGATGCAGCTCGCCTATGATCTCGCACAGGCCCGAAAGGACGAGAGCAAAATCAAGGTGCGACGTCAGCGTGTGCTGCAGGAACTACACGCTCAGTAACCTCAGGCCGTGTAAAGAGGAGGCGAACGGTGTCGGCGGTTCGGCAGGCCACTTCTCGAAAAACGCGAGAAGTGGCGCACCCCCAGTTATTCTTCGGTCACGCAGGACTGACCCTTCGCCGTTAAAGTGGCCCACCCGCCAAGGCATTGACTCATGCAGTCAGGCAACCTAACATAATCGCGCAAAGATCGAGCTTTTCCTTGAAAGGCCAGACCATCTCGCACTATCGCATCGCCGAAAGACTAGGCGGGGGAGGAATGGGCGTTGTCTACCGGGCCGAAGATACGCGGCTGCACCGCTTCGTCGCCCTGAAGTTCCTGCCCGATGAGGTTGCGCACGATCCCCAAGCCATCGCTCGTTTCCGGCGTGAAGCTGAGGCGGCTTCCGCGCTGAATCATCCCAATATCTGCACCATCCACGACATCGGAGAGCAGGATGGCCAGTACTTCATTGCGATGGAGTTGCTCGAAGGCCACACCCTGCAAACCAAAATTGGCGGGCGGCCATTGCCGCTGGAAGACTTTCTGACTCTGGCCTTGCAGATCGCTGACGCTCTTCAGGCGGCCCACAAACAAGGCATTGTCCACCGTGACCTGAAACCTTTGAATATCTTTGTAACCAGCCGCGGAGATGCCAAGCTTCTGGATTTCGGGTTGGCCAAACGCTTGCACCTTGACAGCGTCGCCGCCGCCGAGACAGCGACTGTGTCGCGTTCCCTTACCCTGCGAGGACAGATCGTTGGCACCATTGCCTACATGTCTCCGGAACAGATGCAGGACAAAGATGTAGATGCGCGCAGCGATATCTTTTCTCTGGGCGCGGTTTTGTACGAGATGGCCACGGGACGGCGCGCCTTCAGTGGAGAATCCTCCGCTTCGGTGATTGCTGAGATATTGCGTGGCGAGCCCAAGCCGGCGAAAGTTCTCAATCCGGAGATCCCCGCCGAACTCGAGCGCATCATAGGCAAGGCCATTGAAAAAGAGCGGGACGACCGGTACCAGTCGGCGAATGACTTGATGATCGACCTGCGGCGGCTCAAGCGCGAGTCTTCGCAGTCCGGAGCGGCGGCAGCAACGGCGGGCGGCAGGTTCAATTGGCTGCGCGCGAAATCGATTTGGATTTCGACAATTGCCGCTGTCACTCTCATCTTTCTTTTCCTGCTTTTCGCGCTGTTCGCTGCGAATGCTCACGCACCGGTTTTGGGGCCGCTCAATTCCGAGCAAATCACTTTCACACCCGAACTCAAGGACGGGCCGATTGTCACCGATGGATCGCGACTCTATTTTCAGAGTCAAGGTCATCCCGTGGAAATGTCGACCAAGGGAGGCACCACAGCTCCACTACGGGCTTCGCTCTCCGGGATGAACGTTCTGGACATTTCTCCCGATGCCACGGAAATGCTGGCCTTGAAACCCGACCCCAACAACGACGCCGGCCAAGGCACAATTTGGTCGGTCCCGGTTTTGGGAGGCTCCCCGAGAGTGGTGCGCACCGAAGTCACTGGAGGTGCGCATTGGTCGCCGGACGGCCGTTCCATTGCCTATACCGATTTGAAATCCGTTTATGTAGGTGAACGGGACGGCTCCAACCCCAGAAAGATATGGGACGCACCAGGGCGCGTCTATCTGCCCTATTTTTCGCCAGACTCGCGCCGCATTCGCGTAATCGTCGCGAGCAATAACGCAGCCGCTGGACTCAGGGCGGGCAACTCGAGGCTCTGGGAATTGAATGCCGATGGCAGCGATCCACATCGGCTCGACTTCGATTGGCCAGATAACGCCGATCAACAGTTCGGACAGTGGACCCCGGATGGCAAGCACTTTATTTTCCTGTCGAGCCGCGAAGGCGCCAGCAACCTTTATGAGCTGATAGAGCCGCCCTGGTTCATGCCCTGGAAAAAACCGACCGCTGTGCGCATCACGGGTGGCCAGCTTGATGTCTTATCGGCCACTCCGAGCCGCGACAGCTCGGGCGTGTTCATTATCGGCCGGATCGCGCAGGGTGCCATGCGTGTCTATGAACCGAAAATCAAGTGGTTCGTGCCGTTCCTGGACGGGCTGGCTGCGTCGGTCTTTGTCATCTCCCCCGATAAGCAGTGGATGGTTTACGCCGACTACCCCCGGCATTATCTTTGGCGCAGCAAACTGGATGGAAGCCAGAGGCTGCAACTGACCGATATTTATGCCTCGATGCCGCAGTGGTCGCCGGATAGCAAGAAGATTGTGTTTTCCGACTGGCACCAGCTTTACCTGGTTTCGGTGGATGGAGGCGCTCCGGAAAAACTCATCCCAGGAGCCACCAGCGAGGTCGCTCCAACCTGGTGGCCAGACGGTAAATCGATCGCGTTTAATGATTTTCCATACCCTGGGCAGATCCACGGCATCAAAGTGATCGATCTTTCCACCCGAAAGATATCGGTCATGCCGGGCGCCGGATCCTTTTTCGTGCCCTCGTGGTCGCCGGATGGGAAATACATGGTTGCAATCGCACAGAATCCATCCCGCATGGTTCTGTATTCAGCCCAGTCGGGCACGTGGCAGGACCTCAAGAAGTCCGAAGTGCCGTGGGGTTACTGGGTTTGGTCGAGCGACAGTAAATCCATTTACATGGCTGTAACCGAAGACAAGCCGGGAATCTATCGTCTGACGATTCCGGATGGAGCATGGAGCGAGATCGCGAAATTCGGAGGTCTGACACTCGGCAGCGATGGATTCGAGGGCTTTCCCAGCCTAACATCGGACGGCCAGATCGTCATGATGAGCGACACCAGCGTCGTACAGATTTATTCGGCAAAATGGACTCACGATTCCGATTCCCATTGAACGCGCCCGACTTATTCTCGCTGTAACCTTATTATTGCCTTTACAATATTATTATTACAAAATGTTACACGTAAGACATTTCGGGGTTTCATGCTAAATGTAAAGCATGAAATTCCATACCGAGTACCTGACCCTGCGCACGAAAACCAAGCGCGCCTACGTCCACCTGACACCGCAGGTCGAGAGCGCTCTGAAGAAATCCGGAATCAAAGATGGCATGATCCTGGTCTCCGCCATGCACATCACCGCCGGAGTCTACGTCAACGACAACGAGAGCGGCCTCATCAAAGACATCGACCACTGGCTGGAAACGCTCGCGCCCTTCCGGCAAAACTACCAGCATCACCAGACCGGCGAAGACAATGGAGACGCGCACCTGAAAGCGCTGATCATTCACCACCAAGTCATCGTCCCGGTCACCAGCGGCAAACTCGACTTCGGCCCCTGGCAGCAGATTTTCTACGCCGAATTCGACGGCCAGCGCGACAAAAGAGTGCTCATTAAAGTAATGGGAGAATAGACAACTTGGTTTATCCTCATATTTCGTAATGAACCTCGTAATGAGAGAGCTCGGAAAAGAAAGCTAGACGCCGGCGGCGCATCCCGGCGCCAGCGAGCCATTCGATGATCCAATACGATGAACCCATACCTGGAGCCCGATGACATGAGCGAAGAACTCCAAGAACTGCACGAGCACGCCGAACACGCCCGGGAGCATCCCGATCTCGCTCCCATCACGCTCACCATGGCGGTGCTGGCCGTGCTGGTGGCCACCGTGTCGCTGCTTGGACATCGCACCCATACCGAAGAAATCATTCTGCAGAACAAGGTCACCGATCAGTGGGCCTACTACCAGGCCAAGAATATCCGGCGGCACACCGACGAACTGTTCGCCGATCTGACCACCGTGGTGGCCACCAAAGACGCGGACGCCGCGGCCAAGCTGCAGGGGAAATATCGGGCCGAAGCGGACCGTTACAAAGAAGAACAGAAGGAACTCGACGCCAAGGCTCGCGAAACCGAGAACGAAACCGAACACACCCGCCGCAAAGCCGACCGCTTCGATCTGGGCGAAGTTTTCCTGGAGATCGCCCTGGTCATCACCTCGATCACGCTGCTCTCGGGCCGGCGCATATTCTGGCACCTCGGCCTGTTGATTGCGGCAGCTGGCATTCTCCTCGCTGCCTCGGCGTGGATCGTGCACTAGCGGCTGGCCCCGGACAAAGCGACCAGGGCTGCGAAATTGAGTCTCACAGATCGTGCCCTCATTAACACTTCTGCAGTTTAGAACGAGAACGCGGAAATTCTGCCTTCTTGCGGTGCCGAGTGACGGGCGAAAAATCGCCAGCAATTGCCAAGTGGTGGGCACGCCTGGTTTGCGCCAACTATCGGCACGGAGATTACCGCGGAATGTAACTGTCGAGCAGCGGCAGGAACTGCGACCCAAGCTCCATCATGCGCGCCTGCGCGGCATCTGGAGACTCGCCGTCACGCATCGGGGTCATCAGCCGCACCAGTGCGCCGTCAGTGCGATGCATGCGAATCGAATCGGACACCAGATAGTACTTGGCCCAGTACTCGCTGGCCACGGCGCGGCCATGCGCCTGAAACCAGTACAACACTAGTTGCCGGTCTCCCGATTTTGAAACCACGTAGCGGTTGACGGTGAACGGGGAGCCGTTGGGACGCGTAAGCTGAATCACCTCCCGCGAGATCGGAATCCATCCCGCGCCCGGAAGGCAGTGCAGCGGCGAATGGATGGCATCGCCTGCCTTTTGGGTCGGAAAGTATGCAATATAGAGATTGATCCACGGTTGGGGTTGGCTCGCGTTTTCGTAGTCGCGCACCAGAAATTCGCCCGGCCCGAGGACGTTGAGAGTCTGCTGGTCGAGAGGGAGGTCGGTTCCCGTCCAACCATTAATCTGCAAAGGAAGGGAACTCGGAGGATGGTAATTCGGAATGATCTCCTTGGTGGCGTGCAGGCCGATTGCTGTGGACAACATGAGCACGGCCACAATCCCGAAGCGAAGTGGCCCGGCCTTCATTCGGATTTCCCCAGCGGGTCGTTCTTCCAGATGCGCGACCTTACGCGGTGCAGCCGGGCCGCTCTTCCAGATAAGCGAGATCACGCGGTGCACACTGAACAACATGAACAATGCCACCGCAAAGATCAGCAGTCCCGAGAGAGCATGGTAAAACCCCTCCGCTTCATCCACATGCCCGTATTGCACCAGCAGCAGGGTGCCAAAAACGCGAATGCTGTTGGCGGCCACTGCGATCGGCACCGCCGAGAGTGCCAGTACTACACGCACCCACTTCCGAGTCTCCATCAGGTAACCGTAGATGATGGCCAAGGTGACCAGGGTTAGAAGCGAACGGATTCCGCTGCATGCTTCCGCGACGTCCAGCGGCATGGAAGCCAGCACGATCATATTTCCCTGCCGCAGCACGGGAACTCCAACTACTTCCAGCAGTCCAGAGGCCAGCTTTGAGGCGAGCAACTGAAGGGGAAACGTGACCTGGTTAACGATCAGGGTTGGGATCGGGATCATCAGAATCAGAAACGCCCACGGATAGAGGACGGCGCGAAAGAACGTCCATCCTCGAAAAAGAATGATCAGGCCCGCCAGCAGGATCAGCAGCGACACCCGCGGCAAGAAAATGTCCGCGCCCAACACTCCTAGCACCAGCACAAGCAGGCTCAGCACCACTAGTGGAAGACCAGCCCACGACGGGGTCGAGGAAATCGCTTTCAGCTTTTCGCGGTCCTGCCAGAGAACAAACAAAGCAAAGAGGGGAACAAAGATCCCGTGCTGGAAATTCGGATCGCTGTGGGGCCCGACCCACTGCAGGAAAAGGTGGGCGAGAATGGAGGCGTAAAGCCAGGCGATCAGAAACGGGAGCGCAAGCAAGCCCCATCCTTTCTCCCACCAACTCGGTGTAGTACTCTGCCTTGTCTCCCAGGTTCGTGCTCGCGCTTCTTCCGGCGAGTCCAAGCTCGCCACACGGCGCAGCTCCGCCCCGATCTCTCCGTATTCCTTCAAGCGCGCTTGGCAGGCTTCGCATGCGCCAACATGCGCCGCCACCACAGGTGGAATGCTTTCATCGTCGCAAAGTGCAGAGACAAACTCTGCTGCGTCTTCGCACTTCATGATTTTGTCCGGTGCGGTCGACATACACCCCCTCCTTCGGACTTTACCGCGTGTTCAGCCAGATCCTTCGGAGCGCTTCCCGCGCTGCAAACAATCGTGACCTCACTGTTCCGACAGGTATTTCTAGAATCACTGCGAGTTCCGCGTAGGACTGCCCTTCCACTTCTCGTAACCACAGCAAGGTTCGTTGCTCCTCTGCGAGCCGCCGGAATACGTCGCCCACGATCGAAACGGTTTCGGTCCGGCAAACGCTCACTGCGTCTTCACTCGCCCGATCCGAAGGCCCTTGCTTTCGCCACCAGTCCGCGGCACGCTTCCGCGCAATCCCGTAGAGATAGGCACGAAGGGTCCCGCGCTCGGGCTGAAACCCGTTCGGCCGATTCCATATTTGAGTGAACGTTTCTTGCACTATGTCCTCGGCCGCTTGGGGATTGCCGATAACCTGCCGCAGAAACACCTGTAGCCGGGGCGCATTCTCCCGGTAGAATGCGTCGAACGAATCGGCGTCTCCGTGCGAGATCCCCTTCCAAATCTCTCGGTCGTCAGCCAATCGGCTTCTCCATCTTTGTATTCGCGTTTGCCGGTCAAAAAGTTCATCCCGCGATAAGAAAAATGCTGCCGCGCTTTCGGTTGCGGCTACCTCTGCGGTGTGCGAAACCAGGGATATTCGCGGGCCGCTGCCCGCCTGTGCTCCTCATTCACAACTGAACTGTGCGGCAACTAATGACGATTATTCGTCAGCCCCGACCGCTCTCCGTCAGCACAACTCGGGGCAGAGTAATGCTGACTACTTCCTCGCCATCTAACCCACTGTATCTACAAATTAATGGTTTCTAACGTGCCACGCATCGCTTCGGCCTTTGGCGTGCACTGCTGGTGAAATCTCTCTGGCCAAGACCCCACCGAAGAGAAGAATGGAACCAGCCAATGCTCCATAAATGTGCCAACCCAGCCTGCACGGTCCCCTTCCGTTCCCTCCGCGAAGGCAAGCTCTTCCTGGCGGAAACTTTTCCTTCCGACCTTAACGCCGCTTTCGATGGCAACCGGCGGAAGCTGCGGCGGCGTGAACACTTCTGGCTGTGCGACGCTTGCTCCTCGCACTTTACGCTCCGCTTCGACAACACCCTCGGGATGCTGACCGTCCCCCTTAGCGCGCGGGTCCACGCTTCCTCACCCGCGCCGCTGGCAATGCCTGCTGACTGTCAGAAGGCGACGCCGATGGATTACGCAATCACAAAACGCCCGCCTTGCTCGGTTTGTGGCCTCGACACTTTCCGCCACACCGGATGGTTCCTCGTGATCGAGAACCGCTGGTTTGACCGCCTCAAGATCCTCTCCTGGCATTCCTCGCTGGCATCGCAGAAGGACATGAAGAGTGTCTGCTGCAGGCAACATCTCAAAGTGCTCATCGCCCACTGGCTGGCCCAGGCCAGCCTCCGGCTTCCTCCGTCACGCTATCCTCCGCTGCCCATTGGCAGCGACGCAACCCTGACCGACGTTGATCTCGGCCCCCACTCGGTTGGCCGGCTGGTCGGCGAATTGGCGGTTCATCGCGAGTCCTTTTCCCGGGTGTGGTCAGGTTCCGCCGCCAACCTCGAATCCATCCTCGACGCCCTTATCACCATTGGAGCTGAAAACCAGCCCCACACACTGGAATTCCACCTCTCCGATCGACCTGAGTCCTCGCACGGACTGTCACTGCAATAAGGCGCCGGCAGAGGTCTAGCTCTGCCGGCGCTCCCTCCACACTCGCCAATCTTTCTCCATCGCGCGCGCCATCGCCTGGGCCGCTCCCAGCAGCCAGTTCCCTTTTCGGGCGCGCAAGTCCTTCAGGATCGCCCGCCGTTTTTCTTCTGTTCCCGCATGTATATTCGCAGTCTCTCTCCCCATCGCCTCCAGCAACCTGCACTCGCCTCGGCTGGTACCGAGCGCCTCCAGTTCGATGCGCGAACAATGCGGCGACAGCCGCCGCACCAGCCAGTGTCCCCGCATCTGCACGTACGGATCCGGACAACGCACCGCCCGTCGCAGGATTACCGCATACAGAATCTCTGCCGGCAGCTTCGGGTTCAGCCATTGCAATGCCGACGGTGTCAGCGCCTTGGTTTCCCGCGCCACGCGGCCGCCTTTATACTCCGCGATCGCCACCACCCGCAGATGCCCCAGGCTTCCGAGGCCCGCCCTTCGTGGCGCCAGCCGGTACGGGAGGCCCCGCTCCGGCAACAGATGCTCAATCGCCTCGCGCGCGCTCTCTGGTATTTCTCCCTTCAGCGTGGGAAGACGATCCATTTTTCCCCAGAACACCACCGGATCCCGCAGCTTGCTCTCCGCGATCGCCCGCAACCACACGTGGTTCTCCCCCAACACGAACGGACGCCCGCCCATCTCCATCCCTCGTTCGTATCCCTCCAGAATCGCCGACGATGACTCTTTGGGCTTCATCGCCAGACGCTCTTCCCGAGCCGCCAGCAACGCGCTCGTGGCCAGCCGCACCAGATCCATCGTGTAGGGATACAAACAAGCTTCATCAAAATCGTTTACCCCCCAGATCAGCCGCCCATCGGTGTCCCGCCAGGTGCCGAAGTTCTCGACATGCAGATCGCCCACCGACAGAATATGCGGCACCCGATCCAGTCCCGTACACACCTCCGGCCACACCTGCAACCAGCGATAGAAAGTCGCCCGGAAAAACGGAAAAAGGGCCGCCGCCATCTGTTCGTGTTTGAACCGCAGATCGGGCTCAACAATTCGAATGTGCAGCCGCAGCCAATCCTCAAACTTCTTCGTCGCTTTAATAATGTTCATGGTCGGTTAGCAACAATTAAGTGAGCAACGATAAGAAGATAGTCTCGGCCTGTCAAGGAAGGTAGGACTGGAGCCTCTGATGGAGGTGGGTTTTGGGGGCACGGCTTCAACAGGCAGCTGGAGAGTATTTCCCTTGTCGCAGGCTCACCGCAGCGGCTAAAGCCGACTCTGCAGACGAGCCAGTTATCGCAGCGGTAAACCGCTGCGCCACCCACAATCAAATGCAACTGCCGCCTCGTGCTAATCTTCCCTCAACGTGTCTCCAAAGCTCGCCGAAATCTTCCACGACGCCTATCGCGAACTCCGCCCCCACACGTCCGCGCCGCCGATGCACGTTCGTTTCTATCCTTTCGTTTCCATCAACAACACCATCCGCCTGCGTCAGGGAGAGCTCTACATCCGCCTCTCCGACCTGCTGGAAGGCGCTCCCGAATCCGTGTTGCACGCGATCGCGCACATCCTGCTTGCCAAGCTCTATCGCCAGCCGGTCGACCGCGCGCAGAGCGCCCGCTATCGACGCTATGTTGCCGGCCACGAGGTTGCCGCCAAAGCTCGCCTCGTGCGGCAGATGCGCGGACGCAAGCACATCCACTCCGCCCGCGGTCACCACTACCATCTGGAGGAAATCTTCGACGACCTCAATCGCCGCTTCTTTCACGGACTGATGGGACGTCCGCAACTTACCTGGAGCCGGAACCCCGCCCGCAGCAGCCTCGGCCACTACGACCCCGCGCACAATGCCATCGTCATCAGCCGCGTCTTCGACCACCCGCGCGTGCCGCGCTATGCCGTCGAATACATCGTGTTTCACGAGATGCTGCATTTGAAGCACCCGGTTAGACTGCGGGGGAGCCGCCGCTGCGTGCACTCACGCGAATTCCGCGTCGAAGAAAAGATATTTCCAGAGCTGGAGCAGGCACGCAAATTCCTGCGCATCATCTAGTGGACAGTGGAGCGACGCGCGTCTCGCCCGTCCGCCGGACGAGGCGCCCGGCTCTCCACGAGAGCGTTCTCGAAGATCGCGAAACCCCGTTCAATGCCCCCTTTCCCCGTGTGATGCAAATCACAGCCATCCGTGATTGACTGCGTTGACCGTCGCACCACGAAACCGTATCCTATGATGTTGAAATTGAATTTCAATTTCAATTAGAAAGCGGGCCCTAATTCAATGCTTCAGGCATTCATCATCACTCTCCGCGAAGGCGTCGAGGCCGCGCTCATCGTCGGCATCACTCTGGCCTATCTTGCCAAGATCGGCCGCAATGATCTGCGCAAATCGGTCTACGCCGCGCTTGCCGCAGCTTTTGCCGGGTCGATCGGGATCGCGGTCGTGCTCTCGCGCCTCAATTGGAACCAGGACATCTTCGAAGGCTGGGTCATGCTGGTCGCCGCCGTCTTCGTCGTCACCATGATCGTCTTCATGATGAAGACCGGCCGCAAGCTCAAAGGCCAGATCGAAGGCAAGGTTGGCTTGTTCGCCCGTGGTGACGCGTGGATCGGCCTCTTCCTCTTCGTCTTTCTCATGGTGCTGCGCGAGGGCGTCGAAACCGTTCTGATCCTCTCTGCCGTGACGCTGAACTCGAGCGAACTGATGAGCTTTATCGGCACCGTCCTCGGCGTGGTCGTCGCCATTCTTTTTGGCGTGATGTTCGTCAAGGGCAGCGTCAAAATCAATCTGCAAAAATTCTTCAAGGTCACTACCGCGATTCTTTTCCTGGTGGCCGGGCAACTGGTGATCTCCGGCCTGCACGAGCTTTCGGAGAACGGAGTGCTTCCCTCTTCCCGCCAGGAGATGGCCATCATTGGTCCGATCGTCCGCAACGAACTTTTCTTCTTCATTACCATTGTTGCTTTGGCCGCGCTCATGGTGCTGTTTGAAATGAAGAGCCGCCAACCGGTCGAACTGCCGGCGGCCGGCGCCGCCCGCCGCAAAGCACTCTGGACCGCTCGCCGCGAGCGCCTCTGGATGGCTTCGGTTTACGTCTTCTCGTTTGCCTTTATCGTGATGATCACCGCCAGCTTTATCTATGAGAAGAGCGCGAGCGCGCTTTCTCCCGCCGCGGAAGTCACTTTTGTCGACGGCAAAGTCGCCATCCCGCTGAAGCAGATTTATGACGGCGAACTGCACCGCTTCGAAGCTAAAGAAGCCGGCGTTGAGGTCCGTTTCTGGCTCTATCAGAAGCCCGACGGGAAAATCGCTACCCTCTTTGACGCTTGTGAAATCTGCGGCCCCGTCGGCTTCTACAAGGGAGCGCAGGGCGTGATCTGCAAAAACTGCGCCGCGCCCATCAACCCGCAGTCGGTCGGCATGCCGGGCGGCTGCAATCCGATCCCGCTGAAAGCGCAGGTCACCGACGACGCGGTTATCGTCTCCGAGACCGACGTGGCGGCGGGCAGACATTACTTCGAGCAGAAATAATGTTTCCCCGCATCGTCTACGAATCGTTTCGCCGCCAAGCGCGCCGCAAGCTGCTGGCGGGGATCGCAATCACGCTGGGCGTAGCGGTTGCCACCGCCATGATCGCCGTAGCCACCGACATCGGCGACAAGATCAACCGCGAATTGCGGAGCTACGGGGCAAACCTGGTGGTCACGCCGCAGGAAGACACACTCGACGTGGAAGTGGGTGGAATCAACTTGAAGCCGCCGAGCGACGGCGCGTTCCTCAATGAAGCGGACCTCCCAAAAATTCGTGGCACCTTCTGGCACCACAACATCGTTGGCTTTTCGCCCATGCTGCCTGTCACCGTGAAACTCGGCCACGGCAGCGACGCGAAGGATGTTACCTTGCTCGGCACTTACTTCAATAAAGCGCTCAGCTTCGGTAAGGACGACTTCACTACCGGCGTGCGGATCACACATCCGTGGTGGAAGGTTTCGTGCGGCGATGGCAAGGAGTCTCCAAACTGCGCGTGGCCGGCGGACGACTCGCAGAATGTATTGCTGGGAGAGCGCTTGGCAACAAAACTCAGCCAGAAACCCGGCGACACAATCGAAGTCTCCGGACGCCAACTCACCATTTCCGGGATCCTCTCGACCGGCGCAGCTGAAGACGACCAGATCGTCGCGCCCCTGGCTGTGGCGCAGCAAATTCTCGGCAAACCCGGTGCCGTACGCCGCGTCTACGTCAGCGCTCTCACCAAGCCCCCGGATGCGCTCTCCGTCCGCGATCCGAAGACGATGACGCCTGAGGTTTACGACCGCTGGTACTGCTCGCCCTACGTGGAGTCGATTGCCTACCAGTTACAGGAAGTCATTCCGCATTCGCATGCGGAGCAGATCCGCCAGGTCGCGCAAAACGAAGGCACCGTGCTCTCGCGCATCAAGGGACTCATGCTGCTGATCACGTTTGCCGCGCTTTTCGCATCCGCGCTCGCCGTTTCCGCCGCCATGGCCACGGCCATTTATGAGCGCCGCGTCGAAGTCGGCCTGATGAAAGCGCTCGGCGCAGGCAATCTTGCGGTCTCTGCGATCTTTTTTGCGGAGGCACTGCTCCTCGCAATCGTCGGCGGCATTGCGGGATTCTCCGCCGGTGCGCTGCTTGCGCGCCAGATCGGCCGCTCGATTTTCAACTCGCAGATCTCCATCGAGCCCGTGCTCTTTCCGATCATCATCGCCATTGCCGTCTTCGTAACCTTTGCCGGAAGCGCCGCCGCCATCCGCCGCGCCGTGAAGTTTGATCCCGTCTTCGCACTGCGAGGTGAAGGATGAGCACCGCAGGTATGCTCCAAACTCCGAAGCAGGTCGCAGGTCGCCGTGCTCTGGCGCCGCATACTTCCATGTTTGGGCGCATGTTGCTGCGTGCCGCTGTCCTCCGTCGCAGACGCGCCGCCTCAGCACTGCTCGCCATGATCGTTGCCGCGGCCGTCGCTACCGCCATGATGAATCTCTACGTCGACGTGCAAGCCAAACTCCGCACCGAGTTTCGGAACTATGGCGCAAACGTAGTCATCGTCGCTAAAGACGGACAGTCGCTGCCTGCCGACGCGCTGGCCAGAGTCGAATCCGTTCTCGGCGCAAAAACCCTGGCTGTTCCTTTCTCTTATGCGGTCGCCCGCACTAAGGACGGACAATCTGTCGTCGTCGTTGGCACCGACTTCGCCCGCGCCCGCCAGTTGAACCACTGGTGGAAGGTAAGTCATTGGCCGGACGCGCCCAACGAAGCCCTCATCGGCATGCGCGCCGCAACTATAGTCAATCCCAAAGCTAGTCCCAATCGCCAGCCCTTTGAACTCACTTTTGAGGGCAAAACGATTCAACTCGCTCCCGCCGGAATGCTCCAGACCGGCGCTGGCGAAGACAGCCGTATTTATCTCGATCAATCTGACTTCCAGAGCTGGACCGGTGTCGCGCCCTCCACCATCGAAGTTGCGGCCAACGGAACCGCCGCGGAAGTTGAAGCGTCGATTCGCCAGCTCGCGCAGCTTCTGCCCGCGGCCGACATCCGGCCCGTCCGGCAGATCATGGAAGGCGAAGCCAACGTGCTGAACAAAACGCGCGCCACGCTTTACGCCTCCGCCACGCTGGTCGTGCTGACTTCCGCTCTGTGCGTGCTGGCTACGCTGATCGGGTGGGTCTTCGACCGCCGCCGCGACTTCGCCATCATGAAGGCGCTGGGCGCTTCCGAACGACTGGTCAACGGATTCTTTGCGGCAGAAGCCGCCGCTCTGGGCGTAGTCGGCGCCATTCTCGGCTTCTTCATCGGCATCGGCGTTGCGGCCTGGATCGGACGCGTTAACTTTCACGCGCCCGTCGTGCCGCGCTTCAGCGTGTTTCCGTACGTGCTCGCAGGTAGTATCATCGTGGCGCTCGTCTCGGCGATACTGCCCATCGTCCTGCTCCGCCGCGTGCAACCCGCTATTATTTTGAGGGGAGAGTAGAAGGGAATACGATCCGATGATTCGACTCAAGAACGTCACCAAGAGTTATCCCGCCAGAGCAGAAGAAAATAATGGCGGCCTCAGCCTCATTAAGGCGCTCGACGACATTTCTCTCTCTATCGTACCCGGCGAGTGGGTCGCGATGATGGGCCCCTCGGGTTCCGGCAAGAGCACCATGGTCAATCTCATCGGATGCCTCGATCGCCCCACCAGCGGCGAAATCTGGCTTGATGGACAAAACGTCGCCGGCCTCAGCTCCTCTGAACTGAATCATGTCCGCGCCGAAACAATCGGGTTCGTCTTTCAGCAGTTTCATATGATCCCCTATCTCACCGCGGTCGAGAACGTCATGCTGGCGCAATACTTTCACAGCATGACCGACGAAAAGGAAGCGCTCGATGCGCTCGATCGGGTTGGCCTGAAAGACCGCGCCGAGCACCTGCCTTCGCAGCTCTCTGGAGGCGAGCAGCAGCGCGTTTGCATCGCGCGGGCCCTCATTAACGATCCCAAAATCGTGCTGGCCGACGAGCCTACCGGAAACCTTGACGCCGCGAACGAAGAAATCGTGCTGCGCCTGCTGCGCGAACTCCACCAGCAAGGACGCACTATTGTCATGGTGACGCATGATCCGGTGGTGGCGCGGCTGGCCGACCGCCGCGTCGAATTGCATCACGGCAAGATCGCCGCCCAGGAAGTTTTTGCCATGGCCGACGAGGAGCAGTTCGACGAAGTGCTGGAAGAATTGTTTGCCCTGGAGGAGAACGGCGAAATCGCGGAGATAGGGCGGATGGAAGTCCACGGCGCTCTACCTGTATCCATTGCCGTGGAAAAAATGGCCGCCATGGAACTGGTGACGATGCGTCCGCACCCGCCGCAATCGCACGATCACAAGCCCTTCGTCAATCCCTGCCACGACGCGCTAAAGCCGGCTGGTTTTTCGACCGGCGACGGCTCCTCGATCGTCGAACTCACGCCGCGAGGGCACCAGCGCGCCGCCGACATCATCCGCCGCCACCGCCTGGCCGAGCGCCTCTTTACCGATTCACTCGCCATGGACAGCGAAACCGAAATCGAGCAGCAGGCCTGCAAGTTCGAGCACATCCTCTCACCCGAAGCCACCGACAAGATCTGCACCTTCCTCAACCATCCGCGCACGTGTCCCCATGGCGCAGCGATTCCGCCGGGGCCTTGCTGCGGACGTCGCGCCGAACCCAGGCAGACCGCTGCCGCGTTATCCCGGCAACGTTAGTTTGGATTTTTGATCTTCGATCTTCGATCCAAGCGACACGAAGGAATCTCTTGGCCGCCGCGCTCGCTACTTCTTCCCAAAAAACTTCCCAAATCCCAACCGCACCTGCACCGTGTTCACCCCCGGATTCGGCACCGTCAGTCCGGCGTTCGAAATGTGCAGGTACCGGACATCCACCGACCACGCATGCTCCCCAAAGAAATACAGCCCGAAGGCAGCGCCCGGCGTGAAGTTTATCGTCGAAGTTCCGGACGGAACTTCATGAGTCGTAAATAGAACCCCTCCATTCAACTCAAGGTAGGGAGCGACATGTCCGCGCGTGGCGAAAATCCATTTAAACCCTACCGGGTTCACTCCTGCCCCATAGGGGGTGTTTGCTCGCTGGAACACAACAAATGCCGGCACTGCGTCCACCGCAAGCTCGAATCGTCCGCTTAGAAAGCCCGGCAGGTGGGGCTGCGTCAGGATCCATCCATAGCGCACGCCCGCGTTCCACACGCTCGTATCCTGGGTCCCGCCCGGAACCGAGTGCCCGCCGCCAGTCCAAACCTGGAGCTCATGACCACCTTCCTCCGGGCGATCCTGGGCAACGGCCGGGGAAGCTGCGACGAACAGTGTGAGGACGAACAGTGTGAGAAAGAGTGTTAGGAAGAGAGAGCCCGCACCGCGAGTGGATCGTGTCATAAGTATCGTCAAAGTCGAAAACGAAAGAAACGTGAAAGCGAAAGATACGTGAATCGAGGCCAGGAAACAAATCCAGCCCGTACAGTACAGAGTGTGCGTGAGAACTGGATCATCCCTCCGGGACTTTAATCACTCTTTCCAGTTTTCCCAGCGCTGAAGCGCTGGGCTAAGGTAGTTCGCCCCTCCGGGGCTGGGTTTTTCTGTACTGCGTTCTACCGAGTTGCCCGAAAGCGCGTTTCTCCAGCCGCCCACTCTACAGGCCCAGCCCGCCATCCACCGCCAGCACCTGTCCGGTAATAAACTGCGGAGCGGCGGCAAAGAACATCACGGCCGCGGCAATGTCCGCTGCCGTCCCGTTCCGCCGCATGGGCGTCTGTTTCGCCATCTTTTTCATGAATGAGGCTGCCGATTTCTCTCCCAACTCAATCATCCCCGGAGCAACCGCATTCACCGAAATCTCCGGCGCTAGCGCCTTCGCCATCACTTTGGTCAGCATGTGTAACGCCGCCTTCGACGAGCAATAGTGCGCATGCGTTGCCCACGGACGCAGCCCGCCCAGCGAACCCATATTAACGATGCGCCCTCGGCGCTTTCGCAAATACGGTAGCGCCTCGCGAGATACCAGAAACGGTCCACGCGTGTTTGACGCAAAAATCGCATCCCACTGCGCTACGGTAAGCTCCTCGAACTCAGC
This sequence comes from uncultured Acidobacteriaceae bacterium, assembly GCA_963731525.1. Classification (GTDB taxonomy): domain Bacteria; phylum Acidobacteriota; class Terriglobia; order Terriglobales; family Acidobacteriaceae; genus Acidiflorens. The sequence goes on from CAVSWK010000026.1 coordinate 343,198, forward strand.
GGTCTCGTAATTCGCGGCGTTATTCACCAGCACGTCGATCCCGCCCAGCTCCCTCGCCACTTCCTTCACCATCTCCCGGACGCTCTTCTCATCGGTAACATCGCATCGCACGGCCAGCGCATGCACGTCTTGCTGCGCAAGTTCCCCTACCACCGCCCGTGCCTCGCGGGCCGACTCGCGATAGGTAATCGCCACGTCCGCGCCGTTCTGGGCAGCGGCCAAAGCAATGGCGCGCCCCAGTCGTTTCGCTGCTCCCGTGACCAGGATCGTCTTTCTCGAAAGTACCTTTCCGTTCGTCGTCATCCCGGAATTCTACGCCCCTCCGCGTGTTGGAAAGCCTGCACCAAAACTGCTACACTCCCTCGCATGACGCAGCCTCGGGAAGTCGTCGTGTATTCCCGCAAGGGATGTCATCTCTGCGAGATCGTCAAAGAGAGCATCGTCAAGCTTCAAAAGCGTGGCGGCTTCACCTGGCGTGAAATCGACGTTGACTCCGACGCCGAAGCCCGGCGCCTCTATAGCGACGAGGTCCCCGTGGTCTTCATCAACGGCCGCAAAGCTTTTAAATATCGCATGGATGAGCAGGAATTCCTCCGCAAACTAAGTGCCTGAGTACAATCAGACTTCTAACTTCCGCACTCTCCCGTTACAATCACCAACGATGCTTCGCACCCAACTCTACGCCGATCCCGCCGGGCGCCTCGTCCACGATGTTGTCCTCGAGAGCTGCCGACGGAATAACAACAAGACAGCCCTGGTTGATACTTCCTGCGATCGCCGTTTCACTTTCGCCGAATATGGCAGTCTTGTCGAATCCCTCGCCCGGGGCCTCATCTCAGCCGGACTGGCTCCCGGAGAAGTGGTTGCGATCTTCCTCCCCAACTCCTGGGAATTTGCCATTACCTATCACGCGGCCACGCTTGCCGGGGGCATCCCCACGCTGCTCAATCCCTCCTACCGCGAGCGCGAGATCCGCTTTCAACTCGAAAATTCCGGCGCCGCTTTTCTCATCACCGACGGACCGCTCCTGGAAAACGCGGACCTTGCGCGACTTCCGGCGTTGCGCCGCGTCTTCATCACGCGCAACTTCAGCACGCACGGCGGGCATGCCGGCTGCGAAGACTTCGCGAGTTTGCTGCGGCCCACTTCCGCCAAATTCCCGGAAGCTGCTCTAAGCCCGCAAGAAACTATCGCCGCCCTTCCCTACTCCAGCGGCACCACCGGACTGCCCAAGGGCGTCATGCTGTCGCACTACAACCTGGTCGCCAACGTCTACCAGTTGCTCGGCAAGAACGGCACGCCGCTCACTGCGGACGACACGATGCTCTGCTTCCTGCCCCTCTACCACATCTATGGACTCACCGTGGCGCTGACTCTTTCCATGGCGCTTGGCTCCAAACTCGTTCTGGTGCCGCGCTTCGACGTGCAGAAGCTGTGCGCCCTTCTGATTCAGGAAGGCGTCACCATGATGCCCGTGGTCCCGCCCGCCATGAACGCCATGTGCCAGGCAGCCGAAGCCGGCATTTTCCCCAGGAACCACAAAGTCCGCTGGATCAAATCCGGCGCTGCCGCACTCGCTCCCGAACTTGCCCGCCGCTTTACCGAGCTCACTGGCATTGCCGTCCTCCAGGGATACGGGATGACGGAAGCCTCCCCCGTCACTCACGCCGGCTATATTGCGCCGCCTGAAATGTATCGTCCCGCTTCCATTGGTCAGCCGCTAGCCCTCACCGAATGCCGCGTGCTGGACCTGAACGGGAATGATGTCGCCCCCGGCGAACCAGGCGAACTCGTGATGCGCGGCCCGCAGATCATGCTCGGATACTGGAAGGAACCGCAAGCCACCGCCGCCGTGCTACGCGATGGCTGGTACTTCTCCGGCGATATCGTCCGCTGCGACGCCGACGGCTTTTATTATGTCGTCGACCGCAGCAAAGAGATGATCAAGTACAAGGGATTCCCCATCGCTCCCGCCGAAGTCGAATCCGTCTTGCTCGAACATCCCGCCGTCCGCGACTGCGGCGTCGTCGCCAAAACCGACCTCGCCTCCGGAGAAATACCCTGCGCCTTTGTCGTCCTGCGCGAAGGCTTTACGGCCTCGGACGCGCTTGCCAAACAACTCTGCGGCTTCGTTGCCGACCGCCTTGCTCACCACAAACAGCCCCGCGAGATTCACTTCGTGGAAGCCGTACCGCGGACGTCGTCTGGCAAGATTTTGCGCCGCGAGCTGCGGAAGAACTTCTCTTGATAGTGGATAGAGTGGAAGCGGCAACATGAGTAGAGTCGAGAACAGGCGCAGTGGCTTTAGTCTTCCGGTGGCTGCTGACGAATGCTTTCGCATCGTCGCCTCAGTCCGGTTTGGCTTGGTTCTGTTTCCTGTTCCCGCTCATCGAACCGGACAGGCGGATGTCCCGCATCCGGCTCTCGGAAAAGACACACGATGGTCCGTGTGACGCTGCCTGCAACTTCTGAACACAACTCGGGGTGGCTAGACTCATCGTCAATCCCCATGTCCTTCGTTGCTTCTTGCGTCCGTCTTTAACTGAGGCCCCTTCCCTCCACCGGAGTTACCCGGTTTCGTAGGTACTGCGAACCTCTCCGCCACCCCACACGGCCCGGCCCATCTCTCACGAGTTGCCAGTTGATCCTTATTCATTGCGATCACCGCGGGGGCTTCCCGTGTTGCGTCTGGTCTCCTCTGCCTGCATGCCATCGCCATTACCCCGGCAGGTTTGATGGACTTCATTCGCTCGGACTATTTCCATCATCGTCGGCCTTCCCCAATTACACGGTGGGTCGGCTCCTGCATTAATCGTTTCGAGGCCTGCTCAGCGTTCACTCACGTTATGGCCTGCACGCTCGCCGAGTCGCCTAGCGACCCTCTACACCGAAAGCTCCGACCGCTTCGTTACCTCTGCAGTCGTTTCGGTTGCTACCGGGTGGAGCGAACCAGTTCCCGGGCGGGAGTTGCACCCGCTGAAGTCCAGTGCCTTTTCACGGCGCACGTGTAATCGCGATTTATCGTCAACCATAGCGCTGAGACGCCGCCAACTTGCTGCCCTTCATTGACTTGCCCCACCCCCAGTCCTAAGATTTCAGCCAAATGATCGGCCAGACTATCTCGCACTACCGCATCGTCGAGAAGCTGGGCGGCGGTGGGATGGGTGTCGTTTATAAGGCTGAGGACACAGAGCTTGGACGCTTCGTTGCCCTCAAGTTTCTTCCCGATGAACTATCGCAAGACCCCAAAGCTCTAGAGCGCTTCCACCGCGAGGGACGCGCGGCGTCCGCTCTCAATCACACCAACATCTGCACCATCCACGAGATCAGCAAATACGGCGACCAGTCCTTCATCGCCATGGAGTTTCTGGACGGCGAGACCCTGAAGCAACGCATTGCCGGCCGTCCGCTGGAAATTGAGACGCTATTGTCGCTGGCCATCGAGATCGCCGATGCACTCGACGCTGCCCACACCAAGGGGATTGTGCATCGCGACATTAAGCCCGCCAATATTTTTGTCACCGACCGCGGTCACGCCAAGATTCTGGATTTCGGGCTAGCCAAGATAACCGCGAGTTCAAGCACGGAGGCGGGCGGAGCCATGGCGCCAACGACTTCGATGAGCACGGACTTGACGAGCAAGGGGACGACGCTGGGAACGGTGACGTACATGTCGCCGGAGCAGGTACGAGCGAAGGAATTAGATGCACGAACGGATTTGTTTTCGTTTGGAGCGGTTCTCTACGAGATGGCCACCGGGCAGTTGCCGTTCCGTGGGGAAAGCTCGGGAGTCATCTTCAAAGCCATTCTGGATGCGGCTCCTACGCCAGCGGTGCGGCTGAATCCGGATGTGCCAGCTGAACTGGAACGGATCATCAACAAGGCGCTGGAGAAAGACCGCGCCCTGCGCTACCAGCACGCGTCAGAGATGCGAACAGATTTGCAACGGCTGAGGAGGGACACGGAATCGGCGCCGGTAACGGCAAGTGCAAAGGCCGTAGGTGTTATTGGCATCGGATTACGCTGGAAGTTGAGTGTTCCTGCCGCCGCAGTTGTGCTGGTGTTGGCAGTCGGTGCTTACTTCTATTTCCACCGCACACCCAAACTAACCGACAAGGACACTATTGTCCTCGCAGATTTCACAAACACGACGGGTGACCCTGTGTTTGACGGAACGCTGCGGCAAGGTATGGCCGTGCAGCTCGAGCAGTCGCCTTTCCTGAGCCTCATCTCAGAGCAGCGTATCCTGCACACGCTGTCCCTGATGGGCCAGTCATCCGATGCGCGGCTTACTCCAGAGGTCGCTCGGGAAGTTTGCGAGCGAACCGCAAGCGCCGCCGTCTTGGATGGCTCGATTGCAAGCCTCGGAAGCCAGTATGTGGTTGGGCTGCGCGCGAAGAACTGCCGCACCGGAGAGGTCCTTGACGAGGAGCAGGTGCAAGCCGCAAGAAAGGAAGATGTCCTGAACGCTCTGACTCAAATTGCAAGTAAGTTCAGAACGCGAGTCGGAGAATCCTTGGTGACGGTCGAAAAGCACGACACTCCGCTCGCCGAGGCTACGACCCCGTCACTGGAAGCCTTAAAAGCTTATAGCATGGGCTGGAAAGTTGTCGCCTCCCAGGGTGGGGACGCCGCTGTTCCTTTTTTCAAACATGCCGTCGAGATCGACCCCCAATTTGCGGCGGCATACGCGTCGCTCGGGCTCATGTACGGTTCCATGGGCGAAACGGAAGTGGGTTCGGAAAACACTAGAAAAGCCTACGAATTGCGGGACCGCGCCAGCGACAAAGAGAGGTTCTTTATCACTGCTTATTACGATGGGCGGGCCACAGGAAACCAGAAAAAAGCACAGCAGACCTGCGAAGCGTGGGCACAAGCTTACCCTCGTGAGTCGATGCCTCACTCCTTCTTAGCGGGTTTCATTTATCCTGTGCTCGGCGAATATGAAAAGGCAGCCGAAGAGGCCCAAAAGGCGATCGAACTCGCTCCGGACTTTGGCGTTGGCTATGCCCTTCTTGGTTACAACTCGATTGCCCTCGACCGTCTGGGAGAAGCCGAAGACGCGGCTCGCAGAGCCTCGGAGCGAAAAATTGAGACCCGTGATTTAGCCCTCCTGCGATACGATGCTGCCTTTTTGAAAGGCGACACTGGCGGCATGCAGCGGGAAGTGGCTGCGGCTCGGGGGAAATCAGGAGTGGAAGAATTGATTTCCGACCACCAAGCCTTTGCTCTCGCATACACCGGTCACCTGCAAGAGGCGACGAAGATGTTACATCGGACAAGCGATTTGGCCCAAGAGGCGGCCCATCGAGAAGAGGCGGCTGTATTTGAAACCCGAGCAGCCCTGTGGGAAGCCTTTTATGGGAACGCGCCAGCCGCAAAGCCGGCGGCAATGGCAGCCCTTGCGCTTGCCAAGAACCGGGAGGTGCAGTATGGCGCGGCCCTCGCCCTGGCTATCGCGGGAGATTCTTCGCAGGCTCAAACCCTGGCCGAAGATCTGGAAAAGAGCTTTCCCGAGGATACTTCCGTCAAATTCAATTACCTGCCGACGGTGCGTGCGTTTCTTGCCCTGAACCATGGCGATCCCGCAAAGGCGATCGAACTTCTCCAAGTTGCCGTTCCCTATGAACTGGGCCAGCCGCGCAGCACTCAAACGGGTTTCTTCGGGGCCCTCTATCCCGTCTATGCGCGTGGCCAGGCGTATTTAGTTGCGCGCCAAGGAGCTGAAGCTGCCAGGGAATTTCAGAAAATTCTGGATCACCCCGGGATCATGGTCGGGGACCCCATCGGCGTACTGGCTCATCTCCAACTGGGGCGAGCGTATGCCATGCAGGGCGACGCCGCCAAAGCAAAAGCCGCCTATCAGAATTTCCTCACCCTCTGGAAAGACGCCGACTCCGACATTCCTATCCTGAAGCTGGCCAAGGCAGAGTATGCGAAGCTGCAATAGCAGCGGGGCGATTCTTCCAACCATGCCTGACCTGCTTGCACAAAAAAAATGTCAACTGACGCTATCAGGCCATTTCACTCAGAACCACCGTCAAGGAGGAGTGACGTGGCTAACGCTAACTTGACTCCCTTCTATCGCAACCTCGCCAATATCTCAAACCCGGCCCTCCTGCGGTGTAAAATTTCCTTATCCCCATGACCCTCTCCACCTTCGTCGCCAAGTCCGCCTTTCGCAACAAGCGGCGCAGTCTGCTGACGGTTGCCAGCATCGCCTTTTCTCTGCTCCTGCTGTGCATCATGCTCTGCGTTTGGCGCAGCTTTTACATCGACCCGGGAGCGCCGGACTCCGCGCTTCGCATCATGACGCGTCACAAGGTCTCGCTCGCGAACTTCCTTCCGATCTATTATCGCGACAAGATCCGCGCTATTCCCGGCGTCGTGCATGTCGTTCCCATGACCTGGTTCGGCGGTAAGTATAAAGACGACAAGCCGGAAAACTACTTCGCGCAGTTTGCCACCGACCCCGAAGAATACTTCGATGTCGCCGCCGACAAAGTCATGCCCGCCGACCAACTCGCTGCTTGGAAGCGCGACCGCGCGGGCTGCGTAGTCGACGCTGACCTGGCCAAGAAGCACAACTGGAAGATCGGCGACCACATCATCCTGCAGGGCAGCATCTTTCCCGCCGATCTCGACCTGACGCTGCGTGGCATCTACACCATCGATCCGCCACAGAGTAACCTCTACTTCCACGCCAAATACCTGGAAGAATCCGTCGACTGGTTCAAAGACACGGCGGGTTTTTACTTCACTCGCGTCGATACGGCTGAACACATGCCGCAAGTGGCCCGCGCCATCGACGAGATGTTCCACGGCAGTCCGGTTCCCACCAAGAGCGAGAGCGAACAGGCGTTCAAAGCCGATTTCATCGCCATGCTGGGCAGCGTGAAAGCTTTCATCCTCAGCATCTGTGGAGCCGTCGTCTTCACGACGCTGCTGGTGTGCGCCAACACCATGGCCATGTCGATCCGCGAACGCACCCGCGAAGTCGCCGTCCTCCGCACCCTCGGTTTCACTCGCGGAAGCATTCTAAAGTTGCTTCTGACCGAATCGATCGCTATTTCCGCAATCGGAGGGTTGGTCGGCGTCACGCTCGCGACCGTGGTCATCGTCTTCATGGCGCGCCCCGGCATCGGGTTGCCGGTTTCGATGCACATGACCGTTGCCACCGCGCTGGTCGCCATGTTTGTGGCATTTCTTGTGGGGATGGCCAGCGGCCTCATTCCTTCCTACCGCGCCTCGAACCTCGGCATTGTCGATGCCCTGCGCTATATCGGCTGACGTAATCTGGAACTTCCATAAAGTGCTAAACTCGCTTCGCATGCGGACGGACCTCCTGCCCCTTTGCGACCAGCACTTCCGCACCATGGAGCCGGCGCTGGCTCCCTATAGCGTTGACTATTCCATTGAATTCTTTCGCTGCACCGACAAGTTCTGCCATCGCTGCTTCGGCGAGCGCGTCGGCTACAGCACGCCCAAACGCGGAGACGCGCCGGTGCTCACTCCCAACCAGCCTATCTGCGAGCGTCACCGGCGCCCCATGTTCATTGTCAGCCTCGACCGCCAGCGCAATCACGTAACCTACGCCTGCCCCGAACCTGACTGCACCGAGCGGGTAATCCGGACGTAACTCGCGCCTGAGACTTACTTTTCCTTGTTACCCAATTGTGTTTGCACGTGTATATTGCTCAGGAACGGCGCTCGCTGCAGACCTCAACGAACTCGAGCGGATGGGATTTCATGTCGATTACACCCTTGCCCGACCTGCCACCAGAGCCAGAAGGCATCCATCTTTCTGCGCTTGCCTCCTACCTTGGACAGCCGGGAAGCTTGCCGGGTGTGAGCTTCTGGCCGCGTGCCGGGGCCCGCATCATTGACATGGTCATCCATTACTTCATTGCTCTCTGCTCGGCGTTCCTGTTTGGGGTCTTATTGGCGTTTGTCGCAGCTTTGCAGCATACCTCCGCCCGGGCCCTGTTCGCACATCGGAAACTTAGCGGCGGCGCACTGTTTGTTTTTGCTTTGCTTGGCTCTATTGCCTTTGAAGCAGTCTGCGAAGGGCTTCACGGAAGCACGCCGGGCAAACGTCTGCTGTCCATGGTCGTGGTCCAGGAAGATGGCTCCCCCTGCCGGTTCGGCTCAGCTTGCATCCGGGAATTGGCGTACCTTATCGACTCACTTTTCTTCGGCCTGATCGGTTATTTCAACATGAAGAATCCGCAGCAACAACGCCACGGAGATGAGTGGGCACACACCATCGTGTGCCGTCGTTCGAACGTAGCGCCACAGAATCTCAGAGGCGACGGCCAGTTCACGCTGGCTGTGTTCTTTGCGACCTTGGCTTATGCGGCACTCTTCATTCTTGGAATGCTCATCAATCTGCTCACCTGACCGCTTGCTTTTCCGGTGAGTGGCTATCGCGCCAGCGCACGCGAAAAGTGGCCTCAGTCCCCTACCAGCCACCTGTACTGCGCCGCCGACAGGGGTACTACACTCAAGCGTCCCTGCCTCACTAGCGGCGACTCCGCAAAAGCCGCCCGCGCCTTGATTTCCGCCAGCGTCTTCGGCTTCGCGATCGCCTTCCCAACCTTGATCTTTACCTGCGGATTCCTGGGATCGCTCGCATCCACCGCCATCACCGACGCCGTTCCTACCGCGCTCTTCTCGTCCCCGGTGTGGTAGATTACCAGCCGCTCTCCGGGTTTCATCTCGCGCAGGTGCTTTACGGCCGCTGGATTTGTCACTCCATCCCAAATCGTCGTCTTCTCGTGTTCAAGGTCCGCGAAGGAATACACGGTCGGTTCGGTTTTCAGAAGATAGTCCATAAATAGTCCATGGGCAGGTATTGTAAACAGAAAACCAGATCGCAGCCGGAAGAAATCAGTGGAATGCCGGACTCCACGTCCGGCCCGGACGGGCGCGACACCCGTCCCTTAATTTTGTTACCGCCGACACTTCCCTTCCGCGCTGGTTTCGCCAACAATAGAAGCTTCTCGTGACTGAAGCCCCCATTAACCCGAGCGGGATCACCATGGCCAAGGCCATCGAGCGCTATTTTAACGTGGCGCTTTATCTGCTCGTGGTCTGCGGCTTCGGCGCTCTGGCTTCGACGGGAGGCCTGGATCTGCCGGCACTGGTTGTCGTCGGACTTGCGCTGGCGCTCCGCGGATACCAACTTCTGACGCGGCGCGAGTTTGCCATCTCGGAACGCTGGACCACTTTCCTCACGCTGATTTACGTCGTCGTCGGATTAGCCGACTACTTTTTTCTTTCGCGCAGCTTTCTGGCAACCACCGTCCACCTTGCACTCTTCTTGATAGTCGTCAGGCTATTCTCGCTGCAGCGGACGCGCGACCATTACATGCTTGCCGTACTTTCGTTTGGCATGGTGCTGGCGGCCGCCGTGCTTACGGTCGGCGGTGTGTTCTTGCTTTCCTTTGCGGCCTTCCTGCTGGTTGCAGTCATCACGTTTGTTCTGATGGAAATGCGGCATTCGGTCGCGGCCGAGCAAAACGCGCAAGATCCGCGGGTCCCAGTTCCCACGCGGCGCATGGCTTACGGACTTCTGGCCATCGCTCCGGCGCTCATGCTGATGATTCTGGCTGGAAGTTTCCTGATCTTCTTCCTTCTTCCCCGTGTTTCGTCACGGTACCTGAGCGCCTACACATCGACGAGCGATGTCTCCACCGGTTTCACAGATCATGTGGAACTGGGCCGCATCGGCCAGATTCAGCAATCCAGTGCGGCCGTCATGCACATCGAGATTCAGAACGATCTGCAAGGCGGTTACGACTTGAGATGGCGCGGGGTCGCCCTGAGCAATTTTGACGGCAGAGTCTGGACGAACTCCTATCATCAAACCCTGTTGCGACCGGTGGGAGATGGAATCTACCGGTTGACGCCGCCGGTGGATCCGCGAGGCGGGGCGGCGGCCGCTGGCCGATTTATTCGTTATCGCGTCCTGATGGAGCCAGTTGGGACCAACGTCTTTTTTCTGGCGGAGAAGCCGCGGAGTCTCAGGGGAAACTTCCGGCAGCTGACTACGGATGCCGGGGGAGCTGTCTACAATCTCGACGCCGATCACCCTATCAACCGCTACGAAGCCGAATCGCAATTGCCCGTAATCGACAGCGAGGAGCTCCGCCTGGCGGCGAATACGGCGCCCGCAGAGCTGGACAAATACCTGGAACTGCCGCCACTCGATATTCGGATTTCGAAGTTGGCAGAGGAAATCACGGCGCAGGCGCCCAGCAACTATGACAAGGCAGTCGCGCTGGAACAGTATCTATCAACCCACTTCGGATACACGCTGCAGTTACCTCGCACTCTGCCGCAGGATCCACTGGCCAATTTCCTGTTCGAGAGGAAGACAGGTCACTGCGAATATTTCGCCAGTTCGATGGCGGTAATGCTGCGCTCTTTGCGCATCCCGTCGCGAATTGTGACAGGGTTCCACGGGGGTGAGTTCAACGACCTCACCGGCCAGTACGTGGTGCGAGCCAGTGACGCCCATTCCTGGGTTGAGGCGTACTTCCCCGGATCGGGTTGGATCAGCTTTGATCCGACTCCAGCGGGAAGTCTGCCGACGCGAGGCGGTTGGTCTCGGCTGCGGCTCTATGCGGATGCGGCCGCATCTTTCTGGCGGGAATGGATCATCAACTACGATGTCAGCCACCAGCGCACCTTGGGGAAGGATGCGGCTACCAATACGCGGCGTTTCTTTGACGAAGCTCGCCTGTGGATTCAACACCAGCATCGGGCCATGCTGCGCGGGGCAAGGCGAGCGCACCAGCACTTCACAAAATTTCCGGTGCGATGGTTGGGCGGGCTGATTGGGTTCGTGGGAGTTCTGACCGTGCTGATGAATCTCCGGCGCATGGTCGGGGGGCTGCGTAACCATGGCCTGCGGGCGCATCCGGAGCGGGCCCCGCGCGAAGCGGCCGCACTTTGGTATGACCGGATGGTGGGCCGCATGGCACGGCTGGGCTGGCGCAAGTCGCCGTCACAAACACCACTGGATTTCGTCGCGGCCATTCAGGAAGCGGCACTACAGAAGAAGGTCGCCCGGTTCACGCGCGCCTACGAATCCGCGCGCTTCGGCAAGTCGGTGGACGATGCCCAGAGTCTGCCAGAGCTTTTCAAAGACATCACTGCCGCGGAAGGGGCGAATTCGGAAGAAACGCCGGACGGCGCCGCCGTCAGTTAGAAGCGAATCCAGAGACGCCGCGACCGTGAGCAATGTGCCGAGCTGCGCTCGGCTTGGACGGGCGAGGCGCCCGTCCCCACACTTGCCCGTCCCCACATGTGCCTAGAAGCGGTAGGCGATGCCGGCGCCAACGTAGTAGTTGTGCTGACGGCTTCGGCCGGTGTCGACGTTCAGGGCGGGGGTTCCGGAGTAGAAGTCGCGCGCTTCGGCCCGAAGTCCCCAGCGATGCCAGACCCACACATCCAATCCGGTTCCAAACTGGACCACGCCGGTATTGCTGCCTGTCGGCCCCGGGTTTGCTCCGTAGAAATTGAGATCCGAGGATTCCCGGAAGCGGCCATAGCCGCCGCCCACGCTAACCCACGGAGTGACTGATTCGCCGGAGAAAAAGTTCAAACGCACCGATGGAGTAACAAACAACGCGCCGATGTCTTTGGGAATCTGGTTTGCCCCGGTGTTCAGGTCCATCCGAAAAAACACGGCCACGGGTAATTCCGCATACAGTCCGAAAATCGTATGGCTCTTCAGCAGGCGGGCGTAATTGAAGTCGACGCTCGCGGGGTTTCCGAAGTGAATGTTGGGGTTGACATCGCCCGAAGGCGGATTCTGGATCGTCTGGGTGCTGACAAAAGTTCGTCCCGCAGTAACGAAAAGCTGATTGACTGGCGTCGAATTGGTGGAGTCTTGCGCCAGAGCACTGGAGACGAGAACTAGAACGGACACAATCAGAACTGCGAGGCGTTTAGCCGCCATCTCTCCTCCGGGTGTCGAGGGATGTGTTTTTTGTTTCCATAAGATTAGCACGGGCGGCCCGGATTGGCGGAACGCATAAAAGGTACCCTCTGTGGTGCCCGGGGGTTCCGGCGTCCGGCGGGGCGGATATCGCAATGCCGGATGTTAGAATCGTATAGATCTGTTTCCTGCTGATCATTGTTGTCATCGTCCTAAGTTGTCATCGTCCCAATGCCCTTAAAGAAAAACATGTCCGCGACTTCGGAAGCGACTGCCCCGGCTAAGGTGGGGTTCGTGAGCCTCGGCTGCCCCAAGAACCTGGTCGATAGCGAGGTGATGATGGGCATGCTGGCCCAGGCTGGCGCGGAGCTTACTCCCAACGCTGAGGACGCGGACGTCATCGTGGTAAATACCTGCTCGTTTATCGGCAGCGCGCAACAGGAATCGATCGATACGATCCTCGAAATGGCCCGCCACAAGACGAATCTGGGCGGCAAGGCGACGCGGCTGGTGGTTGCCGGGTGTCTGGTCGAGCGTTTTCACGATGAGATTCGCAAGAACATTCCGGAAGTGGACGCGGTCGTCGGCACCGGCGAATTGGAGAAGATTCTTGCCGCTGCCGGAGTGGTCGAAACGCCCCGCGCTCCGAGTCCGTTCAACATTCTTACTTCGCACACCTTAGCTCCTAGAATCGCGACTTCGCGGCCGGAGGGCGATCATCGCCGCGGGCAGGGACGCTTTGCGCGCGACTCCTGGGACGGCGCTGTCGCCGATCTGCCCAACTATCTTTACGATGACCACACGCCCCGCGTTCTGACCACCCCTCGATCTTCGGCCTATATAAAAATCGCCGAAGGCTGCGATCATCCCTGCAGCTTCTGCATTATTCCGCAGCTTCGGGGCCAGTTCCGGTCGCGGCGTTTCGAGTCTGTTGTCGCCGAAGCCGAAAGGCTGGCGCGATCCGGCGTGCGCGAAATCACGCTCATCGGACAGGACACCACTTGCTACGGCGAGGATCTTGGACTGAAAGACGGTCTCGCGCTACTGCTGGAAAGGCTCGCCGGCGTCGAAGGCCTGCAGTGGATTCGCTTCCTCTACGCCTATCCCAACAAAATCACGGGGCGGCTGCTCGAGACGATCGCCGCCCACGATAATATTTGTTCGTATATTGACGTGCCCTTGCAGCACGCCTCGGCGACGGTTCTCAAACGCATGAAACGTGGTGGCGGCCCTGATTTGTTCCTGCGCTCAATCGAGAAAATGCGCCGTGTGATTCCTGGCGTTACTTTGCGAACTTCGTTCATTGTCGGCTTTCCGCGCGAAACAGAAAAAGAATTCGAAGAGCTTTGCGGCTTTTTGAAAGAGGCGAACTTCGACTGGATGGGCGCGTTCGGCTACTCCGACCAGGAGGGTGCGGGCGCCTTCGATCATGACAGAAAGCTTTCCGGGCGCGAGATTGAGAGCCGCCGCAAGTCGTTGATGTCGATTCAGAAGAAGATTAGCCGGGCGAAGAAGAAAACGCTGATCGGACGCGAATTCGATCTTTTGCTGGAAGGCGCGTCGACGGAGTCCGATCTGCTGCTTGAAGGCCGCACGGCAATGCACGCGCCGGAAATTGACGGCAAAGTGTTTGTGAACGATTATCCCGAGGGAAACGCGCCGAAAGAGGGAGAGTTTTATCGTTGCCGGATCACGGCGGCACACGATTATGATTTGGTGGCAGAAATTGTTTAAGGTCAGAGGTCAGAAGTAAGATTGCAGAGGTCAAAATCACCCAGGGTAGAAATGTTCTCACCTCTACAATCTGACCTCTGACCCCTGCAATCCCACTATGCCGCGCAAGCGCACCATCAAACTCCGCTGTCCGATCTGCAAGAAGCCGGTAAAGTCTGCGGATGCGGACTTCCCTTTCTGCAGCGACCGCTGTCGTTTGATCGATCTTGGCAAATGGGCGAGCGGTGCGTACGTGATTTCGTCTCCGGTTAGCGACGCCGAGGAAGCGGTCCGACAAGATAGTCTCGACGACGAGGACGGAGACTGATGAATTCTCCGCCCGAAGGCGGCGACCACGCTGCTCCACTGTCGACTGCTCCGCTGTGGGCCACGCTGGTCGCGACTTTCTTCGGCGCGGGACGCCTCAAACCCGGTCCCGGCACCTGGGGATCGCTGGCTACGGTTCTTGTGTGGGCGTTGGCAAGTTCGCGGATCCCGGTCGCGAGTCGCGCCTGGGCGACGATCATCGCGGCCGCGGTTGTGACCCTCATCGGAATCCCCGCCGCGACCTGGGTCGCACGCTCCTCCGGCTTGAAGGATCCACAGTTTGTCGTCATTGATGAAGTTGCGGGACAACTGGTTGCGCTCATCGCCGTCCCGCTGGCTTGGAAAACCTTTCTCGCGGGCTTTATACTCTTTCGTGTCTTCGATATTTGGAAGCCGTTTCCAATCCGGCGACTGGAGCGGCTGCCCGAGGGCACCGGCATTGTGGTGGACGACCTGGGCGCGGGGCTTTATGCTCTCGTCATGATGCATCTTCTGTTGCACTTTGGACTTCTAACAAAATAGCGCTGGCTCCCGCTGGAATAAACTCATGAGTATCTCCGACCGCCTGCTGGGAAAGAAGAACGTCAACGGCAAACCGCATATCGAAGCGGTCGCGCCAAGTTTCGCTCTGCCCGGAGGCGAGGTTCGTATCATCGGGAAAGGCCTGCGTCCGCCCGAGTTACGTCGGCCGAGCGTGCGTTTCGGCGAGATCGAAGGCTCGGTGTTGATCAGTTCCGACGATTTTGTGGTGGCGCGCGTGCCCGAGGGAGCGGCATCGGGGCCGGTCACAGTGAGCACGAACGGGGCAGGCGCCAACGGGCACGTCAGCAATGCGCATCCCATCAAGGTTGCGGTGCTGGTTGCCGAGAACATGCATCCGGTTACCAATCCTGCGCTCGACCGCGAAGGCAACATCTATGTGACCTTCTCCGGATCGCGCGGACAAAAGGTTCCGGTGTCGATCTATAAGGTCGATACGAACTACGACGTGAAGCCGTTTCTCAGCGACCTGATGAATGCCACCGCGATTGCTTTCGACCGCGAAGGCCAGATGTACGTTTCTTCGCGCCATGATGAGGCCGTGTACAAGGTCGCGCCGAATGGCACCATGTCGACTTATGCCGAAGGCATGGGGGTCGCGACCGGGATTGCCTTCGACCCCGAGGAAAATCTCTATGTGGGCGACCGCAGCGGCACCATTTTCAAGATCGCCCGCGACCGGCAGATTTTTGTGTTCGCGACGCTGGAGCCGAGCGTTTCCGCCTATCACATCGCTTTCGGTCCCCACGGCGATATGTTCGTCACCGGCCCCAGCACTTCCAGCTTCGACTGTGTCTATAAAGTCGACCCGCACGGAACTGTGTCCGTGTTCTACCGCGGACTGGGACGTCCGCAAGGCCTGGCTCTTGATGTCGATGGCAATGTCTATGTTGCCGCTTCGCTCGCGGGCAAGCGCGGCATTGTGAAGATCACTCCCCAGGGCAAGGCCAACCTTGAAGTCTCCGGCCAAGGCTTGGTCGGGCTGGCGTTCGCTCCGGGGAAGTCAGCCATCCTCGCCACCAACAGCGGCGTCCACCACATAGCCTGGAATATTCAGGGACGGCCGCTGCTGCCGGAGTGAGCCATTTTCGCTCCATTGCTGCTGCAAGCGGGGTTTGTAGTGCGGTGAAAGGAGACAGCCGGCCCCTTTTCTGCTTCCTCCGTTCATGAAAGGTCACCCTCATTCTTCGTGTTACTTTAGGGGCTTGATGCAGGTGAGGTCCCTAGAGGAACCGTCACCAGGGTCGTCACTGTGTTATCTCTTGCAAGTCTCCTTACACGCGGTCGCCAGCCTTCTGTCGCTGGGCCATTTGCGTTGGTATATTCGAGAACATAAATGCCTTCCCCGCTCACCGCGACGCCGGTAGGGGACCAGGGGCGTTCAGCCGTCAAAACGGATCTAACCTGACCATCGGGGGTGATCTTCAGAACACGATGGCAGCTTGTGGCTGCAACGTATACATTGCCCCGAGAATCTACGCCCAAGCCCCGGAGAAGCGGGGAGGAAGCATTAGCGGGATTGTGATCGGCGGGATCGCTGTCGCAATCCTTCACTGCGACGGGGTATGCGATTTTCTCAATGGACCCATCACTCTTCAGTTTCACTATCCCATTCCATGTCGCGACATAAATTGATCCATCCGGCCCGGACGCTAATCCTGTTATGCCGTCTTTCAACTCTGCCAACGTTTGTTTGAGTAAGGGCGCGAAAAGATCCTGCCGACCACGAGGTGACAGCCGCACTACAGTCATTGCGCCAGGCGGAAATGAATCCTCCGGTGACCCGTTGCTTCCATAGTAAAGATGGCCGTCGGGTCCTACCACAAGAGGGGCACCGCCACTGGCAAAGATGAGGGTGGGGATGGCGCCATCGGGGGTGATTCTTTCAAACTGTTTTGGCGTCACTTTCGAGAAAGCACCTCCCGTGTCCAATGCCAGCCAATGGCCAGCCTTGTCTTCATGGATGTTTGTCAGTTTCCCGGAAGGTTCGATCCGCATTACGCCGTGGCTTGAGAAGACGAAATAGACGCGGCCTTGAGCATCAACCACAATTCCGGAGGCTGGGTGTGCGAAGGATGCATTGGTGAAAAAGCAGCACTGACAAACAAGAACCAGGATGATGGGTGCTAATCTTAAGGACGGCATTTCCACCTCCCAACCCTTTTGATTTTCTCTTTACGAAGGCGAAACAGCAAGCCATTTGGTTAGCATGAACTCGATACAAGCTGGAGATGAAGATCATTCGGTTCGTTCATTCCTCCTTCTCTTTCTAGCCGCTGCCCGCTTTGGCCGCAGCCGCATACGGGTAGGGGAACATCTTTTCTTCGTGCTTTTGCAGTTCTTGAATCCAGTCCTGAATTCCCTGTTGGGCAATCGGAGACAAAGGGTAGAACTCAAATCCAGACTTGGCATCGCTGCTGTGACGGACCGTCACCAGCATCTCAACCGGAGCTTCTGGCAATGACAGTGCGATCACAACCGTTTCACCCACCCGCGGCGCGCCACAGACCAGAGCTGACATGCCTCGGACGCTGATATCGAGGCTCACACCGCGAGTCAGGAACGGTCCGAAGCGCAAGAAACGCTGCAGCACGACTGGAATGCTGCAAACATAGCGCGGTTCTCGCCGGCGAACGTTGTACTCGCGGGAACGGACCAATGTCCCCCGGCTGTCGACATACATATCGCTCTCCTTCGGTGAGCAGCATTGTTCGGGCATCAGGACGGCGGCATCAGGACGGCTTCGAGGGCAAGGCTCCGCCCCAACCCCATCCCGCCTGCAGGCTGGCGCGGATCACTCCCAGCAACTCCTCGTTATCGGCCGGCTTCTGGAAGAAGGCAACAGCACCCGATTCGAGGGTGCGTTTCTCATTGCCTTCGGGATCGCGAGCCGTAAGAACGATTACCGGGATGCCGGAGAGCGCCGGATACTGCTGCAAGTTTTTCAGCACGGCAAATCCGTCGCCCGCCGGCAGCCCGAGATCAAGGATGATCAAGTGTGGCTTTTCCTTCTGAGCCATAGCGATGGCTGAATAACCGTCACAAACATTCACCGTGTCGAAGTTATTGGCCCGCAGACGCAGACTCAGGGCCTGTCGAAGATCGGGATCATCATCCACGACCATAATCTTGGCTCGATTCATGGGCTGACGCTCGCTGTTACTTTCCGTGCGCATGCTTGTGGTTCTCCTTTTCAGTGAAGTTCTGTTTGCTGCAAAGATCACGCTGAATAATTTCTGTGACGTAATCGGCAACGCCCCAGACTTGTTGTTCCAGGGTCCTCGGGTCCGCAGCCGGCGGGCCGGGGATCATCTCGGCCGTCACGCGCAGGGTGCCGCTGCTTTTCAACTGAGGCAGCGCGCCGATCTGGTCGCGAATGCGGTCCATCATGATGCTGACCCGCTTCATATCGGTGGAGGCGACCACTAAAAATGTTTCGACGGGACCACTGGTTCCCGTGGGTGGAAGAACCAGATCCTTGTCGACGTAGATGCACCGGTGCAAGAGCTCCAGACAACGCTGGCAGGTTTCTTTCCAGCTTCCGCGCAGTAACTTGGAGAGCGGGGTCAGCTCGACGCGCACCAGCACCATGTCCTCCCGCAAACGTCCCCGGAGAGCGATCACCGGGAGCAGCAGCTTGGCGAGGGAATAGAGCGGCAAGGTGAATGAGAACGTGCTGCCGCTTCCCGGTTGGCTCGCGACCCACATCCTCCCGCCGTGGAGAATGACAATTTCCTTGGCAATGTAGAGCCCCAGACCGAGGCCGGCGCGGCTGCCGTCGACCGCATCGGGGTCCTGGTAGAGACGTTCAAACACCAGCGGAAGCGATTCTTGCGGGATGCCCCGGCCGCTGTCGATGACCGAGAGATAGACGGCAGTCGGGTCGGTCTCCACCGTCGACGCTTTCACCACCACCGAACCTTGGGGCAGTGTGAACTTGATTCCGTTGTCGATGAGGTTGATGAGTACTTCGAGGGCACGGTCGGGATCGGCACAGACCAGGGGGATAGCCTGATCGAGCACGGTTTCAAGGGTGACGTGATTTTCGGTGGCGGTGGGCCGCATCATCGCGACCGCCTGCTGAATCAGTTCGCCGATATCGATGCAGCGCGGTTCGACGCGCAGCTTGCCGCTATCGGCGCGCGTGGCTTCCAGCAGGTCGCGGACCATGGCGTGCAATTGATTCACACTCTTGAGGACGGTCCGCAGGTGGTCAGTTTGATCGGGCGCGATTGGACCCGCCAACCCGTCCAAGAGGAGTGTGACGTACTGGTGAATGCAGGTTAGCGGTGTACGCAGCTCGTGCGAGACGTGGGACAGAAACCGGTTCTTGAATTCAAGTTGCTGCTTGCGGGTGATTTCCAGGGAGCGTAACAGTCCCTGCCGTTCCACCGCATAGCGGAGGGCGCGCTCCAGTTGTTTGCTGGTGATATCGCCTTTGACCAGGTAGTCCTGAACGCCCTGGTGGACGGCTTTGATCGCCAGCGCCTCATCGTCCTGGCCGGAAAGGATCACCACCGGCACGTTTGGCGCTTTCTGCATGATCCGGCGAAAAGTTTCCGCGCCATGGCTGTCGGGAAGGTTCAAATCAAGCAATACCAGCGAGGGTGTTTCCGCGTCCAGACACGCGAGAGCGTCGGAGAGACGGGGAACACAGTTCACATGGACGTCGGACTTGGCTTCCACCAGGCGCAAACGTACAAGGTCCGCGTCTCCCTGGTTATCCTCAATCAACAAAACGTTGGGCGTTCCATTTTTCATCACTTTTCCTCTCGGGGCAGGCTTACGGAGCCGAACCAGAATTCTTCAATCGATTGCATCACCAGGAAATACTCATCCAGATTTCCGGGCTTGCTGACATAGCAATTGGCGCCCAGTTCGTAACTGCGCTTGATATCCAGCATGGCGCGGGAGGTGCTGAACACCACGACCGGGATGTTGCGAAGATCGGGATCCCCTTTCGCCTCCGCCAACACCGCTCGACCGTCTTTCTTGGGTAGATTCAGATCCAGGATCACCAAGTCGGGACGATCCGCATTCGCATACTGGCCGGCACGATGCAGAAAGGCCATGGCCTCCTCACCATCAGCTACATCGCTGATGTGGCTCTGATGCCTGCCCCCGGTCAACGCCTCCCGCGCAAGGCCGACGTCGGCCGGGTTGTCATCCACGAGAAGGACCTGAGGCAATTGCTTCATCGCCCGGCTCCCCCCTTCTCAACGTGACGACCGGCAGGCAAACTGATCTTGAACGCCGTCACCGCAACCATCCTCAGACCTTACCCATACGCTTCCATCGAAAAGTTCAGTGAATGCTGGCAGATCGCCAGGCCCAAAGCCGTGGCGGGCGCACATCTCAATATGATCGCTACATGGACTAGCTATCGGCGCTGCCCAAACGAGCTTGAGACCCTAAAGACAAGCCGGTCTCTCGCCGGAGAACAGATGAGGGTCTCCATCCGGCCATGTCCGTATAGACGTACTTGGAAATGCTGAAAGGATGCTTAGGGTCGTGTGGCTCAAGCGGAAGCCATTGTTCAGCTGTCAATTCGCCGAACCTGGTGATTTCGAGCGAAGCGAGGCATCTGCCTTCTCCAGGGAACAGCAGGTCCTTCGCTTCGCTCAGGATGACAATTTGCGAATGGTGTCGTTTGAGGAGCGCACCCGGCTAGGGCGCTGCTCAGAGGATCAGCTTGCGATCGACTGCACTTTGCGGAAAGCTTTTTACTTTTTGTACACGGTGGGCTGCGGGCCGTGCTCGAGCGTCTCGCGGTCCCAGATCATGCCCTCGCGGGTGAAACTGGCGAGTTCGAAATCCTGCGTGAGTTCGAGCGCGTCGGTCGGGCAGGCATCTTCGCACAGGCCGCAGAACATGCAGCGGCTCAGGTCGTAGGTAAAGTTGACAAGCTCTTTGCGGCGGGTCTTTTCATTGCGCTCGCTGGTGACAACGATCAGGTTTTCCGGACAAGCCAGAGCGCACAGGTCACAGGAAATACAGAGGGACTCGTCGGTGTCTGGATTGACGTTCAGCCGCGGCGCGCCTCGATAACGCTCGGCTACCTGCGGGCGTTCCAGCGGATACTGCTCGGTATAGATTTCCCTGGGATCTTGATAGCGGAACGTCACGCCGAGTCCCTGGATCAGGTCCACCAAGAAAACTTTCCGGAAGATGCCGGCGATTCCCATAACCCGATTAGAATAACACCGACGCGATACAGGCAGGTGTGACTTGAATCACAGAAGGACTGGAGACCGGGGCAGCACCGAAAAACCATCCACCCGCTAGAATGGACTGGTCAGTCTGCAGGTCGAGGGTCTCATCTGAGAACGTGGTAGTGAGAACCGTGGACCGAGCTGAGAGCTAGATTTCTGGCAACCCGCCACGGGTGACGGACAACTGCACTCCTTCGACAAAAATTTCTCGGACGGGCCTGCCCCTGACGGGCCACTGCATGACGCGACTTCGTCCGACGCGACTTCGTCCGACGAACTTTCGTCCGACGAGCTGTGGATGGAGGAAGCCCTGCGCTGCGCGCAGCGCGCCTTGGAGGCGGGCGAAGTGCCGGTGGGAGCAGTGGTGGTGTGCGAAGGACGCGTGATTGGACGGGGATGGAATCGTAACCTCACCGACTGCGATCCAACCGCTCATGCTGAAATCGTGGCGCTGCGCGAAGCGGGACGAAACGTCGGTAATCACCGGCTCGGCGACTGCGAGCTGTTTGCTACAATTGAGCCGTGCGCCATGTGCGCGGGAGCGGCAGTTCATGCCCGCGTGCGCCGCTTGGTGTATGGCGCCGATGACCCGAAGGCGGGCGCCGTCCATTCGATTTTGCGGGTGGTGAATCATCCCGGTCTGAATCATCAAATGGAAATCCGGGGCGGGGTGTTGGCCGGACGTGCGGCGGAGATGGTGCAGGAATTTTTTCGGCAGCGTCGTTAGTTGATTTGGTCGTTGGTCGTTAGGTTTTTGGGTTTGGGGAATGGCACGGGTTCAGCCGTGTCGCTCGAGACCGGAAAAGACGCGGGCTTTAGCCCCTGAGGGCGGGACCGCTTGCACTGACAACTGGTGTTCGGAGAGGTGCGTGAGCGGTTGAAACGATCCGCCTCGAAAGCGGACATACCTTAACGGGTATCGTGGGTTCAAATCCCACCCTCTCCGCCATTACTTTCTGCTGTGTTTCTCTCCCTCGTTTGCACTGCGGACCGCAAGAGCGGTTCCTGTGCGGATTGTTCCTTAAAGTTGTTTTGCCGCGCAAGACCGGCGTAAGAGAACTTTGCCGCGCCGCACCCGAACGTAGCGCCGGCGTCCCGCCGGCTGTCGCGGGGGCGTCCCATCCCAGCTGAAATGCCCGGCGGATCGTCGATTCCTACTAGTCGCCGGTTCCGCAGGTGCAAATGCCACTGCCACTGCCCAACGTCTGCAAAAAGCCGCACTCGTTGGCCAGGATCGTCTGTTGCGTGCTGGTCAGCGCGCCGGTGGCATACCTTTCTTCCGTGACTTGGAAGGTGTCGAGTGAGACTTGAGCGTTAGTCCCCCATCCAACGATTTGGCCAGTCGGAGCCAAGGAGCCGGCATTACATTGTGGATTCTGCGCGGGATCGGATGACACGATCTCGATGACACCTGCTACAAGTTGTTTCCCGGTCAGAGTATTGGCCGTGAGATCGTTGACCAGGGAGAGCGTCAGCAACCCGTCGGCCGATATCGAGCATCCACAGCACTCGTTCAATTCCTGGCTCGAGTCGAACACGTAAATCATTGCGCACAGGTCTCCGCCCGTCAGACCCGGATTAATCAGCCGAACGGTACTGTCGAAACCGTATTGTTGCGCGTTGGCACGATTAAAGTAGTTCACGATGAGCAGCGGCAGCACAGTGATATTCGCCGTCGCCGTAACCCCGTTGCCCTGGGCGAGGATGGTCGTTGATCCCACCGTCTCAGCAGTCGTTAGTCCACTGCTGCTCACGATGGCGATGGCCGGCTGCATCGAACTCCAGGTTACGGTTGCGGTCATGTCCTGCGTTGTTCCGTCGCTGAAGGTTGCAATCGCCTGGAGCTGGCTGCTACTCCCCAGGATGAGAGATAGCGTTGCCGGAACAATGTTCAGGGAAACTACCGCCGCGGGATTCACGGTCAGGCTCGCGGTCCCGGTCAGGTTCCCGGAGCTCGCGCCGATCATCGCCGTTCCGACGGCATTGGCAACCGCCATGCCTGTCGAGTTCACACTAGCTATATTTGACCCGGATGAACTCCATACCACGGATTGCGTCAGATTTTGAGTGCTTCCATCGGTGAAGTTCCCGGTCGCGGTAAACTGCTCGGTTTCGTCTATCGGCAAAGAGGATTGGTTCGGACTCACCGCGATGCTCACCAATGCAGCCGGCCCGACGGTGACTGACGCGCTACCAGACATCCCCTGATAGGCCGCCGACACTTGGGCGGCGCCTTTGCCCGCGGCAGTCACGTAGCCTTGAGCGTTGACCGCGGCCACCGATGACAGGCTTGTCTGCCATGTCACCGACGAACTGATGGCTTGCTGGGTCCCATCGCTCATGGTTGCGATCGCCTGGAGCTGACTGCCACTGCCCAGGGGCAGGGATAATGTTGTCGGAACAACGTTCAAGGCGACGAGCACCGCCGGAGTCACCGCCAGGCTCGCGGTTCCGGTCACGGATCCCGAGGTCGCGCTAATGGTCGCCGTTCCGACTGCGTTGGCAACCGCAGCACCCGCCGGGCTCACAACGGCTATTGACGCGGACGAACTCCACGTTACCGATTGCGTCAGATTTTGCGTGGTTCCATCGGAGAGGGTACCGGTCGCAGTCAGCTGCTCCGTTCCACCTACGGGCAAAGAGGACTGGTTCGGACTCACCGCGATGCTCACCAATGCGGGTGGTCCGACCGTGAGCGACGTGCTGCCGGTTACCCCCTGAAAGGCCGCAGACACTTGGGCGACGCCTTCGCCCATGCCCGTCGCATCGCCTTGAGTGCTTATCGTGGCAACGTCTGACTGGCTCGTCTGCCACACTACGTCGTTCAGGACTTCCTGAGTCCCGTTGCTATAAATCCCCGTAGCGCTGAGCTGTAGATGTGCGCCCTTCACAATTGACTGGTTTGCGGGGACAATGGTGATTTGTGTGAGTTTTGTACTTCCCGAACCCGAACCGCAGTTCAGAAGCAATGCGGAACAAATGAAGACACCAAGAACACCGAGGGCACGAGCGGCTGGACGAAGTCTCATATGGGCGCCTGGCAACTCGGGGGAGGGGAGTGGAGCAGGTACGAACTAGCACTGCGAACTATATCGACATGACCATTCCTTGCATATTCTCAGGTTGTATTAACCCATTTGTAGTAGCACATCAGTGGGGCCCAGAACACAGGACAATGCATGGCCAGTTTGCCATTGGCTGTGTGGGGGGCGCGCTTTTAGACGACGAATTGAAGGCCACTGATGTAACTCGGGGATTTCTGTCCACGCTTAACCGTCCAACGCACTTGCATGAGCGTCGGAATCGAAACCGGAGAATCGAACACCGGAAACTTGCAACACACGAATAAGGCCGCCTGGAGCGGGCACGAACTAAGGATGCATACACCGCCGTTGCTTAGATTATGAATGCGACCGTCAAATTCCTTGGGCAGCGGCCCGGCCGTCTGACCTGACAGCAAACTCCGCGCATGCACTTCGAACACCTGCGGGAACCGCTCATGCTGGCGTCGTTCTCCATCCGGGAGATTGCTCACAGGTTGGCATCATGCACGAAGGCGGAGTTCCCGTACATTCTTCAATCGGACTAATTCGCGACGGCTAATGTCAAATGAGCAATGCCTTAATTGCTTGGCCTGGATCCGGCAAGCTTCCCAGCGATTCCAGAACGCGTGGAAACTTTCATTTTCACCATTACCAATCGCAGGAACGCCTTGACGGTATTTGGACTAATCTTCATGCGGGTCGCGATCTCCTTGCTAGTAAGACCCTGCAGGAGGAACTCCACGGTTTCGCGTTCTCGCTGAGTCAGATCAAAGCGTTCAGACAGCTCGGTGAGCGTGGTCCCGCTGGCCGCATCCCGCTCCAGCAGCACCGCGAAAGCGGGCTGCGGAGAATAGTGTCCGTTGCAGTCGACTTGAAAGGTCTTGCAGATGTAGCGGCGTTTTCCCGACTTAAACTCCTTGACGAAAGCCTTTCGGTCCTGATGCTGATGGTCGAGGAGGGTAGTGCGCACTCGGTCGGCAAGAAAGACTCGGGGTTGCTTGATCCGGTGCGCCTCACTGGGAAAGCAGAGGATTTGCAGGGCGGGATCGTTCGACGCAATCAGATTCAACTCGCCATCCAGCAGCAAAAAGCCGTTGGTGCTCGGAGCCATGGTCACGATGCTCTCCTGTGGTTTTGAAAACGGCTTGACCCGGTTGAAATTGCGATCACGCAGACAAGCTCTAGCTCGACTTCCGGCTTGAGGCGGGGGGAGTGGCGTTCGAAAGCCACGATACCATAGCCCGAAATCCGACGCAACAGTATGCGTCGTAAGGCGCGGCTTGTCAATAGATAGTGAGAGAAATAGAGGAAAATGGGCTAGACATTAAGGCCACTATCTTTGAACTACTCCAATTGGGCTAACTCCACGCCTTTAAGCGGAAAGACTAACCCAATCGTGGGATTGCTGCCTTGGGGACCCCCGTAGTTAACTGGTCATGCCTAGAGCTTCCCCCTGGCCTGGTGTCACAGAAGGCTCCCCCTAGCCTGGTTTGAGGGATGAAATATACTGGAGAAGCATCCCCCGCGGTGTGAAAATGACCGATACTGGTTCTCGCCGGCAGCGTTGCGTTTCGTGCGCGATCCTGGTCCTGCCCTGAAACCGGAAACGGCCTTTTCCGTGGGCGGTAGCGCAAGCCGCACACGGAGTGAACGTTCGACCGTGCGCAGCGGTTGATGCCTGCGTCGCGGAAGTGAGGCGGTTATGCTTAGGGGTAGTGCGGCAAGGTCCGATCGCGGCGCAGCTTCGCGAAGACGCTCTATTCTCGAATTGCTCGCGGGCATTCGGGGCGGCGCGCGCATCGCGGTCGCAGTCGGGCTACTTGCCGGTTTTGGAGGGGACGAACTCTGGGCCCAAGCCGCTCCACAGAAGTTGATCGTTCATCGGTCTACGCGTGCCATCCCGCACAAGTTTATCGTTCATCCGAATGAAGCAACCATCGCGGTAAATCAAACTCAGCGCTTCGAAGTTACCGACGCTCAAGGAAAGCCCGTTGCCGTGCATTGGAACGTCTCGGGGATCGGGTGTTCCGGCTTGGCCTGCGGGACCATCGACGATCGCGGAAACTACCGGACGCCACCTTCGCTTCCGCAGCCGCACGTGGTTACTGTGGAAGCCGTTCTAGTTTCGGATCCCAATTACTCTGTATTGACGCAGGTCCGGCTTGAGGATTCCGTCACCGCTGCGGTGAGTGCTACTCCTGGTCAAGTTGCTCTCGAAAAAACGCAACCGCTCCCTGCTCCAGAAGTTGGAAGACAGAGCCTTGCCAGGAATGCCGAGTCATTCCCGCTGCAGAATGCGGTTGCCGCTGCCCCGGTGGTTGGAAGAGAGCTCGCCAGCAACGCCGGATTACCACCGCTCCCGACTGCGGTTGCCGCTGCCCCAGTGGTTGGAAGACAGAAGCTTGCCATCAGCATCGGATCACCACCGCTCCCGACGGCGATTGCCGCTGCCCCGGTAGTTGGAAGACAGAACCTTGCCACCAGCGCCGCATCACCGCCGTTGCCGACTGCGATTGCCGCGGCCCCGGTAGTTGGAAGACAGAACCTCGCCACCAGCGCCGGATCACCACCGCTGCCGACTGCGATTGCCGCTGCCCCCGAAGTTGGAAGACAGAACCTTGCCACCAGCGCCGGATCACCACCGCTGCCGACTGCGATTGCCGCTGCCCCGGTAGTTGGAAGACAGAACCTCGCCATCAGCGTCGGATCACCACCGCTGCCGAATCCGGTCGGCGCTGCCCCTGGAGTTGGAAGACGGAACCTTGATAGTAACGCCTCCGGATCACCACCGCTGCCGAATGTGGTTGCCGCAGTGAGCCCTGCTCCTGAGCAGGTCTCCACCGGGAAAACGCAACGGTTAACGGCCGCTGCGGATGGAAGGCAGAAAGCTGCCGCCAGCGGGATATTAATGCCGATGCCTGAGGGCCTGGCCGCGGTCCCGGGTGGAACGGTTGCCTCCACGCAACACGGTCCCGTGGTCACCTATCGCGATGGCCAACTCACGATTAATGCAGAGAACTTAACTTTGGCGGCGGTGTTGGAATTGGTTGCGCAGAAGACTGGCGCTGTGATCGATGTTCCTCCTGGAAGTGGCCTGGAGCGCATCTTTGAACACACCGGCCCGGGACCGGCAAACGAGGTGCTGGAGCAATTGCTCAACGGCTCTCCTTTCAATTTCATTATCGTGGATTCGCCGCAACATCCGAACCAGCCGGCTCAGGTCTTATTGTCCCTGCATAAACCAGACACGGACGCACCCAGCATTGCGGCTGTTCAACCGAAACCAGCTACTAACCCTCTGCTGTTTACACCTCCAGCAGGCGGCCCTCTGACTCCAGATGTCTTGCCCTATGCCCTCGACAGTAGGAATTTGCAGCCGCCGAAGGAGAAGTTATCTCCAGAAGTTATCGAGCAAATGATGAAGAACTATACTCGACAGCTGCACGGGGAACCCCCGCAATGAAGACTAGAGCCACCCGAGGGACGTGGTTACGAAGCGCCGCTCATATAGCTCGGACTCTCCGGGCAACCGAGCGGATTGTCCCGCAAAGCGGAATCGTCCCGCAAAGATTGTCCGCCGTATGCACCGGGCTATGGAACTACTCCATAAGCAGTAGCTTCCCGCCTTACTGTTTCTGGCTAAGCCACGTGGGTACTTGTAAAGAAATCACCAGAGGTTAAAGTTCTCGCAGCGCCCGTAGCTGATCCTCCCCCAGCGCCAGGGCGCCACAAACCACAAGGAGGATCTTTAACAAATGAAAAAGCTCGGATTTTCGCTTTTACTGCTGGCAATCGCCCTGATGCTGGGGGGAAATGCCCTCGCTCAAGGTGACAATAGCGTCTACTTCGTCACCTATTTCTCCAATGCGAATACGACTGGCGTTCCGGATGAGGTCGTCCGCATCATCAACGATGGCGATCAGGCAACTCAGGCTCCAGAGGGAGTGGAAAACGGAACCCTGTGGGCGGCGTTCTATATTTTCGATGACAGCCAGGAGTTGAGGTCGTGCTGCGCCTGTTATATAACGTCAGACGGTCTGCTTTCGGAATCCGTGAATAAACAGCTCACGGCCAACGAATTCACCGGCAGGGGAGAAAATTCACGTGGCGTAATCAAGGTCATCTCTTCTTCGAGTTATGACCCGACCGCCCCTGTGCCGACTCCCGGACTGCGCGGATGGTCCACGCACGCTCAGAGGCTCACCAACATCCCTGAAGCTGGCGCTTCCTACCTGACCGAAACCCGGTTGGCCGATTCGAACCTTGGGAAAACTGAACTGGCAAACCTGGGGAACCTGTGTTCCTTCGGGCTAACGCTGGGCAGCGGCTACGGACTCTGCCCCTGCACGCAGGAAGACTACGACTTTTAGTCTTTCGACTTGAGGGGTGGTAAGGCAAGGCTGAAGTAGCCTGGTTGGGACTTCGGCCGGGCCCAAATCCAAACATCCCGGACGCCAGGTTTACAATCGGCGTCCGGGCCTTTAAACTTATCCCATTCTGACTCCCCCCAAAAAAGAGAGGAAACCCAAAATGTTAACCAAGCACACTCTGATTGCGCTTGGACTGGGAATCGCTATGGGCGCTTTTTCCATTCCAGCAGTGGGCCAGAATGACGCCAGCGTAGTAGCTGAGATTGCCGGTCGCAAGGTAACCGCAGACGAGCTGGAGGAAAAGCAAGCAGGCAAACTGCTTCAGGCCAAATACAAATACTACCTTGCGGAGCGGGATGCCCTCGAGCAATTCATCGACGATCAACTATTGGAGATGCAGGCGAAGAAGGAAGTCGTGAGCCTTGATGAATTATTCAAGCGTCATGTTGCGGTTAACGTCCCAGAACCGACGGAAGATCAGCTCCGCTTCTACTACGAGGGCGTACAAACCGACGAATCTTACGAGTCGGCGCGAAGCCACATCATCGA
This sequence comes from uncultured Acidobacteriaceae bacterium, assembly GCA_963731525.1. Classification (GTDB taxonomy): domain Bacteria; phylum Acidobacteriota; class Terriglobia; order Terriglobales; family Acidobacteriaceae; genus Acidiflorens. Next base: position 371,900 of record CAVSWK010000026.1, read on the forward strand.
TACGGTGCATCAGCTTCGCACAAAAAAAGCGCGGGACGCGTACATCGCCGAACTGCGAGCGCAGTATGGTGTGGTAGTTGAGCTGAGCCAGCCCAGCGCTCACGTCGAGGTTGGGAATGCTGAGAGGCTTGGTTCTGAGAAGGCTCCGGTCCAGATCATCGAATTCGCGGACTATGAGTGTCCGTACTGCCAGAAGGTGAACGACGATCTGAGAAAGCTGCGGGAACAATTTGGCGATCAGGTGTCATTGGTGTACAAGGACTTTCCCCTACCCATGCACCCGCTCGCGGCCAGAGCCGCCGAGGCCGCGCGTTGCGCGGGCGAACAAGGTAAATTCTGGGAGTTTCATGATTCCTTGTTTCAAACCAAGAAGCTTCAAACCTCGCAGCTGAAGGAAGAGGCTCGCGCGCTGAAACTCGACGGTGACCGTTTCGATAAATGCCTCGACTCCGGAGAACAAATTCCCGTCGTGAAGAAGGATGCCCAGGAAGCCAAGCGGCTCGGCTTGGAGGGCACACCCAGCTTCTTCATAAACGGTCATTTCATGAGCGGTTCAATCGGATACGAAAGACTGCGGGCAACGGTGTTGCAGGAACTATCTGGACTGATTGCCGCAAAGAAACAGAGCGCTGCATTGGTGCAGTCGAAGGATAAGGATAAAGATGCAGAGAAGAAATGAAACGTTGGCCGCCCTCCCCCCTCCCCCAGGCTCATCGCTAACCAAATGGGGGGATTGACGCGTTTCCGGATCTAAGTTTAGATATTAATCGGGATCATTGGCCCTATGCAGTGCGTGCCGATTTCCCAAAATCCGGCTGCCTTTGATGGCTCAAGCCGAACCGCGGGACTGGAAAATATGATGACTATGAGAACCCTTATCGTGACGATGTGTATGACAGGCCTGTCGCTTCTTGGGTATGGTCAGAACGCTGCGCCACCGCGCATCACCGCCGCCGATGCAAAGAAGCACGTTGGCGACACGGTGACCGTATGCGGGAAGGTGGTAGACACCAAAGTTTCCCGATACGGACTTGCGGGCCGCGGCAAACCGGTAAGCTTCGATCTCGATCAGCCAGAACCGAATCCGGTGTTCTACTTCGTGGCATTCGGCGCGCAACCGGCGGGGCCAGAAGAGGTGCTTGCAGCCTACAAGGGCAAGAGCGTATGTGTAACCGGCAGGATCGCCGCTGTCGCTGGCGTGCCCTACATCATGGCGGCTGACCGTTCTCTGATTAAGACTCAAGCGGAAGCCAAATAGCGGGGGCTTCCGCCAGTGTGTTGCTAAAGAAAAATGGCGGATCTAGTGTGGAAAATGCCTGGCATCCAATCCTCGCTGTGGAATCGCAGCGGATGCAACGGTCTTAAAGGCGGCCATGCTCATGCAAAAACTGCCGCCAGCACTCCCCCCGGTTAGCGTCGGTTGATAAGTTCCCGACGGTCCGTTTAGGGCGTAAACATAAGTAGTCTTATACGTCCATGTCGCGGGAGTTACGCCGGTTGGAATAGGATTGGTTGAATAATAACGAGCAATAATAAAGTCCGTTGCGGTCGTCGTAATACTGGGGCCAACCTCTAAACTTCCGCTCGTTCTGGTCCCGTCGTTTATGTGTGCGCCGCTTCCATCCAGTACGGAGGACAACGCCAGCTGTGAGACTTCAAGAAACGCATTAATACTCATCTTAGCGTTCCCTGATAAATGGAATTTGAGCTCCGTTACACCTGAGTTGCACTTCTCACAGTACCAAATATCGAGAGACACGTTCTCGCCACACGAACTTGCAGCACCTGGAACTTGTTTATACGTGTTACCTCCAGCTGGTGCGTTGTCGGTAACACTCAATACCTTAACCCCAGGAAAAAGAGGCCCCGGCATCGCGATGAGAACATTCCCCTCGCTGGTCGGCGCAGGAAGATCCATGTCTGAGACCGGACTCGGCATGCTGCTAATTTTGAAAAGTTGTTGAACTATGGTTTGAGCCGATAACTCAACTCCTCCCCACAATAATAACAATATTAGCAATTTCTTCTTCATATTTCCGACCGGGGCCGACCAATATTTAAGCTCAGACCCGGAAACGCGTCAATGCTACTCTTGGTTCGGCAGCCGGGAGCGGTCCCCCCAAACAGCTTAACCATGAGGCCTAAGCCGTTTGGCGGATGATCCTCTGCTGAAGTAGCTGCTCTATACGCGAATTTGATTCGAACGCTTGATTCGACGAAGCAGCGTCGGCACATGAATTACTAACTCCCATGCGCCATAGGCCCAGGCTGCGGATTACCTGCCGCGATGCGCTGAAATTGTTTCGCAGTTGGCGCTTGCTTCGGGTGTAGAATAGCAAGTTGGTCAGGCATCTCTGTTCTCCCCCCGCCGCGACCAATCAGCCGACTCCCCCGAACTAGCTAACAGGAGGTGTTTGTGCGCCTTGGTCGCGTTGCACTGTGCAACTTCGCTGCCTGTCTGATTCTTTTTTCATTTGCGCTGGCGCAGGTGGATGGACAGCCTTCACCTCCGGCTGCTTCGACCGCGACTGTGCCTCGGTTGATTCGCATAAACGGATCTGTGCGCGATGAAACCGGGAGGCCGCTAACCGGCAAAATTGGGATCACGTTTACCCTTTACAAAGACGAGACTGACCAGGTTGTTGTCTGGCAGGAAAACCAGAACGTGCAACTGGACTCAGCCGGGCGCTATAGCGTGCTGCTCGGAGCGACCAATGACGCAGGGCTGCCGCTGGAGATTTTCTCCGCGGGCGCCGCGCGCTGGTTGGGCGTCCGCCCCGACGGACAGGCGGAGCAGCAGCCGCGGATTCTGTTGTTGAGCGTGGCGTATGCGCTGAAGGCTGCAGACTCAGAGATGTTGGGAGGCAAGCCAGTTTCAGCTTTTGTTCTCGCAGACAGTCAAAGCTCCCCAGCTCAGCCTGCGGTGGGCTCTGCGAATTCGCAACGGGGCTCACAGATTCTAACCCAGAGTTCGGGCGCAATCCTGTTGAATCCGGTGCCGGAAACATCCTGCACATCCATCACCAGCGATGGAACCGCGACCGCGAACCAAGTCACCAAGTTCACCAGCGCCTGCAACATTGAGAACTCGGCCATCTTCGAATCAGGCGGCAACGTAGGGATCGGCAATACTAGCCCTGCCGGCACGCTGGACGTATCGGGGACGGCCTTGATTCGAGGCTCACTGTCGGCTCTGGGAGGCGCTGTTATGCCTCCCACGGGTACAGCCACGGCCACGCAAGGCTTTATTTCCAACCCCCTGGACCTCGAGGCTTCAGTCTATAACTCGACTTTGGCAAGGGCGGTGCCTTACATCTTTCAATGGCAGGCTGAGCCGCAGGGGAATGATTCGACGAACACGGGAGCATCGCTCAACTTGCTGTACGGAGTCACCGGATCCATAAGCGAGACCGGGCTGTCGGTCGCCAGAACCGGAATTCTAACTTTCGCCTCCGGGCAGACCTTTCCCGGCGTAGGCAGTGGGACGGTCACCAGCGTCGGTACGGGCGCGGGTCTGACGGGAGGACCGATCACCACCAGCGGCACGATCAGCATTCCCAGCGCTGGAGTCACGAACGCCATGCTGGCAAATTCCTCCGTCACGGTGAAGGCGGGAACGGGATTGTCGGGGGGAGGAACCGTGGCGTTGGGCGACACGATCACACTGACCAATTCGGCTCCGAGTTTGGGAGGAACGGTAACCAGCGTGGGGAGCGGAACTGGGCTGACCGGAGGGCCGATCACGACGAGCGGCACCCTCAGTCTGGATACAAGTTACACCGACGGACGTTATTTGCAGCTTACGGGAGGCACCCTGACTGGAGGACTGAGCGGCACCACGGCCACCTTCACCGGTGCACTGGCAGCGGCGGCCAGCGCGTTTAGCGGCACGGTGACAGCGGCGGGAGCACTGATGCCTGCGACTGGCACGGCGACGGCCAGCAAGGGCTTCAACTCAAACCCGCTGGATTGGCAAGCCTCATCGTTCAGCAGCAGCACGTCGAAGGCGGTCGCACAGGACTTCCGCTGGCAGGCGGAGCCGACGGGCAATGATACGTCAACCCCTTCCGGCACACTGAACCTGCTGTTTGGGTCGAATGGAAGTTCGCCCACCGAGACGGGGCTTTCCATCGCGAGCAACGGACTGATAACTTTTGTCTCCGGACAGACTTTTCCTGGCGGTAGCGGCGGAGGGACGGTCACCAGCGTCGGTACCGGCGCCGGTCTGACGGGAGGTCCGATCACTACCAGCGGTACGATCAGTATTCCCGCAGCGGGAGTCATCAACAGCATGCTGGCAAATTCTTCCATCACGGTGCAGGCGGGATCAGGACTGCAGGGGGGTGGAACCGTAGCGTTGGGTGGCACGGTCACGCTTACAAATACCGCTTCGGGAGGGACGGTCACCAGCGTCGGTACGGGTGCGGGTCTGACGGGGGGGCCGATCACCACCAGCGGTACGATCAGCATTCCAGCTGCGGGAGTAACGAACAGCATGCTGGTCAATCCTTCCGTCACGGTGCTGGCGGGATCGGGATTGTCGGGGGGCGGAACGGTAGCGTTGGGCGGCTCGGTCACGCTTTCCAGCAATTTGTCGGGCACGCAGGATGGAATCGCCTACTTTTCGAGTCCCACGAGTCTGACTTCGACACCCGCCCCTGCCAACGGGCAAATCCTGATCGGGTCGACGGGCAAAGCTCCGGTGCTCGGCACACTCACCGCGGGCCAGAACATCAGTATCACGAACGCTCCGGGATCGGTCACAATTTCCGCGGCGAGCGGAGGCGTCACGACATTGCCATTCTTTGTAACGGCCGGCGAACGTACCGGAAGCAATCAAAGTGCGGGGGTAAATGTTACCAAGCTTTGGGGATTCCTCTTGCCCTACAACGTTACCACTACCGAAATAACCTACGACGTCATTACCGTGGACAATACGTCGCATGATTATGACATTGGCATCTACAACAACTCCGGGAATCTCGTGTTGGATATCGGGCCGACTCCGGGAACCACCTTCGCACCCTCGAAGAATTTCCACACATTGGCGTGGACTCAAGGCTCCACTGGCCTTCAGGCTGGTCGATACTATATTGCTTTTACTACGAATTGCACGGCCACCTGCGCCGCAATCGCAGCTACCACTGCTTACGTAAGCTTCGCCACCAACCTCTCGGCTGGAGCATCCTCGGGAGGGGCCTTGCCATCCACCGTGACACCGCCGGCAGACAGTTGGGGCACGGGAATTCAACCAACGATCGTGGTCCACTGAACTCTCACGCGCCGGCAGAGAGATGTGCTCGTACCTTGACAGAGCGTATTCCGCGTTTCGATAGTTTTTGACTTTGTAGTTTCCAGTAAGTTAAGTATGATCACAGCGGCGTTTGGGATCGCGTCCCACCCGCTCGGCCATACTTCCGGTTTTCTAAGGAACCCTTGAACCGTCCCCCGCAAAGCCCGTTTGATAGCGTCGAGAATGCTCACCAATATGTGCGCCTATTAGTCGAAGCCATCACCGAAGCCAAGAGCGAGATCGCGGCCGACCTTGATGCAGCCGAACTTCGTGCAGCCGCGCCCGCGCAGCCGGAACGCCGGGTAGAGGCTCTACGACTGGTGCAATTCAAGTTAGATAAGCTGGAGCAGCATCTGCAGAGCAGCAGCCGGCTGCTCAACGACCTGCGCACCTTGCGGCGGCTTCTATTCGATGAACGTCCCGAGTCCACTCCGGCCGGGAAGGATTCTGCCGCGTAGATACTGGCCAGGATTCCAGCGGGTGCGCTCCGGTTCACGCTCTCAATTTTTCGGCAAACTTTTTTTCCAACTTCGCCAGCTTCGGCGAGATCACGAATGTGCAATAAGGCTGGCGCGAATTCTCGTTGTAGTAGTTCTGATGGTAGTTTTCCGCCACGTGGAATTCCTCAGCCGGCTCGACTGCGGTCACGATCGGCTCAGGAAACACTTTCGCCGCCGTCATCTCCGCAATCACATCCTCGGCAATCCTTTGCTGCTCTTCATCGCTGTAAAAGATGACGGAGCGATACTGCTCGCCAGCGTCATTTCCCTGCTGGTTTAGCGTGGTCGGATCGTGCACCGTGAAGAACACGTCCAGCAGTTCGCGATAGTTGATTTTGTCGGGATCGAAAGTGACGCGCACCACTTCCACATGCCCGGTGTCGCCGTTGCACACCTGACGATATGTTGCCTGGTCGGCACGTCCGCCCATGTAACCGGACTCGACGTGGGTGACGCCGGTCAGACGTTGAAAAACGGCCTCAATACACCAGAAACATCCGCCGCCGAAAACTGCCGTTTGCTCTTTTGCCATGATGATTGGATGCACCCGACTGAGGAAGGTTCCAACTCTCCGTTGTCAGTGTCTCGACTTCGGTCTCGCTTTCACTGAGAACTGAGAACTGGCAACTGAGGCTTCTTCCCTTACACGGACACGGTGAAAGAAGTTTCCGTGCGCGTAACCGGCCGGTAGAGTGTGTCGCGCTCGATCGGTTCGCGCCCGGCTTCCGTGATCAGCCGCACCAGGTCGTGCCGCCGCAGACCCTGAGGAGTGGTAGCACCCGCATCGTGGTAAATCTTTTCCTCGACCACCGTCCCGTCAATATCATCGGCTCCAAAGCGCAGGGAGATCTGCGCAATCTTCGGAGTCATCATCTGCCAATACGATTTGACGTGCGGGAAGTTATCGAGCACCAGGCGGCTGACCGCAATCTGCTTGATGTCGAGCATGCCGGTGGTCGTGAAAAGATGCTGCAGCGGCGTGTTTGCCGGATGAAAGGCGAGGGGAATAAACGTCTGGAAGCCGCCAGTCTCATCCTGCAAGGCGCGTAGTTTGAGCAGGTGATCGACGCGGTCTTCGTCGTCTTCGATGTGGCCGTAAAGCATGGTGGCGTTCGATTTCAGCCCGATCTGGTGTGCGAGGCGCGCCGTATCAAGCCATTGATCGCCGTCAATCTTGTGATCGCAGATAATGTGCCGCACCCGGTCGGAAAAAATTTCCGCTCCGCCGCCAGGCAGCGATTCAACACCCGCCTCTTTCATTTTTTCCAGCGTCTCGCGGATCGTCAGCTTCGCCCGCTTCGCCAGGTACGCGACTTCCACCATGGTGAAAGCCTTCATGTGGACTTGCGGAAAGCGCTCTTTCAATCCCGAAACCAGGTCAAGAAAATACTGAAACGGTAAATCGGGATGCAGCCCACCAACAATGTGAAACTCGGTGATCGCCTCGGTATAGCCGGAAGCAGCCGTCTGAAATGCTTCCTCAAGCGCCATGGTGTAAGCACCAGGAGCGTCTTTTTTGCGGCCAAAGGCGCACAAACGACACGCAGCCACGCAAACATTCGTCGGATTGATATGACGATTGACGTTGAAGTACGCCTTGTCGCCATGCATCCGCTCACGAACCCAGTTGGCCAGCCAGCCGACGGCAAGAATGTCGCCGGTGCCGTAAAGGGCAAGCGCATCGCCCTCGTTCAGGCGTTCGCCCGCGAGGACTTTATCTTTGATCGAAAGCAGGCGCGGGTCATCGGTTTGGAATGGGTGCGGAGCAGGCATCTGTTCAATCATAACCCAACCTGCGGGAGGATCACATCGACTGGTGAAGAACCGGCGGTGGGTCAGTTTCCGTGTAGCCGACCAACCGTCCGGAATCGGTACGCATCCTCTGCAATGCGCACGGGCTATAATTGCGCGCATCGATGGCGCTTACCTCGGGCACCAAACTCGGGCCGTACGAGATCGTATCGCCAGTAGGAGCGGGCGGCATGGGCGAGGTGTACCGCGCACGCGACACGCGGCTCGGGCGTGATGTCGCGATCAAAGTGCTGCCAGAGGCGCTGGCTAATGATGCCGACCGACTGCGGCGTTTCGAACAGGAAGCGCGCACGATTGCCGCGCTGAACCATCCGAACATCCTGGGAATCCATGACATTGGTGCGCACGACGGTGCGCCGTTTCTGGTCAGCGAATTTCTTGAAGGACAAACACTGCGGGAGAAGCTCGTATCAGGGCCGCTGCCGGAGCGGCGCGCGATCGAATACGCGCTCGGCATCGCGGAGGGACTCGCGGCGGCACACGAGAAAGGAATCGTGCACCGGGATCTGAAACCGGAGAACGTGTTTGTCACTCGTGACGGACGGATTAAAGTGCTGGATTTCGGGCTGGCGAAGCTGGTTAGGCCGGAGGAAAACCACGAAACCGCAGTGACGCTAACGAGCCCGGCGACTTTGCCGGGTATGGTGATGGGTACCGTAGGCTACATGTCGCCGGAGCAGGTGCGGGGCGAACCGATCGACCCGCGATCGGACATTTTCAGTTTCGGTGCAGTGTTGTACGAGATGCTCACCGGCAAACGCGCTTTCAAACGCGAGACGTCCGCAGAAACGATGACCGCAATTTTGCGCGAAGAGCCACAGGCGCTGAACGATACCGGCTGGCAAGGTCCGCTGGAACTGCAACGGATTCTTGCGCGATGCCTGGAAAAGAATGTCGAGCGACGATTCCAGTCCGCCAGCGATCTGGCGTTTGCCATTGAATCGCTGAGCGGAACGTCGACCGCGAAGATTGTGCCGCAGCCGAAGTCAAGGCGAGCGTGGATGCCGTGGGTCATAGCCGCCCTTCTGCTGGTGGGAACTGCGGTCCGGGAGATAGTTCGGCCGGCGGCTGCACCGCTCAGCCCGCTGGAAAAAGCGCATTTCACGCGCGTAACCGACTTTGAGAGTGTTGAGGCCGCGATCTCCCCAGATGGCAGGTTCGTCGCTTTTATCTCCGATCATGACGGCCCCTTCGATGTATGGCTCAGCCAGGTGGGCACCGGACGCTTGATTAATCTGACACAAGGGAAGGCAGGGCCATTACCTGGGCCCTTACGAAGTGTGGGTTTTTCGGGCGACGGCTCGGAGATTTGGCTGGGTGGTGGTGATGTAGGGCTGCGGCTGCGGCTCCTGCCCCTGACGGGAGGTCCGCCACGTTATTTCCTTGGCGAGGAGACCGCCAACCTGGCTTGGTCACCGGACGGCGAGCGGATTGTCTATCATACCTTCAGTAATGGCGACCCTATGTTCGTGGCGGACCGTAGTGGCGCGAATGCTCGGCGGATATTCGGAGACCAGCCGGGAATTCACAACCATTTTCCAACTTGGTCGCCTGACGGCCGTTGGATCTATTTTGTTCATGGGACTCCGTCGACGAAGGAAATGGATCTATGGCGCATAGACCCTGACGGCAACCATCCAGAGCGCCTCACGCAACGCAATACAGATGTCGCTTATCCCACGCCGGTCGGCAATGGCACCGTGTTCTACGTGGCGCACGACGGCGACGGCTCAGGGCCGTGGCTGTGGGCGTTCGATCTGAAACGGAAGGACTCACGGCGCGCGAGCATCGGTCTCGAGCAATATACGTCTGTGCAAGCCAGCGCGGACGGCCATAAGCTGGTGGCCACCATCAGCAACCCGGTGGCGAGCCTTTGGAGCATTCCGATTCTTAGTCGACTCGTCGAAGAACACGACGTGAAACCATTTACAGTGCCCACCGTGCGAGCGCTGGCGCCCCGATTTAGCGGCTCGTCGTTGTTTTATCTATCTTCCCTGGGGACGGGCGATGGACTGTGGCGCCTTCGGGAGGGACAGACGACTGAGATTTGGAAGGGCGCCGACGGCGCTCTGCTGGAGACGCCCGCTGTTTCGCCGGATGGACGTCGCGTGGCGATCGTGTTGCGGCGGAGCGGGAAACGCCAACTGCATGTCCTCTCTTCAGACGGCGCTGAACTCCAGCCGATTGCGGAAGGAATTAACGTCCAGGGTACGAGTTGCTGGTCGCCGGACGGCAAATGGATCGTCACTGGTGGCAGCGACGCCACCGGTCCCGGGCTTTTTAAGATTCCCTTTGAGGGCGGATCGCCAGTTCGTTTGATCGCGGGGCCGGCACTCAATCCAGTCTGGTCGCCGGATGGAAGCCTGATCGTATATGCAGGCACGAATGTGAGCACCTTCGCTCCCCTTCTTGCCGTACGCCCAGAAGGAACCAGCGTCAAGTTGCCTCAGATCAGCGTGCGGCGCTTGGGCGAGCGCGTGCGCTTCTTGCCTGATGGCAAGAGTCTGATCTACATGCAGGGACTGCTCGCATCACAGGACTTCTGGCTACTCGATCTCGCCTCGATGAAGTCGCGCCCCCTCACCAGGCTACAAAACCGTGCCACCATGCGGACCTTCGACGTCACAAGCGACGGGAAACAAATCGTCTTCGACCGCTTACGTGAAAACTCGCAGGTCGTCATGATCGATCTTCCCAAGGAATAGCCTTAATCCAATAACGAGCAGCTAGCAGTTCCTGACCACTCCATTTGGAGCGAGCAGCTCGTCGCGCCCCGAGCCGCGTGAGGTCTTCAACCGCGCCTCAGCAGCAAATCTCCAGCGACAAAGAAAAAAAACACCACCGAAATCACTCCATTCATAGTGAAAAAGGCCGCATTCAGCTTGCTCAAATCATCGTGGCGCACTAGGGTGTGCTCGTAGAGCAAAAGCGCAGCCACGGCAATCACTCCCACTATCGCCAGCTTCCCCAAGCCGAAAGTGACGACCAGCGCAACCAGCAAGCCGAGCATCACGATATGAAATAAACGGGCAATGACGAGCGCATTCCGAATTCCCAAATAACGCGGCAGCGAGTGCAATCCATGGCTGCGGTCGTAGTCATGGTCCTGACAGGCATAGATCACGTCGAATCCGCCAACCCAGAACGTGACCGCCGCGGTGAGCAGCAATATCCGCGGATCGAGCGATCCACGCACCGCGATCCAGGCCGCAGCCGGAGCAATGCCAAGGGCGAATCCGAGAAACAGATGCGACCAGCGCGTGAATCGCTTGGTGTAGGAATACAGAAGGATCACCGCCAGCGCCACCGGCGAAAGCATCAGCGTCAAGCGGTTCAACTGCGAAGCGGCGAGAACAAAAATTCCGCAAGCCACCAGAACGAACGCGCTCACAAACGTCGGCGTCAACTGGCCGACCGGCAGTGCGCGAGTTGCAGTACGAGGATTGGCGGCGTCAATCGATGCATCGGCCAGGCGATTGAAGGCCATGGCGGCGGAGCGCGCCGAGACCATGGCCACGACGATCCATCCCAGTTGCCGCCACGCCGGCAAACCTCCAGCGGCCAACATGGCTCCGCAGAGCGCAAACGGGAGCGCAAAGATGGAGTGCTCCCACTTGATCATCTCCAGCGTGATCTTCAGATTTCGGAAGAAAGCCACAGCGCAATTGTAAAGCAGTTGTGTAGCGCCGGCGTCCCCGCCGGCCCATTCACAGATCATCCCTTTAGCCCGGACGGAGACGCCGATGCTCCATCGCACGCCTATCACGCTGCGGCATTACTAGCCACTGTCCACCGTTCCTTCCACCAGCGGCACAAACCGGCAGCCTTCGAGAACCTTTACCTTGGGCTGTCCACTGATTTTCGAAATCAATTGCAATTCCTGGCTCGACGACGGGCCGACCGGCACCATCATGCGTCCGCCTTCGCGCAGCTGAGCGAACAGAGCTGGCGGCATTTCGGGGGTTGCGGCAGAAACCAGAATGGCGTCGAACGGCGCGTACTCCGCCCAACCCAGGCTGCCATCGCCGACCCTGATCTTTACGTTGCGATACTCCAAACTATGCAGTGTACTTTCCGCCATGGCGGCCAGTTGTGCATGCCGCTCCACCGAATACACCTCGGCACAGAGCAGCGAAAGCAAAGCCGTCACGTAGCCGGAACCGGTGCCGATCTCGAGGACGCGATCATTGGGTTGAAGAGCGAGGCGCTCGAGCATCGCAGCCACAATGTAAGGCTGCGAGATGGTTTGCCCCTCGCCGATGGGCAGCGGATGATCGCCGTAGGCGTCCACTCGGAAAGTCTCTGGGACAAACTCATGCCGCGGCACTCTGCGCATGACGTCAAGCACGCGAAGGTCGCAGATTCCGCGCTCGGCGAGTTGTGCGCGGACCATTTCTTCGCGCTGCCGTTGCGGAGAATCGGGTTGGAAGGGAAAGGCCATGGGTTGTGTGCTGCGAACGATCTGCCCGGCTTTGCCGGGCGCAACAGCCGAGAGCGGCTGTCCCTACGTGATTTCAATATGGGCCGATGATTCCGCCGATAGTTCGCGCTCTGGGCGGCTCGGGCCGCGCCTTCCTCTCTTGCGCTTCGATCATGTCGAGATACTTGTAGGCCGATCCCGTATTGAAGAGCACGACCTTTTCGTCGGCACGGAAAAAGCCGCTGGCGCGCAGCTTCTGATACGCAACGAGTGATGCCGCTCCTTCGGGCGCGGCGAACACGCCTTCCACGCTCGCCCAGTGCCGCATGGCCGCGAGGATTTCCTCGTCGGTCGCAGCGACGGCGGTGCCATGGCTTTTTTTCAGGATGTCGAGAATCAGGTAGTCACCATACGCTTTGGGCACACGCAAGCCGGCGGCAAAGGTCGATGCGCCCGCCCACATTTCAGAAGTGCTTTTCCCTGCCTCCCATGCGCTGACAATCGGCGCACAGCCCGCCGCCTGCACCGTGATCATTTTTGGGCGCTCAGAACCGATCCAGCCAAGCTCTTCCATTTCATCGAAGGCCTTCCACATCCCGATCATGCCCACGCCACCGCCGGTCGGATAGATGATGCCTCGCGGAAGCTTCCATCCCAACTGCTCGGCAACCTCGTAGCCCATCGTCTTCTTGCCTTCCACGCGAAACGGCTCTTTGAGGGTCGAGACATCGAACCATTTTTCTTTGACCCAGCCTTCTTTCTCCTTGAGCTCGGCAACCATGCGGCCGCAGTCGCTAATCAGGCCGTCCACCAGAGTAACGTGCGCGCCATAGTAATCGCACTCCATGCGATTCGCCATGGGCACATCTTTGGGCATAAAAATGTGAGCTTCAATACCCGCCGCCGCCGCGTAAGCCGCCAGTGCACCGCCGGCATTCCCGGCGGAAGGAGCGGCGAGCTTTTTCAGTCCATAATGTTTTGCCATGGTTACGGCGACTGACATGCCGCGCGCTTTGAACGATCCCGTCGGATTCAGGCCTTCGTCTTTGATGTAGACGTTGGCGTACTCGTGGCTCGTGTGGTGACGGGGCTCCGCCCCGTCCTGGCGGGGCAGAGCCCCGCCACCACACAGGCTGGGAAGCATCGGCGTGAATCCCTCGCCGAGCGTGACGGGCTCGGCGTCTGGGAGAACTTCGGCGTAACGCCACATGCTGGCCACGCGGCCCGATAAATCTTCGCGACGCAACTTCCCTTTCAGGCTGGCAAGATCGTAGCGCACGAAAAGCACGCCGCCGTCTTTGGGGCAAACATTTTGCGGGCGGTCAGCGGAGAGATGTTCCCCGCAGCGGGTGCATTCGAGGTAGGAAATTCGCATCGGTGGAAGGATAGCATCTCAGCTTCTGCATATTGTTATTTGGGAATGCGTTTCAGAAATTCATTCGCCTGCCGGAACCAAGGCCGCTCCCGCCGCCGCAGATAGCCCGGCATGGTCGGCTTCTTATCGAGCACCTTCTGCGCCCATTCGCGGGCTTCGGCGTTGCGTCCCTCGGAGGCCAGCAGTTCCGCGAAATTCAAGTAAGTCTCAGACAACGTCGACGTCACCGTTACCTGCCGGAAGAGCGCCTCAGCTTTTTCTTTTTGTCCGGTCTGCGCGTAGGCGTGGGCAAGCAATCCAGCGGCGCGCTGGAAATCGTAGTCGGGCTCTTTGCTGACTACGCGCTCCAGATCGGGCAACGCAGCCGCAGCGTCGCCTAGCAGGATGGCGCAAACGCCGCGCCGATAAAAGGGATCCGGCGTATCTGCGCGGGCGGCAATCGCTTTGTCGAACGCCGCCCGGGCCGACTGCAGATTGCCGTCGTCCATATAAAGCTCGCCAAGTTCTTCATAGTTTCCGGCCGACGGATTGTCGCGAATCGCGGCTTCGAGTTCGTCAATGCGCTTGCGGCGCGGAAAGACTTTGAAGGACTGGCCCAGCAGTCCAATGTCAGGAAGCGCCTCGACAAAAAGATAGATAATCGCCCCGAGCGGACCGAGAAACAGGATGATAAAAATCCAATAGGTATCCGGCCGCCGCCGGATGAAATGGACGATCGCCAGTCCCTGGAGGATGATGCCCCACGGATATAGCAGGTAGCTTAGAAATCCCATGTTGTATTAAGCCTACTTCGGCCTAGCGTGAGATTACACATTTGTGGAAGATGGAGAAAGTGGCTGGCCGGTAGCCAGGAGCCGTGATGTCGATCGAGAAGCATCAGCAACAGAACGACGAGCAGCAGATTCTGGCGCTGCATGAAGCAGGAGACAAGGCGCTGATGAGCGCCGATCTCACCGTGCTGGCGCAGATTTTTGCCGACGACTATGTGCAGTACAACGAGGCAGGCAAGGCTTTCACCAAGCAGGATGTGCTGAACCATTTCCGATCGGGAGCAATTCGTTATCCGTCGATTATTTCCACCGGGCGCAAGATTCGCGTATTCGGCGACACTGCGGTCGTGCACGGTTCGGAATCGGACGAAGTCGAGGTCAACGGAAAGCGGTCCGCTGTGCGCTACGTCTACCTTGACGTGCTCCGGAAACGCGATGGCGAGTGGAAGTTAGTAGCGTCGCAATTAGCACGGCCGTTGGAATAAAATCTCGCCACCCTAGCTTTCGTCAACGCGCAGCCGATTCTGCCAGTGCGACCAGAGGAACCAGGCGATCCCGCTTAACAGCAGGACCCCGATCACGGCGTCGAACTTGTGGAAGTACTTGCCCAGCAAGCGCCAGTTCTCGCCGAGTTTCATGCCGAAGTAGGCCAGCGCGAAACACCAGGGCCACGATCCGAGGAAGGTGTAGATGTGGAATTTGCCGCGCGGCATGCGGGCAATCCCCGCGGGCAGCGCAATGAAGGTACGGATCACGGGCAGCAGGCGCGCGATGAAGACGGCCATGTCTCCCCAGCGCAGAAAGAAGCGGTCGGCCCAGTCGAGTTCGCGGTGCCCCATCAGGATCCAGCGTCCGTAGCGCACGACTAGCGGGCGTCCACCGTAGCAGCCGATTTCATAGGCAACGAGCGAGCCCAGATTGCAGCCGATGGCGCCGGCGGTTGCCGCCCACAGCAGTTTCATCGTGCCGGTGTAGACGAGGTAACCGGCGAAAGGCATGATCAGTTCGGAAGGCAGCGGAATGCAAGCGGACTCAATCGCCATGAGCAGCGCAATGCCGGCATAGCCGGTCGCGGCAACGAGGGAATTAATGAAGATGAAAAGTACGGTGAGGATTTTCTCGGTCATTTTCGGTCAGGCGATCGGACTTGTGGGCCGGCAAAAAGCAAGTCCTTCGCTTCGCTCAGGATGACAATGAAGGGTTCCCAAATCAAAAATCAGAATGCCCCTTCCTGGGTAAAGCTGAAGCCGGGCAGAGTTACGCCTTCCGCCGATTTGGCGACCTTCACCTTTACGATGGGTGCGTCGGGCGCGGTGATGTCGGCGGGCCGCAGCACCGCGTATTGCGCGAAAACTTCGCTGTACACCTTGGTGACGAGATGATCCTGGCCGGTTGCGTCCAGGCGCCAGACTTGTCCGAGTTTGATGTTTTTTACGGCCACGGGTTTTCCCTTGGTGGGCTACGGAAAAAGTTGATTTTCCATGCCCAGCCCCTAAAGGGGCGTCTGATTTCGAAGAAATTGCGGCATCGCTAAAGCGATGCCCTGATACGAAGCCAGAGTTTTTCAGCTATCTGTAGCTCTCAGAGTACTCACCCGGCCGCCAACCCGTCAATTGCAGCGCAGTTACCTTTGTCCTACATGGCTGCTGCTGTCCTGCGGCTTTGTTACCATGGACCACTGCTCAGGAGGAAACCGATGGCCCGCGGAAATATGCCACGTCAACCGAGTCGCAGCGGACGACAGGATGGTGCGCGGCGCGTGAAGGTTGCGCAAGCAAAGGGCGCAGCAGCGAAGAATACGCTTGCGCGTCTGGCCGCTGGTCGAGCGGCGGTCCATACCGGGAAGGCGGCCGGCAAGGCGCCGAACGCTGCGGCTCTGAAAAAGAAATCTGCATCGAAATACGACCCTTTGGCGCCCGAGCGGGTGCGTCAGATCATCGCCGGGCTTGACCAGCTTTATCCCGGAGTGACTTGCGCTCTCACCCACCGCAGCGCGTGGGAATTGCTGGTGGCTACGATTCTTTCCGCCCAGTGCACCGATGTGCGGGTAAACATGGTTACGCCCGTGTTGTTTGAGAAGTATCCGACCGTCCAGGATTTCGCTGCGCTCGAGCCGGGACAGTTGGAGCCGGACATCCGCTCGACCGGCTTTTTCCGCAATAAGTCGAAGTCGGTGGTGGGCGCCGCGCGGAAGATTGTCGCGGATTTTGGCGGGAATGTGCCCCAAACGATGGAGGAGTTGCTGAGCCTGCCGGGCGTGGCTCGCAAGACGGCGAACGTCGTGCTCGGAACCTGGTTCAAGAAGAATGAAGGGGTCGTCGTGGATACCCACGTGACGCGAATTTCACGCCGTCTGGAGCTGACGAAGCAGGACGACGCTCGAAAGATTGAAGAAGACCTGATGCGGATTATTCCGCGCGAGCGCTGGACGGATTTTTCTCACGAAGTGATCTGGCACGGGCGGAAGCTGTGCGTGGCGCGCGGTCCGAAGTGTGCCGATTGCGGGCTGGAGAAGCTGTGTCACGCCGCGGACAAGACCTGGTCAACGGTGGAGATTCATCCGGGGGCGCGGCCTTGAGATCGCTGCACGCGTTCGAGACCTGGCCGAGCTTTCGCTCGGCTTGGACGGGCGAGGGCGCCCGTCCCCACACGAACTGAGCCCTTAGTTGCCGGTGTAGGACAGCTCTACAACTGTGCAATCGTCGTTGAGCGGAGTGCCTCCGCAAAAATCGGCAACCGCGGCGAAAACGTCCTCCATCGACCTGCTCTTCCCTGCCACCTCTTCCAGGCGTTCGCTGTCAAACATGTCTCCGCGCGCGTTCTCGGCTTCGGTCACGCCGTCGGTCACCAGGATCATCCGATCCCCAGGCCTCAACTGGCAGCGGTCGCTCGAGTAAGTCGCATCCGCCAGCAGACCCACGGGCAGGTTGCCATGCGCTGGCCGCAGTACTTCGTTGCCGCAGATCCACACCGGTGGAACGTGTCCGCAGTTGACGTATTCGAGATCTCCGTCGCTGCGCAGGCGCGTAATAATCATGGTCGCGTATTTCTCACCAATGTGCTTGTAGGTGAAGAAGCGATTGACCGCGTCGACGATCTCCACGAGTGGCATGCCCGAAATCAGTTGCGAGTAGACCATGCCCTGCAGAATGGAAGCCAGCAGCGCGGCCGAGACCCCTTTGCCGCTGACGTCGGCGAGAACGACGGCCAGGCCTTGGGGCGTGTTCACGGCCTCGAAGAAATCGCCTCCAATTTCTTTGCAGGACATGTTGCGTCCGTTCACCCGCGCAAACGGAACTTCGGGTAGAGTCACCGCCAATAACCGCTGCTGAATGGACGCTGCGATCCCCAATTCCTGCTGGTAGCGGCGTCCGGCCTCTTCGGCCTGCACCAGGCGCGCGTTCTCGATCAACTGGGCGGCTTCAGTCGCGATCGCCCGCAGAATATCGTGGCTGACGCTGGTGATATCGCGCGAGGCAAAGCGCGAATCCACGTAGAGGGCGCCCATCACTTCCCCACCGGCCGGCTGCTCGGCACGGGTGGTTTGCACCAGCGGCTTGCGCAAGGGCATGCAGATCACGGTTCGCAGGTCGAAGGCAACAATGCTCTTCCGCTGCTGCACGTCGAGCATCTGACTGGTGTCGGTGACCAGGTATTCGGAGTTCGAGGTCAAGGCGCCGTCGAGCACCGATCGAGAAATTGTCTTGTCATCGAGCAGCGGCTCGCCCTTCGAGTTGCGCCCGGCGGCGAGCGTCAGGGTGCCGTCGATATCGCGCATAAAGATGTAGCCGCGTTCGGCTCGCGTCAGTTTCAGCGTGGCATCGAGCAGCGTAACCAGGATTTCATCGAGTACGCCGATCGTGTTCAGCTTGCGCGCGGCTTCCATGAAGAGCGTGAGTTTTTCGAGGTCGCTGGCTTCCGGGGCGATCTGGATGCCGGAGATCTGGCTGAGGAACTCCCGCGCCGTGTTCGAGGTGGTGTGCAGCGGGTGGAAGATCAGGTAGGCAATATCGCGGGCGCCAAATTCCAGACGGTCGTTGCGTTGCAGTTTGTGGCGATCGACTTTTTCGCCGTTCACGAAGGTACCGTGTTTGCTGCCGTTGTCGACGACAAAGAACTCGCCATTTTCTGCAACGATGGAGGCATGCTCGCGAGAGACGCGGGGGTCGGCGATCACCAGGTCGCGATCCACCTTGCGGCCCACGGTGTAAGGGGTGTGATTCAGCGAGAGGGTCTGCTGATCGCTCCCCTGCACGAAGATCGCGATGGGAAAGATGCTGGAAATGCCCGAATGCGACGAAGCCGACATGTACCCTGAACTCTCCTGCGGCCGTCATGCCAGTTGAGACGCCAGCACGTGACAAGGGGCCCCACAGCATTCTACGACGAGCCCGGCTCCGGCGGAGCAGTAAAAGTCCTTTGATAATAATGGACGAGCATGAGGGCAGCCACTCCCACGGGAATCTGGAGCGCCGTCCAGAAAGGGATTGCCCAGCCGCGCTCGGCAGTTTCCTGCGGCAAAATGAAGGAAAGCCCCGCCAATGTCACGCTCGATATCCACGGCCAGAAGACCAGGCCAGCGGTGATCGTGACAAGGACGCGGGTGGCAAAACCTTTCTGCCAAATCGTCCGGCGCTCCTTAACCAGCAGCAGCAACGCTGGGATCAGCAGCACCTGATTGTAGGGAGAGTAGGTGGGCACCAGGAGGACGGTCGTGGCCAGCACGAGGCTCAGCGTGAACGCAAAAGAGTCTGTGTTGGCCGCTTGCCGGCGCTCCCTCCAGCAAGCGCCCAGCACGGCGGCGAAGGCGAGAGCCTCAAGCGCCCAGCTCCAGGGATAGCCAATCAAACTGTCCATCACCGACATCGCCCCGGTGTAATGCCGATATTCGCGAACCGCTTGCCAGAAGCGTGGAATCCAGTGCGGCAGGTACCACTCCGAGGCGGCCAGCAAGATGGCCATTGTAGCCAGAAAGGAAATCGCCAACCGGTAGCGGCGCCGCCAATCCGCCGCGGTCCAGATGGCGAGCCAAAACAGCAGAAGGGCCATAAGCTGCGGCTTAACTGTCGCCACAGCCAGTAGGACTCCGGCGGCGACGGCGTAATCCGCTACCAGCAACATGATCGCGATTGCCACCAATCCGGCGACCAGAAGGCTCATCTGTTGCAGCTTCAGCCCCTGCATGACGGCCAGGCTGCCCAGTGTCAGCGCGAGCAGGCTGATCTGGGCCCAGAGTGGCGCGGACCAGCGCAGGACTCGGAGCCAGAGCAGGGTGCTGGCGGAGGTGAGAATGACCAACACCCAGAAGAAACCTTTTTGGACGATCACGAAAGGTAATTGAATCGTCGGGGCGAGGCAGAAAACTATATAGACAGGATAGGCAAACCCCTGCTGATCGCGCGGGTCATGGGGACGAGAGGGGTCGAGTGGCCGACCATAGTAGCCGGCTTGAATCTCGCGGGCGACTTCCGCGCTGTAGGGGTCGCGTCCGTGGAGCAGCAGTTCCCTCGCGCCCACCCAACGGGGATAAAGATCGGAGAGATTGCCGCGCGGCCGGTCGAGGGCAGCGGCCTCAGCTTGCTGGTGTGGGATCATCACTCGGTTGACGTAAGTCCACATGCCCGCTGCGCAGAGCGCAGCCGCGAGAACCAGCCAGAACAGCTTATGGAAAATGCCGAGTCGCATGCGTAATCTGAGAGAATCTGGATATTACAACGCTCCCGTGAACATTTCGCGTCCACCCAGAAATTTCGTTGTTGCGGCGGCCGTCGGTATTGTCAGCGGCACGCTGTGCTGGGCGTTCCTGCACCACTTCCAGCTTGGCGGTGCGGACTTCAACTGGCCCCATCACGCCGCGCGCGTACTCCTGGCGGGCGGAAACCCCTACGCCAACACTCCGGCGGGACTGATTCCCTACCCGCTGCCCGCGGCCCTTGCGGCACTGCCGTTCGCGCCTTTCTCGCCCGAAATTGCCGCCGCCCTGTTTTTCGGATTCAGCTCCGGGATGCTCGCCTTCGGGCTCATGCGGCACGGCCCGGAACGGCTGCTGATCTTCTTTGCTTATCCTTACTGGGCCGCGCTCATGACGGCGCAGTGGACGCCTCTCATCATGTGCGCCGCTTTCTTCCCGCTGGCACTCGCCTTCTGCGTCGCCAAGCCTCAGATCGGCATTCCGGTCGCCCTCACTCATGCTCATCGCACAGGACTGATTGCGGCCGCCGCTTTGCTGCTGGTCAGTTTCGTGCTCCAACCACGGTGGCCGCTGGATTGGATTCCGCAACTCCATGGATATCAGCATTTCGTACCATTGCTGGTCGTGCCGGGGCCGCTGCTGGCTCTGGCGCTTTGGCGCTGGCGCGACCGCGATGCCCTGCTGCTGTTCCTATGTTGCGTGATGCCGCAACGCTGGTTCTATGACTCGTTCCTCCTGTGGCTGATTCCAAAAACGCGTCGGAGCATTCTGGCCACCGTGGGGTGCAGCTGGGTGACCGGCATCTGGCGCTGGTATCACTTCCCGCACACAATGCATCAAGTCGGGCTCTGGTGCGTCCTTGGCTTTTACGTTCCGATGCTGGTTGTCATTCTGATTCGTCCGCGTCGTTTAGACCAAATTCCGCCAACCGCAATTCGGCATGGGGAACTTTCGCGAGACTGATTCTGTTGAACTCCGGGGATGCCACCGTCTACCAATTCCCGGTTTCCTCAGTGGGATGCCTCTTAAAGATCTCAGCAGATGTAAGCAAGAACATGATCAGAATCGGAATGGCAAGGTAGACGTACCCGTGCCAGGCCAGCAAGATCACATGCAAAGGGGGCAAGAAGAGGACACCCTGACTGCTCAGCAGGGTGAGTCTTGCCCATCGCGGGATTCCGGTGTGCTCCGCTAGATATTGCGAGAACAGACCGATGGGTAGAAGCGCGATGCACAAATCGGAGGGACTTAAGTGATAGCTAACGAGAATGGCCGCCAAAACAAAATTTCCGAACGCCAGATTTGTAGCATCGGCGAACTTCGATCTACTGCTCTTAAAGCTTCTCCACGCATGCCAGAGCAGCAATAATGAACCAATACAGATGAGAGCTAGACGAGCGACCGTGCCCTGTACGACCCCCGAAACGCTGACCAATCCTCTGATATTCGCCATCGCTGCGGGGTGAATGTTCGCCAGCGGCTGACTACTCAAACTCATCAAAAGGCGAGGATATGCTGTCAGGAAGGCCCATCCGCAAATACCGGCTGAAATCACGAGCAACGTTACGAAGACGAAGGCAAACCCACGGAGGAGCCCTTTTCTCCTGAGCGACGCTACCAATACGATCAAAGTAAAAACTATGTGGAACTTGAAGAGGCCACAGCCCAACAAACAACCTGCCGTGAAGTTGCGGTCTCGTCTCAACTCAACAACCGCCAGCGTCATAATCAACAGGAGCAGCAGCGAATCTTGGCCTTGCAGAAATCCGATCAACACGGGCGGGAACAAGAAGAACAGGGGCAGCAAGACGCGCCAGTCGAAGCGTTTGAAGACATGCCGTTGAAACACTATCGCGGTGTATGCCAAAACCGCTACGTTAAGAACGCACCATAGCAGATAGGCGGTTTGCAGGGACCAAAAACAGATTGGTAAGAATAGCAGCGTCCCGAATGGAGGGTGGATGTAGTACTCGCCAATGCGTCCGGCATAGCGCATCTGGAATTGCTCTTGAGCGTGGAAGTCGTAAAGTTGATGCCCATATCCTTCGAGGACCATCCGAGCCGCGGCGTAGCGGTCCGGAAAATCGGTGCCCTTCTCTCGTTCTTCAAATCCGTGCGCGAAATAGTAGACAATGCCGGCTAGTGTCAGAAGAAGAATCACGTTCCCGGCGAGCCGCACCCACCTGTTCCACCTCACAATCGCAGATCCTGCCGGGACCGCCGCTTCTCGATTTGGCGACTGTAGCTTCACGGTAAACTATTCCGCGACATCCCCCATATCTAGCCCTGAGTTTGCTGCGCATCGCTACTGACCCTGGATTCTATCGTCAGGCAGGAAAAGCACGAAATACATACTGGACTCGAACTGGAGCAGTTTCGAGTTTGGGGTATGATCGCTCAGCGTGAGAGCCAATTACCTTTCCCTATCCAACGTGTTCTCCCTGGTGTTACTGCTGGGGTTGTTGGGCATGACGGCGCGCAACGCGGTCGATCCCGACCTCTGGTGGCATCTGCGCACCGGGCAATGGATCGTGGAAACCGGCCATGTCCCGCACTCCGACCCTTTTTCCTTCACGCGCGCTGGGCACGCCTGGGTGTCGCATGAGTGGTTATCGGAGGTCGCGTTTTACGAACTCTGGAAACACGGTGGCGCCGCTGCACTGATCGTGTTCTCCGCAATCGTCACGACGGCGGGCTTCATGCTGCTCTATCTGCGCTGTCTTCCCGGTGCAGGAAAAAAGCACTGGGCGGCCGTAGCGACGGTCTTCGGCGCTTTGGCTTCGGCTCCCTCGTGGGGCGTGCGGCCGCAGATGTTCACCTTCACGCTAGCCAGCCTGCTGCTGTGGCTGGTGGAAAGTGGCGAGGACCGGCCAAGGCTGTTGCTTTGGATACCGCCGCTGTTTCTGCTCTGGCTGAATCTGCACGCCGGATTTGCGCTCGGCCTCGTGCTGTTGCTTGCATATGGTGTCGGCCTGATCATGGAGACTGCCATCGGCGAAACGCCTTGGCAGCAGGCGCGCCCCATAGTTCTGCGGGTACTGCTACTCCTGTTGGCTTGTTTGGCTTTGGTGCCTCTCAACCCCAGCGGCGCGCAACTTTATCGTTATCCGTTCGATACTTTACGCTCGCCCGGGATGCGGTCATTCATTGTGGAGTGGCACTCCCCGAATTTTCATGAATGGCTCTATCGCCCATTTTTGCTGGTATGGTTGCTGGTTTTGACAGTACTCGCCACTTCCCGCTCGCGGCCCAGGGGACGCGTGATCGTACCCCTGCTGCTTACCTCTTTCGCCGCTCTGGACGCAGTTCGCCACATACCAATTTTTGTTTTGGTGGCCATACCGGTCATCGCCGCGGCTCTGCCGGCCGCCTCGACGTCGTCAGTGGTCCCACCACGGCGCCCCAACTCGTCGCGGCTGCGGCCACTTTTCAACGGGGCGGTTGTCATTCTGATTGCATTGTTTGCCTTGGCGAAGTGGGTCAGCCTTGCTCGCAACCAGGATGCCCGCGAGGCGGAGCAGTTTCCCGAAAAGGCCGTAGCGTTCTTGCGGGCCGGCGACTATCCGCAGAAGGTTTTCGCGTACTACGACTGGGGAGGCTATGCCGTCTGGAGGCTTTATCCGGCATACCGCGTATTTGTGGATGGGCGCGCTGACCTCTATGGCGACGACCTGCTGCACCAGTTTCAGACCGTGGTGCAGCTCCGGACGGGCTGGCGAGACATTCTTGAGGCCTGGAAGGTGGGGGCGGTGCTTGTACCCCCTTCCTGCGCGATAGCGCAAGCCCTCCTTCTCGATCCCGAGTGGCATGTTGCATTTAGCGACTCCAAGGCAATTGTGTTGCTCAAGAGGCAGTTGGCCGCCGAAAGTGTTGATATTCTCCATAGACCCCTCGTCAGGCCGAAAGAACGTGAAAAAATGTTTCCCAGAGCCTCCCAAATCTGCGAAACTAAGGCGCATACGTACATGGGGATTGGATCCAACACGGTTCCCGTAGATGGCAGCTTCCCGGTTGAAGCTCGAAGGAGTCTGGAATGAGATATCTGGCTAACCTCTTGTGGCGCAATGAGGAAGGGCAGGACATCGCAGAATATGCGGTGATGCTGGCGGTAATCCTGGTAATCGTGATTGGCACCGTCCGTTTGATCGGCGGCAACGCAAATAACGTGTTCAGCCAGGTGGCCAGCTCAATAACCCAGTAGGCCACTGCGGTCGCCGGTAGCATTTCGCAATGAGCGGAGACGGAGACCGACACGGCTACAAGTGAATGAGTCCGCGGTTGTTTCGGAAGGAGAGGAATGAACCGAAGCCGTTTGCTGATGATCGGGGGCTTGGCGCTCGCGGTCGGCCTGCTCGTCAGCTTTACCGTCTACAACAAGCTGCGGATCTTCGCGGGCACGAACAACGAAGCGCGCGGAGTGCCGGTCGTGGTGGCTGCCGACGACATTCTGGTCGGGGCCAGGCTGGAAGCACACGATGTCCGCGTGATCACTCTCCCGCAATCGGTGGTCCCTCCCGGGGCCTTCTCGGTGACGTCGTCCGTCCTGGGCCGCGGCGCGATTCTGCCGGTAAGTAAGGGCGATTTTATTCTTCCCAGCAAGCTGGCGCCGCTGAATGCCGGAGCGGGTCTGCCCTCCATGATCCCACAGGGAATGCGCGCTGTATCCGTTCGCGTCAACGACGTGGTTTCGGTGGCCGGCTTCGTGCAACCGGGCACGCACGTGGATGTGCTGGCTACCGGTAATGAAGGCAGCGGCAACGAACGTCAAACCACTACCGTGCTCGAGAATGTCCTGGTTCTGGCGGTGGGCAAGAGTTTGGACAGGAGCGCTACGGCAGATGCGCAGACCGCCCCGGTTATTACGCTCGCGGTTTCTCCGGATGATGCGCAGAAGCTGGCACTGGTTTCTCAGGAAGGACGGATTCAGCTTTCTTTGCGCAATCCCGTGGACACAAAAAAAGGAGGGATCGCCGCAACCCGGACGAGCTCCGTGTACCCGGGTGCGACGCCGGTGGCAGCACCAGCCGATACGAAACCCAAGCTGCACAAGGTGGTGACGAAAGCTCCGGCGAAGGCGATACCAGCAGCCCCTTACCAGGTAGAAATGATTCGTGGCAACAAAAAAGAAGAAGACAAGTTTGAACCACCACCACCAACACCGCAGTAGTTCGCGTACGCTGATTACCTCGATGGATTTGCTCGTGCATCCTCGCAGAGGTCCGAATTCATGAAAGCTCTAATGCTCGTCGCAGCCGCTTTAGCTCTTGCGACAATGATGTTCGCGCGCACCCTGGCTTTCGACGGCAATTCAGCGGGCGTTCCAGCAACGGCAACGGCTTCGGCTTCTTCCCACAACCAGGATAATGCGCCCGCCGCGCAATCGCCTCCCGCGACCACGTCTGCAACCGGCCAGAGTGAGACCGCGGGCGCCGCTCCGCTGCGGGTGATGGTGGGTAAATCCCTGCTGATTAACACCACCGAAAGACTGAAGCGCGTCTCGGTAACGGACCCCACGGTGGCGGATGCGTTGGTCGTAACACCAACGCAAGTTCTGGTCAATGGACTCGCTCCCGGCGAGGTCTCACTGCTGATCTGGGACGAACTGGAACGCAATCGCAGTTTCGATCTTCGGGTGGATGTCGATATCACCGCAGCTTCGGAAGAAATGCATCGCCTTTTCCCGGATGAGCAGATCAACGTGACGCCTTCGCGTAACGCGATTGTTCTCTCTGGTCACGTCACCACTGAAGACGTGTCCAAACACGCGGGCGCGCTGGCCTCGGCGTATTCCAAGAATGTTGTGAACGTGCTGACGTTCGGGCCGGTCGGGGCGGAAGAAGTTCTTCTGGAAGTGAAGTTTGCCGAAGTTGATCGCACCGCTCTAACGCAGATGGGCTTCAATCTGCTTTCGACCGGCTCTGGCAACACGATTGGCAGCACGACCACCGGCCAGTTCGGCGGGATCACCGGCCTCGGGACCATAGCCGATACCGGATCGAGCAGCCCATTTCCCACTCAGGCGACGGTATCGAACTTACTCAACCTGTTCTTCTTTAACCCTCAAGTCCATCTGGGTGCTGTGATCGAGGCCCTCAAGACGCAAAATCTCTTGCAGATTCTGGCCGAGCCCAATCTGGTCGCGGTCAATGGCAAGGAAGCCAGTTTCCTCGCCGGAGGCGAATTTCCCTTTCCGGTCGCGCAGCAGAACGCCAGCGGAATTGCGACCGTCACGATTCAGTTTCGCGAGTTTGGCGTGCGCCTGAAGTTCACCCCGGTGATCCAGCCGAACGGCAACATCCACCTGCACGTGATTCCCGAGGTAAGTACGCTGGACTTTGCGGATGCGGTCACGGTTGCCGGAACCACCATACCCGCCATCAGCACCCGCAAGGCGGAGACTGAATTCGAACTGCAGGATGGCCAGAGCTTCGTCATCGCCGGCCTGCTGGATAACCGGGTCACCAATACTGGCAACAAGATTCCGGGACTGGGCGATATCCCGATCATCGGCAACTTCTTCAAAAGCAAGAGCAACCAGAAGAGCAACTCGGAATTGATGGTTTTGTGCACGGTGCGCCGGATTTCACCCAGTACTCAGGCGCCGAAAACTCCTGGGAACCCGGAGCCGTTTTTGGACAAGGGCAAGTTCGATGCCAAGAAGCCTGCGGGCAGCAGCAAGTAGACACACGCGGGAACCGAAGTTGGCAGCTTTAGAAAGGGCAGTGGGGATCGAGTCATGCCGGAATTGTCAGTAGCTGTATTCGCAACGGACAATGACCAGCGCGCAGTGCTTCAGGTTCTGGTGGATGGCACCAGCGTGGCCCGCACCGTGTGCAGCAATGCCGAAATGCCTGTGGCCGCCAATGGCCCGACCATCCGCAAGACTCGGGTCTTTGCTCCCGATGTGGTTCTGGTGGATATCGCATCCGATGGCGTCACCTCGGCGCTACGGGCGATCGAGTTGCTGCACCAGGAACTTCCCGACGCAGCCGTGTTCGCCGTCGGCCCCATGACCCAACCCCAGTTGATTGTCAGTGCCATGCGGGCGGGTGTGCGCGAATTCATAGAGCGCCCCACCACCACCACCGATCTGCTGGAAGCCTTCGTCCGCCTCACTGCAACTCGCCGCAAGCCCGGGCGCGAAAGCTCACGGGGCAAGGTATTCACCATCGTGAACGCCAAGGGCGGCAGCGGCGCCACCACCGTGGCTGTCAACCTGGCTCTGGCCTTGCAGTCGATTCACCACAGCACGGCGCTGGTGGACCTGGCGCCGCTGGGCCATTGCGCCTTGCATCTCAATCTGAAGCCAACCTTCAATGTTTCGGACGCAATCACGAACCTGCACCGCCTGGACTCCTCCCTGCTCGACAGCTTCATGGTCCGTCACGATCGGGGATTGCAGGTGCTGGCCGGACCTGTGACTCCCACGGTCATCGAGCCTTCGGCTTCCGACTTTGCCCGCCTGCTTGACACCGTCGTCGGCCTGTTTCACTACATCGTCGTCGACGCTTCGTCGCGGCTCGACAGCGCCACTCGTCTGATCAGCAACCTGTCGGAGAAAGTCCTGCTCGTCGCCCACGCCGATGTCGCTTCCTTGTGGAGCGCTGGAAGGGTAGCCCAGTATCTGGGCGAGAGCGGCTCACGGGACCGCTTTGCATTGGTATTGAACCGCTATCGCAAAGTCGTCGGCTTCGATGAAGCTCAGACCGAGGCCGCCATCGGAGCGCCGGTGCTCTGGCGGATTCCCAATCAATACTTCGCAGTCTCGACCGCGATTGATCGCGGCGTGCCTTTAGTACAGCAGGGGAACACCGAATTTGCCCGTTCCATTGTCGGGCTGGCGGAATATTTGACCAAGGACGATTTGGATGTAAAGCGCAGTGCCTGGTCGTTGTTTAAGACGGTGTAGCTATTGAGTCATTGAATCATTGGGGTTTTGATTCAATAATTCAATGTCGTGGTGATTCAATAAAATTATGGCCAATTTGCAAGCCTTCGAGCGAAGCGAGTACCAGCAGGTCAAGGCGGACCTGCACCGCAAGATCCTCGATCGCCTCGACCTGGAAAAACTCGGCCGCTCGACCGGAGATTCGGCGCGCGAAGAAGTTCTCATCCTGATTCGCAGTTCGGTGAACAGCGAGGCGGTTCCTCTCAGTTTCGCCGAACGCGAGCAGTTGTCTAGGGAGATCCTGGACGAGATCTTTGGTCTGGGCCCGCTCGAGCCGCTGCTCAAAGATCCGACCATTTCCGACATCCTGGTCAACCGCTTCGACCGCGTGTACGTCGAACGCAGCGGCAAACTCGAAATCACCGGCTTGTCGTTCAAGGACAACCAGCACTTGATGCAGATCATCGACCGCATCGTATCCCGCATCGGGCGGCGGGTGGATGAGTCTTCGCCCATGGTCGATGCCCGTCTGCAGGATGGCTCTCGCGTCAACGCCATCATTCCGCCCCTGGCGCTCGACGGCGCCTGCCTCTCGATCCGCCGCTTTGGCCGCGACCCGCTGACCGCGCGCAACATGCTCGACAACAAGACCCTGACCGGGCCCATGCTGGAACTGCTCTCGGCCATGGTCAAGGGCCGCCTGAACCTGATCATTTCCGGAGGAACCGGCGCCGGCAAAACCACGGTTCTCAACGTCCTTTCCGGATACATCCCGAACTCGGAGCGTATCGTAACCATCGAAGACGCGGCCGAATTGCAGCTCAAGCAGGAACACGTCGTCCGTCTGGAAACCCGCCCGCCCAACATCGAGGGCAAAGGCTCGGTGCGCATGCGCCAACTCGTCATCAACAGCCTGCGCATGCGTCCCGATCGCATCGTGGTGGGCGAGGTGCGCGGTGAGGAAGCCTTCGACATGCTGCAGGCCATGAATACCGGTCACGAAGGTTCGCTCACCACCGTACATGCCAACTCGCCGCGCGACGCCCTGGCTCGTATCGAAAATATGGTTTCCATGGCCAACCTGAACATTCCCGAGCGTGCGATTCGCCATCAGATCGCCAGCGCCGTCCACGCCATAGTTCAGGTCGCGCGTCTCTCCGACGGATCGCGCAAGGTGATCACGGTCTCCGAGGTCACCGGAATGGATGGAGACATGATCACGCTGCAGGACATTTTCGTTTTTGACCGCGTTGGTATTGATGAGAGCGGAAAGGTGCGCGGCGTCTTCCGTTCCACGGGCATTCCGCCGCAATTTGCTGAGCGTCTCGCCACCGCCGGTTGCCGCCTGAGTCCCGCGCTCTTCGAGTCCCGGATGGAGGTCTAGCGCATGCAGTTCGTTGTCGCCCTGCTGGTGTTTGTGGTGGTCACAATGGCGGTCTTTGTGGCCATGTCTCTACTTGATCAGCGCAAGGCCCAAGCGCGGGTTCTCCGCGAGCGCCTCGCCACGGTTCAGAAGCCCACTGAACAAGCCGCGCCAGACGTGGCGCTGCTGCGCGATGAAGTACTCAGCCGGATACCGGCCTTCGACACCCTGCTGCGCCGCTCGGAGCGCGTCTCCGCTCTGCAAAAAATACTGGCGCAGGGAAACGTGGATGTTCGCGCCGGAAACTTCCTGATGCTGTGTGCCGTGTCGACCGTGGTATTCGCCGTGGTCGCTTTCATCGCCGGCGGCACGCTGCTGTTCGGCTGGGCCGGCGCCCTGCTCGGGTTTTTTGTCCCCTACGCCTATGCCTCGCATATGCGGACCAAGCGCTTCCAGAAATTTGAGGAGAAGTTTCCCGAGGCCATCGACACGCTCGCCCGCGCCGTGCGCGCCGGCCACGCATTTACCACCGCACTCGAAATGATTGCCAACGAAGTCTCTGAACCCGTGGCCGGAGAATTCCGCCAGCTTTACGAAGAACAGAAATTCGGCCTCCCGGTACGCGACGCCCTGCTCAACCTGGCCGACCGTGTGCCTCTGGTCGACCTCAAGTTCTTCGTGACGGCAGTGATGTTGCAGCGCGAAACCGGCGGCAATCTGGCCGAGATTCTTGACAACCTGTCCTATGTAATCCGCGAACGCTTCAAGATTTTGCGCCAGGTCCGCGTTCACACCGCCCAGGGACGCCTCACCATGATGCTGCTCATGGCTCTGCCGCCCACGGTGGTGGCCGTAATGTTTGTCCTTAACCGGGGCTTTATCCAGCCGCTTTTCACCGACCCGATAGGACACGCCTTGATCGTCGGAGGCATCACTTTGCAAACGATGGGATATTTTGTGATTCGCAGAATTATCAAGATCCAGGTGTGAATGAGTTCTCAGTTCTCGGTAAAACCGGCGAACTATGGATTTTGCCTTTTCTGAGAACTGGGAACTGAGAACTGAGAACTAAGGTTCAAACATGGCGCTATCGCTGGCACTTTCGGTTTTCGTTTTTCTGATCATCGCCGTCGTGGTGTTTGCCTTTGGAGCGGCAGCGGTTGTGCCCTCATCGGTGCTCGGATCCCGCCTGCGCGAAATCGGCTGGCAGCGCCCCAAAGCCCAGGCTAAACCCGTCATGCGCGAACGGATTCAGCAGGCCCTCGATCCGCTGAGCCGGGCCTTGCCGACCTCGCCCTCGGAGGTTTCGAAAACCCGTCTCTGGCTGATTCAAGCGGGATATCGCAACGCCCAGCACGCCAGCATCTATCGCGGGTTGCGCGTCCTGTTTGCCGCTCTTGGTTTCTTGTCTGTGTTTGTCTTTACCGGATTTAATTCCCCGCTGCTGCTCGTGGGTGTGACCGCTCTTGGCTTTTTTGTCCCGCGATTCCTGCTGAAAAAGAAGCTGCAGGAGCGGCAGCAAAGGCTTCGCCTCGGCCTTCCCGATGCCCTGGATTTGACCGTGATCTGTGTGGAAGCGGGCTTGTCGCTCGACCAGGCCATGATGCGAGTCGGCGAGGATCTGCGCACCGCGCACCCGGAACTGAGCGGTGAATTCCATCTCTTCGATCTGGAAACCCGCGCTGGAAAACCTCGCGTCGAAGCGCTCCGTAATCTGGCCGAGCGCACCGGGGTCGATGATATTCGCGCCTTGGTGGGAACCCTGATTCAGACCGACCGTTTCGGAACCAGCGTCGCTCAAGCCTTGCGCGTACATTCCGAGTCCCTGCGCACCGAGCGCCGCCAGCGCGCCGAAGAACAGGCGGCCAAGACTACCGTCAAAATGATTATTCCCCTCGTCCTGTTTGTGATGCCCTCCCTGATTTTCGTCACCGTCGGGCCGGCCGTAATTCAGCTGATGCATATCTTCATGCCCGTTGCCGGGGGGAAACGCTGAACCCGTAACAGAGGAAAGATTTGATGGTGCACTTGATTTTGGGTGGCGCTGCGATGACAGCAGCCTTTTAGGACCGGCTTTAGCCGCCGAGGTCTGCGATGCGCGAGATGCCTTTTTTCGCTGATTGCTAAGCCCAATTGAGGAGAGTTCATGTCGCCGCGGGGGCCCAAGGGATACGCCTTCAACCGCACCCGTACCACCTATCTCGCGACCGATCTCCTGATCGCACGCACCCACTGGTCCCGCTTTCGCGGCCTGATGGCTACCGATTCATCGCGTTTCCCCCGCGGCCAGGGTCTGTGGATCAACCCCTCCCATGGCATTCACACCTTCGCCATGCGCTTTGCCATCGACGCCGTTTACCTTGACCGCGAAAAGATAGTCATCCACATTGAAGAAGAGCTCAAGCCCTGGCGCATGGCCGCGGTTCGCGTCCAGGCCGCATCGGTACTAGAGCTTCCCACCGGCACCGTCCGCGAGTCCCTGACCGTGGTCGGCGACCAGGTGGATATTTCTTTCGAAGAACGTCCGACTCACACCGAGGCCGCCTGAAACACGTAGGGGCGGACGCATTCGTCCGCCCCAGCGCCGCTCATGGGCGCCAGCAACCGAATTTCCTGCGCCGTTTACAGGTAGTGGCTCAGTTGCGTCGTTATCCCGGACAAAGTCTAGACCAAATAAAGAATTGTCCTCCTGAGCGGAGCAGGCCGATGCGCGAAGCGAATCGGCCTGCGGAGTCGAAGGACCCCTACTCCCGAAACAGCCGGGTGCGTGGGCTTCACAGTTTGACGAAAAAGTCGGTTCTGTCTTTGTTCTTGGGTGGCGCAGCGGTTTACCGCTGCGATAAGTGCCTTGCTCTCGGAGTCGGCTTTGGCCGCTGAGGTGAGGCTGCGGCGCGGAAGTTGGATCGCCCATTTGTGGTAGAATGGGAGAAGTAAAAGGTAGAATGTCTACCAAATATGAGCCTGAACATTAAGAACAAAGACGCCCACAAGCTCGCCCAGCGCCTCGCCAGACTCACCGGAGAGAGCCTGACCGAAGCGGTCACCGAAGCGGTCCGCGAACGCCTGAAAAGGGTGCAGAACAAAGACAAACTTGCCGTCAAGCTCTCCGATCGACTGCTCGAAATCGGCCGGGACTGCGCCACGCATCTGAAGGAACCGTTTCGTTCGGCCGATCATGGCGACCTTCTCTATGACGAGAAAGGGCTGCCAAAATGATTCTCGACACTTCAGCCCTGATCGCCATTCTCCGCTTTGAAGCGGAGGCGCCCGAATTCGCCAGAATCATTGCGAGTAAAGCGGAAAGTGCCGCGCAGCCTCGTATTTCGGCCGTGAGTTATGTGGAAGCCGGAGCGGTGATTGATGGCAGCAAAGATCCGATTGCCAGCCGCCGTTTTGATGAATTGATCGAGGAGGCGCAAATCGCCATTGAGCCGGTCACCGAAGCGCAGGCCCGCATAGCCCGCCAGGCCTATCGCGACTTCGGCAAAACCAGCGGCCACCCCGCCAAACTGAATTTTGGGGATTGCTTTTCCTATGCCCTGGCGAAATCCAAAGGA
This sequence comes from uncultured Acidobacteriaceae bacterium, assembly GCA_963731525.1. Classification (GTDB taxonomy): domain Bacteria; phylum Acidobacteriota; class Terriglobia; order Terriglobales; family Acidobacteriaceae; genus Acidiflorens. Next base: position 404,570 of record CAVSWK010000026.1, read on the forward strand.
GAGCCGCTTTTGTTCAAAGGGAAAGACTTCTCGCGCACAGATGTGAAGTCGGCGCGGGCGTGAGTTGGCTGCGGGATAAGCGAGCGAATGTTTCTCCCGAACTTAATCAGATCGGGCAAAAAATGGGGTGACGTCCCGTCTGTCCCCAGATTTCCCCTGTCCCCAGATTTCCCAGATTTCCGCGTTATGTGGCCCACCCGCCCGCGGAAAAAGTCGATGTTGCCCTTGATTTTGGGTGGCGCAGCGGTTTACCGCTGCGATAACCAGGGCTGACTTCTCCACGAGCGGGAAGGGCACGAGTTTGAGTCGTGCCGCCCGGGAATCCAGCCCCGGAGGGGCGAACGAACTTAGCCCCGCGCTTCAGCGCGGGGTAGCGCGCCCTGGTGACCCAAGTCCCGTAGGGACGACCGAAATGCGGACGCCCGACCCCGGGCGGCGCGCACCACCAATGGCGATGAAAGATTCTGCCCCGCAATCGCGGTGAGAACCACCTCTCGAAAAGCGCGAGAAGTGGCGCAACCCCAGTTGTTCCGGTCAACGTTCTAAAGACACACCGGCGTTATACTTGCCACGGTATGTGGCCCACCCGCCGTGTGGTTTGTTTAAGCCACTACGTCGGAGAAGGAGTTGCTGCCTATGTTTGGACTTCCAGACCAAGCGATCGGGGCAGTCGTGGCGGCTTTCATAGCTGGCGTAGTTGCGCTGCTGGGATTGATTATTAGCAAAGAGCAGAAAGTCTCTGAATTTCGCCAGCAATGGATTGATGCGCTTCGTGTGGATGTCTCTGTCTTTATTACACATTTACAATGTTTGTATATTCACCGGACAGAGGAACAAGCGAAGTGGGGGGGAGACACCAGAGAAGACTTCATTAGTCTGACCGCGGCAGCGGCAAGAGTCCGGTTACGACTCAATCCGAAAGAAATGGAGTCCGCCGCCCTGCTAGAGTTCATAACCAAGAGTATGTCAGCGGTGAAGAGTAACTCTGCTGCTGCCCTAAAGCAGGCCAGTGATGATTTGGTGGCCGCCACTAATGTGGTCTTGAAGCAGGAGTGGCGCCGAGTTCGTTCTGGTGAACTTACTTACCGCGTGACTCGTTGGATAGTGGTACTAGTCACTGCCGCTCTTGCCATTGTACTGGTACGTCACTTTTATTTTGCCCATTGATATGACTGGGGCGGGGCCAGCCTCAGTTCTTCCCGACTCCTCCGACTGCTATTGCCGGGGTGCCCCACGTCTCGCGGTTTTCGAGACGTGGGCTACTGCGGGCGTCTCCACTTCCGCAATCTGACCCCTGACTTCTTTCATCAGATCCTTTTAGCGAGAACCGGGGAACGTCCCGTCCGTCCCCGGATTTCCGACGCAATAAAATTGCTTTCCGCGGTCATACGGCTCACGTATATTTCTAGGCATTATGTCTCTTACCGACGACTACGATGGTGTGGGCCACCGCATCGACGAATACATTAAGGATTGCCAGCACTGGTGGGTCTACAACGGCCACTGGAAAAACGGCTTCTTCGCCGCGAATATTATCTGTTCCGTTGGCGCGACGATTGCGGGTCTATTCAAACAGGCTTTGGTAGCCGGGATATTTGGCGCGCTGCTTACCGGAATTCTTGCCGTTCAGAAGCAGAAGGGCTTCGATGGCGAAACATCGTGGTATGGAAACGCTCTGGCCAGATGCAAAGTCTTAAAAAACAAAGTTCATTCTTCGTTCAAGTCGCCAGAAAAACTTCAGGCTATCGAGGAAGAATTGAACCAGATTATCGCCGAGGAAGGCGAGAAGTCCAAGGGCGTGGCAAGAAAGTAGCGCACTCCCGCCAGAAAGCGCACATTCGCAAATTCCTCAGCCGAGACGCCTGAATTCTTCAAGCATGGGCGTTAGCGGGCTCGTCAGATCGGACCGACTTACTGGGCAAAAAAGGTTCTTGCCCTTCACCCACGTTTTCACCTCTTCCAGTTCTTCTTCCTTTGCCCATGGCGATAGCCGAACCTCGGCGACGAGCGCCTTCAGATCAATGCGGCGGCGTTTGAATTCATGAACCCATTCGTGCAACGGATTCTCCTTATCCAAAGGTTCACGATTTGGAAAGCCGTTCAGCCCGATATGCCGATTGGCGCCGCCGACCGGATCGTAGCAGGTCAGCACTACGCGAAGCTCGCGTTCCTTATCAAAGTGTTTTCGCTTCATGAAGAGAAAATGATTTAAGTTATAGCGCGTCGGCCCATCATCTCCGTATCGCACTAACCCAACCATAATCTCGTCGAGCATCGCGTTGAGTAAGGATTTTAGGAGGTCGAAACGTGAGAAGATTGCGACACCTCCCCCATATCTAGCCCACATATCCAGTGTTTCGCCTTCAAACATCTGCCAGCACTGGATGTATCGTGCCTCGCTAAGCTGGCGGTTGAATGCCTGGTCATTGTTCAGTTTTAGCTCGTCGCGAAGGTCATACTTCTCAAGCCCGAGGGCGTGCCTTACGTAATCATCGGGCGGCAGGGCTTCGTTAGGATCGATCTCTCTAAACAAGTCAGTCCTGCGGAAATAAAGTTCTTCGTTTGCAAAAAGATCCCTGAATTTCCGGAAATCGACGAAGCGACAGATGACGGCGTCGAGAGCTGGCTCTGGGCATGCGTCATGTGGAACGATAGGCATCTTGTATCCTATTCTAGTGCGACGGGCAAGGGGATAAACCGACGGGGAATACGGGGACAGAAGGAACGTTCACCGGCCTTTGTTTGGCTAGTCTCGGCACAAAAACGCCCTTGACTCCCCTGTTAAAATAGATTCACAGCAAACAAGCATTTGCCGCAGCACCACCTGCTCCTTGACAACTAATCCGAGCTGCAATCGGCCATTGTTTCAGTGGCCCATCTCCTAGACCCGTTTATCGGGCGTCTTGCGAATAACTCCATTTCTTTAAATACTTTGAAAGCGAGTCGATAACTTCGCACGAGAAGACCCCTGCTAAGTGATTGATTTCCCGTGGCGGGTACCAGTGAGGAAGCGTCGAACCGGCCGGAAGCCAGTCTAACTCCTTATTCCGGAATACTTTACCCATAAGTCCTTATTCCGCAAAGACCTGGCAGGAATTTTCTCTAAGTCAATGATTCCAAAAGACCGGCGGTGAGGGGGGGAAGGGGGGGGTAGGGAGTACCAACTAGTAAACACCTCGCCTCGACGTTCGCCGTGCGAAGCGACTAAGAGATTCTGGTCCAGCGCGAAAGAAAAAAAAGACACAAAAAAAACTGAAGTCAGGCGAAATCAGACAATCCTTCTGGCACACTACACTAGTACCAATCCCCCAGAACGTAGTCCGAAATAAATAATGGTCGAAGTTGCCACCATTCCCGAAACGGTCACTCAGTGGCTCGAGCCGCCTCGCCTGCTGGTGGAATGGTCGTCACCATGGGAAGAGTTCAAGTCCGCTTTGCGCCCGGCGCTCACCCGCGCACCGAGACGTTTGGCCGGAGAAGCGCCCGTTGGCATGTTCCCCTACCGCGGCATGCTCATCAGCTGGCTGCTCGAGTGCCTTTTGCTGATCGCAGTAATCGTCATCCCCGAAAAATTTATCAGTCTCGAGATTCCCCTTCCTCCAACTCACCCCGAACGGGACGTAATCTATTACTCCGGCAACGAACTGCCGAAAACGCAGGATCGGGGCGGCGCGCAATCCGGCAAGTCCGGACGCGCCGGCGGCCGGCAAGCCCACCACCGCACGCAGACCATCCGCGTAGCGCGCGGCGACCAGCCTCGCGAGACCGTGGTGGACGCTCCCAAACTCAACCTGCCTCATTCCGATTCCGCGGTCGCCAATCTGCTCGCGTTCAAACCGAATCCCGGACCGCCGCCCGCCGAAGGTCTGCGTTCTTCTCTCACCGCGCCCATCCTGCCTGCGATGAGCCCAGTGCCGCCCGCGCCGGAGGTGAATTCATCGGCCAGCCGCACTCCGAACAATCTTGCGACCAGCATCATCGCTCCCGCGCCTGATGTGTCGCGCTCCAGCACGCGCAATTCACCAGCGTTAAGCGCTGAGATCGTCCCACCGACGCCGAATATCTCGCGAGACAAGATGCGCACCGCAAATCCACTCGCGCCCACAGTCATCGCACCGGCCCCGCGTGACGCGCAGCGCGATTTGGCCAGTTCCCGAGTCCCGTTGACGCAAACTGTGGACGTGGTTGCGCCACCGGTTTCTGCGCCGCCACGCGACGTGTCGTCCACATCCAGGCTTTTGCTGCCAGCCCCAGCTATCGTGGCGCCTCCGCCGTCGCAAGTCAGCCGCGATCTCAATAGCTGGGGAAGTTCCGCAACGGGCGACCTGCGTACGAATCCCGTGCCTCCGCCACCAACCGCATCCGGCGGAGGTTCAAGCCGAAGACTCGGAGGAAATGGCGCGGGCGCCCTTACCGCCCAGGTTGTGCCACCTCCGGCCAGCATCGGCGGTCAGGGCTCTCAGGGAAACGGCGGCGGCCGCGCTGGCCAAGCCGCAGGTTCACTCCTCGGCTCCGCCGACGTCATACCACCTCCGCCGGGCTTGGGCGGCGGCAAGGCCCTCTCTGGCAGCGGACGAGGCAACAAGGGAACCGGCGCCGGCGGCCCGCTTGACCTGGGCTCCTCCGTAGCTCCGCCGAGCAACGCCGGAGGAAACGCAGCCGGCAATGGGATCATCGTCTCCAGCCAGCCCGGAACGCAAGCTGGACTGCCGAATTCGAGCGGCGGTGGCGCAATCGCGATGTCACCCAGCGGCACGGCAAAGACCGGCCTCGGTGGCAGTGGCGGCGGATCGGGCATCGGCAATGGCAATGGCCCCGGCAGCGGGTTGCATGGAGAAGGTTCAGGCGCAGGCAAAGACAACGCAGGCACGGGCCGCGGCTCCGATCCCAATGCACGTGGAGGCATCTCGCAATATCCTGGGACGGGCGGCGCGGGAAACGGCACCACTGGCGCGCCCGCCATGCCAGGCGTGTCCGTGGAAGGCGGCACGACCACCGTCACGCTCCCCAGTTTCGGAGTGCCCGGCGGCGATGCGCCAGGTACGGGCCCCGGACATTCCTCGCTGAATGACCACAAAAGATCCGGGGTTACGGTAATCGCAACCTCTCGCTCGGGTGGCGTGTTGCCCTACTACGGTTTGTTGAAGGGCGACAACTATTCCATCTATATCGAAACCTCGCTGGGGACGGCGGTGATGCAATACTCCGATCCGTCTTCGGCCAAGCATCCTTCCCGCGAAGCGTTGAGCGAACCCGAGCCTCTCCGCAAGGACATTCCGGATGGCCTTCGCCCGACCCACGTTGTGTTCACCTGCATCCTTGACCGGACCGGCGTTCTGAAGGATCTGAGAGTGCTGGACCCGGGTGCGGCCGAGACCACCTCGAAAATCATGGCGGCGTTGCCCAAGTGGAAATTCCGTCCTGCATTTCGCGGAGAGGAGCCAGTGGAAGTGACTGCGATTATCGGGTTTGGAATTGATACGCGGTAGACCATCTTCGCCTGTCCAATGGAGAGACGGGCGCTCCATCATGTTTGAGAATCAGTACCCTTTGTGCTTATCCACCACCGCCAGCAGCGGTTTGCCATTCAGATAGCGACGCAGATTCTCGGAGAACAGCGCGTAATGCCGCTCCCATAACTTGTCGGTCAGCGCAGCCGTGTGCGGAGTGATCAGTAGATTCGGTACGTCCCACAGCGGAGAGTCGGCGGCCAATGGCTCCTTCGGAAATACATCGAGCGCGGCGCCGCCAAGCTTCTTTTCACGCAGCGCGGCGGCGAGCGCGGGTTCATCCACGAGTTGGCCGCGACCGACGTTGATCAGGCAAGCATCCGGTCTCATGAGCGCCAGGCGTTCAGCGTTCGCGATTGCCTTCGTGCTGGCCGTAACCGGCGCGGCCAGCACGATGTAATCAGCTTGGCGAAAAACTTCGTCGATTTGCGGTGGCCCGATGATGGTATCCGCGCCGTCGCTTCCCTTCTCCGGATGCTCACGCACCGCGATCACTCTCATGCCTAGAGCCTTCGCACTTTTTACCACCGGCCGTCCGATGCTGCCGAGGCCGATCATGCCGAGGGTTGCGCCCGCAATCTCCCGGATTCGCGGCAGTTCGTCCCACAGAATCTGCTGCCCCCAAACATGTTTCTCCTGCAGACGTGCCGAGTCCGGGATTTTCTTGGCCAACGCAAAGATGAGACCGATTACGTGCTCGGCCACCACTGATCCGTGCACTTCGCGCGCGTTGGTGAGAATGATGTCGCTGTTGACGAGTTCCGGGAAAATCAGTTGATGAACCGCCGCCGCCGGCGAGTGAATCCAGCGCAGCTTCTTTGCCGCTGCGATCTGCTCGGGACGAATCGACCAGGCAACGACAATCTCAGCATCGACGATTTCTTCATCGACGCGCTTGTAATCGGGAAGATGGACGGTTTCAATTTGCGGAAACTCCTTCCGCAAGCGCTCAGAGAACCATGTTGGCGCGTTCCACTGGTCAAAAGGATGGCGAACGCAAATCAGTAGCTTGCGGATTGGGCCATCGGGCGATTGGGGCATTGGTGATCTGAAGATCTCTCGGCGTCTTCTGCTAAGGCTTGGGAATCTTCGCCGTTACCGTCCTGTGGGCGGCAGTGCGTCCTTAATCAAGTGGGAGCAAATAGCCGGGCGTTTTCATCGCTCCTCCGAAGACGGCGACGTCGAGTGTACGCATGTCCCATGCATACCAGCGTGTGGGGGTCAGCCTGAGGGTGATGTCGTCCATTGCCGCCATCGTGCCGCCCGCGCGTGGGTCGGCCAATGCAGCCTCGCTCATATAGCGACCGTGGATGCGAGCATTGATTTCTCTTGAGCTTTCGCCCGTGATAACGTCTGTGGTGCACACGGCCACCAGACCTCGCTCCGATGCGGGTTTTCTGATGTCCACCATGAGGGAAGCTTTCGGCCGGGCCGCTACATTGCGAGCCTTGCGAGTCCGCGAAGAAGTCGCCACATAAAAACAGGCACCGTCGAACAGATACCAAACCGCCGTAAGGTGTATGGAACCGTCCTCGTTCTCAGTGCCCAAACTAGCGATGAAGCGTCCCGTCAGAATTTCTTCAGCCCCAGATGGCGTAGTGCTTTGCATAGGTTATCGGAACCTCCCGACGCGCAAATGATACATTACGCTTCTCTGGTTCGGTCGACTACTTGGGTCGAAGAAATCTCGGCGGTTCAAGCCTTCAGCGGCTTTCGCAAATCCGAGCCCGTCATTTCTTTTGGTTCAGTAATGCCCAGCATTCCCAAGATTGTCGGTGAAATATCCCGAAGTGACCCATTGGGCTTGAGCGAATACTGCTTTGCGTCCTCCGCCATCACGATAAACGGCACCGGATTCGTCGTATGCGCAGTATGCGGACCTCCGGTTACGGGGTCGATCATCATTTCGGCGTTGCCGTGGTCGGCGGTAATCAGCATGGCTCCGCCTTTAGCGCGCACCGCTTTCTCAATTTCGCCCAGGCAGGCATCAACCGTCTCGACCGCCTTGATGGTGGGCTCAAGCTTGCCTGAATGCCCAACCATGTCGGCATTGGCAAAGTTGACGATGATCACGTCAAAGGTGCCGTCGTTTGTGGCTTTGACGACTGCTGCAGCGACGCCGGCGGCGCTCATTTCCGGCTTCAGATCGTAGGTCGCGACCTTCGGCGACTGGATCATCACGCGATCTTCTCCGGGGAAAGGCTGCTCCACGCCGCCATTAAAGAAGTATGTTACGTGCGCATACTTCTCGGTCTCGGCCACACGCAGGTTGCGCATCTTCAGCCCGCCCATGACATTCGCCAAAATATTCGACATCGACTCCGGTGGAATCACGATTGGCAGGTCGAAGTTCTTGTCATACCGCGTCATGCAAACGTACTTCAGGTTCTTCGGAGCACGGTCGCGCGGGATGGTTGCATCGAGGTCGGCCGCGCCCGGCAAATCGCTCCCACCCTTCTCGTTCAACCCGCTGTTGCGGCACAGGGCACGCGTGATCTCGCGCACACGATCGGCGCGAAAGTTAAAGCAGATGCAGGAATCGTTGTCGCCGATCTTCGCGAGCGGTTGGTGGCCGTCCGTGCAGACGAACGGCACCACAAACTCGTCGGTCACACCTTTGTTATAGGACTCCTTCATGCCCTGCACGGCGTCGACACAGGTGCCGCCCTTGCCTTTGCCATCAACCATCGCGCTGTAGGCCTTGGCGATACGTTCCCAGCGGCGGTCGCGGTCCATAGCGTAGTAACGGCCGTTGACGGTGGCGATCTTGCCGGAGTTATATTCGCGCATCTTTTGCTGCAGTTGTTCGAGATAGCCGGCGCCGTTGGTGGGGAGCGTGTCGCGGCCATCCATGAAGGCGTGCACGAAGACGCGATCGACTCCCTGCTGCTTGGCCATTTTCAGGAGCGCGTAGAGATGCTCCTGCCGAGAATGCACACCGCCGTCCGACACTAACCCGAACATGTGTAGTTTGCGGCCGCTGGTGCGGGCGTTCTTCATGCCCTCGACGAGCACGGGATGCGAGAAGAATTCTCCGTTCTGGATCATCAGGTCGATGCGTGTGATGTCCATGTGCACGATGCGCCCGGCGCCAATATTCAGGTGGCCAACTTCGCTGTTCCCCATCTGGCCTTCCGGCAGTCCGACAAACGGGCCGCTGGTGTGAATCAGAGTATTAGGATAATCGCGCAACAACCGGTCGTAGATGGGCTTGTGCGCGAGCGCAATGGCGTTGGCCTTGGTTTCGGCTCGGTATCCCCAGCCGTCGAGGATGATGAGAACGAGAGGTTTAGGACGAGGCATAAAAATCGCTTTTCGCTCCTGGCTTCTAGCTTCTGGCTCTTGGCGGTCGGCTGATAGACTGAATCGCTGCCGGCGGACGCACATCTTATACTATTGCAGAAATCATCCCCGAGGATAAACATGCCCATCAATGAACTTCTCCTGACCGAATTCGACGAAGAAATCAAGAAAACGCGCACGATGTTGGAACGAGTTCCAGAAGACAAGAAGGACTTTGCGCCGCATCCTAAATCCATGCCCCTGAACAAGCTTGCGCCTCACGTGGCGCAACTGGCTGGCTTTGGCCTTATTATCCTTACGACTCCAGAACTTGACTTTGGGGCGACCAAGATGCCGCCCGTACCGTTTGATTCCGCGGCGCAATTGGTCAAGACTTTTGATGAAGGAGCGGCCAAAGCCCGCGCCGCGCTCAAGAACACCCCGGATGAAGCCTGGACGCAGAACTGGAAGCTCAGCTTCGCGGGCAAGCCTATCTTCGACGGGACGCGCTTTCTGGCCTACCGGCAAATGTTCCTCAATCACATTGTGCACCACCGGGCGCAACTCGGCGTCTACCTGCGATTGAATGATAAGCCGGTGCCGTCGACTTACGGGCCTTCGGCGGATGACCGGATGGGGTTTTAGCGGAGACCCATTATTTATAAAACTGGTCTTCGATCTCTTTGGGAAGGGGATCGTTGAAATCATCCGGGACCGTGAACTCGCCCTTGGCGGATCCGAGGATCCGCTTTCTTCGCGAACTGGACTTCCGCTTTAGGATTTGTCTTGATACCCAGGCCAGTGGCAGGCCTACCGCACAGAGAACGAAGTACCCACCCATCCTTTGCCATTCTTTTGGGATTCGCTCGCCGGACAGAAACAGGTAGGCCATCATCGCTATTACCAAGACGAATCCTGAGCCGCCGAGAAGCGCGGAGTCCAATAACCATCCCGGTTTTCGGCGGAAGATAGCTTTGAAAACAAACAGAGCAAGGGCACAAACAATGGATCCAAATCCAATCGCAATGACCATCCATACAAAACCTGGCCAGTGATTTGGGTCCATGCTTGACTCCCTCGGAATCTATTCTAGCCCTTATAGTTCAGCGCCTTCACTCCCAGAAACCGCGCCGCGCCGCCCAACTCTTCTTCAATCCGCAGCAACTGGTTGTACTTGGAAATTCTGTCAGTGCGCGAAGCCGAGCCGGTCTTGATCTGTCCCACTCCAGTCGCTACGGCAAAGTCCGCAATGAATGTGTCTTCGGTTTCGCCGGAACGGTGCGAGATCACTGATGTGTATCCATTGCGGCGCGCCAGGTCGATCGCGTCGAGCGTCTCGCTGACCGTCCCGATCTGGTTGAGCTTGATCAGGATCGAGTTGGCAATTCCCTTCTCGATACCTTTGGCGAAAATCTCAATGTTAGTGACGAAGATGTCATCGCCCACCAGTTGAATCTTGTCGCCCAGTTCTTTGGTCAGCAACTCCCATCCGTCCCAGTCGTTTTCGGAAAGCCCGTCTTCGAGTGACACGATGGGGTAGTCATTCACCCATTTTGCGTAGTAGCGAATCATGTCTCCCGAACTCTTGGCCGACTTGTCGGATTTCTTGAAAACGTACTTCCCATCCTGAAAGAACTCGCTGGCCGCCGGATCGAGCGCAATCGCAATCTCCTCGCCCGGCTTGTAGCCTGCCTGCTGGATCGCCTCCAGCACGACTTCGATAGCTTCGACGTTCGATTTCACCGATGGAGCAAAGCCGCCCTCATCGCCGACCGACGTGTTGTATCCGCGCTTTTTCAGCACGCCCTTGAGCGTGTGAAAGACTTCTACGCCCCAGCGCAGAGCTTCTGAAAACGAAGGGGCTCCGACCGGCATCACCATGAACTCCTGAAAGTCGACGTTGTTATCGGCGTGCGCGCCGCCGTTCAGAATGTTCATCATCGGCACCGGTAGCACGTTGGCCGCGGCTCCGCCCAGGTAGCGATAGAGCGGCATCTCAAATGCGTTTGCGGAAGCCCGCGCCGCCGCCATGGAAACCGCCAAAATCGCATTCGCGCCCAGCCGACCCTTGTTGGGCGTGCCGTCAAGGTCGATGAGCCTGGCGTCGAGCGTGCGCTGGTCGGCCGTGTCCGCTCCGCTGAGGGCTTCCGCAATCTCGCCATTGACGTTCGCAACTGCCTGCAGAACTCCCTTGCCGAGGTACTGGGTCTTGTCGCCGTCACGCAATTCGACGGCCTCGTGCTCACCGGTGGAGGCGCCACTCGGCACAATGGCCCGCGCGCTGGCGCCGCCATCAAGAAATACTTCAGCTTCAACAGTTGGATTGCCACGCGAGTCGAGTACCTGGCGTCCGCGGATATCGGCAATGCTGGTAAGTGGCATAAGTGCGTCCTTTATTCGTCTGATTGATTTGAAGACACAGGCGCTAATCGTAGTGAGCAATCTGAAAACACAGCTTGCTGCGTCTCCTGCCTGCGAAGCGGATTATATCGGACGTGGCAGGACCGAGTCAGTGCGCTGGGACATGCCCAAGCGAATCGTCCTCCGGCCTAACCCCCGTACCCCATCCGTTATTGTTCCTGATTTCCACTTCGCCTAAAGTCGAACTCAACATGAAGGACCGCACTGAAACTCTGGAAATCGGCGCGCACGCCCCGGACTTTTCCCTGGGAGCAGCCAACCGTGAGGGCACATTCACTCTCGGTGGTCTGCTGACGCAGGGCCCGCTGATTCTCGAGTTTCTGCGCGGCACATGGTGACCGAACTGCGTGAAGCGCATGACTCAGTTGGAGTCGCGGAGAAAGGAAATTGAAGCGGCGGGAGCACAGTTGGCGTTCCTTGCCGCCGAGAAGCGGGACGGCATGTGGAAGCCGGGAAGATTCCTGGAGAAGCATCCCATCGCCAGCGTCTTTCTGCTCGATGAGGATCGGGCCGTGACCAAAGCTTACGGGCTCTATCACGCTCTCGGCACCGATGCCATCAGAATCGCGCACCCGGCTACCCTCGTCATTGATCGGAGCGTGGTGCGCTATATCTATCGCGGCGATAACCAGCTCGACCGTGCGCCGCTCGATGAAGTCCTTGGAGCTTTGCAACAGATACACAACTGAATTTTGGAGGTAAGAGATTACATGAAGAGAACACTTTCACTGACATCGCTCATCCTGATCGCAACTTTCGCCTGGGCACAAACCGCCCTGCCCACCGGAACCGCCGTCAAGATGAAACTCGAAACCACGCTCGCCACCTTCAGTTCGAAAGCCGGAGATCCGTTCTCGGCAAGAGTCACTGAGCCGGTCGTGATGGACGGGAAAACCGTGATTCCGATCGGCACGACCATCGAGGGCCGCGTCACGAAAGCGAACGAACCGCGGCGCATTGCCGGCAAGCCCACCATCGCCATCTTTCCGGAAAACATGGTCCTTCCGAATGGAGACAGGTTCATGCTGAACGCCTCGCTGGTTGATACCAACGCTCGCCATGGCACCGACGTCAACCAGGAAGGGCAGTTCAAAGGCAATGGCCTGGACGGCAAAGATCTCACAGAAATCGGCTTTGGCACCGGCGGAGGAATGCTCGTCGGCGGGCTGGCGGGCGGCGGCAAGGGCTTTCTCATTGGCGGAACCGTCGGCGCAACGGTGACAGTCGCGCACTGGCTCGGGAAACACCGTTCCGCGATGCTTCCCGCGGGGACGGAGTTGGTGATGGAATTGAACCGTCCGACGACGATGACTGTGGCCAGCGGCGGGCAATAAGAAGCTACTGGTTGTAACTGGCTCCCAAAGGGGCTACAGAGTGTGCGTCAGAACGCAGCTGATGGGTGGCGCACACCTGCGGCGTCATCAGGTGAGATCAGACTTCCGAGACTGGGTTTGCACTCGCTGGCGAAAGACCCCGCCCAAGCAACTGGCTTGTACGGGGTCTCGAAAACTCAGCCGATGATGATTGGCCGGACGCACCGCCTGACTATTTCAGAGCGGCGAGCAGAGTCTCTTCCGTGGCATACACGTTTTGGGCGCGCATTTCAGCCTCCGCTTTGCTCTCCGGCAGTTGATAAGCGATCTTGCTCCCCTGGAGCTTGATGCCCGATAGGAAGTAAAGGTCTCCGTAATGCTTGAAGACCAGCGCGTACTGAGGGGCAGGTTCCTTGCTTTCCGCCTCAGAAGTCGTGGAATACAAACCCACCTTTGCGCCCGTGTTGCGAATGTTCAGAGTCCTGCCGTCCATGGTGATCGCCCGCACGTCGCACTCGCCCGCAGGAACGATCCTGTTTCCAACCACGAACTCAAATGGCACTTGGGCCACGATCCTGGAGCTGCCGATCAGTTGAGCAACCGCCATGCCCGAGAGCACCACCAACGATACAACAACTAGCCACTTTGCCTGCTTCATAAACGCCTCCGAGAGCTAATTAGATTAGCGGGGAAGTGATTGCCATCTTCCCCCAGGACCGAGAAAACGTCCATGGAGCCAGTCTGAAGCCGTCTGAATTGATATGAAGGATTTTGTGTTTTCGCAAAGGGGAGCTTTTACCCGCTCACTGCCAGTAGATCCTCTTCTGCCAGCAACTCCAGTTCGATCCAGCCTTCAACCGGCAAGGCGTCGACCGGCAAATGGTTCTGCCACAAGCTGAAGCGCAGGCGTAGCCGGACGGCCTGCAGATTCGAACTTTTCGGTTCTCGCACTTTAGCGATCTCCAATGGAGCCGCAAGCAACCAGGTAAGAGGCAGGCGAAACTCAAAATTCTTGAGGAGCGCCACCCGCGCGCCTTTCTCTTTCGAATCCGCCGAATCTGCGACGGCCTTGTCTTTCCCCTGCGTCACTTCCCACGACTGCATGCGGCCTCCGTCCACCGCCGCACCCAACCGCAGTTCGCGCCGGGGCTTGGCGGCTTGGTTGGCCCACGACTCCAGATTCACCACCACTTCGAATGCGTCCTCTGGCACTTTACCGGCGAAATCCAGCCGGCCGTAAACATACTGCTCGTCGATGCCGGCAAACACTTCATCCATCAGAAACTGCTTGCCGTGCATAGAGCCCGAGCGCTGGTCAGCCGTGTAACACGCCGCCCCCATCCACTCGAAGTAGCGCACCATGTCGCCGGAGACTCCGGGATGGATATAGGCGGTCTGCGGCGTGAACGAGGGCCGCACCACTGCCCCGCTGATCGGCTGCGCCAGATAATCCGGTGGGGTTCCACCCAAGGCCTGGTAAATATTCGAGAGGTGTTTGCGATAGAGTTCATCGAAGTCGCGATCGTTCGCCGAGTGGTGCTCCGGTCCGTACCACCAGTTCCAGTCGCTGCCCTCGGCGATCAAGATCTCTTCAAACGCCAGCTTGCGTTGCTCCTCGGTCGCGCCCGGTGCCGCCTGCGCATAGAAATTGCGCGCATGGTAGAGGTAGTCCCAAGCCTTGTTGTCCTCGGGCGCTCCAATCCAAACGTTGAAGTTCGCATTGATCCACGACCCCGGCACGATCGACTTGATATGACTCGACCGGAGATGACCGGCGTTCTTGTGGCGCGCAATCGCCTCGGTCACCGTCACCGCTTCCATCGCGGGATCTTTCTGCAAAGCGTCGTAGAATCTCCGCAAGAATTCTCGCCCCGAATGCGGGTAGTATTCCCAGGCATTCTCGCCGTCCAGAATGATGGGGACCACGGCGTCCTGCCCGTTCTCAACCATCGGCTTCGCACATTCCTTGATTTTGTGGATGAGATTGTTGGCGGCGTCTTGCGGCGGCATTCCTGAATATACGAACCCGATCAGGTCGGAGAGGGTGTGGTCGCGGAAGAGCAAATTCATCCGCGTGTCGTCATTCTCGTAGCGATAGATCGTGTAGAGCCGGTGCGCCAAATCGGAATTCAGATGGCCATAACCGTCGCGTGAGAAATTTGTCCCCAGACTCCGCCCCAGCACGCCTTCGTCGGTCGCCATCCACTGCACTCCAAGCTGGTGCGCAATCGTCAAAACCTCTTCGGAAATGCTGCCCTCCGACGGCCAGACCCCTTGCGGCCGCGCTCCAAACACTTTTTCGTGTAGGTCGAGCCCGCGCTGCAATTGCTCGCGAGCATCTTCTGGATGTTGATACCGGTTCTGCGGCAAGGGCAGACCCGGGGAGGAAACCGCCCCCATCTGCGTGTCGCACAGCAGCGGCAGAATGGGATGATAAAAAGGCGAAGTCGAAATTTCGATCAGGCCTTTCTTTGCCGCCTCCGCATGTACCGGCAGCACCCGGCCAAGCAGTTCACGCTCCAGCGCGATCACTAACCGCTGGTCCTCGAGCGTATAGTTCCGGCCTTTGCGGATCAATTCCGCAACGTCTTTCTCCGCCAGAAAATACTCGTCGAACCATCCGATCTGCGAAAGCACCTGCAGGTCGGTGAGGTCCCGAGCCTGAAAATATCTGTCCGCTCGCTCGGGCGAATCGCCCGCCCCGCGAAATTTCTCCCACAGCTCGCGATAGCGCGGATAGCGCCCGATGACATTCACCGGATGCGCCTGAAACAGATATTGCAGCGCAAACCGCCGCTCCCCTTCCGTCAGGTCTTTCGCAGGCTTGCTCGCAACCTGAAGAAAAGGGTCCTGGGCGTCTCCCGAAACATAATCCTGAATCTGCACGATCAGCGAGGGTACCAGGTTGAACGTCTGATGCACTTGCGGGAACTCGTCCAGCAGCTTCACCATCCCGTAGTAGTCTTTCAAAGCATGGAGGCGCGTCCAGGGCAGGCGATATTGCCCCGTCACCAGGTCTTTGTAAAACGGCTGGTGCTGGTGCCACAAAACGACAACTCGCAGTTGAGCCATGGCTTCCGATTCCACTTAATACATCGGCGTTTTTTTAGTTTAATTGATCCGGCAATTTTTACCGCGCCGAATCGCAGGCCGCTGAGCTTTAGAATGGAAGCGGTACAAAGTATGAACCTAAAACCCAAGGTCATCTTCTTCGACGTGGGCAACACGTTATTATTTCCCAATCGCGAGCGCATTCACGCGCCTCTCGCCGCACGCGGCATCGTGCCCGACGGCGAGCACCTGCGCGATCTGGAATGCCGAACCAAGAATGAGTTCGACGAGATGATGACCGAAAACGGCAGCACCGACCACAGCTTCTGGTGGATGTTCTACTCCCAGTTGCTCTCCGAGATCGGACTTGCAGACGACGCAATCCGTGACCAACTCGTCGCCGGCATAAGAAATTCCGGCAACTGGGACACGATTCGCCCCGGCACCGCCGAACAATTGCATGAGATCGGCGCGCGGTATGAGGTCGCAGTAATCTCTAATGCGGATGGCAAGATCGAAGACGTGTTGCACAGGTGTGGCATCGCCCGCTGCTTCCGCACCATCACCGATTCCGGACTTGTCGGATACGAGAAACCGCACCCGGAAATCTTCCGTCAGGCCCTCAACCGCATGAATGCCAAGCCCGAAGAAAGCCTCTACGTCGGCGACGTCTATTCCGTGGACTACCTCGGCGCTACCGGCGCAGGCATGCAAGCAGTGTTGATGGACGTGCCCGGCGCTTACCGCGACAAGGGGGTGCCGCGAGTGGAATCGCTCGCAGAATTGCAGACCGCGCTGCGCGGAGGTTGATACTTCCGCGGAGACGCGGCTTGCCGCATCTTGTTCGCGGGAGACGGGGCAAACCCCGTCTCTACTGCACCTCAATCACCTGGTGATCGTGACAGTCGGGATGAATCGTCTGATAGAGATCCGCAAGCAACCCCGGCCCATAGCGCGCCACAAAGCTCACGCCTGCGACCTCGCGCTCCTGGAGCGCCTTGTGTGGAAATAGCGCCTGGCTCAAGGCGTCCGCGTGCCGCGTGATGACCTCATTCCGCTGCTGTTCCGCCCGTGCCACTCGCGCCTGCAGGCGATCGATTTGATGCGACATGCTGGTCCGGGTACTTTCGGCGGTATCGATGAGGGTCGAATCCAGTCTGCCGATCGATTCCCGAAGCGCCGCCATGGACTGCTCAACACTCGCGTAGGCTTCCGAAAAGCGGGCCTGCAAGTCCGTTGGCAGGGAACGAGCGGCAATGGCTTCTCGAACTTTTTCTGGACCCTGGAGTACGTCGGACAGGCCTAATTGGTAGCGACTCAGAATGCGCTCGGGTTTCGGTTCGACCAACGTCGCCGAAAAACGCGGCAGGATTGGTGTCACTCGTCCCAGCAGTTTTTCGTAGACCACGGCGACCTGGGCGAAGTATGCGGCTTCGGCCGCTCCGCCGGTATAAACCAGTGTTGGCAGCAGGTAGTCCTGCACCACGGGACGAAGCAGCACATTCGGATTGAACTTTTCCGGCAACTCTTCAATCCGCTCAAGCAGCTCTTCGAGAGAAATGAGTTCCTCACCTACGGTAAACGGGTAGGCACTCCTGTCAACCAATCTTTTGAAGGACTCGCGGCCGTCGGAGCTTAGGGGTCTGCGCCGCACCACCGTGCGCGCGCCATCCTTCACTTCAAACAGCAGTGTGCTCGCCGAAGTTACCTTTACTTGCTGGTGATATCCTGCCGCTTCGAGCGCCTTGCCCCGCGCCAGCAATGCCTCATCGAGTTCGGAGGCCCGTTCGATCGCCGCGCGGAACAAGGGTTTTGCGAGATCGTGGAAATCCTTGTCGGCGGGATCGAGCAGGATGACGCCCCAATCCGCAAACAACCGCGCAAACAGCAGGGCAAACGCGCTGCCAAGACTTTCGCCCGGCCGATACGCCTGACGCAGCCACGTCGTGACTTCGGCGTCTCCCAGCAGCGTGGCGGCGCGCTCGACCACCGTGTCAATTTCCGGCCCGAACTTGACGGTCCCCACGGGCGCATCGGCGACGGCGTGACCCCCGAGGCTTTCCACCGTGAATGGTTCTGGAAGGCCGTGCTCGGAAACGAGCGCTACCTGGTTGACCTCGGCCAAATCGTGATCCTCGGTTGCCAGCCAGAAGACCGGAACGCAGTCCACTCCGGCGGCCGTTGCCTGTTCCGCCAGCTTGACCGCCGTCAGCGCTTTGAAAATCGAAAACAGCGGCCCGCCGAAGAGACCGACTTGCTGTCCCGTAACCGCCGCCAGCGCTCCTCCCCGGAATCGGTCGATATTGGCCAACGTCTTGGCAGAGGCGCCCCACGCGCGATTTTGCCGCTCCAGAATCTCGCTCACCTTGCCGCGGCGCGCCTCGTCGTATGCGACACGCTGCGATTCGTCCTTCACCCACTCAGAAAAAATCGGCGAGCGTGGATAAAAACCGCGAACGGAAGGAGTGTAGGAAAGATAGTCGAGGAAGAGACGTGTGGTATGCGGAATCTGAGTGAAAGGCAAACACTGAGATTTCATCGGCAGCTCTCCGGACATCGGCGTACAGTTGCGATCCGCATAAGTTCCCAGTCCCTCTCGGAAGCCAACGCGCGGACTCTCGCGCTCCAAAAGTAGCACTTCCCAGCCGGTTAGGCCCAAGCCCAACTACATCTGATGATGCGAAAGCGCTCAGGGTGCAGAGAGTGGGTAGGAATTCGGGTCAGGCAATCCCCGGCTTTCATTGACTTGCAGATTTCGACAACGTAAGATTCGCCACGAATGATCGGCCAGACCATCTCGCACTACCGCATCATCGAGAAGCTGGGTGGTGGCGGCATGGGTGTGGTTTATAAGGCCGAGGACACGCGGCTTCATCGTTTTGTCGCACTCAAATTCCTACCCGAAAACATTGCGCGTGACACGCAAGCACTTGCCCGCTTTCAACGCGAAGCTCAAGCTGCGTCAGCGCTTAATCACCCGAACATTTGTACGATTCACGACATTGGTGAACAGGACGGGCAGGCGTTCATCGCCATGGAGTTTCTGGACGGCATGACGCTAAAGCATCGTGTCGTCGGAAAGCCCTTCGAGACCGATATTTTGCTCGGTCTGGCGATTGAGATTGCCGATGCGCTGGACGCCGCGCATTCAGAGGGGATCGTCCACCGCGACATCAAGCCCGCCAACATCTTCGTCACCAAGCGCGGCCACGCCAAGATTCTGGATTTTGGGCTGGCGAAGCTTTCCGTGAGACAAGGAGCCCGCGCGGACGCAAGCGCCACAACCCTCGACGTGGAACCCCACCTTACCAGTCCCGGTTCTGCGCTGGGCACGGTAGCTTATATGTCTCCCGAGCAAGTCCGCGCCAAGGAATTAGACGCCCGGACGGATTTGTTCTCGTTCGGCGTCGTCTTGTACGAGATGGCAACTGGCTTGTTGCCTTTCCGTGGGGAAAGCTCGGGAGTGATTTTTGAGTCCATCCTGAACCGAGCACCTGTTCCTCTCGTCCGGCTGAATCCCGACCTGCCGGCCAAGCTGGAAGACATCATCCACAAGGCTCTGGAGAAAGATCGCAACTTACGCTATCAAAGCGCGGCGGAAATGCGAGCCGACCTGCAACGGCTGAAGCGCGATACGGACTCCCACAAGTCGGCGGTTGTGACTGAATCGCCACCCGTGTCCCGAAAAAAACGGCTCCAATGGGTCGCTGTGGGAGCTGTTGGCGTTATTGCCGCACTTGTGACGGCCGTCCTCTTCTGGCAGTCTAGGCATCCCGACCTCTCCCGCGTTGATTCTGCGAGCCCGAAGACTATCGCCGTGCTGCCCTTGCAGAACATGAATGGGGACAGCACGGTGGAGTTTCTGCGCTTCGCGCTGGCCGATGAAATTGCCAACACGCTCACCTATTCCCGGACGCTTGACGTTCGTCCGTCCGCGATCACACGCAAGTTTGTCGGCAACGACGTGGATCCGCAGCAGGCGGGACGCGAAGTGCACGTTGCCAACATTCTTACTGGACACTTCCTGAAGCAAGGTGACCGCCTTCTGATTACGCTCGAGGCAATCCAGGTCGAGGGGAACCGACTTTTGTGGCAGACGAACGTGACCGCGCCGACTCAGGATCTGATTGCATTGCAAGCGCAGATGGCTGCCAAAATACGTCAGGAGTTGCTGCCGGCGCTCGGGATAGGCGGCGGACTCCTCGACACCGGCACGCGCCCGCAAAACGAGGAGGCTTATGATCTCTACCTGCACAGCCTCGCGCTGCCTCACGATCCCGGGCCGAATAAGGACGCAATCGCGGTTCTCGAGCATGTGGTCGAGGTCGATCCTACCTACGCGCCGGCATGGGAACAGCTTGGTTTGCGTTGCTACTATGACGCGGACTATTCCGATGGTGGCGAGCCGATGTTTCAGCGTTCCAGCAAAGCCTACGAACGTGCCGTCGAACTTGATCCCAATCGAGTCGTAGCCGCTGGACAACTGATCAACAACAATGTGGAGCAGGGCGAGCTCGGCAAGGCATACCAGGAGGCCCAGGCGCTGGTTAAGCGGCGTCCGGAGAGTGCACAGGCCCATTTCACGATCGGCTACGTCTATCGTTATGCGGGGATGCTGGCGCAGTCGACGAATGAATGCAACACCGCGCTGGCCCTCGATCCTGGTAACTACACTTTTCGTTCCTGCGCCTGGGCGTTCATGGAGTTGGGTCGGACCGAGCGGGCCGCGGATTTTGTCCGTCTGGATGCCGGTTCGGAGTGGGCAACGTATGTCACACCATCGCTACTGCTGCGCGAAGGCAAAATTCCGGAAGCGCGCGAGGCCGTGAAGCGCATGCCGAGTAATCCACGCTACCACCGCGATCTGCTGGAGGCTTGTCTGCAGTTGCGGCCGTCCGCGGACCTGGACCGGATGGCGCAGGAAGCGGAAACGAGACTACCCACTGACCCCGACCCGGAGGCGTGGTATTACCAGGCAACAATCTTAGCGTTCTGCGGCAAGAAACAGGCTGCTCTCCATCTCCTCCAAGGCACGATCGAGCAGAACTATTGCGCGCGCGAGAACCTGCTTTCCGATCCTTTGCTTGCCAAGCTCCGCACCGATGCAGCGTTTAGCAAAGTATTGGCTGCCGCGAGCGCTTGCCAGGAGGCGGTGCGGGCGGCGACGAAACAGAGTTCGTACTGAAATATGGCGATCAACATCTATTGACGCTGTCGTCCAACATCTACCGTCTCTCAAACACCACCGCAACCTTGTCTTCATACGCCACCCGCCAATCCTGCGGAACTTCGCGGAGCAGATTCGCTAGCGTCGATCCGGTCGGCAAGAGCGCTGTTCGAATCTGCTGCTCTTTCAGCACGTTCTGCCATCCCGGCTCGACCTGCATCAGGATCAGGTACTGGCGAATCCGGTCCGATCCATAGAGATCGTGACGGTCATCCACGACGACCTTCCGCTCGGGATACGGTCGCCCGGGGTTCATTCGATAGATGAGGTAACCTCCCCAGGAATCGATCGAGAAAACCGGCTCCGTGCTCGCTTGCTTCCCCTGAAGTTCTTCCCGCAGGAAAGTCACGGCCGCGACCGGCATTTTCCGCGGGTCAAATTGGGCATGAATCAGCTGTCGCGAGCCGAGCCGGCCTCCTTGAAGGCAAATCGCCAATGCAAGGGCCACTGCGAGGACCGCCCATAGATGACCCCGAAATTGCATTTCCTGTGCGCCCATGCGATCACTGAACTTGGAAATTCGGTCCGCGGAGGTGCGCAACCATTGCCAGGCACCCGGCTTATCCGCCAGTGCAGTGAAATTTCCCCATAGGATCGGCCCGACTATCAGCACCAGCAGGATCGACGAAACCGGCAGATTGCGTGACGAATATAATCCCGCGTACGCCGCCAGCAGCACGACCAGCAGGTGACTGAGTCGCAGCTTTCTACCATGACCCCAAAACGCGATCAGCGTGAGCATCAGGATGACCGCAAAACAGCGCTCTGCCCAACCGTGAAAGTCAGGCGATTTGAACTCGTCGATGCGGTTCATCAGGTAGCGATCGCCAAGATAGCGATAGATGTGCGCGTGCAGCCGCCAGCCAAACGGATTCACCAGCGTCGCCAAGGCCGAGGCCACCCATGCCCAAGCCATTGCGCGAGCCCGATGAGCGGCGCGGATCGCGGCTAGCGCATCCTGCGCGCGCAAGCTCTCGACAAACGCAGCGAATGTGTACATTCCGAGCAGCGCCATGCCGAAAAGCCATCCGCCATGCAGGTTCACCCACGGCAACATCGAGGCGGGAAAAAACCAGGGAATCCAGCGCGGCAATCTTGCGTGCTCGCATCGATCCCAATCCTCCCATCGTTCCAGCACGACAAACCAAAGCAGAGAAAGAAACCAGCTCACAATGTGCGGGCGCGCGTACAGATGAATCGCCGAGGCGGCCTCCGCCAGCAGCATCAGTACGATCGCCAGCGGCAGGCCGGTGCCGCGCTGCAGCAGTTGCGAAAGCAGCAGCACGAACGTCGCAGCTATCAGCAGGCCGCACAGCCAAACCACTCCGTTCAGTCCGCAGGCCTGATGAAGAACCCCAAGCAGCAGGTCGTACAACCACTCCCAGGCAAACCAGGGCTGACCTTGCATGGTCGAAGAAAACGGATCGGTGCGGGGAAGGGCGCGGGTCGCAAGAATCTGTTCGCCGGTTCGAATGTGCCATCCGATGTCCGCGTCCGCCAGCGGCCGATTCGACAAAGGTCCCGCCAGCAGCGACCAGAAAAGAAAAACAAAAATGATGTCGCGGACCGAAGGCTGGAGAAAACGCAGGGCTGACGAACTGGGCTGCGCCGGGGTCATCATCTTTGAAGAAGCAGTGTATAAGGTTTCAGAGTTTCAAGGATTCAGAGTTTCAAGGCTGGAGGCTTCTCCGGCATGGTCACGGCTATGGTCGGTCCAGCAGCAAAAGTTTTCGACGAAACGGCCATTCCATGAATCTCTATATTAGAGCCAAAGTAGAGCCCATGAACCCAATGCCAACGAGCGGCAGTCCGAGACCGAGAGTGGTCATCGTGGGGGCTGGTTTCGCGGGACTGACCGCTGCCCGGCGCGTCGCCCGGCTTCCAGTTCAGGTTACGGTCCTTGACCGGAGGAATCACCACACCTTCCAGCCGTTGCTCTACCAGGTCGCTACCGCCGGCCTGTCTCCGGGCGAAATAGCGGCGCCCATCCGTTCGATACTGAGAGCGTACTCCAATGTTGAAGTATTACTTGAGGAAGTGATTGATTTTGACTTGGCGAAAACGCAAGTTATCACGAAGGAGCAGGCGCTTGATTACGACTTCCTGCTGATTGCCTCCGGGGCCACCCATGCCTACTTCGGTCACGAAGAATGGGAGCCGCTGGCGCCCGGTCTGAAGTCGATTGAGGACGCACTCGAAATCCGCCGCCGCGTTCTGCTGGCCTTCGAACTGGCCGAGCGTCAGAAAAACGACCGGCAGAAAAGCCAGCCTCAGACCGCGGCCGACAAATCTCCGTTGCAGTTTGTGGTCATCGGAGCCGGCCCCACCGGCGTGGAGCTCGCGGGAACGCTGGCCGAAATCGCGCACCACGCGCTGAACCATGAGTTTCGCAACATTGACCCGCGTCAGACCCGCATACTGCTCATCGAAGGCGGACCCCGCGTCCTGCCAGCCTATTCTGAGGAACTTTCGCGCAAAGCTGAAGCTCAGCTGCGACACCTCGGCGTTGAGGTTCGCACCTCCCACATGGTCACCCGCATTGAGCCCGGCGCGGTTTGGGCCGGCGATGAAAGGATTGCATCTCCAGTAGTCTTGTGGGCGGCGGGTGTGGCTGCTTCGCCCCTGGGCCGAAAGTTGGGCGTTCCCGTGGACCGTGCCGGTCGCGTTCTCATTCAACCCGACCTCAGCATTACCGGACATCCGGAAGTATTTGTCATTGGCGACCTCGCCGCACTAAACGACGAAAATGGCAAGCTGTTGCCTGGAGTCGCGCAGGTCGCGATCCAGCAAGGGAACTGGGTTGCGGAAACCATCGCGCGCGACCTTGAAAATCAACCGCGACGCAATTTTCATTATCACGACAAAGGCAGCCTGGCCACGATCGGCCGCGCCGCCGCCGTCGCCCAGTTCGGCAAGTTTGAGTTGTCCGGCTATTTCGCATGGCTGGCGTGGCTGTTCATCCACATTCTTTTCCTGATCGGCTTCCGCAATCGCCTCCTGGTGATGATCCAGTGGGCATGGTCATATCTCACATACGAGCGCGGCGCTCGCCTCATTACCGGCAGCGATGAACTGCCTGGCTGGACCGACGCCCGGCCCGAAAAAGGTGGGGACGAGGCTGAGTCTCGTAGGGACGGGTCAAAGACCCGCCTCCACACGGACGGAACCACTGAGCCCGATGTTCCCGCAAGTCAGCGAAGAGCGTGAGGCGTTGTCTCCCATCCCGATATAATCAAAGTGTGGTGAATCGCGCCGCTGTTTTCGTCGGTCTAGCTTTACTGTTTCTCTGCCCGCCGCTTCGCGCCCAGGACGCTTTCGCCTCCGGCCGCACTGTAGCCGGGCAAATCGTGATCGGTCGGACCCTGGTCGTGATTCCTTTCGAGAATGCTTCTCCAACGCCGGGCCTGGAGTGGATCGGTGAATCCTTTTCCGAAGCCTTCCACGCGCAACTCAATTCTCCAGTGCTGTACGTAGCCAGCCGTGAGGAGCGCCTGCGGGCCTACGACCGCCAGGGCATTCCGGCCGGCGTTCACGCTTCGCGTGCCTCCCTCTACCGGCTCGCCGAACAGATGGATGTGGATTACGCCGTGCTCGGCTCCTATAAGTATGACGGAGCGCGTCTCACTGCCATCGCCCAGTTGCTCGACATGCGCGGTCAGAAACTGTTGCCCGCGGCCACAGAGTCCGCGTCACTAGCCGATCTCGGCAACCTTCAATCCGCGCTGGCCTGGGATCTGCTTCGCCTGATCCGATCCGACTTCGCTGTGCCCAAAGACAAGTACATCGCCAGCGTTGCCGTCATCCGCCTGGACGCGCTGGAAAACTACGTACGCGGCATGCTGGCCCCGACGGCTGAAGAAAAAGTGCAGCACTATCGCGAAGCGGTTCGCCTGAATCCGGATTACGCTCAAGCCTGGCTGGAACTGGGTAAGGCCTACTACGCTCAGCACGCGTACGAACCGGCGATCGCCGCGCTCGGCCAAATCCCACATTCTTCGGCAGTCGCGCGCGCGGCAAATTTCTATCTCGGTCTCGCCGCCTATGCTCATGGAGACTTCGCGAAATCCGAAAGTGCGTTTGAGTTCGTCGCCGCGCGTCTGCCTCTGGCCGAGGTGTATAACAACCTCGGCGTAGTCGCCGCCCGCCGCGGCCACAGCCCGAAGCAGGCCGCCGAGCGTTTCGAGCGAGCGATTCAGAACGATCCGAGCGACGCCGACTATCACTTCAACCTGGGAGTGACTCTTGCCGCGGATGGCGATCGCGCCGGCGCCGCCCGCGAATTGCACGCCGCCCTCGATCATCGTCCAAGCGACGCCGAGGCGAAAATGCTGCTCGACTCCCTGACGTCCCCTGCCGGCAGTATCGTTCCGAGCAGTGCGACTTCGAAGATCCCATTAGAACGGATCAAGCGCAACTACGAGGAAGACGTTTTCCGCCAGATGACGATGCAGATGGGGAGCTGGGCAGAAGAACGCTTTGCTCGCTCCGATCCCCGCGCCCACGCGCGGTTTCATCTCGAACTCGGCAAAGAACTTCTGGCCCACGGATTCACCACCGAAGCCGAGGCCGAATTCCGCCACGCCGCTGCCGTCGATCCTTCAAGCACCGCACCGCTCACCGCCCTTGCCGAAGACTATGACGCTCGCGGCAACGCCCGCGAAGCCCGCGCCCAAGCCGAAGCCGCACTCCGCATTCGCGAATCTGCCGAGGCCTACGTGATTCTTGCGCGGCTCGATTTGAGAGAAAATAGAATGGAAGCGGCCGCCCAGAACATCAACCGGGCGCTGCAATTGGAACCCGGCAATTCCGCCGGCCAGGATCTGAAGCGCACCCTAGCAGCCAAGCTCGCGGAGAAAGCGCAGCCGCTGCAACAGCCATGAAGCCATTCAAACCAGTTCTCAGTTCTCGGTTCTCAGTTCTCAGCGGTGGTGTGGGGACGGGCGCCCTCGCCCGTCCAAGCCGAGCGAAGCTCGGCCGCTGCCGGCGGCTACAGCAACTCTGGATTCGCCACGCAATCTGCTGGTTCGCCGTGCTCTTTCTGTTCGCCACCTTTTCCTCCGCCGACGTCTTAAGGATCGCGGTGGACGATGCCATCCAGCCGGTCACCGCCGAATACATTGGCCGCGCGCTCGACGCAGCAGCCGCGAACCACGACCAAGCCGTCCTGATCGAGATGAACACACCCGGCGGACTGGTGGATTCGACGCGCGAAAT
Source organism: uncultured Acidobacteriaceae bacterium (assembly GCA_963731525.1). Classification (GTDB taxonomy): domain Bacteria; phylum Acidobacteriota; class Terriglobia; order Terriglobales; family Acidobacteriaceae; genus Acidiflorens. Next base: position 430,588 of record CAVSWK010000026.1, read on the forward strand.
CATCGAGAAAATCGTGGCCTCGCCGGTCCCGGTCATCATCTACGTGACGCCCAGCGGCAGCCGTGCCGCATCCGCCGGCTTCTTCATCCTCGAATGCGGAGACGTTGCAGCCATGGCCCCGGGAACCAATACCGGCGCCGCGCATCCCGTCATCCTGGGCGGCAAGATGGACGACGTGATGAAACAGAAAATGGAAAATGACGCGGCGGCCTTGATGCGCTCTGTCGTCGCCAAGCGCGGTCGCAACGTCGAGTTGGCGGAGAGCGCCGTGCGTGAGTCGAAATCCTTCACCGACCAGGAAGCTCTCGACAAAAAACTGATTGAGTACATCGCCCCAAGCGAGCAGGACCTGTTCCACCAGTTGAGCGGGAAGAGCTTCAAGCGTTTCAATGGCACGACCGTCACGCTGAGCCTCAATGACCAACCCGTGCGCGACTATCGGATGACGCTCAAACAGCGCATCCTCTCTTACATCATGGACCCGAACGTAGCGTTCATCCTGCTAGCCATCGGCTCGCTGGCGTTGTATGCCGAATTCAACCACCCCGGCGCGGTCATTCCCGGAACCGTTGGCGTGGTCTTCATCCTTCTGGCGGCATTCGCGTTGAACCTGCTGCCCGTGCGCTTCGCTGCGATTGCCATGATCATCGGCGCCTTTGCCCTCTTCGCCGCGGAGGCAAAATTCGCAAGCCACGGCGTCCTCACGACCGGAGGGATTGTCCTATTGACGATGGGCGGCCTGTTTCTGGTCGACGCTCCCATCCCGGAAATGCGTGTCCACCTCGTGACCGCGCTTGCGGTCAGCATCCCGCTCGGACTGATCACGGCCTTCCTGATGAGCATCGCCGTGCGCGCCCGCCGCAACAAGATTGTCACCGGCAAACAAGGATTGATCGGCGAAATCGGGATTGCCCAAACCTTGCTCGCGCCCGCCGGAAAAGTGTTCGTGCATGGCGAGCTTTGGGACGCCGTCTCCACGGTCCCCGTTTCCGCCGGAGAACAAATCGTCATCCGGCAGGTCGATGGACTCACGCTGCGAGTCGATCCCGTGGCAGCAACGAAGACAGTCATGGCGTGAAGGCTGGGCGCCGTGATCGTCGTAAAATTGAACACCGCAGGGCGCACGGACAAATTCGACTGTTCTTCTGCCAACGCACACCACACTGTCATTCGCATCTTCCTCAACAACTGCTCGGGCGTGTCGTCACCGCCGATTTCCGCTCGCTTGCGCTACAATCCGCTCATACTCTGAAGCACGAGTTGCGTGGAGGCATATATGGATAGTCTCGGATTTCCGGTGGTCACGGTTGCCATCGTCATCGTCATCATCTACTTGCTGAGTTCCATCAAGATCCTGGCCGAATATGAGCGCGGCGTCATCTTCCGGCTTGGACGCCTGCTCGGGCACGCCAAAGGTCCAGGCGTAATTCTGGTCTTTGCTCCGATCGACCGCATGGTGCGCATTTCGCTTCGACAGGAAGCGATCGAGGTTCCGCCGCAGGACGTCATCACCCGCGACAACGTCACGTTGAAAGTGAACGCGGTCATTTTTCTGCGGGTGATCGATCCCAACAAGGCGGTGGTGGAAGTCTCCAATTACGCCTACCAGACTTCGCAGTTTGCGCAGACTACTTTGCGCTCGGTGCTGGGCGAACAGGAACTCGACGAATTACTCGCGCACCGCGACAAGATTAACCTGCGCCTGCAGAGCATCCTCGATACGCACACCGCGCCCTGGGGCGTGAAGGTCGCCAACGTGGAAGTCAAGCAGGTGGATATGCCCGAGTCCATGTTGCGCGCGATGGCCAAGCAGGCCGAGGCGGAACGCGAAAAGCGTTCGAAGATCATCCACGCCGAAGGCGAGTTCTCCGCCGCCCAGCGTCTGGTGGATGCCGCGCATTTGTTGTCGTCTGAGCCGGCCAGCATCCAGTTGCGGTATCTGCAAACGCTGACTGAAATCGGGGTCGAGAAAAATACGACGGTGGTGTTCCCCGTGCCCATCGATTTCTTCTCCGGTTTGCAGAACTTGCTGGCAAGCCCGAAAACAACCGCCCCGCCGGCAAAAGGCTAACCATTTCCCATGCCCACGGCGCAGCAGGATACGGAGATCACCATTGGCACCGGCCGCATGCTGGCTCTCTTTTTCGCCTTGGTACTGGTCTGCGCTTTTTTTTTCGCGATCGGCTTTTCGCTGGGCAGGAGAACCACTATCGCTGGGTCGGGCGGGTTGCTGCGCGCTCCCGCGGGAGCGCCGGCGTCTATCGTCCGGCCCTCGGCTGCAAAAAACGACGCTTCCCAGCCAACACCGCAGTCGGGCGATTTTAGCTTTTACAAAGCTGTAGGTGAGAAGAACGCCGACGCCGCGCTCTCGCCGCCGGCTTCAGCAACCGCGACGAGTCCAACCGCAGAAGCGCCCAAGGACGCCACAGACACCGCTGCGCCGTCAACCCCCGGTTACTATGTGCAGGTCGCTGCTGTCAACCGGCAGGAAGACGCCCAAGCGCTGGCCGAGGCACTGAAAAAGAAGCAGTATCCAGCCTTCATTGCGAACAATTCTCCGACCGACAAGTTTTATCACATTCAGGTTGGACCCTACGCCGAGTGGAAGGACGCCGAAGCCATGCGCGCCCGCCTGGTCAGCGATGGCTACAATCCGATTGTGAAAAAGTAGAAAGGAATGGCTGACGCCGCTCCCAATCTCGATCGCTTCCTGCACGCCATCGCCGACCCGACTCGCCGCCGAATTCTGCAGGCACTCAAAGAGAAAGGCGGATGTTCCCTCGGTAAGGAAACCGGGCTCTGCGCCGCCGATATCGAGCAGCGCGTGAAGCTGGCGCAGCCTACCGTTTCGCATCACATGCGAATCCTCGAAAAGGCGGGCCTGGTGGAGGCCAAAAGAGAGGGGCACTGGCGCTGGTACCGGCGCAACGAAAAATTGATTGCAGAAATGACGCGGGACTTGAAGGGACAACTTTAGAAGAGACAACTTTGGACGGGACAACTCAGGCGCTTCGGCGGCGACTAGCCTCCCGCACGCGCCATTGAGGCTTTTTCTTCGTTGTTCTTGTCATTCGGCTTCATGGCAGAGTTCCCCTCCCTGTGGCTCAACCCGCGCACATGTGAGATCAGATCCGCCACTTCAAACGGCTTGGACAGCGATGGCACATGCTTCTCCTGGAGGAAACTTCGAGTCCGCTCGTCGGTCACGCTGGAAAACGTCAGCAGCAGCCCTTTCTCCAGACCGGGGCAGTTTTGCGCGATCCACTCGTACATTTCCTGTGCGCTGCACCCTCCCGGCATACGACCATTCATCACAATCACGTCGAAAGAGCCTTGACGGAGCCGCTCCTGGGTGTCGGCCACGCTCATGGAGGTTGTGACTTCGGCTCCCGCACCGACCAGCACGTCGCGCTCAAATTCCAAAACCGCTTCTTCGTCTTCCACCAGCAGGACGCGCCCTGTCAGTACCGACTCTCGGCGCCTGGGCGCCACCATCTCCGGCAACGCGAACTTCTCGCTGGCCCGCAAACGGACGGCAATCGTCGCTCCGCCCTCTTCCCGGTTGCGCGCTACGATTTCCCCGCCATGTTCCTTGACGATCCCGTAGCAGATGCTCAACCCGAGGCCGGTTCCCTTGCCCACTGACTTGGTGGTATAGAAGGGATCGAAGATCCGGCCGGGGTCCTTGATTCCCGGACCGCTGTCGTCGAACTCCACGCAGACGTAGGCATCTTTTTTAAAGACGCGCACTTTCAACCTGCCGCCGCCGCTGCCCTCGCCGCTGCTCTCTACTATGGCATCGAGCGCGTTGTTGACAATGTTCAGGAAGACCTGTTCCAACTGATGCGGATCGCCTACCACAGAAGGCACGTCGGCCGCAATCTCGCGTTCCAGGGAGACGTTGTTAACCTTCAAATCGTATTCGCGGAGGGTGAGTGCTTCTTCCAGCACCTTGCGCAAGTCCACTTCCTGTTTTTCCGGCTTGCGCTGGCGCGCAAAAGAGAGCAGATTCTGTACCACCCGGTGGGTTCGCTGGGCCTGCTTGAACAGCTTAGTCACATAATCGGCGGAACGGTGATCCAGGCCCGCGCTTTCCAGCAGTTGCGCGTAACCCAGGATGGCGGTCAGCGGATTGTTCAACTCATGCGCCACGCCGGAAATCAATTGGCCGATGGCCGACATCTTCTCGCTTTGCAGCAGTTGCTCCTGGGTCCGCCGCAAGTCTTCGTACGCCCGGCAAGTCTCCTCGTAGAGCTGCACCTTTTCGATGGTGGTCGCCAGTTGCCGGCTGATGGCGACCAGCAGATTTTCATCATTACTCGTATAGTGCCGGTCTTCCTTGCTGGCAATGCCCATGATGCCGATGGGCTTGTCCTTACTCCAGAGCACAACCCAGATCCAGTAGGGCAACCCGTCGGCACACACAAACTCCACCACCGCCGGCGGCAAGTGCGGCATAAAATCCTGCGTCACCACTTCCGCTCGCGAGCGCATCACCAGATCGCCCAGCCCCTCCGGAAAGACGACTTCCGCCATTCGCACGCGCGCCTCGCTGCGCGGGCCCCCACCCGCGCGCCGCCGATAGGTGCCCTCCGGTTCCGCGGCCAGATAGACCGAGCCGGTCTCGGCCCCAAACAGCGAGATCACCTGGCGCAGTGTCAGGTTCAGAATTTCATCCAGATCGAACGACTGGGTCGCGATGACGGCCATCGCGTTGAGCGCGTTCAACTCGCGATTGCGCCGCCGCATCTCGTCTTCCGAGCGTTTCTTCTCCGTGATGTCGAGAACGAAGCCTTGATAGCGCTCAATGTCTCCATTCGAATCACGCGTGGCAAAGCAGCTCTGCGCCACCACAAGCAGCGTGCCATCCTTGCGCCGCACCGTGATTTCAAAGTTGCGCACGTAATTGTGCGCCTTGATTTCCTTGAGAAAAGCTTCACGCTCCTCGGGAACCGCGTGCAGCACGCTCCCCATGTCGAGCGCCATCAACTCGTCCCGGCTGCCGTAGCCGAGCATGGTGACAAAGGCGTCGTTGCAGTCGAGCAGATCGCCATCCGGCGTCGCCACGAACACGCCTTCCTGCACCTGCTCAAACAACATGCGGTATTTTTCTTCAGCGACTTGACGAGCGGTCGTATCGTGCACCACATGGATGGTGCCCTTCGGCTGGCTGCCCTGCTCCGCAAACGACGAAGTCGAAACTACCGATTGCCCGCCGAAACACGGATCCATGCCTTCCGTCAGCCCCGAACCGCGTTCGCAATACGGGCATCCGCTCCAGGCACGCTCATGCGGTAGAACCTCTTCGCACCGATTACCCAGGACATCGGCCGGCGCCTTTTCCAGCCGCTGCAGCAGTGCCTGATTTGTTTTGAGGATGCGGAAGTCCGCGTCGTGGGCCAGAATCAGATCCTGGATGGAATCGAAGGTATTGGTCCACTGGCGCTGCGAGCGCAACACCTGCTCCAGCAACCGCAGATTCTCAGCCGCGATGCCCAGCGCCTGCGCCGCCGTCTCCAGAAACTCCAGTTCTTCGCGGGTGTGGCGGCGATTGGAGCAGCCGAGCGCCAGCATCCCGATCACCGACTCCTTGCCCTGCACCGGCAGCCGCACCACGTGATGAATGGCGTGCTTCGCCAGTTGTTCCCTTTCCAGCTCGGACAATTCCGAGAGTTTCATCACCACCGCCCGGTTTCCCTGGAGGATGCGGGCCTGGTTTTCATCGGTTCCGACTCGTCCTATGGCCCGGAGAGATTCCGGCGACAGGCCTGTGTGCAGCGTCGTCACCAGACGATCGCCTTCCATCAACTGGAACCACACTGCCTTCGCCCCCACCACGGCTTTCAGTTTTTCCAGCGCAGCCTGCATCATGGGGGCACGATTCTGGGCGCGCGCAATGGTGACCGCCAACTCATTCAGAACCGCCAGTCGCCGCATGCGCAGCCGCGAATCGTCCAGCACCAAAAGCAGGATGCTCGAACCAAACATTACTTCGGCCAACAGGTAACCTGCACTCGGAATGTGATTGGTGAATGGAGGCCAGTTCAAATTCAAGGTCAGCAGCCCGGCGCCGAACAGGAAAGGCCCCAGCCCGATACGCCCGAACCGGTAACGCAGCAGTTGGACGGCTGCTCCCGCCGCAAGCAGTCGGGAGGCTACATCCAACCCCAGTTCGAGGGTCCTTGAATTCAGAAACTGCTGCGAATTCAGAAAATGCTGTGCATCCGGAAAATAGAACGGCCGCATGGCGGCGCAGACCACCAGCACCCAGGAGACCGCCAGCAGCGCCGTCAGCGCTCTCCGCGCCTGCACCGACATCAGTGCCGCCGCCGCAAACAATCCCATCGCCAGCACAAAGTCAGCCTGTGCGAATGCCGCCACCGACTTCGAGGTGGCCTGCAACTCGCTCACGCCCGTTGCCGCGTCCATTGTCCAAAGAAATACCCCATAGGCGAGCCAACCCGCGCCCCACATCAGGAGATATCGTTCCCGGAAAACGCGGAAAAAAAGCAGGCTTACGACCACCAAGATCAAGGCGGCCGTTTCTCGCGCCGTCAACCAAGGAACAGTCACACCAGCCAAACTCCCGAATGTGCCGGCAGGATTCATAGACAAAAGCCAAGAATAAAAAGCAAAAAGCACAAAGATAAGCGCACCAACACCTAAGCTTCTAAGTATCACGCTCGACCCGGCGCGCCGCACGGATTTCCGTCTCCATTTGGTTACTTTCGGAATGTGAAAGCGTGGCCTAAAATGAGCGATACATTCACTCAGACCCATGCCTAATGACCGCATTCTCGTCGTGGACGACGAGGAAACAATCCGCGAGATTGTCTCCTCGATGCTTGGCGGAGCCCATTTCCAGACGCGCCAGGCCGCGAGCGGCGTCGAAGCGCTCGCGATTCTGGAATCGGGTGACGACTTCGATCTCGTGCTCTCCGACCTGATGATGGCGGAGATGGATGGGATTGCCCTATTGGAGCGTGCCAAGGAACGTTACCCTGACATGCCGATCGTGATGGTCACCGCGGTCCATGACATTCAGGTCGCTCTGCAGGCTCTGCGCAACGGCGCCTACGATTACCTGCTCAAGCCCTTCGAGCGAGAACAACTGCTGGCCACGGTCCGCCGCGCGCTTGAGAATCGCCGCCTGAAGCGCGAAAACGATGCCTATCGCACCAATCTGGAAGCCCTGGTTGCCGCCCGCACCCAGCAATGGAAAACGGCGCTTTCCAACCTGGAGAAGTCCTATGACATCACCCTCGAGGCCCTGGGCGATGCGCTCGACCTCAAGGACGCCGAGACCGAAGGCCACTCCAGGCGTGTAACCGCCTACACCATCGCGATCGCGCGCAAAATGGGACTGCCCAAAGAAGAGGTCGACGTGATCGCCCGCGGAGCCTTCCTGCACGACATCGGCAAGATGGCCATTCCCGACGAGATCCTGAACAAGCCTGGCAAGCTCACGGGCGACGAAACGGCCATCATGCGCGAGCACTGTTACCGGGGATACAAGATCATCTCCCGCATCCCCTTTCTGGCGGAGGCTGCGGAAATCGTGTACTCCCACCAGGAGTGTTATGACGGAAGTGGCTATCCCCGCGGTCTGAAGGGCGACGAGATCCCGCTGGGCGCACGAATCTTCGCGATTGCCGATACGCTGGATGCCATGAGATCCGACCGTCCTTACCGTAAGGCTCAAAGCATTGAGGCCGCCCGCAAGGAAATCGAACTCTGGTCCGGTCGCCAGTTCGATCCCCGGATCGTCAAGGTATTTCTCGAAATGCCCGACAATATCTGGGAAGACCTGCGGCACGACATCAATGCGGCGAACGCCTCTTTTCCGAAGGTGTGACCACGGACACGGCTGGCTGAGCTTGCAACACTGAGCAGCCAATGCCGAGCAGCCAAACCCGGCCAGTATTTTCCCGTCAAGCGCCAGGCATCGTTTTACTGTCATCACCTCATCCAATCGAGTAGTGAAGTCGAACCAAACGGCCCCCACGACGGTCGTGTTCTGCCGTTCTGGGGTGAAGTAACGGGCGCCCGCCAGAGTGTGCCTGTTTTCGCATCTGGCGGGCACGCCCGGGCCTTTATTTCCTTTCCCTCCATTTCACTCTGCTTTTTTCGACTGCAACTCCGGAAGCTCGGCGCGTTCTAACAGCAGAGGTGTATAAGGGAAGCTTTAGCTGCGGTTTCCTATGTTTAGCTTTTCCGGGATGCAGATTTCGAGATCCATCAAGATCGGGAGAGATCCGATGAAAACCCTCATGGTCACCGTTTGTGCCCTTCTCGTTCTAAGCGCACTCTCGGCCGCGCAGAGTCCCACGCTGAATGCCGTGCCGAACACAGTTTTTGTCGGCGCCGATGGCAAGTTTGAAACCGCGCCGGATACCGCACTCATCCAGTTCAACATCTCGGCCCAGGCCAATAGCGCCAAAGAAGCCTACGACCTGGCCGCTAAACAAGCCGAGGCCACGCGCCAGGTTCTGCGCGCCAACGGCATCGATCCGAAGTCCGCGGAAATTGGCTTCTTCTCTGTGAATCCGCAATACGACTGGAAAAACCAGACGCACAAAGTCATCGGCTACCAGGTCAGGACCAGCGTCAGCCTGAAGCTCAAGGATTTTTCCAAGATCGGCCCGATCACCCAGCAACTTGCCGACGCCAGCGTCGGTGAAAGTCAGTCGCTCAGCTATACGCTCGACTCAACCGAGGAGGCTAAGAGCAAAGCCGTCGCCGACGCCTATCGGCGCGCGCGCGCTTCCGCACAGTCCCTCGCCGATGCCAGCGGACGCGCGCTCGGCGAACTCTCCTATGCCACCGTCGATACCTTCGAGAACATTCGCATCCTTGCGCCCATCGCGCGCCGTGCCATGACGCCGATGGCGATGGGAGCGGCAGTCCCCACCCCGACCGAGGAGTTTTCGCCCCAGAACGTGACGGTCACGGCGCACGTGAATGCTATGTTTGTTTTGAAATAGAAGATGTGGAGAACCGGGCGTCCCCGTCCCGCTGAACGGCGAGACGCGCGTTACTCCACTATGACGGATAGCCTACGCTAGTCGTTTCGGACCCTAATCGTTGCGAACGTTAGTCGTTTCGAACAATGACCTCGCGTCGTGAGGAAATCCGGCTCGCATCCACCTGAACTTCCCGCTGGATCTCCATCTCGATCGAAGTCCCCGGTTCCAGCCTTACGTCAGCGCCCCGCGAGAGCATTCCTACCGCCAGCCCGGCGACTCCCCCAATTCCGGCTCCGATCCCGGCGCCTTTCCCTCCGTTGGTTATCGCACCGATCACCGCTCCCGTGGTAGCCCCGCCCGCAGCTTCCCTGGCTTTTTTCCCGGCGTCGCTATCCTCGCGAATCGTCCCTTCCGAATCTTTCATCGATGTGTGGGCGGCCCCAGGCGTGTTCTCCACCGACCCGCCCAGCATCACGGTGTAGCCGTTGGGATAAATCATCGAAGTGAAGTGGACGAGCACCTCGGCGCGTCCCTTGACGTGCCCACCACGTTGCGCGCGCTCGATCCTTCCCTGGATGTAAGTCCCCGCCGGAATCACGACCCGATCGTTGACTACAAACGGAAAGGCAGTCTCCGCATATACCGGGTCTCCGTCCTTGGCCGTCTTCGTCGAAATCGCCTGCTTCAGCGATAGCGGAACCTTCGTTCCCGCTGGAATGGTCAGCATCGGCTTCGCCGACTCCACCGCAGGCGCAGCCGGATCCGGGGTCAGAGTCGATTGTGCGGCCGCGATCCCCGCCAGCAGCACAACCCAAGCAGAAGCAGCACGGATTCTCATCGAAGACCTACCTCTTCAAGACAATTTAGCAATACGCTTGCAATTTCAGATGCGTCCACGGGAGTGCCGGTTAGCTGAGCCTAGTTGTCTTTAGTTTTCTAACTTCTAACTTCTGTGAGCTAACTTCCATCAGCAAAACCCTACCCCCCGCGGCCTTTCTGCGCGCAGTCCTCGCCGCAAACGGCGGTAAAACGGACGGGGGATGAGAAGTAGATTTTTTGTCGTGCATAACCTGCTCACCATGGGTAATTGTAGCTGAAGAGTACGAGCGGGGCGCTACTTGTACAGCAAATACTTTCCTCGCAACCGTATAAATCCCTCCAGCCGCTCCTGCCAGTCCTCGGCAATCCGTCTCGGATCCTCTCCCGCCCCGATCGCTTCGAACGCCGCCTGATTCACCAGCAGATCCGCCATTCGCTCCAGTTTGAAATCGTTTGGATAAAGTTTATGCAGCGCCGACGCCAGCTCGATCCCCAACTCTGGAGAATCCAGGGTATTTCGATCCAGAACGATCAGGTTCACGCCTTCACACCGTTCTCCGGCAAAATTGCTCGATGACGGAGTGAACGTTACAGGCACGAACCGCACACTTTGAATATCGCGCGCGTTGAGGTAAGCCGCGAGTTCCTTGCTCTTCATCCACGGTGCGCCCACTACTTCGAACGGCGTATCTGTCCCTCGCCCCACCGAGACATTCGTCCCTTCAATCAGCGCCACCCCCGGATAAAGGGTCGCCTCCGTCAAACTCCGCAAGTTCGGCGAGGTATTCACCCAGCCGAAACCGGTCGAATCGAACCAGTCGCCCCGCTGCCAACCTTCCATTGCAACCACGTCGAGCCGCGCCCCAATGTGCCGCTCGGCATTAAACATTTTCGCCAGCTCACCCAAAGTCATCCCGTGACGCACCGGCTCAGGAAAATAATTAGTAAAACTTCCCCGCCCGTCGTCCGAAACCGGCCCCTGCACAAACGACCCCGTAATTGGATTTGGCCGATCCAGAATGACCACTTCAATTCCCGCCTGCGCGGCCGCTTCCAGAAAGTATCCGGTCGTAGTCTCGTAGGTGTAAAAGCGCGCGCCCGCATCCGCCAGATCAATCACCACCGCATCCAGTCGCTTCAGCACGTCCATCGGCGGACGCCGCGCCGCGTCGCTCGCTCCATACACGCTGTAGACCGCGACCCCAGTCGCCGCATCCTTCGCATTCTTGACGTCCGTCGTATCGAGCGTCCCCGTCACCCCATGTTCCGGACTGAAAATCGCATCCAGCGAAATCCCGGGCACGTTCGCCAGCATGTCAATCGTCCGGCGCCCCTCCGAGTCCACGCCCGTCTGGTTGGTCAGCAGTCCAATACTCCGCGGAGCCCCGCCCTTAGCCGGGTGCAGCGCCACAAACTTCGTCTCCTCGAGCACGTCGATTCCCGTCTTCACGGTTCCGTTCCGCACCGCCAGCTTGCGCGCCGCGCTCTGCATTTCGTTGTAGCCGGTTAATGTTGCCACCCGCATCTTCTCCGCTTCGGCCGGATCAAGCGCCAGCGCCGCCGCCACCGCGGTCGCGACCTTGGTTCTAAGCGACACCGCGCTTCCCTTCCCCTTCTCCTTGGGCGGCACCGTGTTCGGGTGAACAATGTCCAGGTGAACAATGTTCATGTGCACCGCGTTCGTCAACAGCACGATGTAAGTCTTCGTCGCCGGGTCTATCCACAGGGAGGTTCCGGTAAATCCCGTATGTCCGTAACCGCCGACCGGCAGCAGTTCTCCACGGTTGGTGGAAAAAGGAGAATCAATGTCCCACCCAAACCCGCGCAGCGCCGTTCCATTCGCCGGCTGCTGCGGCGCAGTCATCTTTGCAATCGTCGCCGGAGTCAGCACACCGCGTCCGCCATCCAGCAGGGCTTGCGCAAAAAGCGCTAAGTCGTCGGCGGTGGAAAACAATCCTGCATCGCCCGCCACTCCACCCATTCGGCGGGCCGTAGGATCATGCACTACACCCCGCAGCAGGTGATGGTTCTCATCCTCTTCGGTCGGAGCGATCCGCGACTCCCACGACCGCGGTGGCAGGAACCGCGTCTCTTTCATTTCCAGCGGCCCAAAAATGTGCTTCGCCGCATACTCATCGAGCGACTCGCCTGAGAGCCGCTCCACCAGCGCTCCCAGCACGACGAAGTTGACATCGCTATAGCTAAACGCCGCTCCCGGAGCCCGCTCCGGAGCCGCTTCAAACGCCATCCGATATGCTGTCTCCCTGCCTTCCCAAGCCTTGGTCAAATCCAGATCCTCAGCCAGCCCCGAGTAGTGCACCAGCAACTGCCGGATGGTAATATCCTGCTTCCCGTTCTGCGCAAACTCGGGAAGGTACTTGGCCACCGGATCGTTCATCCGAAACTTGCCCTGCTCCCAGAGCTGCATGATCGCCGTCGTAGTTGCGACAACCTTGGTCAGCGACGCACAATCAAACACCGTATCGAGCGTCATCGCCTCCCGACGAGGTTCAATCGCCCGGCTGCCATAGGCCTTGCGATACACCACACGCCCGTCATGGCCGACGAGGAGGACTGCTCCAGGAATTTGCTGCTCGGCGATCGCGTCGTTGATGATGGGATCGAGAACGGCGAGGCGAGAGTCAAGGAAAGTCTGGGAGAATGCGGCAGCAGAAAACAGGAGTGCGAAGAGCAGCAGATTTTTCGATAGGTGTTTCACGTCTGCTGTGACTCTACATGACCCCGGAGACGCGGCTCAAGGCTGACGTTACAAACGATGCTCTCAAAGTAACTCCCCGTTTGCCTCTGCTCGCCGCCTTTGCTATAACCCCATCAGTTCACAAAACTCCTTGAACCTGACGATGCCGAGTCGAGAATCCGGTTTTTCCTTCCTCGTGCGCAACCCCGCCGCGCAGGATGATCACTTTCGCAGCGCTTTCAGCGTTCTGGAAAACGCCATCGCCGCCCGCGCCTTCCCCGCCTGTTCGATCGCGGTCACTTTCCGCGGAGAACTTGTAGCCCACAAAGCCCTTGGCCGCTTCACCTACGATCCGGCTTCACCTGAAGTCACCACCGCAAGCATCTTCGATCTCGCCTCGCTCACCAAGGTTGTCGCCACGACCGCCATGGCCATGATTCTCTACGAGCGCGGCCTGCTCGATCTCGAAGCCCCGGTCACCGCCATCGTCCCCGAATTCGCTGGCAATCACTCTGGCGATGACCCGCGCCGCCGCGAAATCACGCTGCGCATGCTGCTCGCGCACAGCTCTGGCCTGCCCGCCTACGAGAAGCTTTTCCTGCGCGCTCAGACGCGAGAAGGCGTTCTGCAGGCCGCTTTCGACGTGCCACTTGCCGCTGCCCCCGGCACCCGCGCCGAATACAGCGACATCGGATTCATCATTCTGGGCGTCGTCCTCGAACGCCTCGCCGATGAATCCCTCGACGCGTTCTGCCAACGCGAAATCTTCGGTCCGCTCGGCATGACCCACACCACCTTCAATCCCACTCCCGCATTTAAGAACTCCATCCCGCCCACCGCCGACGATCGCACTTTCCGCCACCGGATCATTCAAGGAGAGGTGCAGGACGAAAACGCGAGCATCCTCGGCGGCGTTGCCCCACACGCCGGCCTGTTCTCGACCGCCGAAGATCTGGCCATCTTCGCGCACGCCATGCTCAATGGCGGATACCCAATCCTCCGCTCCACCACCTTGGAACTGTTTTCGCGTCGGGAATCCGCTCCCGAGGGTACTTCCCGAGCGCTTGGCTGGGATACACCCTCGGCGCCCTCGCAATCCGGAAAGTACTTCTCGCCCCGCTCCTTCGGACACCTCGGTTACACCGGCACATCTCTGTGGATCGACTGGGACCGCCAACTTTCGATAGCGTTGCTAACCAACCGAACCTGGCCGGATTGCCAGAACCAGGCAATCAAACAAGTGCGCCCAGCGTTTCACGACGCAGTGATGGAAGCCTTGGGGAAGAACGCTTGAAACGCAAAGGATCGCAGGGCAAGTCCTCGAATCGCAAAGCGAGCGCAGCACTCCGCCACCTCGGCACCGAGAAAGCGAACTCTGCCTCCGCCGATCTCGATCGCAAGTCCGCGCTTGAAATCGCTCGCATCATCAACGCTGAAGACGCCAAGGTCGCTGCCGCCGTGAAGCGCGCTCTGCGGCCAATCGCACAGGCTGTCGATCTGATCGCCGCAGCACTCTCTCAGGGTGGACGCCTCATCTACATAGGCACCGGGACCAGCGGACGAATCGCCGCCCTGGACGCCGTCGAGTGTCCGCCCACTTTTGACGTCGACCCGCGCATGGTCCAGTTCATCATCGCGGGAGGCCCAAGAGCGCTGGGTGTAGCCGTAGAAGCCGACGAAGACTCCCGCGAACTGGGCCGCAAGGCCATCGCGAAGAAGAGGCCAAGCAGAAAAGATGTTGTCGTAGGCATCGCTGCCAGCGGACGCACTCCCTTCACCATCGCCGCTATCAGATATGCCCGCGCCCGCGGCGCGAAAACCGTTGCCGTCGCCTGTAACCCGAAATCCCCGCTCGGCAAAGCTGCGAACTTAGCCATCGTTGCAGAGGTCGGCGCCGAAGTACTTGCCGGCTCGACGCGTATGAAAGCGGGCACCGCGCAGAAGATGATTCTGAACATGCTGACAACCGGAGCGATGACCCGTCTCGGCTACGTCTACGGCAACCTGATGGTCAACCTCCACACGAAAAACGATAAGCTGGCCGAACGCGGTGTGGGCATCCTGGAAAAAGCCGCCGGACTGAAGCGTGCAGCGGCTCGCAAGCTCCTCGCCGCTGCGGGCGGTCGCATCCCCGTGGCTCTGGTGATGGCGAAGACTGGCGCGAGCCGCGCTGACGCTGTCGCTGCCCTGAACAGGTCCGCCGGCCGTGTCCGCCAAGCTATCACTACCGGGAGGACCAAGTAGGTAGCCGGAGTTACAAAGGGCACTCCTGCACAGAATTCCGAGTCCCACGCCCTCGCAATCCCCGCTAAAATAATCGCAGCACCCCGTCTAGAAGCTTCAGCGTGGGGCATCTCAGGAACTCATCACGACATGGATAAGCTCGTAATCCGCGGTGGTAATCCCCTGCTGGGGACGGTCCGAATCAGTGGCGCAAAGAACGCCGCCCTCCCTTGCATGGCGGCGGCCTTGCTCACCGACGAACCGGTGATTCTCGAAAACATCCCCCAGGTGCGCGACATCGAGACCACGCGCAAGCTGCTCGCCGCCATGGGCGCCGAAGTCGAACTCGGCTACGGACGCGCCCATCATCGGACAACGATTTGTGCGCGCGCTCTCGCCGCTCCCGAGGCGTCTTACGAACTGGTTAAGACCATGCGGGCCTCCACACTGGTCCTCGGACCGCTGGTCGCCCGTTGTGGCCGCGCCCACGTCTCGTTGCCCGGGGGCTGCGCCATCGGTGCGCGCCCTATTGACCTGCACATCAAGGGTCTGGAACGTCTGGGCGCCAAAATCACGCAGGAACACGGCTACGTCGAGGCCGTCACTGATCGGCTCAAAGGCGCCGAGATTGTCTTCGACAAAATTACCGTCACCGGCACCGAAGACGTGCTGATGGCCGCCACACTTGCCGAGGGCGAGACCATCATGCAGAATTGCGCTCGGGAACCGGAAGTCGCCGACCTCGCCGTGCTACTCAATGCCATGGGCGCCAAAATTCAAGGCGCCGGCACGTCCACGATTCGCGTAAAGGGAGTCACCAAGCTCCACGGCGCCCGGCACCGCATCGTCCCCGACCGCATCGAAGCCGGAACCTTCATCATCGCCGGAGCTCTCACCGGCGGGGACGTCAACGTTGCTGGATGCGATCCGGCGCACCTCACCGGTATCCTGCAGAAGCTCGCCGAAACCGGGGTGAAGACCGCGGTGAAAACCGACTCCGTCCGCGTCATGGGCGATCACCCGCTGCAAGCCGCGGACATGAACACCGAGGAATATCCTGGCTTCCCCACCGACATGCAGGCGCAATATATGGCGCTCACCACGCAAGCGGCAGGCACGTCGATCATTACGGAGAACATTTTCGAGAACCGCTTCATGCACGCGCAGGAACTGGTCCGCATGGGCGCCGACATCAAAATCGAAGGCCGCCGTGCCATCGTCCGCGGCGGAACTCCGCTCAGCGCTGCCGCCGTCCTCGCTTCAGATCTGCGCGCCTCCGCCTCGCTCGTGCTCGCCGCCCTGGTCGCCGACGGCGAGACCATCATCGACCGCGTCTATCACCTGGATCGAGGTTACGAGAATATCGAAGAAAAACTGAAAGCCGTGGGCGCCGAAATACGGCGCGTCGGCAACATCTTCCCCAAGCGAGCCGCCGCACCCAGCCAATCGTGATGATGAGGCGCCCTCTCGGAGACTAACTTCGGAGACTAACTATCGTCGAAGCGGGTCCCCGCACGCGACAGGTAACGATAGTAACCTTCGGACCCTCTGCTGTGCGGCTACCATGACCCCTGAGTTGACTCGCAATCATCCGCCTAAAATCCCACCGATCCTCACCGGCTGTGTCTGCTGCAGGAGTTAGGACCACTTCCCGCGGGTGACTTTCGTAACTCTACCTTCCTCGCTCGCGTGTGGGATAACTGACTTGCGGGCCCGTGGTTTAGGGGATAAGTCCCTACGATACGAGCGCTGCCCCAGGCCGCGGCGCCGCCAGGAACCCAGATATGAAGGTTGTTGTTCTGTGTGGTGGATTAGGTACCCGTCTCCGGGAAGAGACCGAATTCCGCCCCAAACCGATGGTTGAGATCGGTGGTCGCCCGATTCTGTGGCACATCATGAAGATGTACGCCCACTACGGAATGCGCGAGTTCATTCTCTGCCTCGGATATCGCGGCAACATGATCAAGGATTATTTCCTGAACTACGAAGCCATGAATAGTGACTTCAAGATTTGCCTCGGGCGCAAATCGCACATCCAATTCATGGGCGCTCATCAGGAACAGGGTTTCGCCGTCACCCTCGCCGACACCGGCCTCGAAACCATGACGGGTGGCCGCTTAAAGCGCGTCGCCCGCTATCTCGAGAACGACGACACATTTCTGCTTACCTACGGCGACGGCCTCAGCAACGTCAACATCAGCTGCCTGCTCGACTTTCATCGCCAGCACGGCCGCATGGCAACGGTCACGTCAGTCCCGCCCATTTCTCGCTTCGGAGTGCTCGAAACCGATGCCCAGGGCCAAGTCCAGCGCTTCATGGAGAAGCCCAAGGCCAATGGCTTGATCAGCGCCGGCTTTTTTGTTTTCGACCGCCGCGTGCTCGATTACCTCGACGGTCCGGAGTGCATCCTCGAACGCGAGCCTCTGGAGCGGCTGGCGCGTGAAGGTCAGCTCATGGCCTATCGCCATGACGGGTTCTTCTATGCCATGGACACTTTCCGCGAATACCAGTACCTGAATGAGCTCTGGGCGAGTGAGCGAACCCCCTGGAAAGTATGGTCGGAATGAATTCATTTTGGCGAGATCGCTCCGTTTTCGTCACCGGCGGCACGGGACTGTTGGGATCGTGGCTGGTCAAGCGGCTCATCGAGGGCGGCTCGAATGTCGTTTGCCTGGTGCGCGACTGGGTTCCGCAAAGTGAACTGGTGCGCAGCCGTCGCATTGAGCAAGTCATTACCGTGCGCGGCGATATCGTCGATCGTGAACTCGTCGAGCGCACTCTCGGCGAGTACGAAGTCGAAGTCGTCTTCCATCTGGCGGCGCAGGCCATAGTCGGCATCGCTAATCGCAACCCGGTCTCAACCTTCTCTACTAACATCGCGGGCACATGGAATGTGCTCGAGGCTTGCCGGCGCTCTCCGAAGGTCTCGTCGATTGTAGTGGCGTCCTCCGATAAGGCCTATGGCGATCAGGAGCGTCTTCCTTACACCGAGACAATGCCTCTGCAGGGCCGGCACCCCTACGATGTCAGCAAGTCGTGCGCCGATCTGATCGCGCAGACCTACGCCGCCAGTTACAACCTGCCAGTCGCGATCACACGTTGCGGAAATTTCTACGGCGGCGGCGATCTGAACTGGAATCGCGTGGTCCCGGGCACGATTCGCTCCGTCATTCGCGGAGACCGGCCCGTCGTGCGCTCCGATGGGAACTTTGTCCGCGACTATTTCTACATCGAAGATGGCGCAGCCGCGTACATATTGCTCGCCGAGCGCCTCGCCGCAGATGCTGCCCTCCGCGGCCAGGCTTTTAATTTCTCCAATGAGAGCCAGGTCAGCGTGCTCGACCTGGTGGAGCTGATCCTGCGGAAGATGAAGTCCTCTCTGCATCCTGAAGTGCTCAACGAGGTAAGCAACGAAATTCGTCATCAGTTTCTGAGCGCCGAGCGCGCCCGCACCGTGCTCAACTGGCGACCGCAGTTCACGCTCGACTCCGGCCTTGACCGCACGCTCGCCTGGTATCGCGAGTTTCTCAGTGCTCCCGCTGCGATGGCCCAGGCAGGCAGGGGATAACTCGACACCGACAATGACATTAACGAAGACCAAAACGGCCAGCCAACTCCGTGAAGAAGTCCGCGCGATCGTGAAGCAGTACTACGACGTCGCCCTGACCCCCAAGGCCTTCGTGCCCGGCCAGAGCAGCGTACCGGTGTCGGGCAAAGTCTTTGACTCGACCGAACTCGAATTTCTGGTCGAAGCTTCGCTGGACGCATGGCTTACCACCGGCCGCTTTGCCGCCCAGTTCGAACGCGACTTTGCCGCCTTCATGGGCGTCCGCTGTGCTTCGCTTGTCAACTCGGGATCCTCCGCCAACCTTGCGGCGCTTTCGTGCCTTACTTCGCCGTCGCTCGGCGACCGCAAGCTCTCTGCTGGAGATGAGGTCATCACCGTCGCCGCCGGATTTCCCACCACCGTAAATCCGATTATTCAGAACGGGCTCGTTCCTGTCTTCGTTGACGTTCAGCTTCCAACGTACAACGTCGATGTAACTCAACTTGAAGCCGCACTCTCCGATCGCACCAGAGCCATCATGCTGGCGCACACGCTCGGCAACCCATTTGACGTCGATGCCGTCATGCGCCTGGCAGCCAAACACAATCTCTGGGTGATTGAGGATTGCTGCGATGCCGTTGGATCTCTCTACAAAGGCCACAGCGTTGGCACCTTCGGCCACCTCGCTACGACCAGCTTCTATCCTGCCCACCACATCACCATGGGCGAAGGCGGATGCGTTCTTACTCAGTCTCCTGCGCTCAAGAAATTAGTCGAGTCCTTTCGCGACTGGGGCCGGGACTGCTGGTGCGATCCCGGCAAAGCCAACACTTGCGGCTGCCGCTTCGAATGGAGACTGGGCGACCTGCCCAGCGGATACGACCACAAATATATTTACAGCCACATCGGCTACAACCTTAAAGCGACCGACATGCAGGCCGCCGTCGGAGTCGCGCAACTCAAGAAACTGCCTGGCTTCATTACCGCCCGGCGCGCTAACTTCGTCAAACTTCACGCTGCGCTGAGCGATCTCGGCGACATCTTCATCCTGCCCGAAGCCACCGAGCATTCCGAGCCAAGCTGGTTTGGTTTTCCGCTCGCGGTCCGCAAGGGCAAAGACGCGCCCACGACCCGCAATCAGATCGTGCGCTTCCTGGAATCTCGAAACATTGCCACCCGTCTGCTGTTCGGCGGCAACCTGCTTCGCCAGCCCGCCTATCGCGATGTTCAGCGGCGCGTGGTCGGCGATTTGCAGAACACCGATTTTGTAATGACCAACGTTTTCTGGATCGGCCTCTACCCCGGCATCACGCAATCGATGATCGATTATATGGCAGAGACTTTCCATCAGATTCCAAAAGCCGCCCGCGCCGTTCACGGAGCATAGGCCACGCGACCATGAGTTACTCAAAGAGCCAAAACCGGTGGGCACACGATCTCGACAACGTCCCGGCTCAACCATGTTGTCAGAAACCTTAGGTTCGATTCTTTCGAAGGGAGTGCAGAGCGATGCAGCACGAAAATAACAGCAGATCCGCAGCAAACAACGCACAAGTCCGACTGGGTTCCAAACTGATCGGAACGGGACAGCCTTGCTATATCATCGCTGAAATCGGAATCAACCACAACGGCGACATTGATCTTGCCAAGCAACTGATCAACGTCGCGGTGGGCGCTGGCTGCAGCGCGGTCAAGTTCCAGAAACGGACGATTGATGTTGTTTACTCAGCCGAGGAATTATCGAAACCACGCGAAAATCCATTCGGACCGACCAATGGCGACCTGAAACGTGGGCTTGAGTTCGAGATCGAAGAGTACAAGGAAATCGACCGTTACTGCAGAGAAGTGAAGGTCGATTGGTTCGCTTCCTGTTGGGACGAAGGGTCGGTCGATTTCATCGCGCAGTTTGATGTCCCGTGCTTCAAAATCGCCTCGGCCTCTCTGACGGATGACAACCTGTTGCGGCACACCCGAGCAGTCGGAAAGCCGATCCTCCTGTCAACCGGCATGAGCACGATTGAGCAGGTCGACCACGCAATCCAAGTCCTTGGCAACAAGGACTTGGTCCTGATGCAGGCATGCAGCACCTATCCAGCGTACTACGAAGAACTGAATCTGCGCGTCATCGAAACACTGATCGAACGCTATGGGGTACCGGTCGGCTATTCCGGTCACGAGACGGGTTTGCCATCGAGCGTGGCGGCGATGGTTCTGGGAGCCTGCATTATCGAGCGGCATATCACCCTTGACCGATCGATGTGGGGATCGGATCACGCTGCGTCCCTCGAGCCCAACGGAATCACGCGATTGGTTCGTGACATTCGTTTGATCGAGAAGTCCATGGGTGATGGAGTGAAGCGCGTGCTCGAGCGCGAGCAACCGATCATCAAGAAATTGCGTCGGGTGCTTGCCGCGCATGCGTAAGATCAAGGCCATCGCCATGGATGTCGACGGCGTGCTCACCGACGGCGGGGTATGGTGGGGCCCGAACGGCGAAGAATGGAAGCGCTTTCACTTTGCCGACATCATGGGTCTGTCGCTGGCACGCAAATCGGGAATGGTGATTGCGTTGGTGTCGGGTGAGAACAGCCCGCTCGTCGACCGGCTTGCTAGTAAGCTCGGCATCAGCGACGTTCACAAGGACTGCAAGGACAAAGCCGGCGCGCTGCGCGCGTTCTCCGAACGGCACCGGTTGCGCCTCGAGGAGATTTGCTTCATTGGGGACGACGTGAACGATTTACCCGCACTTAGCATCGTTGGCCTCAGCGCCTGTCCCGCGGATGCGCGCCCTTCGATCCGGAAGAGCTGCCAGATGGTCACCAAGCTGGCTGGCGGTAACGGCGCCGTGCGCGAGGTCGTGGACATGCTGCTCGGGTCTGCGCGAATGTCAGCAAAGCCGCTTCGCTAGTCTATCCGGCATACGCACTGCGAACCATATCTTGTCTGATGCGAGCGATGGCCCGGTTTTTCGTAGGCAATTTCTTGAACTCCCGGTATTCGTTCCACATGTCATTGTAAAGATCACACAGCACATTACTGTCGATGTTGGGACGGCGGAATGTCACTTCCTGATACTGGCCAGGAATGAACCCTTTAGGGATGATGTTTTCCGCCACTAAACGATTATAGATGTCGGTTCCTGGAAGCGGTTGATAAAAACTGATTCCGACAAAATCAAAATCATTTTCGAAAATGAATTTCTTCGTCAGGGCAATATCCTCGAGCGTCTCTTCCGGGTAGCCAATGATGAAGAACGCCGTGACCAGCAAGCCCACCTCGTGAAACATGCGGATGAAATCGGGGATAGCGTCAATGTTCACCGGTTTCTTCATGGCCGCCAGCGTCTTCTTGGAGCCACTTTCAGGAGCGATCATCACTTCACGCCATCCCGCTCGCTTCATCGCTTGTGCCATCTCGATGTCCATTCCAGCCAAGGGGATGCCGTTGGGTGTGCCCATGGCCAGATCCGGAAGATTCAGATCGGCAATAGCGTTGCAGACTTTCATTGCCCATTTCTTGTTGATGGTGAAGTTATCGTTGATGATCGCAACGTAGCGCACGCCGAAATCGTGGTACAGGGTTTTGA
This sequence comes from uncultured Acidobacteriaceae bacterium, assembly GCA_963731525.1. Lineage (GTDB taxonomy): Bacteria > Acidobacteriota > Terriglobia > Terriglobales > Acidobacteriaceae > Acidiflorens. The sequence goes on from CAVSWK010000026.1 coordinate 452,427, forward strand.
TTCTGTCGATAACTTGTTCAAGGGAATGCCGCCGGATACCCCGTCCATCGATTTGAGGTGCCATGCAAAAGGTGCAGTGGAACGGGCAGCCGCGTGCGCTCATGATGGGCGCAGTCAGTTCCGTTTTTTTCTGTAATTTGGCGCCATAGTAATAACCGCGGGTGTGATAGTCGCGCAGTCTCAGACTTTCATAATCAATGCCGTGGACCACATCCAGGTCTTCCACAAACTTGGTGGCGTTGCGGCACACGCCGTCCCCGTCGCGGTAGATCAACCCTGGAATCCCCGCCAAAACGTCACAGGGCGGAAAACCATCCGCGTCCTGAATGGCTTCCAACAATCGCGCGCAACCCAGTTCCGCTTCGCCGGAGAAGGCAAAATCCACACATCGGCCAGCAACTACGGAATCGCCACATCCGGTCATATGGGGGCCGCCAGCCATGAGGATGACGCCGGGCAATAGCTGCCTAATGACCCCAATCGTGTTCTCGACAACCGGGGTTACGTTGCTCCACCACGAAATTCCCACGATATCGGGCTTGAATTTGTCCAATTCGATCGCAAAGTTCTCGCTTTCCGGCGCGACGTCATCGAGCACGCAATCCAGAATACGAACATCGAAACGTTCTCGATTGATGTTGCTGACTAAGTAGCCGAGGCCAATAGGGAACAATTCCAGGGCCTGCCCTTTTACATCTTTCCACGGCCAAATTAGCATCACTTTGCGTTTTTTCATGATCCCTCCTCTTGCTTGAATCGCTGCGCATGGGCGAAATCAGGGCAGATGCCGTGATTGACCCCAGCTTAAAACTCTCGCACTCCGGTCAATTGCACTGACGGAGACGTTCCGACGGAACGGCATAGCACACCAAGTCCCATCCATCTTCGACGTGAGGGCGGAGATAGAGAGAATGCTTCGGTGCGAGTTCGTGAATCTTGAGCGGAATTCGCCAGAGGTCAGATGGGGTGTGATAGACGCACACCGCTAGCAGTGGTTGAGACTGGCGAATCAGATGGCGCGCGCCCTCGAGTGCCCCCAATTCAGCGCCTTCTATGTCCATCTTGATGAATGTGGGCTCTGTGCCCTTCAAGAGCTCGTCCAGTGGCACCTGCTCCACTTCGATATCGCCGTCTCTCGACACGGCGGCCTGGACGGTACCGGTGGACTGGAATCGCACTACGGCGTGATCGGCTCCCACCGCGAGATAGTGTGCCTCAATTCTGTTGCGCTCTGGCAGGGCTGAAATGGTGCGAACGAGCTGCTTGTAGTTCCTCGGATCGGCATCAATTGCGCAGATTCGAAGAAATCCGGGAGTACGCTTCAGAAACCGTCGGATGGTCACTCCGTCATAAGCCCCACAATCAACGAATACTTCCTTGGGCGATAGACAAAAGAGTCCATCGGGGAAATATTGGTGAGGTTGTGGAGGGGACAGTTCGCCAAAGTCACCAAGAGCGCGCCAGCGTACCTGGCGAAAGTATTCCTGGCGCGAGAAATCATCCGCCATCAGCGCGGCAGCTTCCAATACGAAACTGGCTTGTTCATAGACCTGGTGCGGAAGATCTTGACAGTAATCGGGCAGTAGTTGGTCAGCGAATTTCCAGCGTAACCTGGTTGCGCACATCACGTTACGACAGCCAATCCTGAGCAGTTGCGCTCGGGTATCGGCATAACGGTGCCCTGGAGACCAAATTGTAACCACGAAGAGCGCCGACGAACCGAATCGTTCCGCAGCAATCTCAGGAGAGAGGACGGGAAGATTGTCAACCTCCGTGCCCCAAAGAGCGCGGCCATTGTCAGTAAATGCAAGAGGTGTGACCCCTGTGGACCGCAGGCAGGAAAGCGACCGGCGACCAAGATTGCCTGCCCCGACGAGTACAAGGCGGCCTTCACACTTTGCCAATTCGCGGTCAAAAGCTGTGCGCTCTCTTTCGCGCACCGACGCCAAGGGCTCGCTGAGAAACGATTCGAGTTCCCGCAAATATTCGTTCACGATCCCTCAGCGAAAAGGTTCTAGATTCGGGCGAAGATGGTCGCATCGGCGTCATGCTTCCCCAGTGGAATTCCTCACGTTTATGCTCTGATTTTACAATCAGCATACGCAGTGCGCGCCGCGCGGTATCGGGCTACTGTGAACCAAAGTTTGAACCAAAGTAACCCCTTACCCGCGCAGCCGACAACCTTCGTGAAATGTTTGAACGGTTGTATGATTGTTGCTTGCCCGTCCCCTATATCAGTCGAGATCAAAACGTGGCGAGCTACGCGGTGGATCTGGTAGCGGCGCTGGGAACACGAACGGTTTTCTCTCTCACCGGCGGCATGGCGATGCATCTGAATCGGGCGGTGGCCGGCCACGCCAGGCTAAAGCCCGTTTACTGCCAACACGAGCAGGCATGTGTTGCAGCCGCGGAGGGTTACGCAAAAGCAAGCGATTTCCGCCGCGCCGGTTTCGCGGTCGTCACGGCGGGGCCTGGCGTCTCCAATTCCGTGACCTCGCTGATTTCCGCTTACGGTGATTCCACCCCGCTCATCGTGTTGGCTGGGCAGATCAAGACTGCTGATATCGACCGCTACGGCACCCGCACGCACGGTATTCAGGAAATCCGCTCGCGCGAGATCATCTCTCCATGTGTCAAACGCTTCGCGCGGATTGACTCGCAGAATTACCGAAGAGATCTCGTGGAGACGATCATCGAAGCGTTTAAGGGCCGCCCGGGGCCAGTTTTTATCGAGATTCCACTCGATGTGCAAGGTGCGCCAGTGGAGTATTCCGCCGCCGACATCGCGCATGGCGTTGAATCCATTCAGCGAGGTGTCTCCGAAGCTTCGAGGACTCCAGAGAGCCGCAACTCTTTGTCGCTCGCTCTGGACCAGCTCTTGCAAGCCAAGCGTCCGCTGCTCTATGTCGGCAACGGTTGTCGCATTGCCGGAGTGGAAAATGAGGTCCGTGGCTTCATCGCGCAGCACGCGATTCCCGCTGTATTTTCATGGCTATCGTTTGACATTCTCTCGGGCCACGAACCCTGGCATTTCGGTTGTCCGGGAGGGCTGGCGCCGATTTACTCGAACGAGATACTTGCTCACGCCGATTTCATCCTTTCTCTCGGCGCCCGGCTCGATCTCGGGACCACTGCCTTTCAGCGCGAGGCCTTCGGAGCGCAAGCTACCCGGTACTTCGTCGACGTAGATCCCAGCGAACTTGCCAAGTTTGGTGGCTTTCCGAACTCAGAATGCATTCAGGCGGATCTCCGCTGCCTGCCGGAGGCAATCGCAGACAAAGTGTCGTCGAAGAGTGCTGCGGAGTCATCGTGGCTGGAGTGGTGTGCGGAGAAACGCAAGTCTTACTTAAAGGAAGAACGCAAGCGACTGGCCTCGGAAAAGATGACCGTGTACGGCATTGCCGAACGGCTCTCGCGCTGGTCTGAGGGCAAAGTATTTGTGCCTGCGAGCTCCGGCTATGCGGAAGAGACCTTGACGAGATTTTTCATTCCAGGAAAGAGTACACGCTTCTTCAATGGCGCTGCCTTAGGTTCCATGGGCTTAGGCCTGCCGCACGCAATCGGCGCTGCATTTGGTTCTCCGCGACAGGTGATCTGTCTGGAAGCGGACGGCGGCCTGATGTTGAATATCCAGGAGCTTGCCACGCTTTCGCACTACGCCTCCAAGGGCTTCGTGCTGTTTGTGTTGAACAATGGCGGATACGAATCCATTCGCTCATCGCAGACCAGATACTTTGGCGAGATCAGCGGCGTCGATCGCGAGACGGGTCTCTACATCCCGGACTTGGCAAAAGTTGCCGCAGCCTTTAATCTCCGTTACATTCTCGTCCAATCTCTAGATGCGTTGGATGCGCTGCTAATAAAAGTCACGGCCAACGACAGTCCGGTCATCGTTGATTTGCACATTGAGAAATGCGAGTATCGGGGACCTTCCGTTAAGACAAAGATCGACGAAGACGGTAAGCCCTACACGACTCCGCTCTCGGAGCTTTCCTGGTGAAATCGCTGATTTTCGGTGCATCGGGTGGATTAGCTGACGCAATCGCACAAGCTTTGCTAGCCCGCGAATGGCACGTCGATCTTGTTACGCGCAGGCCAAAGCAGCATGAAGTCGAGCATAAATTTCAGAATGCGGTAACCCAGAATCGCGCCCGGGTATTTGCCGTCGATCACAAGTACTCCTCGTTCAGTCCTCAGCTGCCCTGCAATGCATATTTCTTCATGCAAGCTCTGTTCTCGCCAAAACCGATCGTTTCGATGGACGACACCGAAATCGCGGAAGAGATCGAAGTGGGATTGCTGGACGTGATTCAGCTCGTACGTAGACTTTTGTCTCAGCATCCGCCTGACCCCGCAGAGCGCCGCGATCATTGTTTTATCGGCTCCACTTCCGCCTATGCCGGATTCCGGAACACCTCCGTCTATTGCGCGGTCAAACATGGCCTGCTCGGCTTTGTCCGGGCCATGAATGACGAATACGCGCAGACGAACACTCGGTTCTGGTTGTTCTCCATGGGGACCATGGACACCGAAATGGGACGGCGCTTGACGGACCAGGATCGAAGTAGTTTTCTACAACCTGCCGACGTTGCGGGGCGGATCGTCGAAGCCATCTGTTCGCACTCGAATATTTTCGAGCCGGAAGTCATTCTTCGACGCCGGACTGTTCGTTTTCTGGAGAAATAACCCAAGTGTCTACATTGACCACATGCATCATCACTGGAGCAGCCGCGGGCAACGGGTTTGCCATCGCGATGAAACTTCACGAGCGGGGACACCGGGTCGTAGGTATCGATCTCGTCCAGATTCCTGCCGGTTGCACTGATCGCACGATTCAAGGTGATGTTCTTGACAAAGCTGTCATCGAAGCAGCCTTCGAGCAAGCGCTCTCCGACGGCTGTCGTGCGATTTATCTCGTCAACAATGCGGGAGTCACTCGTCCCGGCATTCCGCAGGCTGACTCGGATTGGCAAGTCACGATAGATATCAACTTGCAAGCTCCATTCCGGTGGGCGCGCCATTTTGCCAATCGTGTGGCCGACGGCAGCATTCAGGAAGGCGGAATCGTATTTATCGGTTCGCTGGCCACTCAGCTTGGCTTTCCTGGCAATCCGGCTTATCACGCATCCAAAGCCGGAGTTCTCGGACTTACCCGGTCTTTTGCCTACGATCTCGGCAGCGCTGGAATCCGCGTAAATTGCGTCTCGCCCGGATACATTCACACTGCGATGACGGACCGCTCGTACCAGGATCCCGCACTGAATGCCGACCGGCGCCGTCATACCCTGCTAAATCGGTGGGGACAGCCCGAAGACGTTGCCAACGCAGTCGCATTTCTGTGTGATCCAATGGCCAGCTACATTACTGGAATCAATCTTCCTGTAGACGGCGGCTGGATGGCGTGCGGGCTGTTGAGTACGGCCTAAGCATGCTCTAATATTCGTGGGCCATTTTGCCTGTGTAAATAATGAGCCTCTCAGATTTTGCCAACCAATGGAGCACGAAACTCACGCGCCACATTCCGCCCGGACAGTTCGGGCGCTACCTGCTGGTGGGCGCCTGGAATACCTTGTTCGGGTACGGCTCGTTCGCGTTTTTCACCGCCATTCTCAGCCCGGTGATTCCGCACAGTTATATCGTCGCCTCGGTGATTTCGAGTCTGCTGAACATTTCGGTCTCCTACCTCGGCTACAAATGGTTCGTGTTCAAGACCAAGGGCAATTACCTGCGCGAATGGATGCGCTGCGTCGGGGTGTACAGCGGCGGCATTCTCTTCGGAGTACTCACGTTACCCGTGCTGGTGTTGGTCATTCGTCGGAATACGCGGTTTGTCGCCGAAGCGCCGTACATTGCCGGTGCTGTTCTGACGGCATTTATGGTTGTGTACAGTTTTCTGGGGCACAAGAAATTTTCCTTCCGGACGCCTGCATAATGCGCATACTCATCACCGGTGGGTCGGGGTTCATCGGACGAAATCTCGTGGAGCAACTTGCTTCCACGTATGAGGTGTCGGCGCCCTCCTCGGCAGAACTGGAGCTGCTGAATGAGCAGGCGGTGCGTGAATACCTCAGCGCGCGCAGTTTCGATGTGATCGTGCATGCCGCGACCACGCGGTCGAATCGCAGCCTGGGCGCTCCATCCGACATGCTGGACCGGAATTGCCGCATGTTCCTTAACCTGGCGCGCAATGACGGGCGGTTCGGAAAGATGATCCATTTCGGTTCCGGCGCCGAGTATGACAAGACCGGGCTGCCAGCCAGGGTGAAGGAAGAATACTTCGACACTCGCGTTCCCACCGACCCCTACGGATTCTCGAAGTACATCTGCGCCAAGTACACAGAGCGCTCCGAGCGGCTGGTGGAGCTGCGCCTGTTTGCCGTTTTCGGCCAGTACGAGGACTACACCGTGCGTTTCATTTCCAACGCCTGCTGCCGGGCGCTGAAAGGATTGCCGATTGTGCTGCGGCAGGATATCGTGTTTGACTACCTGTACGTCAAAGACCTGGTCAAGCTGACGATGTGGTTCATCGAGAATAACGCCCGCCACAAGGCATACAACGTCTGTAGCGGACGTCCCGTGGCGCTAACGGAATTGGCCCGAGTGATTGCCCGGGTCTCTGCCCAGGCCTCGCGGCGCAATCCCAATGTGTCGGTCCTGAACGAAGGCATGGGGCCCGAGTACTCAGCGGACAACTCGCGTATGCTGGCGGAAATGGGCGGATATCAGTTTTGGGATTTAGAGGCCGCGATCAGGGACCTTTATGCGTGGTATGAGCAGCGCGAAGGGATCGACGTGGAATCGCTAAGGTTCGACGAAGGAAACAAAATCGGAGTGAGCAAGTGACCCCAACTCAGGCGCCCGCCAGCAGCGACTTGGAGCAACTTGAAACCATCTTGCGGCGGATCGAGGCGGAGCCATCGGACACGGTACGGGCGCGAGAGCGCAGTGCATTCGACGACCTCGCAAGCCCACTTGGCGAGCGGTTGGTATTATTTGGCGCTGGGCCGCTCGGCAAGAGCGTCCTTGCTGGGTTGCGTAAAGCGGGGGTTGAGCCGCTGGCGTTTGCCGACAACAATCGCGATCGTTGGCACCAACAGGTGATGGGACTCTCCGTGCTCCCTCCCACGGAAGCAGTGAAAAGGCACGGCAAGACCGCGTGCTTTGTTGTCACCATCTATCAAGGCTCCTCGGTTCGTCGTCAACTTGCCTCGTTGGGTTGTCAGCGGGTGGTGGCTTGTGCACCCCTCCTGTGGAAGTACGCCGATATTTTCATCCCGCAATGTGGACTTGAACTGCCTCACAAGTTTCGAGAGCAGTGCGCCAACATCCGGCAGTGTTACCCCGTGTTGGGGGATGAACTCTCGAGGCGCGATGTGCGCGAACAGCTACTCTGGCGATACTGGCTGGATTTTTCGGCGCTGTCACCGCCGCTGGACGCGAGTGATACGTACTTCCCCATGGACTTACTATCGCCAGTTCCTGACGAAGTATTCGTCGATTGCGGCAGTTTTGACGGGGATAGTATCCGGAGCTTCAATCGTCACTGGGGCGGCGAGTTCCGTCATGCCTTCGCTTTCGAGCCAGATCCAGTAAACCGAGGGGCGTTAGCCTCCAACGTGGAAGCAATGGGAATCAGCGATCGTGTTACGGTAATGCCCTTCGCTGTAGGGAACACCAACGGCCGAGTCTCCTTTGCCTTCAATAGTTCTGCTTCCTCACACGTGATGGTCGAGAGCGCGAAATCCGATGCGGGATCCGCGATCGAGTGTCGCCGCTTGGATGACATCGATTGGCCTCTGATGCCAACCTACATCAAAATGGACATCGAGGGGGCGGAGCCAGAAGCGCTGGCCGGAGGAAGTGAATTGTTACGACGCCATCATCCTGTGCTCGCAATCTGCACGTATCATCGAAGTGAGCACCTTTGGCAGATACCGAATCTCATCCACTCCATTTCACCTGAGTACCATTTATTCTTACGGCGCTACGCGGAAGAGTGTTGGGAGGGAGTTTGCTATGCCATTCCCAAACGCCGACTGAAACGTGCCTAGCTGCAATCCATGCCCAAGACACTGACCATCCTCACGCCCTGTTATAACGAAGAGGGTAACGTGCGCGAGGTGTACCTCCGAGTGCGCGCTGCCGTGGCCGCCGCCGGCGACTACAAGTACGAACACATCTTTATCGACAATGCGTCAAGTGACAACACTCTAGGCGAACTGAAGGCCATCGCCGCTGCGGACAGGAACGTCAAGGTGATCCGCAATACGCGCAACTTTGGCACCATAAGATCGCCGATGCACGCCCTGTATCAGGCGAGCGGAGACGCGGTGATCGGCATTGTGGCGGACTTGCAAGACCCGCCGGAGATGATTGTGGACCTTGTGCGCAAGTGGGAAGAGGGATATCCAGTTGTGATCACCGTAAAGTCGACCAGTGATGAACACAGACTGATGTTCTGGATTCGCAAGCAATATTATCGGCTGGTGAACCGCCTTTCTGGCGTAGAAACCTACGAGAACTATACCGGGTTTGGGCTGTATGACCGCCGGGTAGTGGAGGTCATAAAGAACTTCGATGATCCGTACCCGTACTTTCGAGGCATGATCGCGGAAGCTGGGTTTCGACATTTCGATATTCCGTACCATCAGCCCGTGCGCAAACGCGGAATCACCAAGAACAATTTCTATTCGCTTTACGACATGGCAATGCTCGGAATCACAAACCTCTCTAAGGTGCCGCTACGACTGGTGACCTTTTCCGGCTTTGTGGGCGCGCTAGTCGCGGTTTTGGTGTCGCTGGCATACCTCATTTACAAACTAATCTTTTGGAGCCGCTTCTCGGTTGGCATCGCGCCATTGGTCATCGGCGTATTTTTCTTCATGTCGATCCAAATGCTGTTCATGGGCATCATTGGGGAATATATCGGCACCATCCATACCCTGGTACAGAAACGGCCGCTGGTGGTCGAGCAGGAGAGGATCAATTTCGAATATGGCCCGGGTGAACCATTGCGGGACTCTTTGCGGGATAGTGAGGCCCAATCCAGCGCGACCTCGTGAAGGTTTGCGCTGGGCCGGAGATGTTCTATGAACGCGGATACTGCGCAGTCTCTGGCGATGGCCAGAATTCGCGACTGCGCGTCGGTGATGCAGAGTCTGCTGGAATCTTCAGGGTACTTGAGCGCCGTGGTCACGGTAGCGGACGCCATGACGAAGTGCCTCCGCTCCGGAAACAAGATCCTGTTCTTCGGCAACGGTGGCAGTGCCGCGGACGCCCAGCACCTGGCCGCGGAATTGAGCGGACGGTTCTTGCGGGAACGGGCAAGCCTCTCGGGCTGGGCGCTGACCACTAATTCCTCCGTCCTCACCGCCATCGGCAACGATTATTCCTTTGACGACGTGTTCGCGCGCCAAGTCCAGGGCATGGGCAGTCCCGATGACGTCGCCTTCGCCATCAGCACCAGCGGAAATTCCCCCAACGTGCTGCGAGCTCTGCACGTGGCCCGCGAGAGAAAACTCGTCACCGTGGGTCTGACCGGCAGGTCAGGAGGGAAGTTGCCGGGTGCGGTCGATCACTGCATTTGTATTCCCAGCGATCAAACACCTCGTATCCAGGAAGCGCACATTCTAACTGGACACATTCTTTGCGAACTGATCGAGGAAACATTGTTTGAGCAGAGTTAACGCGATGGATACTCCCATTGTGCGGCCAAAAGAGAAAGTGGAGCTGATGCCCTCTTATTACTCCTTCCAAAATACCTGGAAGATTCCGAAGCGCGTCGTATGCGGAAATCTCTTCATCACCTCGGCCTTTACATCCGGCCGCATCGCCGCCCCCGGGAAATATGGCGCATCATTGATGACCACCAGGGGCAGATTGTCAGACTGGATCGCCTGCAGAATTTCCTCTGGTGGCGCGCCCGTATCGTCGTGCGCAACATTCGTTAACCCGGAAAGAAAGTACAACTCCGGACAGTCATTCCCCGCGTACATCAGTCCGTTCGGACTGTGCGCTCGCAGGAAATGGGCCAAGTCATCGAAGAACACGGCTTCTTCGATTTTCAATCCGCCAGCTCGCGGCGCGTGCATCGTTTGCATGCCGCCGACTATCCACGTGATTTCGTAGATATAGCGTGGAACGAGGCTGACCACACCAAACGCCAGATACAGCCCCACCACCGAGGCCAGCGCATACGTCCCGCGCTGCGTCTTGCCCGTGGACACAATCGCCACCAGCGCCAGCAGCGTCAGCGGCACCGAATAACTCAAGTAGATCGCAGCCGCAAATGGAAATTGCACCAGGCTGCAGGTTCCCGCCAGCGAGATCAGCAGCACAACCTGCTGCCGCTGAAGTTTACTGCGCGCGTCGGGCTTTCTCCGCACCCAAACCAGCACGGCTCCGAGCAGCACTGCAATCGGCGTTAGTACCGTCACGGAATGCCAGACCGCCAAAACAATCTCGAACGACTGCGTGGCCCTCACCACAATTACAACCGCCCCCAAACCGAGAACCGCCCCGATAAGTTTCCCCTGAAACTTATCCCAATACATCGCCGCCGCCAGAACGCCCACCAGTGGCAGTGCGCACATAATGTTTTCAATTCCTACCGGGCGAATCACTCCCAGGTCAGCCGACCGGGAAACCGCGCTCGAAGTCACACCCGACAGGAATTTCCACACTGCCCCCGACCGCGCGTACGGTATCAGGAAAACGATGATCGGGCTTACAAAGCCGCACAGAAACGGAATCACCGCTGGCAATATCGTTCTGAATCGTTGCGCCGTTCCCGCCCGCACGCTCGCTTCTCCCAGCAGGATCAGCCCCACGACCACCGCCGATGGCAGCACGAAATGGTACAACTCCGGCAGGCCCAGCCGGGTGCGCAGCACCGTGAGCAGCACTGCCAGGAACAGCAGCAGCGCGCCCCCACTGAACACGCGGTATGGCCAGCTCGACGTCCCACTTTCACCCTCTGAACTTTCGCTCTGTTCAAGGAAGGCAAGAAACAGCAGCGCCCCGGCAATGTAGTACGCTCCGATCACCTTGATCAGGATCGACACTCCGCCGCATACTCCCGCCAAAAACAGCCAGCGCCGCGTCCGCGCTTCCAGGTAGCGCAGCAGCGCTGCCGCCCCAAACGTCGCGAAGAACAGGTTGTACCAGGAAGGCATGGCGGCGGGATAGTTTGGATAACTCCACGCGACTGCGAGCAGAGTGACCATGCCCGCCGCAATCGCCGAGGTAAAGCGCAGCGCAATATAGTAGACGGCCGGAAGCCACGCCAGAAAAAACAGAAACACACAGATGCGCAGAGACATCAGATTCACGCCGAACGCTCGAAACGCCAGCGCATGAATAAAACTCAGACCCCCCGTATAAATCTCCCCAAAATCGCGATGCGGAAGTTGTCCCTGCATCACTCGCAGCGCGCTTTGGCTCAGAGTCCCGTCGTCGGCCGGGACCCAGCCGCTGCCGATGTGGGCGCCAACATACAGTCCGGCGATGACCAACACTGCAACCAGCACCAGCAGGCGAACTACCCGGCCCTGGGCAGCCGCAACCACTGCCACTTCGCTTTCGCTGGCCTCCAGCGCCTCCCAAGTTTGTTCGCAAACCCTGATTTCCACGCTCGGGATTTCTACGTTCTGGGCAGGGTCAATCTGAATCCCTGACTTCGTGGAAGCGTTCTCCATTTCCTTCTTCACTTTGCCTCCAGCGCCGTCAGACGCACCTTCGCTTCTTTGCTGTCCCGGTTCAGTTGCAACGCCCGCTGATATTCGGACCGGGCAGCGGACATATTCCCGCTCTTTTCGAGGGACACAGCGAGCCAATAGTGGTAGTCCCAAACCTTCGCGTCCATGGCCACCGCCTGCAGCAGGTAAGGTTGCGCCTCCGCGTTCCGTCCATCCTGCAGAAGGGCGCGTCCCAGAAAATGTTTCGGAGCCGCTTGTTCCGGCACCAACTGCACCGCGCGCGACAACAACTGTTCTGCGTCCTTGTACTGGCCGTCCATCAAGTGAATATTGCCGCAGTTGTAGATAGCCGAATAAAGATTTGGTTCCTTCGACAGGATCTCCGAGCAAAGCACGAGCGCGCGCTCATAGTCGCCCATTTGTCCGTACAACCCCGCGACTCCCGCCATCCCTACTTCCGACTTGGCGTAATCCGGATCCACCCGGTCCAGCCAAATCCGGCCCTCTTCGAATCGACCGGCGTGGATGTATGCTTCCGCCAGCGCCAGCGGCCCATAGCCATATTCCGGATGGTCCCTCACCACCGACTGCGCCAGTGCAATTGCGCGATCGTGCACTCCCATCTGGCTGTATTCCTTCGCCAGCCCCGCCACTGCATAAGGATTTCCCGGATATAGAGATTGCCCGCGCACCAGGAGCAGCAGATCGCTGCCCCAGTACACCTGCTGTGCAATCGATGCGCACACATAACTGCCGCAGAGCACGAGCACAGCGCACCCCTGCACTACTTGTGTGCTCCAAGCTTTGAGGGAGGGCAGTTTCCGCAGCCCCATCGCCGCCAGAATTGCAAACCCGATCGACGGCAAATACATGTAGCGGTCGCGCACAAAATCGCCGTTGCCGAAGTTCCGCAAATACAACGCGGGCGCAAGCCCGATCAAGAGCCACAACCCCGCAAAAGCAACGGTGGAATTCTCTTCGCGCCGATTCCAGTACCACAATCCAACCAGCGCCGCTCCCAGCACCATCATGGGCACCACAACTTGACTTAGGATTGCGCCTGTAACATACGGTGTGTAATAAAGTGCCGTGATGCCCACCGGAAGGAGCAACTGGCGCAAATAAATGGCGAGCACCAGCGGTAAAGTCCGCGCCACGTCCATCATCCCGTGACTCGGATCAAACTGCCCGGTTACGTGCGGCAGTGCGTGCTCACGCAACAGCGCATAAGCCAACGTCACCAGCGCATACGGGACTGCCTCCATGGTCGCCCCAAGAACTCTCTGTCCCGGCGACGGTTTTTCTTTCGCTGGGTGCAGCCACGCGTAGATCCCGACCAACGCAGAAAACACAACCGCCATTTCTTTGGTCAGTAGTGCGCATGCCAGCAGCGCCAGCGACGCTATCGACCAGGCGGCTCTCTTCTTTCTTCCGGGATCGCGTCCGTTAAGAAACGCCGCAAAGGCCAGTGCGGCGAACATCGTCACCATCGTGTCCGAAGCGGCGGAAACCCACGCGACCGGCTCAATGTGGACGGGATGCAGAGCAAAGATCAGTGCCGCCAAAGCTGCCGTCCAGTATTCCAATCCCAGCCGCCGCACCAGCCAAAACACTGCCGCCACCGCGCCCACGTGTAACAAAACCGCTCCCAGGTGCCATCCCCACGGGCGCAATCCGAATAATGTGTAGTTCAACATCGACCATGCCACGAACAGCGGCCGGTAATACACCTGGTGTCGCGCCACGTGATACCACAGGTCACTCCCGAACGCGCGCGGCAGATTGCTCCATGTCCGGATGATCGGACTGTTTACAATCTGCGGCCAGTCGTCCCATACAAACTCGAAAGAAAGCGAACCGCTGTAAACCACAAAAGTAACCAGCCCCAGCAAGGGCAACAACGTGCCCGGCCGGTGCAGATACTTGGCCAGCAATTCGGATGCGCCAGGTTCCCGATGCCCTTGCGTCTCTTCCATGTGCTTCGCGTCCGGAATCGATCGCTCCGCTCCAGATCAAAGCTGATACTAACTGGCCCTCTCGCTCCGCGCATGTTACCCAGGTTACCTAGGTGTGCCGCTTATTACCGCATTGTGCCCTCCCTTTTATGCGACGATTAGCCCATGGGGTCTGTCACAGCAGTCGGATCCGCCAAGGCGGCGTGCCCGGTTTTGTGCGTCGATCTCGATGGCACCTTGATCCGCGGGAACGTTCTTTGGGAATGCGTCCTCCTGCTCCTAAAGACCCGGCCCATCACGCTGCTGCGGCTTCCGTTCTGGCTGCTTTCAGGACGAGCCGCCCTGAAACGAAATCTTGCCGCCCAAGTCCGCCTCGACCCTACTCGACTGCCTTACCGGCAGGAAGTTCTTGATCTTATCCGGCAGGAAAAAGCCACCGGCCGCCGCATCGCGCTGGTCACGGCCGCTGATCGCGAACTGGCGGAGTCGATTGCGCGGTACCTCGGTTTGTTTGACGAGGTCCACGCCAGCGACGGCCGGGTAAATCTCAAAGGAGCGGCCAAAGCTGAGTTTTTATCCCAGCACTTCGGCGACGCCGGCTTTGAATATGTGGGCGACTCGGCCGCTGATGTGGAAGTTTGGCGCCGCGCTCGGGGAGCCTACGTGGTCGGCACGGAGGCTCGCGCCGAGCAAGCCGCCGCCGTCACTGCGGTTAAAGGAGCCATCCTCGACCCGCGTACCTCGTTCCGCACTTCGTTACGCACCTGGATCAACGCCATTCGTGGCCAGCATTGGGCGAAAAATCTATTGCTCTTCTTGCCCCTCGCCCTGTCCCACAATCTCGCGATCGCGCCCATTGTCCGCACCTTCATTGGCTTCGCGCTCTACGGCTTTTGCGCTTCCGGACTCTATATCCTCAACGACCTTCTCGATCTGCACTCCGATCGCGAACATCCCTGGAAAAAAGAACGCCCCTTCGCCGCCGGCGAACTTTCTATTCCCGAAGGCCTGCTCGCCTCGTTCCTATTGCTCTCCGCGGCGATTGGAATGGGGTTCGTGCTCGACGTGCACTTCGCTTTGGCCTTGGTCGGATACGCCGTGCTCACGATGCTGTACTCGCTCTATCTCAAGAGAATTGCGCTGCTCGACGTCTTCGTTCTCTCCAGCTTTTACAGCGTCCGCATCCTCGCCGGGGCCTTGATTTCCGCAACGCCACTCTCGCAGTGGTTCCTGGCGTTTTCCATGTTCTTCTTTCTTAGCCTCGCCATGGCCAAACGTTACTCTGAGTTACTCCATGCCAGCGACTTAGTTATGGCGGGTAACTCGGGACGTGGCTATCGCACCGGCGACCGCGAGCTTCTGCTCTCGCTCGGCGTCGGCAGCAGTTTTTCCGCCGTCGTCATTTTCAGCCTCTATGTTCACAGTCCGGAGGTGCGCCTGCTCTACTCCTCGCCGGAGTTTCTGTTTCTGCTTTGTCCCATCGTTCTTTATTGGCTCAGTCGAACCTGGCTGATGGCGCATCGCGGAGAACTAAAGGAAGACCCAGTTACGCTTGCCATTCGGGACCCAGTCAGTTATGGAGTGGCCCTGGCGTCGGCGGCGGTGATCGCAGCGAGCATGATACACGCCCATTGGTAAGGGGATGAATGGTAAGGGGATGAAATAAGGCCAACTGGCCTTCAAGTTATAGAGCTGACTATCGGCACATTTAGCCCGGTACACACTGGTATGACTGGTCAATCATCAGCGGCCGCAACTTTGCGCAGGCAACCCGCGGCTTCGCCATCCATCAGGCGAATCCTCTCCTGGGGGCGTTACCCGAAAACCGCGCACCAATACGTCCATAAGCCGGCATGGAACGATCAGGTGCCGAAAATCCTCAGAACCGCGGCGCCCGGCTCCCTGCTCCCCTACGGTCTTGGCCGCAGCTACGGTGACTCCTGTCTCAACGCCGGCCGCGAACTGATCGACTGCCGCCGCCTCAACCGCATCCTCGGTTTCGACGAATCCACTGGCTTGCTGCGCTGCGAAAGCGGCGTCAGCATCTCCGACATTCTCGACATATTCCTCCCTAAAGGATGGTTTCCTCCCGTCACTCCCGGCACGCGCTTCGTTACCGTCGGCGGAGCTATCGCCAACAACGTGCACGGTAAGAACCATCACCGCGCTGGAACCTTCGGCGCCCACGTCCGCCAAATCGCCCTGCATCGCTCGAACGACGGTCTTGTTGTCTGCAATTCCGAAATCAATTCAGATATGCTAGGCGCCACCATCGGCGGTCTCGGCCTCACTGGCGTAATCGCCTGGGCGGACATCCAACTGAAACGCGTGGCTGGACCCTGGATCGACGCCGAGTCCGTTCCTTTCGGTTCGCTAAACTCGTTTCTCGATCTCAGCCGCGAAAGCAATGACCGTTTCGAATACACTGTGGCATGGATCGACTGTTTCGCCGGGAGAAACCCTCGGGGCATATTCTTTCGCGGAAACCACGCCGCCGATCATGGCAAACAATTTCACCCCAAGCGCGGCCCCAAGTTGCCCTTCGCACTCCCGGCCTGGATGCTCAACCGTTATTCTGTAAAAGCCCTCAACGCCGCTTACTACACAATTCATGCGGCCAGGAGAGGCGCAACCGCCGTTGCTTACGATTCGTTCTTCTATCCACTCGATTCCTTCCGGCAATGGAACCTGCTCTACGGCAGACAAGGCTTTCTGCAATATCAGTGCGTCATCCCGGACACGAACTTCGAAGCCTTTGAGGAGTTACTCGATCGCATCGGGCGCTCCGGCATGGGCTCTTTTTTAGGGGTGCTAAAGCAATTCGGTTCTGCGCCTCCGGCCGGCATGCTCTCATTCCCGCGCCCTGGACTCACCATTGCGCTCGACTTCGCCATGCGAGGCGAGCGCACGCTCAAACTGATGCAGTCACTCGATGAAGTTGTCCAGCAAAGTGGAGGAGCGCTCTATCCCGCGAAAGACGCCCGCATGAGCCCAGCTCTGTTTGAGGCCTCGTTTCCGCGCTGGCGCAGCTTCATCCCCTACATAGACCCGAAAATGTCGTCTTCATTCTGGCGGCGTGTGACGGAGGCCCGATAATAATGACGACCGCCACGGCACCCGCGACAGCAATGAAGATGAGGAAGGTTGTCGTTCTCGGAGCCACTTCGAGCATTGCGCTCGAGGTCGAGCGGCAATTGGCTCGTCAGGGCTGCGAGTTACTGCTCGTAGCTCGCTCATCGCAGCGCCTCGCTGAATTACAGAGTGACTTAGCAGCTAGAGGCGCCCGACAAGTTTTCACTTATGCTGCCGAGTTAGCCTACGTTCAGCACCACGCCGACATATTTGATTTTGCCCGCCGCACGCTCTGCGACTTTGACACGGTCCTCCTCGCTTACGGCTCCATGCACAACCAGACGGATTCGGAAACCTCGGTCGACGTTCTCCTGGAAGAACTACAAGTCAACTTTGTCAGTGCCACCGCGATCCTCACCCTGTTCGCCGCCGAGTTAGAACGTCGTCGCACTGGATGCCTGGCCGCCATCACCTCCGTCGCCGGCGATCGAGGACGCCGCTCCAACTACGTCTACGGCTCGGCGAAAGGCGCGCTTTCCCTTTTCCTCCAGGGACTCCGCAGCCGCCTTCATTCCGCGGGCGTCCGTGTCATCACCATTAAGCCCGGACCGGTCCAGACCCCAATGACCGACCACCTGCCCAACGCTGCACGCTTTGCCGATCCCGAGCAGGTTGCCCGCGACATCGTACGCGCCCTCGAACGCCGTTCTCCCGACGTACTCTACACGCCAAAAGTTTGGCGCTACATCATGACCGCCGTGGAACATATTCCGGAAACGATCTTTAAACGTCTGGCGTTCTGACAATTCTTAACGAGCTCCTGGGGTGACCCCCTCCCCCCCCTTTTTTGTGCAAAATATTCAAAAATAAGGACTTAGCTGTAAAATATTCCAGAATAAGGACTTAGCTCCAAAACAGCGCCCAAAAATGGTTTTGGGGCAGTTTCGAGGGCCGTCTTAGTCGACGGACGAACCTCAAAACTGCCCCAATCAGACTTTCAGTGTCGCTCGCGGCTTGTTGTAAGTCAACTAATTTCGCGTAGAGGTGACGTCAAGCTGCTTGTGTATTTCCTCTTCGCCCGTTCTTCATTAGTGAGTCTCTTCATTTCGGTAGAGGCACTCGTTCGGTGTACAGTCGGGCGCATCTAACAGTTCCGACGCGTGCGGGGCGGAGAAAATCGACGCTGTCGTGGAACCGGGGCGGAGACTCTCAATCTGACGTTCGTGCGCGGCTTTTCAATCTCGAACCACGAATGGTGAGCGCTCGGTGGTTCCATCGAGCAGGACATGGCGGTCGCCGCAACATTGCTGATCGCACCCGACGAGCTTATGACGCTAAGCGTTGTCGGCACTCCTTCGCCGTCTGGCGGATGCACGGGTTCGGGCGCTTCGCGGTTTTCTCCACGAAACGGCGGCGTTGGCGCGTTAGTGACGTGGTACGCACTGACCGACGCGGGCGTGTTCGAGCACGCCAGCAAAAGCGAACCGAAAATGATGACGGAGTGACAACTCTCCATGCCTTTATTATCTCACTGCGTCCGGCACCAAATCTTGCTCGTCGGTGACGGTGTAACCGGCGTACTTTTCCTGAATCCCCTGCCAGACGCCGTCGAGCGTCATCGGGCGCATGTTGCCGCTCGCCACTTGTTGTGGAGTATATTTCGGCCACGTTGCCGAACTCTTTCCGTCCTCGGTCACGGTGAACGCTCCACCGCCCTGCATTGCCGATACCTCAACCTTGATGTCAGGACATCCTGCCTTTTTGAAAATGGCGCGGCGGCCTATTGCTGCTGTTTGCATCTTTTCACCTCACTACCGATTTTAGCATCAGCAGCCCCGACGCTAGCGACGCAGTCACGACTAGTTCCGGTGCCGGAAAGCCCTTGCTGGCTCTGGCTAAGAAGGGCCGTTAAGGACTTTAATCACCTCATCTACCTTCTGCGTCGCCTTCCGATTTTTCTTACCTTTAATCCTTAGCCTTCGGATGCAGATTGGAACTTCGTCTCCATTCCGGTAAACCCTGATGGCGTCCACCGCCTTCTTTTCGGAATCAAAGTTCGCACTGAAACTTTTTCCGTCGCCGGCATCCAGCACAACGGTGTACTCCTGCTTTTTCTCTTCCATCATTTTTCTCCTGCGGCCTCTCATATGATAAATGGGGTCGGGCGGACGGGGTCCGGGAAGAACTAGAGCGCATCGGGCAGGAACTAGGTCTGCGTCCGTGGGTACCGTTCCTCCCGACTCCACCGAAGCAACGCCGAACGACGGCGGGTTCTGGTTCTTCGCCCAACCCTTTCAATCACGGGCAAAAATAGGGATAAAATGTCACGGTAATGGCGGTAAAGACAATGGATGAGTTAGCGCGTAGGCACCTTCAAGCTGTTGATAGATTCATTGCATCGCTGACACCTCAGCAAAAAGAATTGGCAAAGGTTTATGCCCTCCAGATTGACAGCCTGACTCCTTATCAGCAGAGTTTGGCAGATGAGATGGAACGAACCACTCCAAAAGGACTGACACCAGCACAAGCAAAAGAATATACAAGGCTGGCAACATTGGAGGAAAACAGAGAGCGCTCTCAGGAGGAGTTCCAGAGAGGTTGGAGAGAGGCAGATAATCAGGTCAACAAACTTAAATGGACGTGCTTTGCGATTGGTTGCTGCATCGCCATTCTTATCTTACTTCGATGTTGATCCGCGATCTGGAGAGGCGTAATGCATAAAGAACATGTCTTCGTTGGCGATTATGCTCGGTGTCGAAAAGCCGGGGCTGGTGCCGCGCCCAGGTTGCATTCGCCTCCGGGTGGCACGGCTGAAGCCGTGCCCTCCCAAGCCCGTAACCTACCCGAAGCGATCCTACCTTCTTCCGCGTCCACCACCGCCGCCAGAGTGTCCACCACCGTGACCTCCCTGACCACCGCCGGGACCGCGTCCACGACCCCGCCGCCGGCGATTGCGATCGCGATCACCCCCGCCTCCGCCGCTGGGACGTCCTTCCCGCGCACCTTCTGGACGCGCAGCGCCCGCCTCTACCGATGCAACAACTCCATCTACACGGTTGAAGTTCGGCTCATCATCCGCATCGAACTCTGCACCGCCTTCGATCACTGCCGTCGGTGTGCCCTGCGCGACCGCTGGTGCCGGTGCTGCCGTATCTGCGGCCTGATCCAGTTCCGGAGGAGGAGTCCCGCCACCCATTTTGGCGCGCTGCTCTTTCAGGATCGCCTTCCGGGACAGCTTGATCCGGTTGCCTTCGACGGCCAAAACTTTCACCAGCACCTGGTCGCCTTCTTTCAGCTCATCGCGAACGTCCTTGATTCTGTGTTCGGCGACCTCGCTGATGTGCAGCAGGCCGTCCAATCCGGGCAGAATTTCGACGAAAGCTCCGAAATCGGCCAACCGGCTCACCTTACCGAGATAAGTTTTCCCCACCTCGGCCGAGGCCGTGAGATCGCGGATAATCTGCAATGCCTTGTTCGCCGAGACTTCATCGTTCGACGCCACGTTGACCTTGCCCGAATCTTCCACGTCGATCTTCACGCCCGTCTGCTCGATGATGCTGCGAATCATCTTGCCACCGGGCCCAATCACGTCGCGAATCTTATCCACCGGAATCTGCAGGGTATAGATACGCGGCGCGTACGCTGAAACCTTCACACGCGGCTCGGTCAGAATCTCGTCCATCTTTCCGAGAATGAACAACCGGCCACGCTGTGCCTGCGCCAGCGCCTCGCGCATGATCTGCGAAGTGATGCCCGCAACCTTGATATCCATCTGCAGCGCGGTGATGCCGTCCTTGGTCCCCGCAACTTTGAAATCCATGTCGCCGTAATGATCTTCCGCGCCTGCGATGTCGGTCAGGATGGCGTACTGCTCGCCTTCCTTCACCAATCCCATTGCAACACCAGCCACGGGAGCCTTCAACGGCACGCCCGCATCCATCAGCGAGAGCGACGCGCCGCAAATCGTGGCCATCGACGACGATCCGTTCGACTCCAGAATGTCGGAGACGACGCGCATCGCATAAGGCCAGTTGTCTTCGGTCGGAAGCACCGCCGAAACAGCGCGCTCGGCAAGTGCGCCGTGGCCGATCTCGCGCCGTCCGGCGCCACGCATGAAGCCTACTTCTCCCACCGAGAACGGAGGAAAATTGTAGTGCAGCATGAAGCGTTTCTTGGCTTCGCCTTCAAAGCCTTCGAGACGCTGCATATCGTCGCTGGTGCCGAGCGTGGTGGTGACTAATGCCTGAGTTTCACCGCGGGTGA
Source organism: uncultured Acidobacteriaceae bacterium (assembly GCA_963731525.1). Classification (GTDB taxonomy): domain Bacteria; phylum Acidobacteriota; class Terriglobia; order Terriglobales; family Acidobacteriaceae; genus Acidiflorens. The sequence continues at coordinate 473,413 of CAVSWK010000026.1, forward strand.
AGACGGCGCTGCCGTGGGCGCGCGGCAGAATACCGGCTTCGATCCAGATCTCGCGGATCTGGTCGAAAGCGCGTCCGTCGGGACGCCGCTTGTGATCGATCACCTGGCTACGGAAAATGCGCTCGCGCAGGATCTCGTAGTACTTCTTGAGCTTTTCCTTGCCTGCCTCGTCATCCTCGGGCAGAGCGGCCAGCAGTTCCTTCTCCAGTACCCGAACCAGTTCGTAGCTTTCCGCTTTCGGATGTTTCGCGGTATCAAGCGCACCACTCAGCCGAGTGCCGATTTTCGATTCCAGACCCTTGAAGTACGCCTCATCGAATTCCGGCGGCGTCACTTGGCGCTTCGGTCTGCCGACCTTGCTGCGCAGCTCGTTGATGGCGGCACAGATCTTCTTGATTTCAGTGTGCGCGAATTCGATCGCGTCCACCACCGTCTCTTCTTTCACTTCTCTCGCGCCCGACTCGATCATCACAATCGCATCGGCGGTGCCCACGACCATGATGTTGAGCAGGCCGTCGCGCATTTCGGTGTAGGTGGGATTAGCGATGAAGCGGCCATCGATCAGGCCGACGCGCACGGCGCCGAGCGGGCCGAGAAACGGAATATCGGAAATGGTCAGGGCAGCGGAAGCGGCGTTGATGCCGCAGACATCGGGATCGTTTTCCGTGTCGGCGGAGAGCACGAAGGCAATGACCTGGGTTTCGCACTTGAACCCTTCCGCGAACATCGGACGAACCGGCCGGTCAATCTGGCGGCTGGTGAGAACCTCGCGCTCGCTCATGCGCCCTTCGCGCTTGATGAAGCCGCCGGGGAAGCGTCCGCCAGCATAAGTGTATTCGCGGTAGTCGACGGTGAGCGGAAAGAAGTCGATGCCCTCGCGGGGGTCGGGATTTGAAGTCGCAGTGGCAAGGACAACGTTTTCGCCAAAGCGCACGACGGCAGCGCCGTGCGCCTGCTTGGCTAGTTTTCCGGTTTCGAAGGAGAGCTGCTTTCCGCCTGCGATTTCGACGGAAACTTTTGTGGCTTCAGGCTTCATAGATCATCCTTTTTTTGTAGGGCGGAAGTAGGGCAGAAGGGCATGCGCCAGGGTACGGAGTCCGCTTGAACGGGCGTATGCCAGGGGCTGCGGTTGGGAACGCACTTCGCTGAGGCTCTCTGAAAATCTCGAACCGGTTCCACACGGAACCGGTCGCGCGGTTATTTGCGGATACCGAGCTTGGAAATAACGGTCTTGTACCGTTCCGAGTCGTACTTCTTCAGGTAGTCGAGCAGACCTCGACGCCGGCTCACCATCATGAGAAGTCCGCGGCGCGAGCCGTGGTCTTTCTGGTGCGTTTTGAAGTGTTCCGTCAACTGACCAATGCGCTCACTCAGCAGCGCGATTTGAACTTCCGGACTGCCGGTATCGGTAGCGTGCGTGCGATACGTGTCAACGACGGACTGCTTTTGCTCTCTGGCTAACACTAACCTGTTGCACTCCTGTCTCTTCTCGTTTTCGTAACGTGTTCGATGGTAACACGACGCTGTCGCAGGTGGCAAACCGGCCGCAGTTCTCAGTTCCCAGTTCTCAGTTCTCAGAAAAACCTGGGAACCATCCGGTTCCCACTGAGAACTGGGACCGAGAACTGGAAACTTCTCACAAGGCATTTTGGTGGTATGCGTCATGACTCAGTTCGAGGTTATACTATGATTAAGATCTGAAACGAAACGAGGAGTGCGTCAATCTTCTGGTTCATTTCAGAGGTTTATTACGGGACAAGAGCTCGGCCCACCCTACAGACCCTTCAATGTAGCCGGCCATAATAATGAAAATATGAATACGGGGAGATTTTAAGATGCCACGAGGCCGATCAACTTTCACCAAACGTCAGAAAGAACAAGCACGACAACAGAAACAACGCGACAAGAACGAGCGCAAGAGCCAGCGGAAAGAGGACAAACCGGGAGGCGGAGTGCTGGACGAAGCAGAAGAAATGCGTGAAATGAGAGAACTCGCTGAAGCTCAGGCAGCACTGTTCCGCATCGGAGTTGAAGACGAACCCAATCCTATCGAGCTACTCACACCTCACGGCAAGCCGGCCGATCGCTAGGTCGCGGATTCGCCGGAGCGCAAGGCTCCGGCGAGCCCGGTCCAATTTCCAACACAAGTTTCTCGTCCTCCGGCGTTGTCTCCGCCGGCGGATGCATCTCGCCTCCACCTCGCCCTAGTCGACTTGCTGGCCGCTCTTCTCCTTCCAGAGCAATTGGCTCACTGCATTCGCCACGCTCCGGTCCAGAAACTGTGTAACTTGGTCACCGCGCCATCACGCGGCGTCACGGCTTTCCGGATGTCCTCGTACGGGCCTGACCATACTCGTTAGACGTGGTACCCGGCACCCACCGAAAGCACCGGGCAGGGCGCTTCGCAGGCAACCTTGTACGCTACACCCTCGCCCAGGTGTTTGGTCAAAAGCCCCGGCCGTTTCACGCCCAGCACGATCATGTCGACCGTCTGCTCGGCAATTCTCACGATCATCTCTGCCGGGGAGCCAAATTGCACCATGTACGTCGGGCTCATGCCAAAGCTGTGTTCCTTCAGGAATCAGGGCGCGGAGTTGATTCTCCGTGGAAGCTGCCACCTCGCTCGGGTCAACTACGGGCATACTTCCGGGTTCTGGCTCCGGCAGAGCGACACCAGGTTCGGGCGCCACATGCAGGAGGGTCAGACGAGCCCGATTCTCCTCTGCCAAAGATATGGCGATAGGGCAGCCCGTGCAAGGACTCTGGCCCGAAGTCGGTGGCAAACAGAATGTGCTGCAGGTTGCCATCGATCTCCCAGCGGGTGGCGTGCGGCCCCATCGTGAGCACTGGGCACTCGGCATGGCGGAAGATCTCCTCCGCGACCGAGCCCAGCAGCAGCTTTCCCAGGCCCTTGCGGCCGCCGGTTCCGATTACGATGAGGTCAATGCCATACTTCCGGACCAATTTCGAGAGCACTTCCGGAACTTCGCCTTGCTCAATCAGTTCTTTGTGTTCGACATCCTTCAACGACGCGGAGCGCATCAAGGCAGGCAGTTGTTGATTAGCCATCAGCCTGATTTGCTCGGGATCCGGCTGTGCAGCTTCGACAAACGGTGTATGCGGCAGCACGTGGACGGTGTACAACACGGCGCCGTAACGGCGAGCCAGGTCCACGGCATGACACAGAACTGTTTGCGCCGATGGCGAGAAATCAGTGGCGAACAGAATGTTTTGCAGTTTAATGCGGGTTGGAGCAATTACAGTCGGCATCACAAACCTCCTTCCGAAGCAGGAGGAGCAGGGTGCTGGCAGGAATGTTGCCGAATGCCGAACCCGGCCCTCCAGTTTTGATGTAGCCCGTAGGCATCAGAAACGGAGTTCCGCTGCTGCCTCGGGTTGCAATGGAACAGCATGCACACCTCGGCAAAGCCGCCGGGAGTTACTCTTCCAGTGCTTCCTCCAATTCCTCCGTGACGGCGTGGTTGAATTCCCCCGCCGGCGCGTGTCGGGCGGCATACTCGGTTGAGAAACGTGGCGCTGAGAATTGCGCTATCTAAAATCTACGCTATTGTGCTCGGTCAGTTCAGTGACAACCGTTACCGCAGCCAGTGATGTGGGTTCCGGAACTTGAACCACTACGGATGGCAGCGACACCTGCGAAGAAGCTAGGCTACGATACCAACAAGATCCTTCTGAGCTCTAGCAGGTTGCGGAAAAACTCGATCTTGCGGTGGATTTTGGGTGGCGCAGCGGTTTACCGCTGCGCTAACGGGCGTATTTTCAGTGCCGGCTTTAGCCGCTGAGGTCCGACTGCGACAACCGACGGCACTTTTTCCGCAAGCTCTAGAGCGGGCCACGGCGGAGCGTCATTCGCCTGACGGCATACCCTCTCCCTTCGCCATCGGCACCCTAGGTGACGCTGACGTGGACAGCCTTCAGAACATGACACAGGCCTCGTTGACCCTCTCCAGCACTCGTTCCAGCAGCGCCAGTTGCCGCTGCAGCTGTGTCTTCGGCGTGGCGTCCGGCTGCCGCGCGATTTCCTCCTGCAGGCTACGCTTCTTGCCAGCCAGGAGGTCCGCGGCTTGTTCAAGTTCATCGGCGTCTAATCGCAAGTCGCGGGCCAGGACCTTGTTCAGCAGCTCCTGGTACGGCCTGGGGTCTTGTTCTAAGAGGACGTTCGCAAGCAGTTTCAGTTCGTCTGGTTCCAAGTGGAATTGCATAGCTCTCTCCCTTCCATAGAGAAAGTGCCTTGTAATCTCTATAGAAATTGAATCACGGTAACCACCGAACTGTCAGTGACAATGATCACCGGAATCGGATCGCAAGTCGCGGAGCAGTAGCGCACGTTCTTCCTCGTGACGGGTCGTCGCACATTTGGCCCGGGGCACGATCGCACGCCGAGGCCCGCTTCATCCCCAATAGACAGATCTCTAGACGAACACCTCACCCGGCAAAGCCGTCAGCGTTCGTGAGGCGAGAGTGTTTTGAACAAACCGCTTCGGCTGGTCATTGGACGAGGCTGACGCATCCACCTGCTTGCGTTCGATGCGCAGCTTCAAAGTGCGCTCGATATCGCGAAGCGCCAGATTCTCTGCGGCGGTGAACAGTGTGGAAGCCCGGCCCTGCAATCCGGCGCGGCCCGTACGCCCGACGCGGTGAATGAAATCTTCCGCCATTTTCGGCATGTCGTAATTGATCACGTGCGCGATATCATCGCAATGCAAGCCACGCGAGGCGATATCGGTCGCGACCAGCACCTGGAAGCGTCCTTCCTGAAACCCGCTCAGGGCGCCGTTGCGCTGGGACTGGGTGCGATCGCCGTGAATCATGGCGGCCGAGAAGCCATCGCGCGCGAGTTCCTGGGCCAGCCTTTGCGCGCCGCGTTTGGTGCGCGTGAAGATCAGCGTCTGCCCCTTTTCCTCGTACAGCAACTGCCGGAGCACATCCAATTTTTCGGACGGACGCACCTCGTAGGCTTCAAGTGACACGCTCTCCGCCGGCTTTAGGACTGAGCCCAACGCGACCCGCACCGGCTCACGCGTGTAGTCATTGACCAGAGAGGCCACTGATTGCTCCATGGTGGCGGAGTAACATAGCGTCTGCCGGCGTTGCGGAAGAATCTGCAAAATGCGCCGAATGGCCGGAAGAAAACCCATATCCAGCATGCGGTCGGCTTCGTCGAGCACGAGTATTTTCACGTGCCGCAAGTCCGCAAATTTGCGGGTGATGAAATCCTGCAAGCGTCCCGGAGTAGCGATTACAAATTCGCAGCCGGAGCGAAGACTTTGGATCTGCGCCTTCTCCGCTACGCCGCCAATCACCAGCGCCGCCTTCGGCATACTCTTGTCGCGCAGCAGTTCATACTGCTCGTGAACCTGCTGGGCTAATTCGCGCGTCGGCAGCAGGACGAGAGCGCTGACGTTCCTGGCTGATCCATTTTTGGACGATTCGTTCTTAGGCGATTCAGTCTTGGACGATTCAGCGCGCAGCATTTCGATAATCGGAATCAGGAACGCCAGAGTCTTGCCGGTGCCGGTCTGGGCCGTGCCAATCACGTCCTTGCCTTCAAGGGCCGGAGCAATGGCGCGCGCCTGGATGGGTGTGAGGGTAATGAATTGAGCCGCCGCCAGTTTCTGCTGCAAGGCAGCAGACAAGGGCAGTTCGGTAAATGTTGTCATTCGATTGTTTTCTTTCTGGAGGGGCTTACTTTTAATTTCTCAAACACGTGTCCGAGAGTTCGCATGCCGCTCGCAATGAAATTGGCGCTGGAACCAAACGGCGGGCAGGAAATGCGGAAGTGTTACGGATCCAACAGGATCCCCGCGTGACTAGCAAACCGTAGCAAAAGCGTTAATAGCAGTATAACAGAAGCAGACTCCGCGTGCCGTTACGTCGGTCATAGTTACCAGGCGGCGGCCACTGACACCAGCGGCTTGCGCTACGGAAAACGCTTCTAATGCTTCCTGTCGTCGACGTTCGTCCACGCCCCGGCCGCGCGGGCGGTGATGTCCACCTGGCACCGCAACGAGAGTTCGTCACAGAGATCATGCACTCACCCCGACCCTCCCCGAGTACAGGGGAGGGAACCAGACAGCGAGCGCAACGACGGGAGTGCACTCCCATGACCACGCGATCATTCACTCTTGCTCGTCTCCGACGGCGTCGGGAAGCGTTCTTGAATCCACGCTTGCCAGAGCGGTGTCTCGCGGGCGACGGTCCCGGCCGCCTGATCGCCGTAGAGGTAGAAGCTTAGCGTGACCATGCTCTGGCCGCCGAAGTTGACGGCGCCAAGGGCGGCGGTGCCCGGCCCCGGCTTGTCGAGCCGCAGCAGGGCGTTGCACGGACTCTGGCTGACGTGCTCCACCACGCCGCTGAGCGCCGGGACGCCCGCCGGGGCGGTCCAACGCTGCCCGGCGCTCACGCCTTTCAGCCCCAATGCCGCGGTCAGCGTTTCCCAGGCCTCCGCTTCGGTTCCCGCGGCGGGGGCCATCCACTGCATCATCGCGGAGCGTTGGCCGCGGAAGTGCGTGAGATAGATCCGCAGGATGCGGAAGAAGCCAGGCCAGCCGGATTCGGTGCCTTCCAGCTGGTTGTCCCAGTCGTCCGTGCTGGCGAAGAGGCTATGCACCACGCGGACGACGCAGATGCCTCCCCCGCGCGCTTCGACGCTCCACTCGTCCGCGATGGGCGGCGAGCCAGGGACCCAGCCATCGGCCTCGGCGGCAAACCTCCGCGGCGGATCCCAGGCCGTCACGACGGAACTGGACTCCATGCCCGGGCCGAAGTTCAACTTCACCGCAACGGGCTTCCCGTCGCGCTCCTCGAACTCAGTCGGCACGAACCAGGACGAAATACCCGGCCCGGTGGCGATGGCCTGCCAGACTTCCTCCGGCGTGCCGGGGACCTCGACTTCGACCTGGACTGAACGGCGTCCGGAGGCTTCTTTCTTCACGCTCATGATGGCTCCTTGGGATGGGATTTCTGCGGCAGAGGGTGCGCCACGACCACCAGGCGATGCGCGCGGCCGCCGGGGGCGGATTCATCGTGGTACTTCGAAACCAGTTTCGTGATGGCCTCGGTGAGTTCGTTGCTGAAAGCCGCCCGGTCCGTCGCCGACCGGAAGCGAACCTCGGTATCCACCGCCAGGGTCGCCAGGCGTTTGCCCGTCTCTTTCGCACGACGAACAAGATCGCCCACCTCGCGGACGACCCGTGCGCCCAGGGCGATGAGATAGCTCGCGGACAGCCTATCGATTTCCCGATTCGGATCCGCGGCGACCGGACCCAGGGCGCTCGGCGAAACGACGTAGGAAGCGGCCGTCGCCACGAGCAGCCGTTCCGTCAGCCCGCCCCACTTGCGTTCCTCGGCCAGCCGCACCAGCCCGTGCGCCTCCAGCGCGTGCAGGTGGTAGTTGACTTTCTGCCGAGCCAGGCCAACCCGCGTGGCCAACGTCGCCGCCGAGGCGGGCACGACTAGCTCGGAGAGGAGTCGACTCCGCATGGGCTCCAAAGCCACCGTCGCCGCTGCCGGATCATCGATGACTTGGATGTCGAGCACGAGGAGACGGTAGCATTGACAACTTTTCTTGTCAAGGATGTTTCAAGGCTTTTTTCTACGAATTTGCAGAGTCGATGTCGTGCCATCGAACAGGTCGGCGCCCCGCTTTTTGCCGCCTTACAATCATGGGCATCCTCGGGACGGCGACCGCACGCGCGGCGATTGTGCATTGTGCTATGCAGAGCTGCTGGCGGTCAAACAACTTACAGCGGCAGCCAAGTCCCAATTCCCTTCTCTAAAGCCCGTTCGTAGATCAACGGCGCCACGGCGATGTCGTCGAGCGCGAGCCCAAGATTGCAAGCCATCGTGCGCTCTTCCGGTTTCTCCCGGCCAGCCTTGCGCCCAGTGACCAACTCTCCCAGATCCGCGTGGATGGCTGGGATGTCCCGAAAATATCCGAGGTCACGATAATGATGAAGCTGCGGCACGTCGTCGGTGCAGAACTTATCGGCCTCATGCAGGGCGCTGGGGTGCCAATACGAATCGAAGTCCACCAGCGACGCAAATGCGCCTTCCCGAAGCCAGCCACGTTGAATCGTCGCGTGCGGAGTTCGCAGAATCGGGCCCGCAGTAATGACTATATCGCTTGCAGCCACCGCCTCCCGCGGGTCGCGCACCGGAACAACTTCGACTCCCAGCTGCCCACTCATTTCCCGCGCGTAACCAACGGCGCGATCGGCGTGCGTATCGTACGCATAGGCCTTTTTCAGCGGAAACAGAACTTTCAGCGCCTCCAGATTGCTGCGTCCCTGCACTCCGCACCCCAGGACCCCGACCGTCCCCGACTCGGACCGCGCCAGATATTTCGCCGCAACCGCCGTGGCCGCGCCGGTGCGCTGGGCGGTGATCCAGGTGCAATCCATGAGCGCAACCGGGACGCCGGTTTCAGGATCGTTGAGAATGAGCAGTCCCGTGATGTACGGCAATCCGCGCTTGCTGTTGTCCGGATATCCGCCGACCCACTTCATGCCCGCAGCCTTCTGCACCGGGATGGAAGCCGGCATGGCATGGATAAACGCGTCGGGCATGGTGTGGATGCCAATTTTAGGCGGCATCTCGACGCGTCCTTCGCCCTTCTCGCGAAACATACTCTCTAGCGCCATAATGATTTCCGCCATGCCGGGTCCGGCGTCAACCACGTCGGAGCGGGAAAGATAGAGGAGTTCTTGGCCAAGGCGTGAATCCATGTGTGAACTTGTTCCTCCGAATATGTTTCACTTTTTCTTGTTGCTGATTTTCTCGGCGAGCGCAGTCGCGTCCTCGAGCATTTTGTCTATGCGGCGCGCCTGGGCATCTGGGGTTCGGTAGTAGAAAATGCCAAACAAGTGCCCGCGCCGGCGAGAAGCCGACATGCCATCCCAACCTTCCGCGGCCCGTGGATGGCGCCCGAAAGCGACTTGCAGAATGGGCGGTAGTTCCCGCTCCGCTTCCATGACGCTGAGCAGCCGCTCCGCAAGCTGTTCCGCCCGACGCACGCGGGCTTCGGCGCTCTTCGGTTCGGTGATCCACTTGGCAACGTCGCTGCGGGTGGAATGATTCAGCTTGTCATACCAGCCCCGAAGCGAGCGATCCTGGCTGAGAAGGCGCTTGAGTTCTTCTGGGACAGTTACGATCCGTTCTTCCCTGTCGAGTTCCATCTGCAGACGAGCCACACTGCCTTCGAAGGCTCGCGCTCCTTTTTGCATCCGCCTGTTGACCAGCAGAAAGTGCCAGCCCTCGCGGGTGGGAAACAGTGAGGTGCGGAACGCGAACCCGTTGATTTCGCCTTTCACCTTGATCTGGCCACGAGTCCCCCAGACTTCGGCTGCATTGAATGGTACGCGGACAATGATCCAGTTGAGGCTCGAGCGCAGGCGTTCCAGCCTGGCCTCGAAGCGCTTCGCGGCGGGCGTGAGCTTGGCTCTGGAGGCTTTCGGCATGGGCGGAAACCAGGCATCGGCATTCTAATATGAACAGACGAACTCAACGATGTCGCAGGCAGGAGTTAAACTGTAAGAAACCACATCTGGAGAACCATCGTGATCTGCCCGAAGTGCGGTGAGAACAATTCGGACAATTTCCGCTTTTGCGGAATGTGTGGCACCTTGCTGGAAGCTCGGCGCCCTGCAGGTACTCCACTACCCAACGCGCCGCTGGCGACCGCAGCGAGAGTATCCAACGCGGCGGAAACCCCGCAGCCGCTCGTCGTGGAGGACACAACCAGGCCCGCAAACAGACAGGTGCCGCCGATCAGCGGTCCGTCGATGCTGGGCTTGAATCGGGCTGATGCAAATCAACGCAGCCCGAATCAGCCCAGCCCGAATCAGCCCAGCATGCACTCATTGCGGGACAACGCGTTCTCCGGCTTGGATTCCTTCTTTGAGTCGGAGCAGCCAAAGACGGGCGGACGGCGGATCCTGCTCCTGGTGGCCCTGCTTGCAGCCTTGGGCGGGGCAAGTTGGTGGACCTACACAAACTATCTCAGTCCTGCAGAAAGTCGGAAGCCCACGGCCCAGGATGTTGCTCCCTCGCCGAATGCAGGCTCGTCGCCGGCGGTGGCTCCGTCAGCGGCAGGCCCGCAAGGCACATCGGAGAACGCCAGCGCTGGTCCCGACTCTTCCCGCAAGGCCGCGGACGCAGAGGCAAAGCCTGCGCCCGAGGAGAAACCGCTGACTCCGGCACCCGTGACTCCGCCCGCGACGCAGCCCGTGACGCGGCCCGCGTCTGCAACAAAGATCGCGCCCCATGAGAAGATCGCAACGAAACGCGAGCCCAGCATACCCTCGCCGAAGGCTTCGAATGTGTCCGCGCCCGCCCCGGCTGACACCGGAGACGGGGCCTTCCGCAAAGGCGAGGCCTATCTCTACGGAAGAGGCGTGCCGGAAAACTGTGACGAGGCAGTGAAATATCTGAAGGCCGCGTCGGCGAAATCGAATGCCAAGGCCCGAAGCGCATTCGGAACCATGTATGCCACGGGCCACTGTGTGCCGCGCGATCTCCCGACATCGTATTTATGGTTTGCACTGGCTCTGCGGGTGGATCCGAATAATCAGATCCTCGAAAAAGACTTGAGCGCAGTTTGGAACCAGATGACGCCGCCGGAACGGCAGATGGCTACAAGAATGAAACAGTGAGTTGAGGCAGCCTGCTGGCAACTCAACCTATCTACAAACTCGCATTCTCGTTTTGGCAGCCGACTAGAATACCCCTCTGGCGTCGGATGCTGACTGGATTCGCTTCCCCACTTGAGGCTAGCGCAAATCGGTCAGCATGACGGCGTCAATCGAAAAATTCCCTCGGGCCAGCGCCAGGTATTTCCCGTCGGGCGACCAGGCATGGCGCCAGATGTAGCCCGATGTGAAATGTGTAACCTGCTTCGCGGGTCCGCCACTAACCGGTTGGGCCCATAGGTTCGATACTCCCTCTTTCGTTCGGACATAGGTGATGGCATCACCCGACGCCGTCCAGCGAATAGGCAGGCTGCCCATGTTTGACGATCTGGGAACCTGGTCTTCGGAAGAAAAAGGCAGAAATCGCGGCGAACCGCTCCCATCGGCAGCGATGATCTTGATCTGGGATCGATGGTTCTTCTCGTCATCACGGTCGAAGGCGATCCAGCGGCCGTCCGCAGAAATCGCCGGGTAGCCGCCTTCCATATCCAGTGAAACCGGCGTCCCACCTTGGATCGAGACTTTCGCCGGACCGGTTTCGTACGAGTAATAAGCCATCCATTTGCCGTCAGGCGAGATCTCACCACCCCATGGGGATTTCTCTCCGAGACTGACTGGCCTGGCATCACTCCCATCCGAGTTTGCGCGCCAGATGGTTGATTTATTTCCAGAAAAATGCCCAAACAACAGGATGGTGCCGTCTGCGGTAGCGGAGGGCTCTCCCGAGGTGCCTGTCAGGCGTGTCAGTTGCTGGCGATGGCTGCCGTCACTGTCCATCTGCCAGATTTGGGAATCGTACTTGGCACTCGAATACAGCAAGCGATCTTGGGGGAGCCACGCCAGTCCTCCCCCGCCGTCCCACGGGCTCGCACTTCGTAACTCTGTTGCCAGCGATGGATTGGACGCGGGCGCAATCCAGATAGAGGAAGTCATCTGCTTCTGCCGGGTGCCTAAAATCCTGCCGTCGGCCGTGAGGCTGACGTCGTGGTACTCGGTCAAATCGCTGGTAAGCTTGCGCAGCTTTCCATCGGGTAGAGCAAGGACCCAGAGTTGGAAATTTGCAAAAGTCCCGGGGCCGCAGCTGGAAATCAGGAGCGCGCTACCGTCCGGTAGCCAGGCCATGCCCGTACTCAACATGCCGTGGACAATGCGACGTTCCGGGCCGCCCTGGGCTGGAACGAGCGCGAGACCGTTCACGTTACCTACGGCTTCTTCATCGATGCCGACGGCAATAGTTCGGCCGTCAGGGGACCAGGCGCTGGTAAAAATGTTTTCCGGATTCTTTAACGTAAGCACCTTTTGCTGATTGCTTCCGTCCGCGTCCGCAACGGTCAGATAGATCTCTGCCGGCGTGACCTTTGTGTTCTTGCGAGAGAAAGCTATCTTCGAGCCATCCGGAGAAATGCTGAGCGCCGACGCGGCATCACTGAGGACCCTGACCGGATCTCCACCGACGGCTGGCAGGCGATAGATATCCTTTGAGTTTGTCCTGTCGTCGTTCTGCAAGTAGTAGATGTAGTTGCCGTCCGGCGAAAAGCCAGGATGGCGCAAACTCACCTCAGCCGGCAACGGGCCCAATATTCTTACGTTGGTCGCGGTTGCTATCTGCTGTACCCACATAGAAAAACCCGATCCTTCAGCGGCGGTGTAGGCCAGGTATCGGCCATCGCGGGAAAGGTCCATCTGCGCCACGTTGCCGGTCGAAGTGAGCCGCGTGATGCGGTAATGCTGGAACGCCAGCATGGCCTGCGTGGGTTTCAGCCACCGGAAGGCGGCAAATGCCGCGCCCATGATCAGGAGAACCCAAAGCGCTGCGGCGAAGGCCCACTTTGATCGTGAGGTCGAGCGGGACGGTGCACCGTTGACAGCGGCGGCGCCGACCCGGTGCGATTCCGTATCGCGCTTCAGCCGTTGCAGGTCGGTTCGCAAATCGGCGGCATGCTGGTACCGCAGGCTGCGGTCCTTTTCCAGGCACTTGTTGAGGATCTCTTCCAGCTTTGGCGGCACATCCGGGTTCAGCCGCACGGGAGCGACGGGTGCTCGCTCAAGAATCGCGTTGAAGATCAGCGCGGACGTGTCGCCCCTGAACGGCAGCATGCCGGTACACATCTCGTAGAGAACTGCACCGAAAGAGAACAAGTCCGTGCGACCATCCAGTTCCTTGCCATGCACCTGTTCGGGCGACATGTAGGCAACGGTGCCGAGCGCACTGCCCGGACTCGTCAGATGCTCCTCGGATTCGATGGTCGGCGCGCTCAGAGCGACGCTCTGCGGCTTGAGCGTGACTTTCGCCAGCCCGAAGTCCAGAATCTTCGCTTGCCCTCGCTCAGTGACGAAGATGTTCGCTGGCTTGATGTCGCGGTGGACGATGCCCTTCGCGTGTGCTGCGTCCAGCGCATCGGCGATCTGAATGCCGAGATCGAGCACCGTCTCGATCTCCATCGGCTTTCCGGCGATCAGATGCCGGAGGGTCTGCCCCTCCAGCAATTCCATCGCTATGAAGGTTCGCCCATCGGACTCGTCAATCTCGTAGATCGTGCAGATATTGGCGTGGTTCAGCGAGGATGCGGACCTGGCCTCGCGCTGGAAGCGGCTGAGAGCTTGAGCATCGTGCGCGAGTTCTTCGGGAAGAAACTTCAGCGCGACGTGGCGACCAAGCTTGAGGTCTTCGGCTTCATATACCACACCCATGCCGCCGCCGCCGATCTTGCGGAGAATGTGGTAATGGGAAACCGTCTGCCCCACGGGTTGCGAGGGCGTGACCATCAGCGGGAATGTTACGGGGATCGTCGGAAAGGGTCAACTGCCGGTGTCTTTCGAAAAAGGCCCAGTCGAGGGGGTTTGGTGGACCTGGTCGGGATCGAACCGACGACCTCTTCCATGCCATGGAAGCGCGCTCCCAGCTGCGCCACAGGCCCACGGATTCAATTCTCGCTTAGCTTGGGCGCGGCGTCAAACTCGACTCGGGTTGGCATACTCAAATAGGATATGGTTGGCAAAAACAGTTAGGATACGATCGGAGCGCCATGTTGAACTCGCGAAATATTTTGGTTCGGTTGTTTCCGCTTCTCCTCGCCTTGCTTGCGGCCGCGGCTGGGGCGCAGGATTCTACTGCCGTGGCGAGCGCTACGCAGTCGCCGGTTGCTTACGCATCGGTCAGCGAACTGAACGGCATCCTGACCCAATTGCAGCAGACGGCGAAGAGCATGCAAACCGATCTTGAGAAGACGCGTATCGAAAGGTGGAAGACCGACGCTTCGACCAAGCGACAGACCCTGGCGACGGTGGAGTCGATCCAGCGCAACCTGCAGTCGGCCCTGCCGGAAACGATCGCGCAACTGAACAACTCACCCGAAGATCTGGGAGCGAGTTTCAAGCTCTATCGCAACCTGGTGTTGTTGTACGACTACTTTGGCTCGATCGTGGAAAATGCGGGAGCATTCGGATCCAAAGATGAATTTCAAAGCCTGAGCAACAACATGTCCGGACTCGAGAGCGTGCGTCGTGGTTTTGGCGAACGCATGCAGAAACTGACGGCCAGCAAAGAAGATGAGTTGACGCGTCTGCGCGCGCAGGTCAAGACGCTGTCCGCGGCGCCACCTCCGCCACCGAAGAAGATTGTGGTGGATGACACCGAGCCTCCGAAAAAGCCGCCGGTGAAGAAGAAACCAGCGAAACCGAAGCCGCCGGCGACTACGACGGACGCTCCGCCGAGTGCTGCGCCGACGAAGTGACAGTCGAGCCACGACCTTAGGGGCGCACCTTTTCCGTCCAGCGTGGCCGAACTGCGAGGCTTGGAACCTGATCGAGTTCGACGAGCCTCCGGCCCGCGCGGCTGGGCAGCCGAGGGTGGCCGTCCCTACGTGAGTTATTGCAAATACTGGATTTACCTCTGGAACTCCGCGGGCGGCTTCGGAGTCTAAGTAAATAAGCGGGCAAGGGGTTTCGTAGTCGTGTCGGAAGAGGCAAAGATTCCCGCCGCCAGGGCCAGAGTGACTCTATAATTGGGGGCAACGCCGTCATGGCGGGAGCTACTGCATTGGGCGATCTTGCCAGCGCTATCGGGACCCGAACTGAGGAATCCGCCGTCATTGCTGAATTGAAGGCGGGTTCGGAAGAGGCCTACTCGTGGCTGATCGGCGAGTTTCATCAGCCGATTTACGGGCTCATCTATCGCATCGTGAATGATCCCTCGGACGCTGCGGATACTACCCAAGATGTATTTCTGAAAGTCTTCCGCGGGATGAAGCATTTTCATGGTGAGTCCAGCCTGAAGACCTGGATTTATCGTATCGCTTTACACGAGGCGGCGAATCGCCGGCGCTGGTGGTTCCGGCACAAGGCGCAGGAAACCCCGATTGATCCCGTGGTCGCGGGGGAATGCGAGTTTTGCGGAGACGACCGGCTGGTGGATCCGGGTGAGTCTCCCTTTGAGAAGTTTGCGCATGGCGAAGTGCGGGTGGCGGTGGAGCAGGCTTTGCAGCTGGTGCCCGAGCCTTATCGGACGGCTTTGATCCTCCGCGATCTGGAAGAAATGTCGTACGAAGAGATTGCGGAAATCTTGGCGATTTCGCTGGGAACGGTGAAGTCCCGCATCACCCGCGGGCGCGGCGCGTTGCGCAAGAAGTTAACCGAGTATGTCCGTGAAGTGGGTCCGGAGTTGGGGCTGCTCGAGCCGGCCGACGATCCTGCCGGCGCTTCTGTATCCGTGCATGACCGGCAGAGTCGCGGATCCCGAAGCCGGCGGGAAGGTTCGCGTGGTGGCAGAGAGGCTGAGGTAACGCCATGAAGTGCGATGACCTGAAGTGCAATGAGATGAACTGCGCTGAGATCAGGAAGTTATTCTCGCCGTATCTCGACGGCCGCGTGAGCGGGGCGGAAATGCGCGCGCTCACCCGCCATGTTGAAGAGTGCACGGGTTGCGCTTGGGAATATGCCGCGATGCAACGTACCCAGCAGTTGCTTGCCAGTCTGGGTCCGGCAAAGGCTCCCGCCGACCTGGCCTTGAAGTTGCGGCTGGCGATTTCGCGCGAGGCGGCACAGCAGCGGCGTCCGCGGTTTGCGCGTTACGAGGGCATGCTGGTGCGGTTGGAGAATGCCCTTAACGCCTTCATGGTTCCGGCCACCGCGGGGCTGGTCAGCGCGGTGTTGTGTTTCGGACTGCTGCTGGGCTTCTTTGCCTTGCCCGCAGAACTGCGGGCGAGCAGCGGAGACGTTCCGCTGATGCTGTACACCGCTCCGCAACTTGAACAGTCGGCGTTTGGCACGTCGCTCGGCAATATGGGCGACGATGCGGTGGTAGTTGAGGCTTACGTGGATGCCAACGGGCGGGTGGAGGATTATCGCATCCTCTCGCAACCGGACGACGCGCAGGCGGTGCTGCCGCAGTTGAAAAACCTGCTGATCTTCACTACCTTCCATCCCGCGCTTTCGATGGGGGTGCCGACGACGGGGACGGCAGTGCTGTCGTTCTCCAAGGTTAGCGTTAAGGGATAGAGTCGCGTAGGGACAGCCGCCCCCGGCTGTCCAGCCGAGCGCAGCTCGGCGTAATCTACGGATTCTTTCCTTCCCGATGCCAAAGCCAGCGATCTTCCGCAACCCCAGACACTAGGCCCTTGCGAACTGGGTTGTCGAGGATGTACTGAATCTTCTCATCGAGCTTCTCCGACGATCGCAGCACGCGATCGAGGGCGGCTGTCCCTACGTGAGCATTGACCGCGAATTAACCAGTTCGTACACTATTTTCTAGCACTCCGTCTATGTCCAATATCGCGATCAGCTTCCTGGGACAACGCGTTCGACTGGCGTTCGCTGTGAGCTTGGGGGTAGTCCTGCTCGTGGCGTCCGGCTGGGCGCAGAACCGGCCGAATGTGTCGCTGGAAACCAGCGAAACGCTTTTCACGGTGCTCACCGCCATCAACACCTGCGGCTATGACCAGGAGCTGAGTGCTTCCGACCCGCTGCGGACGCAGATCCGGTCAGAGGTTGCCAAGGCGGTGGAGAATACCGCCGGGGCGCAGGACGTGGTCGGTCCGATGTGCTTGTTCTACCGGCAGCACACCGTGCCGGATCCCGCGCACGACCTGTCCCACTATGTATCGCTGGCGCTCTATTTGGAGGAGCCACCGACTTTCGCGCTGAAGATGAAGGAGGCGGAACTGCCTCCCGATGCCGGCGCGGTAGCCGGCATGGTGCCGTTGATGCAGGCCTTCTACGCAAAGATCGGCTTGCATGCCATCTGGGAGCGGCACCAGGCGCGGTATGCGGAATTAACGGAGATTTATCACGATCCGCTGGCGAAGATGACGTTTGACACCGAAATTTATTTGAAGATGCCGTCGGCGGGTTACCTGGGACGGCAGTTCACCGTCTATCTGGATGCGATGGGCGCTCCGGGACAGACGAACGCGCGCAACTATGCTGCCGACTACTACGTGGTGATTTCGCCGAGTTCGGGGACGTCGATCAAACTGCAGCAGATTCGGCACACTTATCTGCATTATCTTCTGGATCCACTGGCGCTGAAAAACGGCGATTCGTTCAAGCGGCTTGAGCCCTTGCTCGAGGCCGTGAAGAACGCTCCGATGGATGAAGCCTTCAAGAGCAACATTTCGCTGCTGGTCACGGAATGCTTGGTGCGGGCGATTGAACAGCGATTGAGCAAGATTCCGGAGGCCGAGCGGGCAAAGAATATCGAGGAGGCCGACAAAGAAGGTTACGTGCTGACGCGGTATTTCTACGACGCGCTGGGCCGGTTCGATAAAGATCCGGCGGGCATGCGCAATGCTTATGCGGACATGGTGGGCTCGATTGAAGTCGGCAAAGAAATGAAGCGGGCATCGCTGATCGAGTTTTCGGGTGAGGCGGCGCCGGAGCTTCTGCATGTGGCTGGTCCCCACAGCGAGCACCTGCTTCTGAACGCGGAGCGGCGGCTGGCGGCTGGCGATCCGGAAACCGCGCAGAAACTGGCGCAGCGGGCGCTTGATGAGCAGGAAGAAGATTCGGGACGCGCGTTATTTATTCTGGCGGAAGTCGCCACTGCGAATCGGGATATGGAGGGGGCGCGCACCTATTTTGAACGAGCGCTGCAGACGGCGCATGAACCCAAGGTGATTGCCTGGTCGCATATTTACCTGGGACGCATTTTCGATTTGAAGGAAGACCGGCTCGCCGCCGTGGATCAGTATCGTGCGGCGCTGGATGCGGCGGGTGGAGCGCTTCCCGAAGTGAAACTGGCGGCGCAACGGGGATTGGATCAGCCCTATGAGCCTCCGGTGGCGAAGCGGCCGGAGTGACAGAACAGGTTTCAAGGCTTCAGGGCTTCTGGGTTGCGCGAAACCCTGGCGAGCTGCGCTGGCCGGACAGCCGAGGGCGGCTGTCGCTACGTGATGACATCTAAGGTTTGAAATTTTGCGTTAGGGGAGACAGCATGAAGCAAGCAGTCATTCAGGGGTTATTGAGTGTAGGGATACTGAGCTTCGCGGTTTGGGCCGAGGCCCAGAGCAGCGGACAACCAGCACAGCAAAACCCGCCGGCAGCGGGCCAGCCGGCGCCGCAGGGAAAGCGCCCACCGCAAGCCAAGACGGACCCGGAGTTGGATGCCTGGAAGGCGGCGGCAGCAATTAAAACCGATCCTGCCGCGATGGAGAAAGCGGCTGACGATTTTGCCGCCAAGTTTCCGGACAGCGAGCTTCGCGTGCTGCTCTATAAGAACGCGATGCGGCTCTACCAGAATGCCAACAACGCGGAGAAGACCGAAGCCATGGGCCGCAAGGTGTTGGGGCTTGACGGAGACGATCCCGAGGCTCTGGTAACGGTCGCCGAGGTGATCGCCGAGAGAACGCACGACACGGATATCGACAAAGATCAACGCTTCGCCGAAGCCACCTCGATGGCGCAGAAGGCCACGCAGACAGTGGACACCGACATAAGCGTCCCACAGGGCACTCCGCAGGAAAAAATCGACGCCTACAAGGCACTGCTACGCTCCAACGCGTATTCGATTCTCGGCACCATTGAGTTCAAGAAAGAGAATTTCGTGGGGGCACAGGAGAAACTGCAAAAGTCCATCGATGCTTACCCCAGCGACCCGGATCCCGTGGTCGTTCTCCGCTTGGCGCT
This sequence comes from uncultured Acidobacteriaceae bacterium, assembly GCA_963731525.1. Classification (GTDB taxonomy): domain Bacteria; phylum Acidobacteriota; class Terriglobia; order Terriglobales; family Acidobacteriaceae; genus Acidiflorens. Next base: position 492,243 of record CAVSWK010000026.1, read on the forward strand.
GGCGCTCGATAAACAGGGGAAATATCCGGAAGCGCTCAAGGTGGCGACTCATGCGGTGGAAATTGCGAAAGACAATGCCGTGATTTTGAATCCGGCAAAAAGGGAAGTCGATCGCTTGCAACAGCTCACTGCAGGCACGGCCCCGGCTCCGCCAAAGAACTAGCCACCTCTCCGGTAGAGACGCGCCCTGCCTCGTCTCCAGCGCGGGCAATTTTTCAGACGCGGCAAGCCGCGTCTCTACCAGGATTCGGGCCGAAGGATCGTTGCCCCTCTTTGCGATGAAGTCACGCGAAATCATGGCACTGGAAGAAAGCCTGGGTCACCGCTTCCAGCGCCGCGAACTGCTCGAGCAGGCGCTTACCCACAGCTCGCAAGCGCGCGAGGTGGAGGCGCTGGGCGCAGGCAGCGCTGCGTCGGGCGGCGGGTCGCCTAGCGGATCGTCGAGCGGCGATAACGAGATGCTCGAGTTTCTGGGAGACGCCGTGCTCGGGCTGGCCACCAGCGAGGCGCTTTTCCACCGTTTCCCCGAATTCCAGGAAGGGCATCTTTCCAAGCTGCGCGCTCATCTGGTAGGGCAAAGGCATCTGCTGCGGGTGGCCGAGCAGCTTCAGATTGGCCATTACATGCGCCTCGGCCGCGGCGAAGAAAAAAGCGGCGGCCGCAACAAGGCCAGCCTGTTGGTCGACGCGCTGGAAGCGATCCTGGCGGCACTCTATCTCGACGGCGGCTGGCCGGTGGCGAGAGACTTTATCGTGCGCGTGATCGTGGAGCCGGAACTGGCGCACATGAAACTGGAAACCAGCGCCATCCCGGTAATGGATTTCAAGTCCGCATTGCAGGAAGCCCTGCAGGCCAGAGGCGGACCGCAGCCGGTTTACGCTCTCGTAAAGGAAGAAGGGCCGGAACACAAGAAGACCTTTACGGTCGAGGTAAGGCTGCCAGCGCCGGAGATGGGACAATTAGTTGGGCGGGCGCAAGGTGCGACCAAGAAACGAGCCGAACAGGAAGCGGCGCGGCAAGTTCTGGAGCATCTGGCCAGGTTGCCCGATGCGCGGCATCCGAATGCTGGAAAGGATGGGGGCGCAGCGTAGTGTGGTGTCCCAGTAGTGTGGTGTCCCACAAGTGCGCTGCATAAATCCACACTGTCATCCTGAGCGAAGCGAAGGACCTATGGATTTGAATGCGCAATGCATAGGTCTTTCGCTTCGCGCAAGATGACAGCCGGATTTGTGTTGCGAATTTTACCTTATGTCATGGAGCGAAAAGACTTCCGCTGGGGATTGGCCGGCGACTATTCAGTCGGTCGCGGAAACGGTGGTGATCGCCGTTTTTGTGGTGACCTTCCTGGTGCAGGCGTTCACCATCCCATCGGAATCCATGGAGCAAACGCTGCTCATCGGCGACTACCTGCTGGTGGATAAATTTTGCTACGGCGGCAGCACCGGGTGGAACCGCCTGCTGCCTTACCGCAACATCCGCCGCGGTGATGTCGTCGTTTTCCATTATCCGGTGAATCCTGCGCAGGACTTCGTGAAGCGCGTAGTGGCCTTGCCCGGAGATCGCCTGCGCCTCATCAACAAACGCGTCTACATCAACGGCGTTCCCCAGGTTGAGCCCTACGTGCAATACATCACCGCGCTCCGCAGTCCCTATCGCGACGACTTTCCGCGCACCGATTCTCCCGACTACGGCGTGGATGCAAGATGGTGGAAGGAAATGCCAAAACTGGTCGAAGACCACCAGTTGATTATCCCCGAGGGTCATTATTTTGTGCTGGGCGACAATCGCGACGACAGCCAGGACAGCCGGTACTGGGGATTCGTGCCGCGCGAAAATATCATTGGACGCCCGCTTTTGATTTACTGGTCGTCGGGCGGTTTGACCAATGATCTTCCCGGATCGCCAACTGTGGGTGATAGACTTTATCACCTTGCCTACGCGGTCACACATTTGTTCCAGATAACGCGCTGGGAAAGGACTTTCCGACTGGTGCGTTAATGAAAATGAAGGATGCGCTTAGAAAAAAATCTTTCTGAAACGAGAACCGAACGTGCCTAAGAAAGAAAAAGAAGTCGTTGAGTACCAAAAGCCGCGCCCGACGAAAGAAGTCGTTGACTACGAAAAACCGCGCGAAAAGAAAGAAGAAGAAGTCACTGAGGACCAAAAGCCGCGCGAGACGACGGTGGAATTCCTGGCTTCCCTGGCGGGAGTGCTGGTCACCGGGTTGTTCATCATCACGTTTATTCTGCAGGCGTTTGAGATTCCCTCCAGTTCCATGGAGGATACGCTGCTCATCGGCGACCATGTATTTGTGAACCGGGAGCAGTTCGCGCCGCCGACGCTTTGGATGGGACCCCTGATGCCCTATCGCGACATCCATCGCGGCGACGTTACTGTGTTCTTGTCGCCCGAGCAACAGGGATTGTTCCTGGTGAAACGGATCATCGGCATCCCCGGCGACCACATCCACTTGCGCGATGGCATTGTTTACCGCAACGGCGAGAAACTTGATGAGCCGTACGTCCGCCACAAACTGCCGGGCGACTTCGGTTACCGCGACAATTTCCCTGCCGTGCCGCCTTCGGAAATGTCTCATGTGACCAATGAGAAATGGATACAGGAAATGCCTTCGCATATTGAGGGTAGTGACATCGTCGTGCCTCCGAACAGTTACTTTGCCATGGGCGACAACCGCGACTTGAGCTACGACAGCCGTTACTGGGGTTTTGTTCCGCGCAAGAACGTGATCGGACGTCCCATGTTCATCTACTGGTCGTTTATTACTCCGGAAGACCAGTACCAGATGCGCGACATCGGCGACCGGTTGGGGTTTCTGGCGCACATCGTCATTCACTTCTTTGACGAAACGCGCTGGTCCCGGACCTTCAAGCTGGTACGCTGATGAAGACGGGCTGGGAAGAAATCCTCCGAAACGGATGTGAACGTGCCAACCAACGTGCAGGAAAAACCAGAAGCCGGAGTTGACGAAAAGCCGCACGAGACGCCGGTGGAGTTCTTCGCCTCTTTAGCGGAACTGCTGGTCATCGTCCTGTTCATCATGACGTTTGTCCTGCAGAATTTTGAGATTCCCTCCAGCTCCATGGAGGACACGATGCTCATCGGCGACCACGTCCTGGTAAACCGCGAGCAGTTCGCGTCCCCAACGCAATGGATGGGGCCGCTGCTGCCCTATCGCGAAATCCGCCGTGGCGACATCGTGGTGTTCCTCTCGCCGGAAGAGCCCGGGCTGTTCGTTGTGAAACGGATTATGGGCGTACCGGGCGACCGCATTCATCTGCGCGATGGGGCGGTGTACCGCAACGGCGAGAAACTCGATGAGCCATACGCTCAGCACAAAGTAGCGAATTACGATCCCTACCGGGACAACTTTCCTGCCGTGCCTCCGTCAGAGATGTACGGCATCACCAGTCAGGACTGGATCGGCGCACTGCCCGCTTATATAAAAGGCGGCGAGGTCGTCGTACCTCCGGACAGTTATTTTGGGATGGGCGACAATCGCGACGTGAGCAAGGACAGCCGCTACTGGGGCTTTATTCCGCGGAAGAATGTGATCGGCCGCCCGATGTTCATCTACTGGTCGTTTATCACTCCGCCCGACCAGTACCAGATGCGCGGCGCGGGCGACCGGCTCGGGTTCCTGGCGCACATCGTCATTCACTTCTTCGATGAAACGCGCTGGTCGCGCACCCTTAGGATCGTGCGGTGAAATTTCCGGGATCTAACTTTCTGCGATCCAACTTTCTACGATCCAGGCGCGGGGTGGCTGCGATCCTGGCTCTCCTGCTCATTCTGTTTCTGTTTCGGCCGGGCGTACACCAGTTGCGAAACCGGATCGCCATGTCCATAGGAAGCGCGCTGGGACGCAGGGTCGCACTCGACAACGTGCGCTTGCGTGTTCTGCCGCGGCCGGGCTTCGACCTGGAAGGGCTGGTCATCTACGACGATCCTGCATTTAGCGCGGAGCCGATGATTCGCGCGCAGGAAGTCTCCGCCGCAATCCGCGTTCGTTCCCTGCTTCGCGGGCGGCTCGAAATTGCCACGCTGAGCGCAAACGAGCCCAGCATCAACCTGGTGCGCAACGACCAGGGCCGCTGGAACCTGGCGAGCCTGCTCGAGCGCAACGCGCAAATTCCAGCGGCTCCAACCGGCAAATCCACCTCCGGGCGCCGGCCCGCATTCCCCTATCTCGAAGCCGGCCATGCGCGCATCAATTTCAAGATTGGACAGACCAAGAAGTCTTACGCGCTGATGGATGCCGACGTGGCGCTATGGCAGGATTCAGAAAATTCCTGGGGCGCTCGCATGAAGGCCGCGCCGGTGCGCACGGATTTCAATCTCACCGATACCGGGCTGCTCCAGGTCAACGCCACCTGGCAGCGGGCTTCCAGCTTGCCGTCGACGCCGTTGCAACTCGCCGTGCAATGGCAGAAGGGGCAACTCGGTCAGATCACGAAGTTGTTGAGCGGAAGAGACCGGGGCTGGCGCGGCGAAGTGAATTTTACGGCGAACCTATCCGGCACTCCGGAAGCGCTGCTCATCGAGAGCCAGACCGCGATCGAAGATTTCCGCCGCTATGACATTGTTGGCAGCGAGAGCGTGCGCCTGGCAACCAGTTGCTCGGGACAATACAACGCGGACACCAGCACCCTTGCCGACCTGCTCTGCGAATCGCCGGTAAGGGACGGGATGCTTCGCCTGCGCGGGGCGTTGTCCGTGGTGGCCCAAGTGCCCAATTACGATCTGACGCTCGAGGCCGAGCAGGTGCCGCTGACTTCGGTGGTTCGATTGCTGCGCCAGGCGAAAAAGCAGATTCCGGGCGATCTGACTGCAACTGGATTGCTGAATGCGGAGTTCCGCGCCACGCGCAGCGCCGCCGGCGACATCGTGCAAGGTATATCGCCGCGATGGACCGGTACGGGCTCGGCGACCAACGTGCGCCTCGGGTCGAATGGAGGGAATGGAAGGAACGCGGGAAAGGATGAGGTTGCGTTGGGCACGATTCCGCTGGCGCTGATTCCAGTGACTGCGACGGCCGCCGAATCGCACGGAGGCCGGCCTGGTCACCCGGGGACAAAAGAAGATAAAGATAAGGACAAGGACCAGGAACCGGCGGAAACTCACCTGCGGATTGGGCCCGTCGCTCTGGCGGTGAACGCATCCGCGCCGGTGAACGCCGGCGGTTGGATATCCGTTGCCGGTTATCGTTTTTTTCTGCGCGGCGATGTGGAACTGAAAGACCTGTTTCGTCTGGAAAACGTGCTGGGCTTGCCGGTGTCGCGCCCTGCGGCAGAGGGTTCGGCTAAGTTGGATGTGAGCGTCTCTGGGCCATGGCAGGGATTTGCGCCTCCCGCCGCGCTTGGCACAGCGCAATTGCGCAACCTGCGCGCCGAAATGCGCGGCCTGAACACACCGATTGAGATTGGCTCAGCGACCATGTCTCTTACTCCGGACGCGGTGCTGATGCAGAAGATTTCCGCCCGCACGGGAAGCACGCACTGGAGCGGCGAGGTTACCGCACCGCGCCACTGCACTGCTTCGAGCGCGGCTCCAGGTGCCGCGGCTCCAGGTGTCACTCCGGGCGTCGCTCCGACTTGTGTGTTTCAGTTCGATCTCACGGTTGACCAGCTTTCGACCGGAGACCTCGCCGAATGGTTTACGCCGCATCCCGCCAAACGCCCGTGGTACCGCATCCTGAATTCCAGTTCCAACTCCAGTTCCGACGACGCGCTGGGCCCTTCGCCACTCTTCGCGATTCAGGCACGCGGCAAGTTGCATGTTGGACGGTTTGGATTGAAGAAAATGTTCGCAACCCAGGTCGCGACCCAAGTGGACGTGGATCGCGGCAAGATCACCCTGACTGCTCTGCGCGCACAACTGCTGCAGGGCACACATCAGGGCAACTGGGTCATTGATGTATCGAATCATGATGTATTGAATCATGATGCAGCCGCTCCGTCTTCCGCTCAGCCGCTGCGCTATCACGGCAGCGGCACGTTGCAAGACATTTCGCTGGAGCAACTGGGCACGTTGATGAACGATGCCTGGATTGCAGGAACGGCCGACGGAACTTTCGATGTGAGTGGATCCGGAGACAGCTTTCGTGAGCTGCTGGCGCACTCCGACGCCAAGTTGCAGTTCGCGATGCGGAACGGCAGCCTGCCTCATATTGAAATTCCGGGCGCGCCCGTGCCCCTCCCGGTACACCGGTTCAGCGGAGACCTGCGGCTGAAAAAAGGCGCCTGGGAACTTTCCGGCGGCAGACTGGAATCGCGCGACGGCATTTATCAGGTGCGCGGAACAGTTTCTAAAGATAGCGGGGTCGATTTTGTCTTGACGCGTGGTGACGAGCTATCGTGGACGCTGACGGGGACATTGGCTGATCCGCAGGTCGCGCCGGTTGATCGAACGGAAGCCAAGCGTGCGGACGCAGACGCGAAGACGGTCAAGCCGTAAATTGAATAATTAAATTGTCATCCTGAGCGAAACGAAGGATGACAATCCGATTTGTTGATGCAACTTGCGGACACGACGCTAGGGTGTGTAGCCGGCTCCTCGCAGTACCTTCCCCGGCAATGCTCCGGTCATCTTTCCGTTCTCGATCACGGGCACTCCGTTGACCAGCACGTACTCCATGCCTTCCGACAAGCGGTTCGGGTCGTCGAATGTTGCGAGGTCGCGCACCGTCTCCGGGTCGAAAACAACCACGTCCGCCCACATCCCCTGCTTCAACACGCCACGATCGGTGAGCCGCATGCGCTGTGCGGGCAGCGCCGAGAATTTGCGGATTGCTTCCTCCAGCGTCAGCTTCTTCTCTTCTCGAACGTACTTACGCAGGATCCGCGGGAAGGCGCCGTAGGCTCGGGGGTGCGGGTGCTCCTCGCCCAGGATGCCGTCGGGCGACGCGCCGGAAGCGTCGTTGTCCACCGAAACCCACGGCTGCTGCAGCGCCAGCAAGACATCGGGCTCTGACATGCCGAAGACCGCGCAATCGGTGAATGCTTTATCTTCGATGAGCAGATCGAACAGCGCGTCCATCGGATCTTGGTTCATGATCTTGGCAACTTCGCTGAGCCGCTTGCCCTGAAACTTTCTCAGCGCGGGATTCTGGACCACGCTGATGATCACGTCCTGCGGGCCGCTGATCTCATCCCACTCGTTGTCCCAGTCTTTGGAAGGCGTTTCCATGTCTTTGCGAATGCGGGCCCGAGTGGCGGGATCCTTCAGCCGCTCAATCAATTTGGCATTGCCGCCGTCGTGCGCCCATGGGGGAACAAAGGCCGACATGCTGTTATCCCAGGCCGTGTAGGCGTAGGTGTCGGCTTCCACGTCAACGCCCTCGGCACGCGCCTGGTTGACTCGCGCCACCAGTTCGGGCATGCGTCCAAAGTTGGCTTTGCCCGCCACTTTGAAATGCCATATCTCCACCGGAACATGCGCTTCGCGGCCGATGCGCACGGCTTCGTCGATTGCCTCCAGAACACTGTCGCTCTCGTTGCGCATGTGGGTCGCGTAGATTCCTCCGAGCTTCGATGCTTCCGAAGCCAACGCGATAATCTCCTCGGTTTTAGCGTAGGGAGCAGGGGCATATTCCAGCGAAGTCGAGATCCCGACAGCGCCGTCGTGCATTGCTTCTCGAACCAGAACTTTCATCTTTTCGAGTTGCTCGGGCGTCGGCTGAACGTCGGCGTCACCCAGCACCATTCGCCGCACCTGAGTCGCGCCCACGTAGCTGGCGAGATTGATGCCCATGCCTTGCTTTTCCAGACGCGAGAAATATTGGCGGAACGTTCGCCAATCGGGATTGATCTTGTAATGCTCATAACCAGGGCGGTCGGCCGCAATGATCGCATCGTTCAGGGGAGCGGCGGATCCACCTTCTCCGGTGATCTCGGTGGTGATGCCCTGATAGATCTTCGAAGGCAGGCGCGGATCGACCAGAATCGTTATTTCCGACTGACCGAGCATGTCCACAAAACCGGGAGCGACAACTCTGTCCTTGGCGTCAAAGGTGCGCTTGCGCGCGGCGCCAGAAAGATTGCCGATGGCAGCGATACGGCCGTCGCGGATTCCGATGTCGCCTGAGTACCACGGGGAGCCGGTGCCGTCGACGATATGTCCGTTGGTGATGACGAGGTCGAATGGCAAGTCGGCGGCAAAAGCGATGGTGGAGAGGATCAGCAAGAATGGCACCGCGAAACGGCGCGTTAAGGTCATCAGTCTCTTTCCGGGTCGGCATTTGGCATCGCAAGTTGTGAGCCCTGCGGGCGGCCAACCACGGTGCCAAGGATAATCCAGAGTCCAAGAACGAGCCACTCCCAGCCGGAAAAATGCCCCGGCACAAATGGGAGAAACTTCATCAGCGCCAACGCCAATCCAACCAGTGCACCCAGCAGAGCGATCAGACGATCTGCGATTCGGGGCCTCATCCACAAATAGGCGGCGCACACCGCGAACCATCCGGCGGCGGAAGCGACCGATCCAACTTCAGAGATCGGAACCAGAATCGCGCTGCCGGGAAACATGCACGCAGCTGTGGCGACGCCAACCGAGACGACCGCCGCGGCAGGAGTCTGATTCCGGGGATGCACGCCGGCCAGTCGCGCATCCACCAACCCACGCCGTCCCATGGCAAACAACAAACGGCTGGCGGCGATGAAATTTCCGTTGAATACTTTGAATAGCGAAAGCAAGGCGGCACTCAGAATGATGCTCACGATCCAGCGCGAGCCGACGGCATGCTCGAAAGCGACTGCGGTCATGAATGGTGCGCCAGTCAGCGTACGCCACGGCGCCACAAAGCCCACCGCCGCGATCACGATGATGTAGAACACGGCGCCGACGACGATCGCCGCGAAGATGGCGCGGGAGAATCCTTCGGCGCGAAATTGGGGATTGGCTTCCTCGGCCGCCTTGGTCACCGATTCGTATCCCATCATGTAGTAAGGGACGATCTGCAGCACCAGCAAGATGGACACCAACGGAGCATGCGTGAACAAGGGCGGGAAATTGGCGGGCGATCCGCGCGTGACGCCAATGGCGACGAAGATCACAAAGAGCGCGAGTGTGCCGAACGTGGTCCAATTTTGAAAGGTTGCGCTCAGCCGGACGCCACGATAGTTCACCACGGTTACCAGCGCCGTGAGCGCGAGCCCGATGGCCAGATGGGGCAGGTAGACCGGCTTCCCGGCCACGCGGTATAACTCGATAGAATCGAGCGCGGGAAAGATGTAAGCGGCGATGCGGCCGACGGCCACGGCTTCCCACGGACAGACAATGAAGTATGCGAGCATCATCATCCATCCGGTATAAAAGCTGACCGGCCGCGGGAAAACCTTCGCGGTATAGGCAACTTCGCCCGCTGCGTCGGGCATGGCCATCACCAACTTGCCGTACACATAGCCGATGGGCAGCAGGAGAATGCCACCAATCGCGAAACCGAGAATGCCGCCGAGCGGGCCGCCGCGCAGCAGCCAGTCGTCCATGACGACCAGCCAGCCGACACCGACCATCGTTCCCCAGCCGAGAGAGAAGTAATCGGTGACGCGCAGTTTGCGGGCGAGTTGGGTCATCCGAGTGGTTTCATCGGGAGGGGGACGGTGCCGAGCTTCGCTCGGCGGACAGCCGAGAGCCTGCCCTGAGCTCGCCGAAGGGGCGGCTGTCCCTACGCGCATCTTGCGAGGGAGGCTTCATGGGCGCGGATTATATCGCATCGCGCCCTTGAGCCTGATGCTTCAGGCTACCGCGAAGCGCGGCGGCGGGCATTCGCTTCGCCCGCAAGATGCAGATCGCTTCTTTCAGGGAAGAAATCTCAAACACAGAGTTGAGATGCGTCGCCTCCAGCATTCTGCGGAAGAAAACCGGCGGGTTCACCAGCTTCAGCTTCGCCGACCGTTCTGCGTTGCCCAACGACGCACCAGCAGCAGGGTTCCCAAGCCGCCCGCATCCAGATGGTCGACTTCGGAAACATCCAGCACCAGCACGCGGACCCGTTCCAGTTGCTCGATCCGGCGCCGGAACTCGTCGAGCTTCGCTCCGCGCACCATGCGTCCCGAGCAGTTCACGACCGCCACGTCCTGCAAGCATTCGACTTGAAATTTGAGTTCCATATGTCTGTTCATACGAACCTGCCTTGGAAAAAGTTCCGTGCTCGGCTGTCCCTGAATTGGACGCGGAAAAAGGCGAAAGGTTATCACTGGAAAACTGGCTGGAAGGCATCAAATCTTTAAATTAGCTGAATCTCTTTTGCAGCGAGATCATCAATGATCTCGTCGCGTTCACCCTGAGAGCGGCACAATTCACAAATCCTTAACATTTGACAGGAGAAGAGAAATGTCTAGTACACCGACGACCGCCGATGCTGAACTGATCGTGAAACTCTACGACCTCCGCCGTGAAGCTGAAATCCGAAAAGCGCGCAACTGGTGGCTCGGCTTTTGGCCGGAATCCGCGGACGACATCGTGAAAATCGCAACCGCGCTGGGAACCCAGGAGAATGCCTGGCTTCGGCAGGTTGGCGGATACTGGGAGATGGCTGCTTCCTTTGTGTTGCACGGCGCGCTGAATCGAGACCTGTTCCTCGAACCAAGCTTTTCCGGTGAGATGTTTGTTTTTTTCGGAAAAGTTGAGCCCTTCGTGAAAGAGGTGCGAGAAAAAATGCAGAACCCCGCCATCTTCGGCAACGTAGAAAAGCTGATTGCGACCTCCGAGGGAGGGCCAGAGCGTTTGACACAGACGCAGGAACGCATCGCTATGATCCGTAAAGCGGCGCAATCGGTCAAAGCGGCGTAGCCGTTCTGAGGAACGCCTGCATTACCGGCAGGCAGAAAACCTTCATACGCGGTGTCATCCTGAGCGAAGCGAAGGACCTCTGCTTGGCGAAAGTGTACGGGAATAGAGGTCCTTCGCTTCGCTCAGGATGACATTGTTATCAGAAGCGATGACAATTTGGCTTATCCGACGCACTACAATCCCGCCTCAATCCGGGATCTGGGGTCAAGAAGATCGCGCAACGCGTCGCCGATAAAGTTGAAGGCGAGGACCGCGAACATCACCGTCACCGCCGGGAAGAGCACGAGATGCGGAGCATCGAAGAGGTGCGAGCGGGCGTCGTTCAGCATCGATCCCCAACTAGCGGTGGGCGGCGGCACGCCTAATCCCAGAAAGCTCATCGTCGCCTCGGCCAGAACAGCGCCGGCCATGCCGATCGCCGCCTGCACAATGACCGGCTGAATAATGTTGGGCAGAATGTGCCTGGTAATGATGTGGAGATCTCCGGCGCCGAGCGCCCGTGCCGCTTCGACAAATTCCCGCTCGCGCACAGCCAGCACTTGCGCACGCACCAGGCGAGCGTAGCCAACCCATCCTCCGAGCGAGAGGGCAAGAACGAGATTGAAAATGCCGGGGCCGCGGAAGGCCACGAAGGCGATCGCGATGAGAATGCCGGGGAACGAAAGAAAGGCATTCATCAGCACCACGTTGACGAAGCGGTCGATGCCTCCGCCGTAGTATCCGGCAAGGCTGCCGATGATGAGGCCGAGCAGAAGCGAACACGCCACCACGCTGCTGCCGACGAACAGAGAGATTCGCGCGCCCCAGATCAGGCGGGAGAGGATGTCGCGTCCGAGTTCATCGGTTCCGCACCAATGCTGCGCCGAAGGCGTTTGCAGGCGGTTCGGGAGATCGATGTGCGCGGGATCTTGCGGAGCAATCCAGGGCGCGAAGATTGCGGAGAAGGCGAAGATGGCTACCAGCACGACTCCGACAGCCGCCAACGGGATTGTGGCGGGCGACGCGGGGGAGCGAGATGGCCAGGGTGGACACTGTGCGTTACAACTACCATATCTCAAGCTGAAATTTACGGTAACTCGCGACCATTTCAAAATCGGTGCGGTTCGATGTGATCAGGCAGGCGCCGTGCGAGCGGGCCGTGAGCGCGATGAGCACGTCGAAATGCAGATCGCGCAGCTTATCCGCGGCAAAATCGCGATCCGCGCGAATTTCTCCCAGTATCCGTCCCGACTCCATCCAATTCTTTTCCGTGGGAGCCAGAGTGGGATGATTCCTGCCAAGGGCCCGCAAAAACTCCCGTTCCGCCGGTTTCACGACTCCACGCCGCAGTTCGGCCATTACGACGGCAGAGTTGCGGATGATCCCATTCAAGGCCGCGATTCGCCGCCGATAGCGGCCCGTGCGTAGGTCGTCGACCAGAACCGATGTGTCGAGGATGAAGACGTCACTCATCGAGACCGGCGAAGGAGAGCTTGCCTTCGTATTTCTTCATCAGGGCCTTGAATCGCTTCAGCGCGACAAGCTCACGAAGCGCAATATGGACGGCTTCAGTGCGGGACTTTACGCCGAGGAGTTTCTTGGCCTCGTCGGCCAGATGCGTGTCTAAGCGGATGGATGTCATGGTCCCAGCCATAATATTCTCCTCGCTTTTGTTGTATATACAGAATAACCTCTGTGTATATATGCGGCAAGGGGGGGGTTGCAGGCGTCCGTTTTTAACTACCCCCCCCCCCCCCCCGAATTCATGCTAAAGTATAGAACGCAAAGGACTTAATCGCAAAGTATTCGAGAATAATGACTTAGCTCGATTATTTGTTTCATTCTCCCAAAATCCATGGTTCAGCGGCTTCTCTGATTCTCGCGCATCATGGGATAGACGTCTGTGATGGGGCACACCGAGCGTTTGTGATGAAAAAAGGCAGAGGTCAAGTCGCGGGATTGGCCAAACTGCCGGCGTGGTATCCTTGCCGAAAGGTGCGCGATGAGCAACGCCAAACAGGATGTCGAGTCGCTGTTGAACCGGCTGCCGGACGACGTCTCGGTTGAAGACATTCAGTACCATCTCTACGTTCTTGACAAGGTGCGGCGCGGGTTGGAGGATGCCCGCGTCAACGGCACTCTTACGCAGGAAGAAGTAGAGAATCGCTTCAGCAAATGGCTCACCGAATAGTCTGGTCGAGACGCGCTGCCCAGGATCTCGATTCGATCACCGAATACATTGCCGCCGATTCCCCCGCCTACGCCGGCATTGTTCTCAAGAGCATCGTGAATCAGACAAAGATTCTGGCACGCTTTCCTCAGGCAGGCCGCAAGGTGCCTGAATTTGACGACGAGAACACACGCGAACTTGTCATTTACAGTTATCGGATTATTTACCGATTGCAAGAGGACGAGGTGCTGATCGTAGCGGTGATCCACGGCAGGCGGGTCTTACAGTAGGCTGAGTTGAGGTGGAAAGTGAGCAAGAAGAATTTGGGATCGAGCATTGACGACTTCTTGAAGAAGGAAAACATCTTGAGGAAGCGCAGGCGCAAGCCATCAAAGAGGTCGTGGCCTGGCAACTGGCCAAGGCCATGAAGAAGAAAAAAATTTCCAAGGCACGCATGGCGGTCTTGCTGAAGACGAGCCGGTCGCAGGTCGATCGCATTCTCGATCCGAAACGTGACATTACGCTGTCGAGTTTGCAGCGGGCAGCGGCGTTGGTGGGTCAGCGGGTTGTGATTGAGTTGGTTTAGCGGTCTCGCCAGCCGCCCAGGTTAGCGCCCAAAAGGCGGGCGCGAACCTGGGGCACCGGGCAGTAGATCTTTAACGACGGAGGGGTGTAGGCCACTCGCTCAGCTCATTGCAGGCTCTGGCGTTTGCCGCGATTGCAGTCGAAGCACAGCGTTTGTAGATTGTCCAATCTATCTGTTCCGCCCTGTGCGACCGCAAGTATGTGGTCAACTTCGAGTTCCACTCCGGAACGACCGCAGATGCGGCATCTGTATCGGTCTCGTTTGAAAACAAGAAACCGTTTCCTCACGGAAAGAGCTTTGCGCCCTTCTGTTTTCGTTTGCCCTTCAGAACTTGCTGGCGGGTTTGAAGCCTCTTCGTCGCCTGACGCACTAGACTCAGCAGCCGCGAGTAGCGCCTTCTTCCAACTGCCGAACCGGCGGGTAAAAGTGTCCGGTGAAACCCGGTATCCGAATGTCCCAAGTTCCATCTTGTACGGACTGCGCCCGTACTTTTCGAGTGTTTGCGTCCAAAGCTCGATCAGAATTGAACAGAGTTCCTCATCCGTCGCCTTGTTAAAGCGAAATGGTGTCAAACTCGCTTCCTGGAGCGCCTTTCGAAGAGATCCGAATCGTTTCAACACGACTGAGGAGCTCAGACGACCATGAGTATCGATGTCCTTCCGGGACAGTGTTGACTTGCCAAGCAGATCAGCAATCCGTCGCAACTCGGCGATGATTGTCTCCTTGTCGAATGATTCAACGAAGTCGATGTTGAGTGGCTTCACTGCCTAATCCTCGGGTTCACCGCCGAATACAGCAAGTCGGTCAGAAAGTTTACGGCTACATAGGTCAACCCAATCGCCAGAATGCATCCCTGCACCAGGTAGTAATCGCGGTTGGCTATGGCTTGGATGGTTAGGCGTCCTATGCCGGGCCAGGAGAATATGGTTTCGGTTACGATGGCTCCGGCTAGCAAGGCGCCGAATTGTAATCCGAGGACGGTCAGGATCGGGATCATGGCGTTGCGCAGGGCGTGACGATAGACGACCGTGCGTTCCGGCAAGCCTTTGGCGCGTGCGGTGCGAATGTAGTCTTGTCCTAGCTCTTCGAGCATCGAGGTGCGTACCATGCGGGTTAGGATCGCGGCCAGCGCTCCGCCCATGGTAACTGCCGGAAGCACTAAATGGGCCAAGCTTCCGGAACCGGACACGGGCAGCCATCCGAGCTTGACCGCGAAGAACAAGATCAGCACCGGGCCTAGCGCGAAGTTTGGGAACGACAGGCCGAAGAGACTGACTACGCTTAGGGCGCGGTCATCCCATTGATTGCGGTGTTGGGCCGAGTGCACGCCTCCTGGGATGGCCAGAACAATCGCTACGAATAATGATGCCAGTGTTAGCTGTAACGTGAATGGATAACGTTGGGCTATCAGACTTGTAACTCCCTGGTTGAAGCGCAGCGATTTGCCTAGATCTCCGTGGAGCACGCCTCGCCAGTAATTCAGATATTGCTGGCCTAGGGGAACATCGAGTCCGTAGGCGTGTCTTGCTGCCTGGATGTCTCCGGCCGCTGCGCCTTCTCCCAGCATCTGCTGAATGGGATCGCCGGGGACGAAGTGAATCAGCAAAAATACTGTGGAGACGACCAGCCAGATGACCGGCAGAGTGTAGAGGAGCCGCCTGAAGATTTGATGGAGCATAACGACAGCTATTCTCTCAATTCGAGCGGCCAGATCCAAACTGCACCACTACCGCCTGCTGCCCAAGGTTGCAGTCGCGGGAATTCGGATCGTATCATCACTCGTCGTATCATCCGTCAGTGAATTGCTTCGGGGAATGCCAATGCACACCGCAATAGTTTCAATTGTCCTCGTGTTCTTTTTCCTTGCCGCTCTCACTTACGGCCAGAGTATCGGCACCGCTCCCGTCGAGTATCAGCCCAAGGGTTCGATACGGGAGTACTTCCTAGGGGCCTGGAAGCTGGTTTCGACAGAATACAAGTATTCCGACGGCCGCACGACGCCCTATCCCGATCTGGGGCGGGACGCAGCGGGTTTCCTCGTGTACACTCCCTCTGGCCACATGTGCGCCCAGTTGATGAAAGCCGGCCGTCCTCGTTGGTCTGAAACGGACACGCCAACCGCGCCGGAAGCTGCCTCTGCCCTCGATGGATTCGTCTCCTACTGCGGATCCTTCGAAATACGCGAAAACGAGCACATCATGATTCATCATCCGGAAACGGCGTCGTCACCCAACTATCCAGGATCGACTCTGGAGCGGCCGTATCACCTGGTGCACCAGGACCGCTTTTTCTTCCGTGGTGCGGGCACAGAAAAGCAAAAGGACGGAACAGAAGTTCCCGTGGTTTGGACGATCATTTGGGAACGGCTGAAGTAGTTAAATCTCCGGCTTGTTGGGCTGAGGCTGCTGGCAGCGGTTCGATGCGAACCGTCGCGATGCGGTGGCCGTCCACTTTTTCGACCACAAAACGTCGCCCCTCGTAATTGAACGCCTCGCCGCCCTGGGGCATCTGCTGTAGCCGTGAAAGCAGGAAGCCGGCGAGAGTTTCGAAGCCTTCGTCCTGCGGAAGCTTCAGTTCGTATTGCGTTTCTAGGTCGCGAATGTTGATCGCTCCGTCCAGCACCAGAGGCGCATTCGCATCAGTCACCGCCGGTTGCGCGGAGGCAACGTCGTATTCGTCTTCCAGTTCACCGACCAGTTGCTCGAGCACGTCTTCCACGCTCACCACTCCCGCCGTGGAACCAAATTCATCGACCACCACCGCCAGGTGCCGCTTGCGCTGCTGGAATTCACTCAGCAGTTCCAGCAATGACTTGGTTTCGGGGACGACCAGCACATCGTGCATGACCTGGCCGATCTTCATCTGCGCAATGCGCTGGGCAGCCGGAGGAGCGGCGACCAGGCCGAGGCGCAGCCGCGTCCAACGCATCAAGTCCTTGACGTAAAGCACGCCGACAATATGTTCGGGACCGCGCTGCGGATCATACACTGGCACGCGCGAGTGTTGATCTTCGACCACCCGCGACAGGGCTTCGTCCAGGGTCAGGTCGGAAGGCAAGGAAAAAATCCGGGTCCGCGGCACCATCACCTGACGCGCCGTGATGCTGTCCAGTTCGAGCGCGTTCAGCAGCATCTCTTCCTGAGCGGCAGAGAGCTGCCCGGAGGTACGCGCCGCGGTTACGATGAGCTTGAGTTCGTCGGGAGAGTGCACCGAACCGTGCCGGATCTCGCGTGTCCCAAAGGCGCGCAGGACAAAACCAGCGACTCGGCTCATCCCAATGGTCAGGGGGCCAGTGATGGTAAGGAAAACGTCCATGGGCGCGGCGACCGCCAGGGCCACTCGTTCGGCACGTTGCAAGGCGAGCGACTTGGGAACCAGTTCGCCAAGGATCACATGCAGGCTGGTGATCATCACAAACGCCACGGCAACGGCGACGGCATGAGCGTAGACCAGCGCATAGGGAACGCTTCCGATCCAGCTCTCAAACAGTCGCGCCAGAACCGGCTCGCCCAGCCAGCCCAGGGTGAGGCTGGTAACGGTAATTCCGAGTTGGACTCCATTCACGACGCGGCCGAGTTGCTGGTGAAGTTTGAGGACGGTGCGGGCGCCCACGCGGTGGGCTTCGATCAGCTGCTGGATGCGGGTTTCGCGCACGCTGACGAGCGCGAACTCGGCCGCGGCGAAGAAGGCATTGGCCGCCACCAGGAGCAGGATGACGAACACCCGCAGCAGCACGTATGCAATCATGGAACTCTAATTCTAACATTCCAAAGGGATAATTCCCTGCTTTTGGAAGTTGTTGGCGCTACAATCAAAATGAAGACTTTTCAGGCTGCGGAACATGTTGCGAGTGCTTGAGACGGGGCCGAGCTGCGCTCGGCTTGGACAGCCGGGGGCGGCTGTCCCTACGCGGTTTCAAGTTGCTCGCTTTCTTTTTCGTTGTGCGGCGGTCTAAGTAGGTATGAGACGGTTGGACAAGCTGAAACCGATATTTCCGGGAACTATTCCGAGGTTTTTTCCGTAACAACAGGTGGAATGACAGTCCTAAGATTCAAATTCAAGCAGGAGGCTGTCGTGGAAGGCAACGGCAACGGCAGGAAAAAGCGGCGTAAGCGAATCATCATCTGGAGCTCGATAGCAGCAGTCGTTGTGGTCCTGGTGGTTGCTGGCGCGCTGATCGCAGCCAGCGGCAGCACCAAGATCGACCCCTCGAAGCTCGCCAAGGTCGAGCGGGGAGACTTGGCGAAGAGCGTGGTGGCCACCGGCAAGATCGAGCCCATCACCAAGGTCGAAATCAAGTCCAAGGCCAGCGGCATTGTGAAAAAGCTGTACGTCGATTACGGCGACAACGTGAAGAAGGGACAAGTGCTGGCCGAACTCGATAAGGAAGAACTCCAGGCCCGTGTCGATCAGGCCCACGCTCAATTGGAGACCTCGAGCGCCAGCTTGAACGCCACGCGCGCCGACCTGGAGCGCGCCAAGGTCGACGCCGAGGGTCCCGACGTTCCGCTGCTGAAACGCGCGTATGATCGCGCCCAAGGCATGGCCAAGGATGGCGTGGTTTCCGCTTCCGCGCTCGATGACGCTGAGAAGAACTACGAGATGTCGTTGAACAAGCAAAACGTGGCCAAAGCGCAGCTGCTGGTCTTGCAAGCCAAGATTGGTCAGGCCCAGGGACAGGTGTCACAGGATCGCGCCAATTTGAAGCAACTGGAAGAGCAACTGGGTTACACAACGATTGAGTCGCCGATTGACGGGATCGTGCTTTCGCGCGACGTGGAGATTGGCGATGCGGTGAGTTCGATTCTGGTGCTGGGTTCCACCGCGACACTGGTAATGACACTTGGCGACACCAGCGAAGTCTATGTCAAAGGCAAAGTGGACGAGAGCGATATCGGCAAGGTTTATCTGGGACAACCCGCCCGGATTAAAGTCGAGTCGTTCAAGGACAAGACCTTCACCGGCAAAGTGACCAAGATCTCCCCCATGGGGGTGGAAAAAGACAACGTCACCACTTTTGAGGTGCGGGTCTCGATCAATAACCCCGAGGGCGTCCTGAAGGCCATGATGACGGCCAATGCCGAGATCATTCTCGAAGAGCACAAGAATGTCCTCCAGATCCCGGAAGGCTCCATCCTTTACGACAAGGACAAGAAGGCATCGGTTGAAATACCGGATCCCAAAGCCAAGGATGGCAAGAAGAAGCTCGCCGTCAACATTGGCATCTCGAATGGCGCCAAGACCGAGTTGCTGCAAGGACTGAAGGAAGGCGACCAGGTAGTGCTGCAGTGAGAAAAGCAGGTCTCAGGTCTTAGGTGTCAGGTCTTAGAGAAGGCTTGGCGCCAGCAGCACCAGCCTGAGACCTGACGCCTAAGACCTAAGACCTGAGATCTGCTTTATCCCGGAAAGGAATCGCTATGAGTCAAATTTGCTTTCGTCGCGCTATCCGCACGCTGATTTTTATGTTGGCTACCTCGCTGGCTGGCTTTGCTTCGGTCGTCGGAACCTTTGACCGTTCGTTCCAGGTCAACGGCAACGTCGACCTCGAAGTGCTGACTCGCTCCGGCGACATCACGGTGCGGAACGGCGCTGCGGGCACGGTCTCGATTCATGCCACGATCCACGCGGGCAATGCCTGGTTCGGCGGCGACCACAAGGCGGAGGTGCAGGGGTTGCAGAACAATCCTCCCATTCGCCAAAACGGCAACAGCATCCGCATCGACTATGTGAACATCAACAACATTTCAATCGACTACGAAATCACCGCTCCGGAGAACACCGCAATTCGCGCCCATACCGGCAGTGGCGATCAGACGGTCGAAGGCCTCAAGGGCAACGCCGATCTCGAGAGTGGCTCGGGAGACATGAAAGTGGCGCACCTCACCGGCGATCTGCGTTTCCAGACGGGCTCGGGAAACGTCCGCGGGCACGAGCTTTCCGGTCCCGCCCGGGTCAAAGCGGGCAGCGGTGACATCGAAATCGAGGAAGTGGGCGCGGGCGACGTGGACATCCGCACCGGATCCGGCAACATCACCGTGACCGGTATCCATGGCGGATTTCATGCCGAGTCGGGGAGTGGCGACATTCAGGGTAACGGTTCGCCCGGCAATATGTGGAGCATCCGCACCGGCTCGGGAAACGTGACCCTGCGTGTGCCCTCCGGCGCCAACTTCGACGTCGACATCTCCACGAGTTCCGGAACCGTCACGCTGGGCCATCCCGTGACTACCACCGTCCAGGGCCGCATTCAGGAGTCGCGGAAGAGCGTGGTGGGCAAAGTCGGGAGCGGCGGCCCGATCGTTTCCGTGCATACCGGTTCGGGCGACGTGCGAGTCGACTAAACTGTAAGACTCGTCGCCGTCAGACATGACCGTTGGGTGGGGTTTTGAGCGCTATCGCCTGTGGCTGTTGAAGAACTCTTACCCGCGAAATTCGCAAAAATAAAATCGCGTCAGGAAGCCCCACAATCGATCTTCTCGGGTTGGGTAGACATTTTCTATCCCCCAAATTTTGGCTGTTTGAGACGAAAAGGGAGTTTTTCAACAGCCACGCCTGTTTACATCAACTGGCGATCACTCTAAAGGTTCGAAGCGTGGGGATTGAACGCCGAGTGCTGCGAACGCCTCATCCATCGTGCGCACAACTTGCAGGAGAGGCCGCGTTTGCTCTCCCGCGATCTGAAACATTCGAAACAGACCAAATGCAAGTGTCTGCGGGGCCACGACAACACGAGGCCGCCCAGCCGAGTTCGGAAGGCCCGGTGTCTGGCGCGCCAGCTGGCAGAGAAGTTCGCTGGAAACCGCAAACTCGATGACGGATGAGAAATCTACAATACCGCAGCTGGCATCGGTCGCGGTCGCATACTTCCAGGCCGCCTCGTGAAAATCTCTCGTCGATTCATCCGTGAGCCGACCCTCAAATCGAGACAGGAGGATTTTGTTCACAGGGTCGAACTCAAATCGGAAAACCATTTGAGGACCCATTCTACCTTTTGAACGCGTCGCTCGCGCAAAATCCACATTGCGCGTGCGCCGTGAAAAGGCACTGGACTTCAGCGGGTGCAACTCCCGCCCGGGAACTGGTTCGCTCCACCCGGTAGCAACCGAAACGACTGCAGAGGTAACGAAGCGGTCGGAGCTTTCGGTGTAGAGGGTCGCTAGGCGACTCGGCGAGCGTGCAGGCCATAACGTGAGTGAACGCTGAGCAGGCCTCGAAACGATTAATGCAGGAGCCGACCCACCGTGTAATTGGGGAAGGCCGACGATGATGGAAATAGTCCGAGCGAATGAAGTCCATCAAACCTGCCGGGGTAATGGCGATGGCATGCAGGCAGAGGAGACCAGACGCAACACGGGAAGCCCCCGCGGTGATCGCAATGAATAAGGATCAACTGGCAACTCGTGAGAGATGGGCCGGGCCGTGTGGGGTGGCGGAGAGGTTCGCAGTACCTACGAAACCGGGTAACTCCGGTGGAGGGAAGGGGCCTCAGTTAAAGACGGACGCAAGAAGCAACGAAGGACATGGGGATTGACGATGAGTCTAGCCACCCCGAGTTGTGTTCAGAAGTTGCAGGCAGCGTCACACGGACCATCGTGTGTCTTTTCCGAGAGCCGGATGCGGGACATCCGCCTGTCCGGTTCGATGAGCGGGAACAGGAAACAGAACCAAGCCAAACCGGACTGAGGCGACGATGCGAAAGCTTTCGTCAGCAGCCACCGGAAGACTAAAGCCACTGCGCCTGTTCTCGACTCTACTCATTGACCCATCGACCGGGGTTTTGAGCGCTATCGCCTGTGGCTGTTGAAAAACTCCCTTTTCGTCTCAAACAGCCAAAATTTGGGGGATAGAAAATGTCTACCCAACCCGAGAAGATCGATTGTGGGGCTTCCTGACGCGATTTTATTTTTGCGAATTTCGCGGGTAAGAGTTCTTCAACAGCCACGCCTGATAGCGACAGTTGCCGCTTCGGTGGCCCGTGCGAACGTGGATAGGTTCAGCCCCGCTTCCCAGATGCGCCAACCCGGACATCTTGCCGATGACCGTGTAACGCTCTCTTATGTGCAAGTGGTCGGCAAGGTAAGCCGTCCGTTGCGCCAGGTTGCTGGCCGCATCCGACAATTATTTCGGATGCGATTGTTCCATGTTGGAAACGCTGTACCAGATGACCCTCCACGATCCATCGCTTTGACGCTTGAACTCCGCAAGGAAGTTCGTCTTGTGGGTCAGCAGCACACCTGCACGACCGTTGTCTTCGTTATAGGTGCCACGGTAGACTGCCAAGTCTCCGCTACTCGCAACATCTACAGTCTCGTCGATGAGACTGACTCTCCAAAGAGGGTCGTGGGCAAAGCCCATCTTAAAGCCCTCTCTATCAGCTTCGACCCCAATAGTTGAGGGACTGCCACATTCCATAGAGATGATATTCGGGGCGTCATAAGCAGTTGCTCTGACTGCGTCGTGGGCATTGATCCCAGCGACGAGTTGAGCGACGTCCTTCTTGATTGTTTCGGCGATCACCGCTGTATCAACCGACACGCCCGCTGTCGATAACGCAGTCCCAGCAGCAGCAAAGGCAAGCAGAAGTAGACTTGGTTTCCAATATGCAGCAAAGTTCATTGAACGCCTCCGTTTTGGCCCGTCTCCGGTTCGATGGCACCCGCTTAGGCTAATCCAGACTTTCTCACGAAGTCCATTGGGCTCTGTGGCCTGTCGAAGCCTTACCTAGGGTAGTTGGGGGCCGAGGCTGTCACACGAGAGGGCATAACTGTCGAAACATCCCCATAGCGCTCGTTGACCCCTGCAACCGGGGGGTTTTGAGCGCTAAGGCCTGTTTTACAACACCCATCCCGCATAGTCGGTCATTCGATGGTGATCGAATCGTACAATGACGTCATGACGAATCACGATGTCTTTACGCACGTTGATCCCGATCTGGCATCAGTGCTCGAAGAGATCCGGCTCCGGGAGCCCATCTTCCATACACCGGAATTCGGCACCACACGCGCCGACTTCGAAAAGGCGACAGCACCCGAGTATTGGGAGACGAGCGCATCGGGCCGCCGCTATAGCCGCGAGTTCATCCTTTGTACTTTGGAGAAGCACCCTCCCGTCGATGCGGCTGCAGTGGGCTGGCGAACCTATGACCACGCTGTTCGCCGTCTCGGCCCTGACACTTACCTGTTTACGTATACGCTACGGCAGATTGAGCGGCTCACGCGGCGCGCTACCATTTGGCAAACTACCCCCGAGGGCTGGCGCATTCTGTATCACCAGGGCACAATCGTCTCCGTTGAACAGGATGACGCGTTCCCAAGTAGCTGGCTCCAGTTCCCTCCTTGGCTTCAGAAGGAATAGAGCGAGTAGCCTCATCCTGATTCGCACCTTTGCCGGGAAACGAGCTGGGTAGTTGGCGTAACATCCCGATTACACTCAAGACCCTCAATCGGCGGCTCACAACAGTAATCAACATTCAGCACTTAGCATTCCGCCAGAGCGGAGCCGAGACTGGTCCGGCTTGCGAATTGCTGACTACTCCTTGACGCGCCATCGTGCCACGTCCGATACTTCGTGGAGTTCCTGAAATTTTCAGGCTCGACGAGGTAAAAGATTGGCACGCACCGCGATCATCACTCTCACCACCGATTTCGGACTCAACGATCACTTCATTGGCGCCATGAAGGGGGTCATGCTCGAGATCGCCCCTGAGGCGCAGATCATCGACATCAGCCATGCGGTGCAGCCCTTCGACATTCTGGACGGCGCACTGACCATTTCGCAGGCCTACTCCTATTTCCCTTCCGGCACCGTGCACATGGTGATCGTCGATCCCGGGGTGGGGACGGCGCGGCGCCCGGTGATTCTGACCGGCGACCGCCACCTGTTTGTGGCTCCCGACAACGGGGTGCTTTCTCTGATTTACGACCGCGAAGAGCGCATCTCCGTGCGCCACATTACCGCCGAGCACTATTTTTTGCAGCCACGCAGCAGTACCTTCCACGCGCGCGATATCTTCTCCCCAGTGGCGGCTTATCTCGCCAAGGGGGCCGAGCCCGATCGCTTCGGCGAAGAGATCACCGATTATGTCCGCTTTGGCGCGCCCCGCCCCAAGCCGGTGGATGAGCGCACGTTGCGAGGAGTGGTGCTGAAAGTCGATCGCTTTGGCAATCTCGTCACCAACATCACTCCGCAGGATGCGCCACAACTTTTCGGAGCCACGCCGCCCGCCTTCAAGATCGCGATTGGAACCAAGGCCCAGGCAACGCGAATATGCACAAACTACGCCGAAGGCGGTCCCGGCGAAGTCTTCGGAATCCTGGGCAGCATGGGTTTTCTGGAAGTCGCAACCAACCGGGGCTCAGCCTTCCAGCTAATGGGCGCGGGCAAAGGCAGCGAAGTCAACGTGGTGATGGAAGCAACGAACTAACGTAGGGCCAGCCACCATGGGCTGTCCCTACGCTAGAGATTCTTCGCGCCGGGATGCACGTAGCGATCCATCTCCGCTGTCCACTTCAGGAATCGCCACAGGCTGCTTCGCTCCGTCCACAGAAATTCCCAGAATTCCAGGAATCCGATCTGGGTCATTTTGACGCCGGTGAAGGTTTCGATGCGCCACAAAAGATACGGACTGCGCCATGGGGCAATCCGGTGGCCACGGGTCGAGTTCCAAAGAAAGCGCAGCATCGGCCGCATCGGATTCCAGTATAGCGCCGCAGAGACGGGGTAAGCCCCGCCTCTACAGACGCAGCAACTAATTTCTTACTTGGTAATGTCGACGCTGGCGCGGGTGTTTTCCCACTCCATGCGCAGCGTGCATTTGCTGCCGGCCTGATCGAAAGCGATGGTGAAATTCTCCACCGGCGCCGCTGTTTTGGAAACCTTCGTCGGCACGCGCACCAAATCTTCCTTCTCGCCGGCATAGTCCGTTCCCCACTCGCCTGTCTTCTTGCTGATGACCAACCACCATGCGTCGGCTTTCGGGACGGTAAAGATGGTGTAGCTGCCCGCTGGCACCGCCTTGCCGCCCACCGTCAGATTCGAATCAGTGACAAACGTAGTCGCTTCATTCGCGCCGGTGCGCCAGATCTCGCCGTACGGCACGAGCGCCTTCTCGCTCGCCTCGCCGAAAATCTTCCGCCCTTTTGCGCGCGGACTGGAATAGTCGATCTTGATGGTCTTGCCATCGGAGAACTTGCACTGCGCACTGGCCGGCGGACTGGGCCGCTTGGATTTGTCCTGCGCCATGTTCATCTGCGCCGAGGCGAGAGTTGCAAGCGCAAATAGTGAGGCTGCGATTAAGGCGAACTTCTTCATGACCTGTTCCTCCTGAGATAGCACCAGCAATTAGCTCTTGGCTTTTGGCTCTTGGCTAGGAGCTAAAGGCTAAGAGCTAAGAGCGGCAGGAGAATTATACCCACATCCCCGCTACAATCTGTCCATGGCCGTCTTCAACGAAAAGCAGGAAGAACTCGAGCACTACGAAGTTCGCATGGGCGTGCCTCGCGGACGCCTCGCCGTCACTATGGACCTGGTCACCGACGCCATGGCCCTCGTCGGGCAGCATGGCGTCTACTGCCAAAGTCAGCGCTGGCCGGGCAAGCCGGTCATGGATGTCCAACTCATCATGAAAAACCTCACCGACGCCAAAGAACTGATTCAGAGTGTGATGGAAGAACTGAAGCCCAAAGCCTGATGGTAGAGACGCGGCTTGCCGCGTCTCCTGCGGAAGGAAGAAACTTTCGATACGAAACCGAAGTTTTTCCGCAGCCCGCTAAACGGGATCATGAGTAACGCAAAAGACCTACAATCCAGAGTATGGAGCGCAAGATCTTCTGGATCTCCTTCACCGTGCTCGGCCTGCTGGCCGATTTCGTTCTGCCGCTCTGGTGGGCGCTGGGCGCGAGCATTCCCATCGTTTACATCTCATGGTGGGTGGCTTATCGCAGCGGCTGGTTCGAGTGAGCCGATTTGCGCTTTTGCTCGGCCGTCATTCATAATTGTCCTGCCGCATTTCCAATCTCACAGGGGCAACGAATGAAAATCCAATGGGAATTCTCCGCAGTGCTGTGCCTCATCCTCACGCTTGCGCTGGCAAGCATCGCTCAAACCACCCCAACCCCGGCACCGGCCACTTTGTCGGCCGCGGAGCGTGATGCTGCGCTCAACAGCCTGCAAGCCACCCACGACGCATTTCTGAAATCGATCGCTGGATTGTCGGAGAAGCAGTGGAGATTCAAGCCCGCCCCGGACCGTTGGTCGGTGGCCGAAGTGTCGGAGCACATCGCCGTCTCCGAGTCCGCGATCTTTGGATTGATTCAGAGCAAGTTCATGACGTCGCCCGCTGCGCCGGAAAAGCGAGCGGAGGTGGCAGGGAAAGACGAGATGGTCCTGAAGATGGTCCCGGACCGCAGTCATAAAGTACAAGCGCCGGAGTTTCTAAAGCCAACCAATCGCTGGGCAACGCGCGAAGAACTCACCAAAGCCTTCGAGGACAGCCGCAAAGCGACGATGGACTACATCCGCACCACGAACGACGACCTGCGCGACCACTTCGGCCCGCATGCGATGCTGGGGACGCTCGACGCGTATCAGTGGATCCTGCTGATCTCGGCGCACTCCGAGCGCCACACCAGGCAGATCGAAGAAGTGAAGGCGGACCCGAACTTTCCGAAGGACTGAGAACTCTCCCCGTGGCAGGCCTAGGTGTCGAGGATGCCTGCTCGAAGCCTGCCACGCAACCATGACTACAGCTGCGCGATAAACTCCTCAGCTCGAACTCCGGCTTGCTTCAAGATTCCGCGCAACGTGCCGAGTGCAAGTTGCTGATGCAAAGGAACGACACAAGCAGCCACTCTTTCAGATTCAACGCGCTTAAGCACAACGTGACTCCCGCGTTGCCGCACCTGAACAAAACCCAGCCGTTCAAGAGCGCGAATCGCTTCTGCCCCTGATACACGGGGCAGTCTAGGCATAGCGTGCCTCGAAGACGGTGACCAGTGGGCGACTGGAGCCGTCGGGCGGAAACTCTTCCAGATAGAGTTCAGTCGCTTCCTTGAGGTTGGCCACGGCTTCTTCGACAGTTTTCCCCTGACTGACCGTGCCAACCTCCGGACAGTCGGCAACGTACAGGTCGCCCTCTTTGTGCAGAACCGCGGTGAATGTGCCGACTGGCATTTTCCTCCGACTCCTTCAGCATACGTTACCACGCGCGCGTGCTCACAACCACCGGGCACACAGCCGTCAGTTCCCCTTTTTGCTCGACCGTCACTGCGCACACAGTACCGCCGATTCGATGCAGTAAATCTCAGCCGTCATATCCGACGGGCTTTTGCATCACCCTCAGCCTTCGTCCGCCTCGCTCTAAGCGGCCTTCTCCATTGGAACGGCCAGCGTGTTCCACCACGCCCGCAGGATGGGAGGATGCGGATCGTTCGCGGCTCCAAAAAGCTGATAGTTCTTTTCGCGGAGCAACTTGGAGACCGTCTCCGCATTCTTGGGGTCAACTTCACACCAGATCACGGGGCGGGCGCTCTCCAGTAAGCGAGTAGCGCCGCGCAGAACCTCGGCCTCGTGCGACTCGACGTCAATCTTCAAGACACTTGGAGCCGGAAAGAAGTTGAGCAGCGAATCCAGAACCACCGAAACGGTAGGCTGCAGATGGCGATATCCTCCCGTCTGGGTCGAGCCGGAGGCGCCATACAAGTGATTGGAAGCACGCGCTCGCTCCGCGATTTCCAGTTCACTCACGCGCTGTTCGTTGGACACGGATGCGCACAGGACTCTAACCGGCGCCGCGGGCAGCTTCTTCTCAGCAATTTCACGTGACGATCGATCCACAAGATGAGCGAGCCAGATGTCGGGCTCAATGGCCAGCACCAAACCGGAGGACCCCGCCATGGAGGCCGCGGAAAAGGCGAACAAGCCAACGTTGGCGCCAACGTCCCAGACGACAGCCCGCGGCCGGACCAGTTCCCGCGCCATGCCGAGCAGGTGTCGATCCACGCTGGATAAAACTCCCCAATGGCGGAGACCAGCCTCGGGAGTTACATACAACGGCAGGCGTTGAAAATCATTCGGCAAATGCCGGTGCAGAACTACACCCCGACTGAGCCACTCGGCCAACCTCCTCAACGGTCGACCCATCATTGCGCCCTATGCCAGCTGGTACTTCCCTGCCTCAATCGTCTTCTGCGCAATCTGCTGGCGCAGCGCAATCGTGTTGAACGGCTCGTGCTTCGCCAGCCGCCGCACAATCGCCAACTGCGTGCGCAGCATGTCGCCTTCGGCCACGTCGGCAATGACTTTCTTTGCTGCCGCTTCGACCTTTTCCAGCGCCTGCGTCAGATACACTCGCGTCATCGCAATCGGCAGCGCAGCCGACGCTTCGCCTTTCTGCTCGACCATCTTCTGCGCGCGCAGCACCGCCGATTCCATGGCGTAAATCTCGATCGTCATATCGGCGATCGCGCCCATTACCTCTTGCTGGTCCTGAATCGCCTGCATATATTTCTGCGTGGCCGACCCAGCAACAAACAGGCCGAGCTTCTTCGCCTGCGCGACCAGTTTGCGCTCTTCCGGCAGCGCCCCCTCGATCTCCTCGCCGGCCGACGGACCGCTCAGCACTTCGTCCATCAGCTTCTTGATCGCCGGCATCAGCGGCAACTGGCCGCTCATCGCCCGCTTCAGCAGGAAGCCGGTGATGATCAGGCGGTTGATTTCGTTTGTGCCCTCGAAGATGCGGTTGATCCGAGCATCGCGGTAGGCCCGTTCCGCCGGATACTCTTCCACGAAGCCGTAGCCGGCATAGATCTGCAGTGTCTCGTCGACGACATAATCGATCATCTCCGAGCCCCAGACTTTCAGGATCGAACACTCCACCGCATATTCCTCGATCGCCTTGCGCCGTTCTTTGGCGGCGTCCGGGCTCGCGGAATCGATTTCGGAGAGTAGCGCGTCCATCATTCCAACCGTGCGATAGACCAGCGATTCGCCGACATAGATCAGCGTCGCCATGTTCGCAATTTTCTCGCGCACCAGGCCGAAATCGCCGATCGGCTTACCAAAGGCCTTGCGTTCCTTGGCATAGGCCACGGCATGTTCGACGGAAACCCGCGCCCCGCCCACGCACATGGCGCCGAGTTTGAAGCGTCCAATGTTCAGGATGTTGAAGGCGATGATGTGCCCCTTGCCAATTTCGCCGAGTAAGTTCTCGACCGGCACCTTGCAGTCATTCAGGATGAGGGGGCAGGTGGAAGATCCGCGAATGCCCATTTTGTGTTCTTCGGCACCGACGGAAAATCCGGGAAAATTTCTCTCGATCAGAAACGCCGAGAACTTCTCACCGTCAATTTTTGCAAATACGGTAAAGAGGTCGGCAAAGCCGGCGTTAGTGATCCACATTTTCTCGCCGTTCAGGATGTAATGCTTGCCGTCCGGCGAAAGCACGGCGCGGGCGCGGCAATTGAGAGCGTCGGACCCGGACGTCGCTTCCGACAAGGCATAAGCGCCAACCGTTTCTCCCGTAGCCAGTCGCGGCAGATATTTCTTCTTCTGCTCTTCAGTGCCGAAATAAACGATGGGCAACATGCCGATGCCGCTGTGCGCGCCCCATGTGGTGGCAAACCCGGCGTACTTCGCCATGTGATCGGCGATGATGGCGGCCGTGACTTTGTCCATTTCGAGCCCGCCGTAAGCCTCGGGAATCTCAACTCCGCTGAGGCCGAGGTCGCCCGCTTTTTTCAGCAGATCGCGCGAAATCGAGAAATCCTTGTGTTCGATTTTCTCCGCCTGGGGCAGGATTTCGTTGACCGCAAACTCCTCGGTCGTCTGCCCGATCATCTGTTGCTGCTCGGAGAAATCTTCTGGGGTGAATACATCGGCAGTCTGCCGCTCTTCCAGCAAAAAGCTGCCGCCGGAGATTTTGGTCTTGGGGACTGCAGTTATCGTGGCCATTTCTTAGACCTCTGAACGTTAAAATTTTAGGTCGCTATATAGGTCGCTAAATCAGAACTGCTGACAGGACACAAAACAAGTAACAACACTCATTCTAACGCGGGAACTCCGCAAATGGATATCCTTACGTTGGAGCGACTGTTCAAGCAGCCGATGGACGTCGCGCGACACCTAGGGAGTATCGAACAGGAGCGCGTCGTTGAACGCGTAAGCACCGAAACGCTCCGAACTGAACCGCCTCAGGCACTGCTCATATTGGCTGAGCAGCATCCGATAACGCAGGCTTTGGCCAAATTCACTTTGCCCCTGCATCTGTCGCTTCTGCTCCGCCAGTTCCTCCGCCAAGGCATTGCAATCGCCAAACCGGCCGCAAGAAAAGTATTGCCCGGACGAACACACGTTGCTCGCGACCGCGCATGCGCCATAGCCGTTGCGCGATTGTCCCCGCGGGCAGACCGCGCATGGTCCCTTCAAACACGGTACCGGCCTCTTGAACTCCGCACTCTGAACCGGCTTTGACTTTCTGAAAGGATGCCAAAGGGACGGCCCTTTCTTTTCCGGCGCGGTGTTTGCCTTGGCAGAAAACGCTTTGGAAGATGGCGGCGGGTGTGACGGCGCACTCGTGCTGCCAACATGCGAAGCCGAGGCCCCGGAACTGTGGCTGCTAGCCGAACTGGCGGATGAACTGGACCCTCCTGAGCCGCTGTGCGAGCCTCCCGAACTCGATCCGCCGCCTCCGGAAGAATGTTGTGCCAGAAGAGTTACTGAAACCAACAGGATGGCCGCGACGACAAGACCGGAGAGCCGCATGAAGCACCTCCCAACCGACGGACGCGAATCGGGGGAAATCTGTGCCGTTCCACTTATTTAGACACTAATGCAACAGCAAAGGATACCGCAAAACAGCGTCCGGAGAACATAATTATTGAGTAAAGATCAAGTAACAAAGTGTTACCGCAGGCATTCAAAAATCCCCGCCGCGCCCATCCCGCCGCCGACGCACATGGTCACCATCCCATAACGGCTCTTGCGCCGCTTCAGTTCGCGAATGACGCTCGCCGTAAGCTTAGCCCCCGTGCATCCCAGCGGATGCCCCAGCGCAATCGCTCCTCCATTCGGATTCACGCGCTCAAGATCAAGCCCGGCCTCTTGGATCACCGCCAGCGACTGCGCCGCGAACGCCTCGTTCAGCTCAATCACGTCAATGTCCGAGAGCTTCAATCCGGCCAGCTTCAACGCCTTCGGGATGGCAAACACCGGCCCGAGCCCCATTTCCTCCGGCTTGTATCCAGCGGTCGCAAACGCAACGTAGCGCGCCAGCGGAGCGATGCCCAGGGCCTTAGCCCGCTCGCCCGACATCAACACGGCCGCCGCCGCGCCATCCGACATCTGCGAGGAATTGCCCGCCGTGGTCACGCCCTTGATGTGAAACGCGGCCTTCAGCGCGCCCAGAGCCTCGATCGAAGTATCGGCGCGCGGCCCCTCGTCCACTTTGAACGTAATGTGGTGCTTTTTCGGCTTCGATCCATTCGGAGTGGTAAAGCTCACGGGCACAGCGACGGTCTCATCCTCGAACTTGCCCGCCGCAATCGCCGCCAGCGCCTTCTGATGGCTGCGCAAGGAAAACTCGTCACACTGCTCGCGAGTAATGCCAAAGCGCGTTGCCACCCGCTCCGCCGTCAGCCCCATCGAAAGATACGCATCCGGATAATGATCCACCAGCCAGGGGTTAGGCGAAATCTTGTTGCCGCCCATGGGGATCATCGACATCGATTCCGTCCCGCCCGCCACCATCACCTCGGCGGCGCCGCTGAGGATGCGCTCCGCCGCCATGGCAATCGCCTGCAAGCCGGACGAGCAGAACCGATTAATAGTCACCGCCGACACCTCAACCGGCAACCCAGCGCGCAGTGAAGCAATGCGGGCCACGTTCATCCCCTGCTCGGCCTCGGGCATGGCACAGCCCAGGATGACGTCTTCAATCTCTTTAGGATCAAGCTGGGGCACGCGATCGAGCGCTCCCTTGATCGCAACGGCAGCCAGTTCATCAGGACGCGTAGCCCGCAGCGTACCCTTATACGCGCGGCCTACAGGAGTGCGGACGGAGGAAACTACAACGACTTCTCGCATAGATTGATTTTACCGCAGAGGTGAGGAATGCGCGGAGGAGATCAGGTTTCGTAGCAAGGAGAGAAAAAGTGGTCCAATGGGGTGCACTTGGCTCACCTATAACGAAGTTAACGTGAGACTTGACTATCGCTGGCGCAACTGCCACGCTCTTTCCAGCGTAAACCGTAACCGTGGAAGCCCTAGCAAATCCCGCATTACTCACCTGGGCCCGGGAGTCGGCGAGCCTGACCGAAGATGCAGTTGCGAAGAAGGTTGGTGTTAAAGTAGATCGCATCCGCGCCTGGGAGGCTGGCCAAGAGCGACCTTCGGTCGCCCAGCTCCGCAATTTCGCAGCGGCTACAAAGAGGCCATTGGCGGTTTTCTATCTATCGGAACCTCCACTCACGTTCGATGCTCTACATGACTTCCGCGCTGCGACTGGCAACGACGGGCCACCTCCTACGACACCCGAACTCGCATTTGAGATCAGGAAAGCCTATGACCGCAGAGAATGGGCACTTGAACTTATGGGTGCTCTGCAGCTTACTCCCCCGTCCTTCGATGTCCGAGTTCGCCTAAGCGATGATCCAGAAATCGCTGCCAGCAACATCCGTGCTGCCCTCGGTGTTCGAACCGAGATGCAAAGCCGGTGGCGTGTTGACAACGAGGCTTTTCGTGAGTGGCGTACTCTTCTCGAGCGCACAGGCATTCTGACGTTTCAAGCAACTGATCTGGAAGTCGAAGAGGCACGTGGATTTTCCATTTCTCTCAAACCACTGCCAGCCGTCGTCGTGAACATCAAGGATGCGTATCGGGGCCGCATCTTCACATTGCTCCACGAAACGACGCACATCGCGCTGAATGAGGGCGGAATATGCGACCTCGACGACAATCAGAGGCGAAATGCGAGCGCCCAAATCGAAGCCTACTGCAACCGAGTTGCGGGAGCCGTCCTGTTTCCGAAAAACGATCTTTTGGCTACGAACGAGCTTCGCAGTCACCGCTCAGCAGACATGACTTGGTCAGATACGGAAATCCAGTCGCTATCGCGAAAATTTGGAGGGAGCCGGGAAGCACTGCTCGTACGATTGCTCTCACTAGGCCGCACCAATGAGAAGTTCTACTACAAGAAGCGCGATGATTACAGAATCGAATACGCTAAATGGAGAGACCAGCGAAAAGAAGGATTTGCGCCACCTCACGTTGTCTCCTTGTCCAGTGCCGGGCCCCTCTTTACTAGTCTGGTCATAGAGAACTTCAACCGTGACCACATCACGTCTAGTGACGTATCGGATTATTTGCGGGTCAGGGTAAAACATCTGCCAGAAATCCAGCGCGACTATGCGAGACCCGAGCTGGTGGGCCAAGGAGAATAGTGGCCTATAGCATCGATTCGAGCGGCGTTCTGGACGTGTTTCGCTACTATCCACCCGACGTGTTTCCGACAATCTGGACGCAGATGGATGCTGCCGCATTGGGCGGCACTATTCTCGCAGTTGATGAAGTGTTTAGGGAACTCGAAAAGAAGGATGACGCCGCGTTCCAATGGCTGAAAGCTCGTCGTGCTATGGTTGTGGCGCTCGACACTGAGATTCAGCAAAGAGTCGCCGCCATACTTTCCGTTCATCCGAGGTTGATTGACACTCGGCGGAATAGGTCCTCCGGCGACCCCTTTGTAATTGCGCTTGCCCAAGTGCGAGGGGGCTCCGTTGTCACTGGAGAAAGGGCATCCGGTGTAATTGGAAAACCAAATATTCCCGACGTGTGTGCTGCACTCAGAATACCCTGTGTGAATGTGCTCACTATGTTTCGAAACGAAGGGTGGAAGGCTTGAATCCACGACCGGACTGCGGCGGGTGGACCAGATTTCCCCGGTTTTTGTTAGCACGACCCCAAACGGGGGCGACCCACACCTCGCGCTTTTCGAAGTGTGGGCCTCCCCCGGCCCTGTGACGCTCGCCCTTGCAGCGTCCGGCGAGTAGACTTGACTGAATACCCTGCTAGTATTGCCCGCATGAAAAAAGCGAATCGCCGTTCAACCGCGAAGCGCAGCGTCGCTCCAACACCAACTCCAGTTCCGAAGACCGTGGAGGATTACCTGGCTGCCGTCCCGGAACCCGCGCGCAGCACCTTGCAGCGGGTGCGCGCGGCGATTCGGTCTGCCCTGCCGGCGGAGGCCACCGAGGTCATCAGCTATAGGATCCCGGCCTTCAATTACAAGGGACCGCTCGTGTGGTTCGCCGCGTTTTCGAACCATTGCAGTTTGTTTCCGGGTGCGTCCGTGATCAAAGCGTTCAAGAACGAACTCAAAGGGCTCGAGAACTCCAAAGGGACCATCCACTTCCCGGTGGACAAGCCTCTACCGGCCGCCCTGGTGAAAAAAATGGTAAAGGCGCGGCTCGCCGAGAAGGCCCAGAAGAAACCGCGCTGATCCAGCGTCAACTCTCAGATCGTGATGTATTCGGTCATCGCCCTCACGGCTCCACCTTGGAGGCCTTCAGGTTCACGGCCTGGGCGGTGCTGGGATCGACGCTGACGTGCGCGGCGATGTCAGTATGGCGCTCTGGAAAATCGAGGGCGAAATACCCGTGGTCTGCGCTCGGCGGAATGGCAAACAGGAGGTAATCTCCGGGAATCACCCCCGCGATTTTGTATTCACCGGTGACATCCGTGTGGGTTGTGAGGGTATATCGCGGAATCCTGCGAAGCTCCCGTGACTCAGGGATCAAAACGACGACTAGCGCGCGAGCCGGGTTCTCGCCATCTGTCACCTTTCCGCGAATTGTACCGGTATCGCTGGCCAGAGTGACATCGCAGTCAAGAGCGGTCCCAACCGCCAGCGTGAACTCGCGGGACACGTAATCCCGGCCGTTACAGATCGCCTTCTTGACGTATGCGGATTCTTCCCCCTGTGCATCTGAAACAGTAAAGATGAAATCACCGGGCGGTATGTTGGTGATGACGAATCGTCCGCCGGGATCGACGCCCGGTGACTGATAGAGAAGATAAAAACCCGACCCGAAGGTTTCCAGCGTGATGCGTTTCCCCGCCAGCGAAAGACCCTGGGGCGCTTCGACACTCCCGTGCACTTCGGCAGCGCGACCGACTTCGATGTTGGCGTGTACATTCGAGTCCGCGACACGAACCGATGCAAAACCCAGTTCGTGTTGGACGCCCGCGTCGATTGTTTTCACGCGGAGCGTGTAGTCACCAGGAGCGAGTGGCGAGAGCTTGAAAGAATGATCTGATTCCATCTGGACGGTTTGCCCTACAGCTTCTGAAAAGGTGTATCCAGCGGCATCCGCCCTCTGGCAGCTTACCTCGGCATCTTTGAGCTTAGGTCGCCCCACTCCGGAAATAACCTTGCCGGTGACCGCGTAGTTTCTTTCTGTCGGGACGGTGAATCGGATGTCGTTGGTGGTCAACTCCGGACCGACCTTCAATACTTGCGCTTCGTCCAGCGACGACGTTCCGGGATAGAACGTGTTGCGATACTGCACGCCGCCTGTGGGACTCTGCTTCAGCCCCACCGCTTCCATCGGGTGCTGAATCAAACCACCGGCGCTCACGTAGTAAGAACCAGGCGGAAGATTCGGCATGCGGAAGTTGCCCAGATCGTCAGTGACGGTTCGACCGGATGCGGAAATCTGTTTTCGCCCACCCGGCTGAAAGTCGATGCGCAGAGCGAAGACCCCAAGGCCCTGCACTGCTTCCCCGTCCTCATCGGAGACTCGTCCAGCGATCACTCCTGTCGGATGCAGGCGAATTGCCAGCCCCTCCAGTTTTTGTCCGGGCTGGAGAGTGATAGATTGATCGTGGTCATCCTCTTGCTCTTGCCGCGAGTATTCTGAAAATCCGTTGCGCCAAACCGAAACTCCAAAGGTGCCGGCAGGAAGATCGGGAAACACAAACGTGCCGTCTGGGCCGGTGCGCACAATGCGCTCAGGACCGGCAGCCTGCGCTGTGTCGGAATCGGCAGCGTAGAGTTCGACTTGCGCCTTAGGGGCGGGTTCACCGGTGTCGGAGTTGTACACGTGTCCCGAAATCTGCCCCAGCATTGGCTTGGAGGGTCGGGGATAGTCTTGCGTTTGGGCTGATGTAACCACGGCCAGACTCAGCCACAGAGGGGCGGCGACGCAGAATGCAAAACGCGCAGATCGGCGATCACGCCGTGAGTTCATCCCCGTCGCATGCACGGTTCAGTCTCCCCCCTTTTTCAACTGCTGTTTCCACCCCAGCACCCGCGCCTTGTTCCCTTCCGCCTCGGCCTCGGGAACCATTCCCTTTTTCTGATACAGGATCGAGAGGCTGGTGTGCGCCAGAATGTCGTCGGGAATCGATTTCTGCGGTTTTCGAAGCATGGGTGGCGGAGGCAGGAACACGGCCAGAACTTAAGACTCCCGCTCTTCAGATCCGCTCTTTCCAGTATCCGGGTTTGCGGCTGGTGTGAGCGACCGCCACGATCTGGATATCTCCGCCGGTCCTCTCCCGGTAAATCACGAGGAAAGGAAACTTTCGCAGCAAGAACCGGCGAGTATCGTGAGGACCACCTGCCCACCGCCCTAGTGGGCACGTGGCAGCTTCGCTAAATTGCGCTGGCGGACTTCCGTCCAAGGAACGGTTTTCGCCCTGCCCGAATCCATCTCAGCGACGCGCTTCTTGATCTCGTCGTCCCAAGCCGCCAGGACCGCCTCGTCTACTTTTCCGCCGAGGTTCGAAATGAGGGAATCCGCCAGCGCTTTCTGTTCCTCCACCGAGAGCGAAAGCGCCTGTTCGAGCAACTTGGAAACTTCCGGCGTCATCTGTCCCATCGCCACCTCACGCCCTTCATTCTACCTTCTTGGGCAAGTGGCGTTCTAATCGCTCACCCGCTCCCCTTCTTCAGCTGCTGCTTCCACCCCAGCACCCGCGCCTTGTTACCTTCCGCCTCGGCCTCGGGAACCATTCCCTTCTTCTGATACAGGATGGAGAGGCTGGTGTGCGCCAGAATGTCGTCGGGATCGATATCCGAAATTTGTTGGGCAACAACGATCGCTTCGTCGAAGCGGTTCAGGTCCTGCAGCGCCCGGCTCAATCCATGCAGCGCATCGGTGAACTTCGGATCAGCTGCCAGTGCCTGCCGGTACTCTTCGACCGCTTGCTCGTGGTGGCCTTCGAGGACCAGATCGAGCGCAGCGTAGTAGTGGTGCTCGGCCAGTTGGCGGGCGGTTTCGGTGCTAGGCGGATCATCGGGCATAGGCACGAGCTCAGGTGATTCTAACAAGCGGGCGTTCAACCGTTTTAGCACTTGACATCGAAGACTATAATAGTAACTAGAATCGCAATCGAATAGCCGACCAAGGCTATAGCCCAGCGTAGGCGGGTTTCTGACCTAAGATATTTTAAATCAACACTTTGTGTGACCTATCAGGTTATAACTCCTTTGTTTTCAAGGACCACTCAATCCCGACTTGGAAATTGGGGATCAACTCCAACATTATCAATGCTTTGCCGATAAACCGTTTAAAGTCAAAGACTTGGAAGGAGGAACCGCCTAACTCCATGATTCCAAAAGACCGGTTGGGGAGGGGGGTAGCCCCCATTAAACAGAAGGATATTATCTATTTAAGAACGAGCAAGGGTAAAGTCAGTAGTATTTTGACTTGGATGACCCAATCACCAGATCACCCGATAATCAGGGCTTCCAGCGCAGCACTGGCTTCCGCGCCGCTGCGGTTTCATCGAGACGCGAAATGCGCGTGTTGTGTGGCGCGTCGAGGACGAACTGCGGATCTTCTTCCACCTCTTCCGCGATCGACTTCATGGCTTCGATGAATAGATCCAATTCTTCTTTCGGCTCGCTCTCGGTCGGCTCAATCATGAGCGCGCCGGCGACGATCAGCGGAAACGCCGTCGTGTAGGGATGAAATCCATAATCGATCAGGCGTTTCGCCAGGTCCATGGTCCTCACGCCCTTCTTCGACTGCAGCTTGTCGCTGAAGACGACTTCATGCATCGACGGCGTCGAGTAGGGCAGGTCGTAAACGCCTTCAAGCCCCTTGCGGATGTAGTTCGCGTTGAGCACTGCGTCTTCGGTAGTTTGCCGCAGGCCGTCCGGGCCGTTGGCAAAGATGTAGGCGAGCGCGCGGATGAACATGCCGAAGTTTCCATAGAACGCGCGCACGCGCCCGACCGACTGCGGACGGTTATATTCGAACCCCAGCGTGCCATCCAGCTTGGTGATGACGACCGGCGTGGGCAGGAACGGCGCAAGCATTTTCTTCACCGCCACTGGCCCCGACCCTGGACCGCCTCCACCATGCGGAGTGGAAAACGTTTTGTGCAGATTGAGGTGCATGACGTCAACGCCGAAGTCTCCTGGGCGGGCCTTCCCGACCAGCGCGTTCATGTTCGCGCCGTCCATGTAAAGCAGGCCGCCCTTTGCGTGCATGAGCTCGGCGATCTTGTCGATCTCCTGCTCGAAAACGCCCAGCGTATTCGGATTGGTCACCATCAGCGCGGCGACGTCTTCATTCATTTGCGCCGCCAGCGCCGCCACGTCCACCATGCCGCGGTCGTTCGACTTCAAATTTTCCACCGCATAACCCGCCGTGGCCGCGGTCGCCGGATTCGTGCCATGCGCCGAGTCTGGAATCAGAATCTTCTTACGCGCATTGCCTTTCGACTGGTGATAGGCGCGCACCAAGAGCAATCCGGTGAGTTCGCCGTGCGCGCCTGCGGCCGGTTGCAGCGTGATCGCGTCCATCCCGGTGATCTCCAGCAGGCAATCGCTCAGCGTTTTCATGATTTGCAAAGCGCCCTGCGAAACCTTCTCCGCCTGATACGGATGCCCGTTGGCGAGACCTTCGACCCGCGCCACAAACTCATTGACGCGCGGGTTGTACTTCATGGTGCAGGAGCCCAGCGGATACATGCCGAGATCGATGGCGTAATTCCACGTCGAGAGCCGCGTGAAGTGGCGGATGATTTCGATCTCGCTGACTTCCGGCATATCGCCGAGATCCTTGCGCTCCTGCTTGCCCAGCAGCTTCGCCGTGTCGACTTCCGGAACATCGAGCGGCGGCAACTTCCAGGCCGCTTTGCCGGGCGACGACTTTTCGAAAATCAATCCCTCGTTCTGGCTGATGTGACGCGTCGCCTTGCGGGTGATGTGCTTCGTCTTCATCTCACCACCTCCTCGGGCTCGGCGTCTTTACTTCGCTCTGAACCCTCGCTCTGGGCGACAAGGCCGACCGCGGTATCGATCATGGAACGCGTGGTGAGTTCGGTGCAGCACCAGAGAGCTGCGTTGCCCAGCTCGGGATAGAACTTCTTCAGCGGAAAGCCGCCAACGATTTTATGTCCGAGCAACCGGGAATTGATGGCGTAAGGATCTTCGCTGGTCTGGACCACGAACTCGTTGAATCGTGGCGCACCCGCGAACAGCACTTTGGCATGTTTAGCGAACTGGTCGGCGGCGTAAAGCGCCTTAGCCAGGTTGTGCTTCGCCAGTTCCCGCAAGCCAACTTTGCCGTACACGGTCATGAAGATGTTCACCATCAGCGCGACCAGCGCCTGGTTGGTGCAAATATTCGAAGTCGCTTTCTCGCGCCGGATGTGCTGCTCGCGGGTCGCCAGCGTCAGCACGAAGCCGCGTTTGCCGTTCTTGTCGACCGTTTGACCAGCGAGACGTCCCGGCATTTGCCGCACAAATTTTTCTTTCGTGGCGAGCACGCCGCAATAGGGACCGCCGAATCCGAGAGGCACTCCGAACGACTGGGCCTCCATGGCCACGATGTCGGCGGCGCGAGGCGGCTCCACAATTCCGAGCGACACGGCTTCCGCGATCGACACAATCAGCAGCGCTCCGCGTTTGTGTGCGATCCCGGCGATGGCCTCGACGTCCTCAATCGTCCCAAAAAAATTCGGCGACTGAATCAGGACGCATGCGGTATCGTCGCCCACCGCTCTCTCAAGCTCTCTCAGATCGATCTGCCCCGAGTCCGTGAACGAAACCGTCTTCAGCGGAAGAGCCTGGTGCGTCGCGTAGGTATTGAGCACTTCCCGATACTCGGGATGCAGGTTGCGCGCGATCACCGCCGAACGTCTTCCCGTAACCCGGACCGCCATCATCACGGCCTCGGCCGCGGCCGTCGAGCCGTCGTACATCGACGCATTCGCCAGATCCATGCCGGTGAGTTCCGAGATCATCGTCTGGAACTCGAAGATGGCCTGCAGCGTGCCCTGCGCAAACTCCGCCTGATACGGTGTGTAGGACGTCAGGAATTCGCCGCGCTGCACGAGTGCGTCAATCACCACCGGCCGGTAGTGGAAGTAAGCTCCGGCTCCGAGAAAACTGGTGTAACCTTCGCCGTTTTCTTTCGCACGTTGCTTGAACCAGTCGACAATTTCCGACTCCGCCATTTGACGCGGAACAGCGAGATCGCGCGTCAGACGGTACTCGGCCGGAATCGGCGAGAAAAGATCATCCACGGAGCGGATCCCGATCGCCTGCAGCATGGCAGCGCGATCCGAGGGAGACTTAGGCAGATATCTCATAAGAACCCTTATTGGATGTAGGCAGCGGCAGTTTGAATTTTGAAGCTGGAGTCATCGTCGTGAGATTGAAGAAGTCAAAAGTCAAATTGAAGAAGTGAGCCCCTTGGTTTCCACCGATGACTAGGGAAGCATAGGGCTTTACTTCTGCAATTTTACTTTTGACTTTTGCAATGCTTTTCAGTGTCCCGCCTCTTCGCTCACAAACTTGTCATAGTCCGCCGCGGAAAGCAGCGCATTCATCTCTGCCGGATCCTTCACCTTGATCTTAACCATCCAGGCGCTGTGCGCATCTTTGTTCACCTGCTCGGGGGCTGTAGCCAGAGCGTCATTCACGGCGGCCACGGTCCCGGAAACCGGCGCGAACAAATCAGACACGGCCTTCACCGACTCCACCGTGCCGAAGGCCTTGCCCGTGGCGATCTCCGTCCCCACCTTGGGCAACTCGACGAAGACGATGTCGCCGAGCGAATCCTGGGCATGGTTGGTGATGCCGATCGTGCCGTCGGGGGTTATCCACTCGTGTTCTTTCGTGTATCTGCGGTCGGTTGGATAAGGCATCGGATTCTTGCTCCTAAGCTTCTGGCTTGTAGCGCCGGCATCTTGCCGGCTGTCCCGAGGGCGTCTCACCCTCAGCGCGGCGGGCGAATACGCCTGCTGGACAGCCGCCGAGACGGCGGCGCTACGTTTTTTTCGGACGCTTATAAAACGGCGTCGGCACCAACTGCGCTTGCACGCCTTGGCCGCGGATTTCCACTTTTACCGTCGCTCCGATCGCGGCATGCTCGGGCGGAACATAGGCCAACGCAATATTTTTCTTCAGGAACGGCGCCGGAGAACCACTGGTGACATAGCCGATCCCGCTTCCTCCGTCGTCGAGAACCTTGTATCCGTCGCGCGCGATTCCCCGATCAACCATCTCCAGCCCGACCAGGGTTTTCTTCACGCCCCCGGCTTTCGCTTTCTCCAGTGCTGCACGGCCAATAAAATCCGGCTTCTCCAACTTGCAGAAACGATCGAGTCCCGCTTCCCACACGTTGATCGTGTCCGTGATTTCGTG
The DNA here is from genome assembly GCA_963731525.1 of uncultured Acidobacteriaceae bacterium. Taxonomy (GTDB): domain Bacteria; phylum Acidobacteriota; class Terriglobia; order Terriglobales; family Acidobacteriaceae; genus Acidiflorens. Next base: position 533,439 of record CAVSWK010000026.1, read on the forward strand.
TCCGTAGAGCGGCAGCTTGCCTTCCAGGCGCAACGTGTTGCGCGCACCCAAGCCGCAGGGAACAGCGCCAAATTCTTTCCCCGCCTCTAGAATCGCGTACCAGACGCGCGCGCTGGTAGCCTCGTCCGGCGGGATGTAAATCTCGAATCCGTCTTCGGCGGTGTATCCCGTGCGGCCCATCAGGATATTCTTCAGGCCGCATACCGTCCCGCGCGTCAGCCAGTAGAACTTCACCGCGCTCAGGTTGGCGTCGGTCAGCTTTTGCAGCACGTCAACACCTCTCGGACCCTGAATCGCAATCTGCGTGAAATCGTCGGAGAGATGCTCGACCTTGCAGTCAAACTGGCGGGTATTATCGCGAACCCAGTTGAAATCCTTTTCGCGAGTGCCCGCGTTGATCACGAGAAGGTACTCGTCTTCGCCCAGACGGTGAACAATCACGTCGTCGACAAAAGTCCCTTGTGGATAGAGCAGCGCCGAATACTGCGCCTGCCCGATCGCGAGCCGCGACGCGTCATTCATGGAAATATGCTGGACGGCGGCCAACGCTTCCCGTCCGGCTAAGCGGATATCTCCCATGTGGCTGACATCAAAAATGCCGACGCCGGTGCGCACCGCCATGTGCTCGGCAACAATGCCGCACCCGATCGACGAAGGGTATTCGACCGGCATATCCCAGCCGTTGAAGTCGACCATCTTCGCGCCCATCTGGCGATGGACGGCGTTCAACGCGGTCTTGCGGACAACTTCGCGCTCTACGGGACCTGCTTCGACTGCGGACAAGAAGAACCTCGGTCAGACATTCCTCTCCGAACAGTGGCTGGGCTGCCGGAACTTGGAACTGATTAAGTTAACACAGAGGCAGCTCTCAGGTCTCAGGTGTTAGGTATCGGGAAATCGAAAGAAACAGCCAAAAAACCGGGGCACGGAGTTGCCTCTCCTGAGGCCCAACACCTGACACCTGCTTTGAGTGACTTCCGTTACGTTCCTTCCCGCTCTTGGCCGCACTACACTCCAACCATGTCTTCGAAGCCGGGGTTAAGCCCTATCGTCTGCGCCCAATGCGAGCGACCTGAGGCGAGTTGCTGGTGCGAAAAATACTGCGCGCTGTGCCAGTCCCAACTGGACATACACCTTTGCACGGACGGTCTGTTGTACTGCGAATCCTGCCGCAGCGCTTGCGATTACAAACTGGCAAACTCCAACGCACCGAGTGGCCGGTGAGCCCGGAGCGCCGAAGCCCCGCATTTTGCTGACTCTTGGCGGAACCCCTTCGATCCGCAGCAGCCTTCAGGCTCGGCCCCTAGGTTCTGGCGGGCGCCGGACCGAGAGGTTTTGTGTCGTAGAGGACCAGTATCTTCGAAACCTCGGCGCCGAATTGCGGATCTGCCGGCGACAGGCGCGACACCAGTTTGTCCAGTTCGGGAAAAAAGCGCTCGAAACCGGCAGGACTGCCCGACCCAAGGAATCGTACCGGTTTGTTGCTTGTATTGCCTTGCGCATGCTGCGCGCCATGTGGCACCACGGCGAACGTTCCAGCCTCCAGATCGTGCCACTTGCCGTCGACATAAACCGACAGCACTCCGTCCAGAACGAAGAACTGTTCGTCCTGTCGATAGTGGTAGTGGAGCGAGGTCATGAAGCCGGGATCTTCGCGGAACTGCCCCAACCACCAGGCCCCGCCGGAGCGCTCTCCATCTACCAGAATGTGCGCTTCGCCGCGCCCCTGGCTGTAGACGTGCGCCTGATCGGGTGTGATGATCATCGATGGGACGATCATAGGTGTGACGATCATAGGCTGAGCCTCCTGAGCTTCCAGCGTGGGCGTCGATACGCCGATTCCCGCCACGGCACACAATGAAAGGAAGTCCCGCCGCTCCATGCGCACCTCCGTTGCACGCTAATGTATATCAACTTGCCGTAATTTCAGAAGCAACAATCGATCGGAACGTGCGAGAGGGCGTATACCACTGCCGAGTCAGATCACCACGGCTTCCTTGTATTCTCCGTAAACCATGCGCATCGCGTCCGAAATTTCGCCTACGGTAGCATTCGCCTCGACGGCCGCCAATATCCGCGGCATCAGATTTTCTCCCGAGCGCGCCGCGTCTTCGACCGCGCGGATTGCGGCTTGCCAGGTTTCGGCATTGCGCTTGGCGCGCAGCGCTCGCAGTCGCTCCACTTGTCTCGGTTCGAGCGCAGGATCAATGCGCTGGATCGGCACCGCGTGCTCCTGTTCGATATGGAACCGGTTCACGCCGACCACCACCGCCTCCTGCCGATCCACCGCCTGCTGATATTCGTAGGCCGCGTTCTGGATTTCCTGCTGCACATATCCGCGTTCGATGGCCTTGAGCATGCCGCCGATGGCTTCGATTTTTTCCAGATAATCGACGGCCCGCTTTTCGATTTCGTTGGTCAGCGATTCGACGTAATACGAACCCGCCAGCGGATCAACCGTCTGCGGCGCGCCCGACTCGAAGGCGATTACCTGCTGCGTGCGCAGTGCGATCCGCGCCGACGCCTCGGTCGGCAGCGCCAGTGCCTCGTCGAACGAATTCGTATGCAGAGATTGCGTTCCGCCGAGCACCGCCGCCATGGCCTGGATCGCCGTGCGCACGATGTTGTTCTCCGGTTGCTGTGCCGTCAGCGTGGAACCGGCTGTCTGCGCGTGGAAGCGCAGCATCCACGATTTTGGATTCTTCGCCTTGAACTGGTAGCGCATGATCTTCGCCCACATCCGCCGCGCGGCGCGAAACTTCGCGACCTCCTCCAGGAAATTACTGTGGGCATTGAAGAAGAACGAAAGCCGCGGCGCGAACTTGTCCACATCGAGGCCGGCGCGAATGGCCGCTTCCACGTAGGCGATTCCGTTGCCCAGCGTAAAGGCGACTTCCTGCACCGCCGTCGATCCTGCCTCGCGCATGTGATAGCCCGAAATCGAGATCGTGTTCCAATCCGGCACATTCTGCTTCGACCAGGCAAACATGTCGGTGATGATGCGCATCGCGTGGTGTGGCGGATAAATGTAAGTCCCGCGCGCGATGTACTCCTTGAGCACATCGTTCTGCACCGTGCCCGAAAGCTTACGAATGTCCATGCCTTCACGCCGCGCCACAGCTACGTAAAGCGCCAGCAGAATCGACGCCGTGGCATTGATGGTCATCGAGGTCGAAATCACGGTCAGATCGATGCCATCGAACAGCCGCTGCATGTCTTCGATCGAATCGATGGCCACGCCGACCTTGCCAACTTCTCCCACGGCCAGCGGATTGTCGGAATCGAGCCCGATCTGCGTTGGCAAATCAAAGGCCACTGACAGGCCGGTCGTCCCGTTGGCCAGCAGGTACTTGTAGCGTTTGTTCGATTCTTCGGCATCGCCCATACCGGCGTACTGGCGCATGGTCCATAGGCGGCCGCGATACATGGTGGCCTGCACGCCGCGCGTGTAGGGAAAATCTCCCGGATACCCCACATCGCGGTCGTAGTCCCACCCGGCAAGATCCGCGGGCGCGTAAACGGGGCGTACGGCGATGTGAGACGACGTCTCCTGGCTGGGGGGTGCGGCTGCCGGTTTGGCTGGGGGATCGGCCGTCTTGAGTTCCGTCATGTTGTCCTGCCCTTCTTCTTCGCGTCTTGGCAATCTGGGCGGCGGCCTTTAGCTTTTAGCTCTTCGCTTTACCCGCCAGAACGAGCTTACCCCGAACCAGGTAAACGATGCCGTGAAGCAGACCGCAAGCAGCAATCGCCCCGGCCCGGAAGCGTGGCCTGACTGGTACTTCCCGTATTCGCGGACACCCGCCATGGCGCCGACACCAGCCATCGCCAGGAACGTGAATCCGGTCACTTCCAGCCAGAGTTGATGCAGCACCCGGCCGAAAGAACGGGAGGTCTGGCGAATCCCGGCCAGTACGGCCCGGCCCGTCCGGCTGCGCTCCACCGTCTTGACGACCGCCTGAACGGCCGCACGGAAAGTCAGCGCAATTTTTTTCACCACCTGGCTGTCGATCATTAGCATTAGTCGGTCACTATCAGTCGATTTTAGCAGCGGGCGGGCGTACAATGACGATGGGCGTCATCACAGCCGCATGTGATGTCCCCATCAGCGGCGTCCGATTCCAGGGGGGATTCGTGGATCAGCAACTGAAGCAACTCATGAAAGAACTCGGAGAAGCGATCAACGAGTCTCTGTCCGATTCCGAATCGATCGCGGAAGTGGTTGCCCGCATCAAGGAAGGCGGCTACGACATTTTCCTGGTGCTCGAGGCTACCATCGGCGTCAGCAAGCAAGGCGAACAGACCACCGACCAGACTTCCCTGGTCTCCGCACGCTCGCTCAGCACCAACGCCGAGCTCAAGATCAGCGATCAGGATTTGAAGTTTCTCAAGTCGCTCCGCATCAAGCTTGACGAGGCAGAAGACGAGTAGAGTCGCGTGTCGCCGCTGCCGAGATGCGCTCGGCTGGACAACCGGGGCGGCTGTCTCTACGTGGTTTATGGGGAGAGCGGCGACCAGAGCAAAATCTTCCGATTTCCCTCAAAATTTTCCCTTCCCCAAATAGGAAAAACTTTGCAGATGTGGTCTTGCAGTCTGTTAGGATACACTTTTCCTTATGTAAGTAGCCGCTTGGCAGCATCTTAGGAGTGGAGAGCCTTCGTCGAAAATGGCCTTCGGCTTGCACTTCACTCAGCGAAGTGTCGTCCTTGGGCACGTCTCCCGGGTCCTTAATTGCCCGTTCGTGGGATTGACCACTTCTTTCGAAAGCGCTAAGCAGATAGCTACACGAGGTGCCGTACATGGACTCCCAAGCTTCACAATTGACCTTAGGTCTTCTTCCCGAGGCTCGGACTCGTTGGGAGAAGTTCGTTTTCAGTTACGGCGTGCAGTCGCTGGTGATGGCGTTCTTTGTGATTACCGGCATACTGCACCCCGATGTTCTTGAGCCCCGGGAGCGCGACTACCACTTTGTCAGCCTGGTCAGCACGCCGCCCCCGGTGCCACAAACCCCGGCGCCGGTCAAGCATTTTCCTGCTCCTGCTCCAAAGATCACCGAACCGGTGACGCCGCGGCCCGAAGCTATGCGCGTTCCCGCCGAATTGGTCCAGAAAAAGACTCCCGTTCCCGAGGAGCAAGCGCCCAAGGTCGCGCTCGCTGCCCCAAAAGAAGTTCTGCCGGACGTGAAGCCGATGATCCCCCGGCCACCGGTCAAGACGAATGTGTTCTCCACGGGCAGCTCGGCCACGCCAACCATGGCGGCCGCACCGTCGAAGGTACAGACGGGTGGTTTCGGCGATCCGAACGGGGTGCCCAATCAAGATACTCACGGCCATCCGATTACGATTGCGCAGGCAGGCTCGTTTGATATGCCCTCTGGCCCCGGCTATGGTAACGGCACGGGCGGATCGCATGGCGCCCGGGGGGTGGTCGCCAGCACCGGATTCGGCAGTGGCGTCGCTACCGGCAACAGCTCCGGCGTTTCGGGCTCGCGCGGGACGGTTCGCCAGGGCGCTTTCGGAGACGCTGACGTCGTAGCCGCTCCTCCCAAAGCTAAAACTATTGCCCCCGTCGTCAACACTTTGCCGGTTGAGATCACGTACAAGCCCCGTCCGGTTTACACTGATGAAGGAAGGCAGCTTAAGATTGAGGGTGAGGTTTTGCTGGAGGTTGTGTTTACAGCCGACGGGCAGATTCGAATCGTGAAAGTCGTGCGCGGTCTTGGTCATGGGCTGGATGAATCGGCGGTTCGCGCTGCGGAAAGAATTCAGTTCAAACCCGCCCTGCGGGACGGCCACCCCGCTGATTTCCAGGCCGTGTTGCACATTGAGTTTCAATTGGCATCATAGGTCACACGTTGGTCATGCATCATAGGTAGAATGAAACAAATGTTGCGTCCCCGATTTGCACTCTTAACGCTCGTCCTGGTCTGCTGCGTTACGTCACTGTCCACCCAGGCTTCGTTCGCCCAGACTACGCCGGCACCAGCGCTCTCTAACCGTGACGCTGCAGCCCAACAGGCTAGCGCCTCCGCCAGCAGCTTCGATCAAGTGGTCGATCGGGCGATTGAGCGGGAACATTTCTTCATGGCCCAGATGAAGCAACTTCATCCCCTGGTGGAGACCTATCTCCAGAATCTGAAGGAGGACAAAGATCTGGGCGCTGCCGTTCCCGCCAGCGATGTGTACTTTCTTGGCCGTTTGGATATGAGCGATGGTACCGATGACCGCACCTTCACCTCGCCCACCACGGCCGGCCTCGGCAAACGCATGCTCAGCAAATTGAGCAACGTTTATTCCATGAAGTTCCTGCCGCTGGGGTTTGCCCAGATGGTGATCCTGGACGAGGATTTTGAGCGCAAGTATTACGACTTCACTTTCGTCCGCCGCGAGTTCCTGGGCGAGGTACGTTGCGTCGTCATGGACGTCGCCCCCAAGAAAGACGCGGGCAAGGGCCGGTTCCTGGGCCGCATCTGGATCGAAGACCAGGACTACAACATCGTCCGCTTCAACGGGACTTACTATCCGCATCCGCGAGGCAGTTATTATTTGCATTTTGACAGCTGGCGGCAGAACCTCCGTCCCGGCGTGTGGCTGCCTTCGCTGATTTATTCCGAGGAGTCCGATCTCAAATATCGCCTGGGCCAGACGCTGCATTACAAGGCGCAAACCCGGCTCTGGGGCTACAACCTGAAGGATTTCCGCCGCAACTCCGAGTTCACTGAAATCACGGTCGATGCCCCACAGGCGGTCCAGGACCAGAGTCAGAAAGCGCAGGACGCTACCCCCATCGAAGCCCAGCGCGCCTGGGAGCGTCAGGCTGAGATCAACGTGATCGACCGCCTGCAGCAGATCGGTCTGATGGCCCCGAAAGGCGAAGTCGACAAGGTGCTGCAGACCGTGGTCAACAACATGATGGTGACCAACAACCTCGACATTCAACCCGAGGTCGAATGCCGCGTGCTAATGACCACGCCGCTCGAGTCCTTCACTATCGGCCATACCATCGTGGTGAGCCGCGGCATGATTGACGTGCTGCCCGATGAAGCGTCCCTGGCCATGATTCTGACCCACGAACTGGCGCACATCGCACTCGGCCATCAGCTCAACACCAAGCTCGCCTTCAACGACCGGATGTTTTTCCCCGACGAGCGCACCTTCGAGCGCATGGATTTCGCTCGCGATCGCAGCGAAGAAGAAGCGGCTGACAAGAAAGCCATCGAACTGCTCAACAATTCGCCCTACAAGGACAAGTTGAGCAACGCCGGTTTGTTCCTCAAAGCAGTCCAGGCCCGCGCTCCGCAACTGAAGAATCTGATCCGGGGGCACCTGGGCGAGAGCCTGCTCAATGGCGACGCCACCAGGATGTCGTCTTTGATGACCGCCTCGCCGCAGTTCGATCCGAAGAAGGTTGACCAGGTTGCGGCGCTGCCCCTCGGTGGCCGGGTCAAGGTCGATCCGTGGAACAACTCACTGGAACTGATCAAGACCAAGCCCGTGGCGGTCACCACGGCAGCTGAGAAGATGCCCTTCGAAGTCACGCCCTTCTTCCCGTTCCTTACCAGGCTCGGCACCACCGCTCCAGAAAAGGCGGTTCCGGAGAAAACAGCGGCAGCTCCGTCGGGACAGTAAGACAGGGTGGTGGCTCATGGCTACCAGGAGTGCGTCCCTTCGCCGCAGGCGCGGCGCCCCAGTTCTCGTACTCTTCAAGCTCTCGGCACCAGGCGCTGAGAGCCAGTAGTTAAACAGCCAAAAGCTAAGCGCGAGCGCGAGCATTTCACGCAAATAGTTTGCAGCGGGAGAGAACTGGCTGGAGAAGACATCAGGGGAAGCCCCCCTGCAAGACGCAGCGGGGCTCGGTCTTGCGATCTCTAGTTGGCTATGCTGCTTTGCACTTGCGAAAATACGTTGTTGGCGTTGCCGCCGATCAGCCGGACCGTGCCAATCACGATCACCAGGATTACCGCCAGCATCACCGCGTACTCGGCGACGTCCTGACCGCTCTCCTCAGCCCAAAGTTGACGGATTGTTCTAATCACTGTTTTGCCCCCTATCGACGACGCACCCAAGCCTAAATCTCTACGCGGAACAGTTAGTTCGCCGTCGTGTGATTCTAAGAATATCGTAAATTGACCCCTCGCCAATAGCACCCTTGGTCCCTCGGATAGCACCATGGTGCTACGACGAAACGCTGAGACCTAAACTATTGATTACACTATTGTTTTTAGGGGAAGTCCCTGGTTCACGGCGAACAAGGCCAGCTCCAGGCGGGTGGAGACCCCCAGCTTATCGAAGATGTTGCTGAGGTGGTGCTTCACCGTATCCTCGCTGATTTTGAAATATTCGGCGATTTCGCGGTTGGCATAGCCCGCGACCACGGCGGAGACAATCTCCAGTTCCCGCGGCGTCAGCCCGAATTTCTTCTGCTTCGTTTCCTCGTTCGTACTCTGCATGAGATTGCGCAGGTACTGCACCAGATTCGAGACGCTTTCCCGCCCCACCCAGAACTCTCCGGCCATCACCACGTGAATGCTCTTAAGCAGTAGTTGCGTAGCAGAATCCTTCAGCACCACGCCGCGCGCTCCCAGCTGCAACGCCTCCACCACCTGCTTCTTTTCCGCTGCCGCAGTCAGCAGGATGATGCGCACCGGTCCCGCCCCGCCCGCGCGCGTGTTCAGGTCGCGCAGCGCATCGAGGCCCGTGTGGTGCGGCATGGCCAGATCCAGCAGCAGGATGTCGGGCTTGATCTGGGTCGCCAGTTTCACCGCCTCGAGGCCGTCGCAGGCTTCGCCCACGACTTTCATATCGCCTTCCGATTCCAGCAGACGCCGCAGCCCGTCGCGGAAAATGGGGTGATCGTCGGCAATCACAATGCGTATGGGATGAGCTCGCTTATCCATGCCCGGCTTATCCATACTTGGCTTGTCCATACTTGGCTTATCCATACTTAGCTTATCCATACTTAGCTTATCCGTGCTTGGCTTGTACGTGGTTGGCCTATCCATGATCGGCCTTTCTCGCCGGTGGAATTCGGACTTCCAGCCGGGCGCCGTGCCCCGGAGTCGATTCTATCGTGAGTTCGCCCGCCAGCAGGCGTACCCGTTCCCGGATCACCGCCGGCCCCTTCCCCGGCGTCTCCAGTTCCGCGTCCGAGAGCTTTCCGGAAAAAGAAAATCCTTTCCCGTCGTCCTCAACCGTTAATTGCAGATTCCCCGCCCGCTGCGCCAGCCGTACCAGTACATGGTGCGCTCCACTATGCTTGCGCACGTTCACCAGGCTCTCCTGCACAATGCGCGCCAGCTCCCGGCAGACTTTCGGCGCCAAATCCACCCGCTCCAGTTCGCTGACGAACTCCGCCGCGATTCCGGTTTCGCGCCGAAAGCGCTCCACCGTGTCGGAGATGAAACCGAGCAACCGGTCCGCGTTGACCTCGAACGACCTCATCGCCTGCATCAGTTCGCGCAGCTTCAGAACTTCTTCGCGCAGCAATTTCTGGATCCGCCCCAGTTCCGCGTTCACCACGGGCGCCTGCGTTCCCGACTGGCGCCGCAGCACGTCCAACTGCATTTCCACGGCGATCAGCGACTGAATCGCTCCGTCATGAAGTTCGCGCGCGAAACGCGCCCGCTCCAGCGCCCCCGCCCGCTCCCGCAAACGCCGCATCAGGTACACGTTGTAAATGGCCGGAGCCACCTGCTGCGCAAACTCCTGCAGAAACCGCAATTCCTCATCCGGTTGCCCCATCATCTCGGGGTCGAACAGGAACACCCGGCCCGACCACTCGGTCCCGAAGATCAACCGCACCGAAGCCATCGCCTCAAACTTCTCCACGCGCGCCAGCGCATCCAGGAATTCCGTGCTTACATCCTTCAGCCGCATTCCGTCGCGATCGAGCAGCACCGTATGAAAACCGCTGCCGGCGCGCGACGCGTAAGCCGCGTCCGCCGGCGAGTCGAAGAGATACACTTTTTCATTTTCGGGCAAAGCTTCGCGCCAGTGCAGCACTCCGCTGCCATTTTCGCCACGACTCAACTCGGCCAGAAATACCCGATAACTGTGCGTTTCCTGCGAGGCGCTCAGCATCCGGCGCGCGCCATAGATGGTCATAACCTCCCCGAGAATCTGCTGCATGGTCCCGGTTAGTCCCGCCTCTACCCGCGTTGAACTGAGAACGCGCATGATCACCGTGCGCTCCGCTCTCATCTTCTTCTGGTTCTCTGACATGTAACCCAGTAAGAATCCGAGCACAATCAGATACACAGAACTCATGAACAGCTGTTGCGGATCCACTTCGCGCACGCTTACCCCGAGCGGCGCCATATGCAACTGCTGCAGCCATCGATCCACGGCCGGTTCCAGCCCGGCCCGCACCGCAAAGGCTTCGGCTTCCAGCAGTGCGACTGCGGTGGCCGCCGTGCCAACCGTCGCCCACAGTCCCCAGCGATAAGCGGCTGCTGCCATTACGAACACGAAAAACAGAAAGAATTGTCCCCGTTGCGCGGGCACGAACAACGAGATCAGCACCGGCCAGAGGATGTCGGCCGCGTGCACCACCAGACGAAAAGCATTGGTCGACTGCGGCCGGAAGCGCACCAGCAACAGCACCACCACCGCGTGCGCCAGGTACACCGTGAGCAGCCAGTACAACCAGCGCGAATACACGAGTCCCCGCGCCGGCTCCAGCCAAAGGGCAAACCACGCCGCAACCGTCAGTAACACTCGGGCCGACGCCAGCCAGCGCTCGGTGCGCCGGATTTCGCCCGTGCTGAGCGGCGCCCGGAAGCGCCATAGATCACGGTATTGAGGGATCATCCAGGACAAGGGACTCATCGTCGTCGAGCGCCTAATTCTAAAGGCAATCTCAGCCAAACTCCATGAGCTTCTTTTTGGACACGGCCGGAGACGCGGCAATCCGTGTCTCTACGGGAAATCGGGGATTCCTGTAGGTGCCGGGCATCGGGTTACTCCCGTAAGCCCCTCAACCCTGCAACCCGCTCTAAAATGAAGCTCGGAGTAGTTTGCCTTGGCCGCACTCACCAAACTCTGGGTCTGCTTACTGATCGCGCTGGTTCTCGCGCAGACGGCGGTGTCTCTGTTCATGCCGCGAGGCGAAGCCCTTACCATTGCCAGCGACCTCATCCAGGGCACTCTTCTGCTCGTGGCCACCGCCGCCTTCCTGCCCAACACCTCGCGCTCGCGCTGCTCCACTCTCCACATAAGGCTCTTCTGGATTCTCATGACCGTGGGGATGCTCTTCTGGCTTACTTACCAGGGAATGTGGAATTACTTTGAAGTCATAAAGCGTCAGGATGTGCCTGACCCGTTTGTGGGCGACATCGTTTTGTTCCTGCATCTGGTGCCCATGATCGCGGCTCTCGCCGTGCTTCCTCATCTCCGGGAAGATGAGCGGGATGAACGCGTCCGCATGCTCGACTTCGCGCTCCTCCTCACCTGGTGGGTTTTCATTTATGTATACGCCGTCATCGCCTGGCAAATGGCGCAGGTCGATGAAGCGGCTTACAGCGCCAACTTCAACTTCGCCTATCTGACCGAGAAACTCGTGCTCCTGCTCGCGCTTGCCATCCTCGCCTACACCGCTCGCGGCGGCTGGCGCCAGCTTTACGGACAGTTACTCGGCGCCAGTGCACTCTACGCCTCCAGTTCCTACGTCGCCAACTGGGCCATCGGTCAGAAACTTTACTACAGCGGCAGCATCTACGACATCCCGCTGAGCGTTTCCACCGCCTGGATGGCGGCGGCTCCCTTGCTCGCTCTGCGCCTCGACTTATCCGACTCCAAGCCGTCGCGACCGATACTCGGCGTCTGGATCACACGATTGAGCATGGTGGCTCTGTTCAGCCTGCTCTGGACCGCCATGCGTTCCGAACTGGACGCGCAGCTTCCGCCGCCGGTCAAGGCCTTCCGTATTAATGCCAGTCTACTCACCATGGTGGTGATGGGCATCGTGATTTTCTGGCGGCAACGCCTGCTCCGGGACGAGCTTTCGATGTTTCTCGATAGGTCCCGCCGCTCTTTCGACGATCTCAAGGCCCTGCAGCAAAAGCTCATTCAATCTGAAAAGCTGGCTTCGCTTGGCCAGTTGGTGGGCGGAGCCGCCCACGAGATCAACAACCCGCTGACCGCTATGCTGGGATACTCCGACCTGCTCAGCGCCTCCGAGTTGCCCCCGGAGGAACATCTCCAGGCCACGCAAATCGGAGAACAGGTTCGCCGCACCACCGCGCTGGTGGCGAGCCTGCTCACCTTTGCCCGGCAGGCTCCGGCCCGGCTGGGCGTCGTCGACATCAACTCTGTGTTGCAAACCGCGGGGCGCCTGCTTACTCCCCAACTGGAAGCGGAAGCGATTTCGATCCGCCTGGAACTCGCTCTTTCGCTTCCTCCCGTACTCGCCGACTCCAACCAGATTCTCCACGTCTGCATGCACCTTGCCGGACAGATCAGCGCTCATCTCAATCGAGAAACGCACCCCACGCTATTCGTTCGCACGCACGGACAAGGCAACGTCGTTCTGGTTGACTTCACTGCTTACGATTTTTCCGCCGATCCTGCTTCGCAACCACTCTCGTTCCCGTGGGTCTTCAACTCCGAAGGCGGAAACAAGCCTTCCAGCCTTTCGCTGAGCGCCTGCTGTCGCATCGTCGAAGAACATGGCGGCCGTCTCTTGCAGCCTGCGACTCCCGGTAACCCCGCTTTCCGGATGGAACTGCAGGTTGCCACAAGTTCTGCCAGCCGTTTGTCGTTCGCCGCTCCCAACCGGGCCGTGGCCGGCAGCAGTTCGTAGACAGGGCGAGCTTCGCTGGACAGCCGGGGGCGGCTGTCCCTACGTGGAACGTGGCGCCACTTCTATCGTCCTCTTCAACTGTCCGCAGGCCGCAAAAATATCGCGACCTCGCGGCCGCCGCACGAACGTCGGAATTCCCGCGGCTACCAGAATCCGCTGGAAAGCCATCACCCGCTCCTGCTCTGGCGTCTGGTACGGCAACTCCGTCCCCGGATTCAGCGCGATCAAATTGATTTTTGCTCTCATGCCTCGCACCAACTCCACCACCTCGCGCGCCTGCTCCGGAGCATCATTGACTCCTGCCAGCAACACATACTCAAAGGTGAGCCGCTCCCGCGTCCGCAGCGGAAATTCCCGCGCCGCTTTCATCAATTGCCCCAGGTTCCACTTCCGGTTCAGTGGCATCACTTCGCTGCGCAACGTGTCGTTCGATGCATTCAGCGAAATCGCCAGCTTTGGACGCACCGTCTCCTGCCCGAAATCATAAATCCGCGGTACGATCCCCGCCGTTGACACCGTCATCCGCGACTCCGGAATCCCCACTCCCTCCGCCAGCAGCCGCACCGACTTCATGAAGTTGTCATAGTTCAAGAAGGGTTCGCCCATGCCCATGAACACGATGTTGACGCGCTGCAGCGGCGGCTCAACTCCCTGCTCCCGGAGCACCGCCGCGATTTGCCCGACGATTTCTCCCGCTTCCAGATTCCGCTTCACTCCAAGCAACGCCGTAAAACAGAACTTGCAATTCACCGCGCATCCCACCTGGCTCGATACGCAAATCGTAGCCCGGCGCGAACTCACGTGTGGTGACGGGGCGGAGCCTGCCCTGAGCGGAGCCGAATGGCCCCGTCCAGAGGGGCGAAACCCCGCCACCACACTCTCCGCATCGATGCCCGCCTCGATTTCATCCCCCGCTTCGCTTCCGTCGCCGCGCTCGCCGCCATCTCCCTCCGGCATCCACACCGTCTCCACCGTCTCTCCGTCGGCGAGTTTCACGAGATACCGTATCGTGCCGTCGCTCGAAACAAACTTGCGTCCAATCGACGGAAACCCCACGCTCCAGCCTTCTTCGGCAAGTCGAGCGCGATATTCGAGTGGGAGCGTCGAAACCTGATCCAGCCGCTCAGTCTTTTGCCGATACACCGCATCAAAGAGTTGCTGGCCCCGGTAGGCAGGCTGTCCCGACGCGAGCGCAAGATTGGTAAGTTCCTGCAAGTCAAGTCCTAAGAGCGCATTGGATGGCTGGCTTGGCATTTGCCGCGCACTTTGGCTGCTGGTGGAGCGACGGGCGTCCCTTCGGCAAGCTCAGGGCAGGCTCTCGCCCCTCTCTGAGTCTAATCCGAAAGATACAGGAATCGAGTTGTCCTTTAGCTTTCCAGGTCCTTCGGGGGAGGAGCGTACCGGCGTAAAAGCGTAATGGAAAATACCAAAATGAGGATGAGCAGACCCAACAAACCCAGCTCGGTCATGTTAGCGCGAAATATGCTCGCACTCTCGGGCGACCACGTTCCGCCTTTTGTGAGCGTGGCCGCTTCCAAGGTAATCACCAGGACGCGCCGAATCGAGGCAATCAGGCCCACCACAAGGAATGGTTCGGTAACCAGAAAATGCGAGTGGATGGAGATACGCACCGTATGCAGAATCTCCACCAGCATCAGCACAACGAGCAGTTGGTCCAGCACTAGCAGGGTTTGGGTGGCGATCGTCCAGTGACCGAGCCCCTCCCACAGCATTTTGCCGGCGTTAGCAATCGTCGCGAGCGCCGTTATAAAAAGCAACACGGCAAGGACGGAATAGATAACCACTTCGGCTTTGCCTAGATAGTCGCCAAAGTGGACGCGGAGCTTCTCTTCGGCCATTTGCGGTCACTCGTGGAATCGCTCTGGTTCGCGCTTCTTCACAGGCAGAGTATGCAGAGTATAACGAAAGCCGGCTTATCGAAAAGTGAGAAACGCACCCACGCTGTCCATCTTGTAATACTGAGAGTAATGCAGAAATGATTTTGTGAAGAAATCGCCGTAAGTTAAACAAAAATAAGACTAAACGTCAGTCGTCCTCTTCCGGCCCCGGATTGTGGGAGAATAGTACCAGCAACCCGCCCCGGAATTCATACTTGAATCCGAACTTCATAGCAGGAAATGCACAGTAAAGAACTAGAAGGAACCAGGAACTAATGGCAAAAGAATCCCGCAGCATTCGTCGTCAGGTCCTGCCGAACGGCCTCACGGTCATCACCGAGCAGATGTCCCACATCCGCTCGGTCGCGATCGGCATCTGGCTCAAGTCCGGTTCGCGCGACGAAGACTCCGAATGGAATGGCATCTCGCACTTCATCGAGCACATGGTGTTCAAGGGCACGGAAACCCGCTCCGCCGAAGCCATCGCCCGCCAGGTCGATTCGATCGGCGGCAATATGGATGCGTTCACGGCGAAGGAATGTATCTGCTTCAACATCAAAGTCCTCGATGAGCATCTTCCGCTCGCCATGGATGTCCTCACCGATCTCGTTCTTCATCCCGTCTTCGATGCCGGCGATATCGCGAAGGAGCGCGGCGTCATTCTCGAAGAAATAAAAATGGATCAGGACAATCCCGACTACCTGGTCCACGAAATCTTCACCCAAAGTTTCTGGAAAGACCACGCCCTCGGTCTGCCAATCCTGGGCACCCGCGAAACCGTCAGGAAATTCGAGCGCCCAGTAGTCTCCCGTTTCTATGGACACCACTTCGCTCCCGGCAATCTGATCGTCAGCGCTGCCGGAAACCTCGACCACAAGCACTTTGTCGAGCTCGTCGCGAAGTATTTCGAACACGTGAAGCCGGCGAAAAACGGCTTGCACTCGCCCCCGCCTAAAACTTTCTCGCGCATCAACCTGCGCAACAAGAAATCGCTTGAGCAAGTCCAGATCTGCATCGGCGTCCCCTCGCATCCCATGGCGCACGAAAGCCGCTACGCTTCCTACATCCTGAATACGCTGCTCGGCGGCGGTATGAGCTCGCGCCTGTTCCAGAACATCCGCGAGCGCCAGGGGCTCGCTTACTCCATTTACAGCGACCTCAACCCCTATCGCGATACCGGTTCCATGTGCGTATACGCGGGCACCTCGCGCGAGTCGGCCATCAAAGTTGTGGAGTGCGTGGTCGAGGAATTCCGCAACCTGAAAACCACCCCCGTCCCCGAAGAAGAATTGCGCCGCTCCAAGGACCAGCTCAAAGGCAGCCTTATGCTCTCGCTCGAATCCTCGACCGCGCGCATGTCGAATCTGGCCCGCCAGGAAATGTATTACGACCATTTCTACGGACTCGACGAACTCATCGAGCGCATTGAAGCCGTTACCGCGGAAGACTTGCAGCAAACCGCCGAAGAGTTTTTCCGCACCGAGCAGATCGCCGTCACCATCCTGGGCAATCTGACCAGCCTGAAACTGACTCGCGACCAGCTAACCTGCTAGCACCCCGCGTCTCTACGAGAATGCCAGCGCAATTTCGTTTGTCAAACGACGCGGTAGGCCTTCAGTAGACCCTTCACCAGCGCAGCCCGAGCGTGATGGGCACAACGATGGTCTGGCCGTCCGCCTGATAAGCGCGATGGTAGCGGTATTCGATGTAGAGCTTGGCGTGGTTGAGATAGTTCAGACGATAGGTCATTCCTCCGCCGAAATTGAAGCCGCCCGCATCCCTGGAAAACGAGGACAGGGTTTGCGCAGGCGCGGGCGGGGGCGGGACTGCAGGAGGGTTACTCCCGATGCAGTTAATGTCCCACCAGCGGATCCAGGCGGGCTGGCAGGTTGCTTCGGGTTGGAGTGGCAGGTTGTTCGCCGCAACGCTGCGCCGATAGAACCCTATGCCGAAAATTCCGTATGCGCCGAATTTGCCGAGATGGCGGGGCACGTTGACGATGCCGTCCAGGCTCATGGACTGCAGATGTCCGCCGGCACCCGGCAGGCTCTGATTCTGGATCACGCTGGGTCGGAAGCCGAGGTTGTAGTACATATATTCGGCATCCACCCCGAACAGGCGGCTGAAGTTCATGCCGCCTCCGAGCTCAACCTGACCGGAGTTCCCGACAAAGGCGGCAACCTCGCCTTTGCCGAAGCCAGGTCCGGCACCGACGGTAAAGTTATAACGGCTGAAATTTGATTGTGCCGAAGCCGCTGCGGCGATCCCGCAAAAGGCAAGGAAAACCAGTATCCGATTGCTCAATCTCGATCTCCTGTTTCCGAGAGCTGCGGTCGTATTCTTTCTTGTACCGCCCGGCATGATTCTGCTACGACCGCTGTTCTTCAACACCGCTGTTCTTGAACTTAGATGCGCTTCCAGAATAAGGAAAGCCAGCCTTTTTCCCGGACCTTCAGTTGTGTCCGGCGGTCGGCCGGTGCGCGTGGTGGACCTTTCCATAGAACACCGGAAAGTACTCGCGAAGCATGTTTCCACCCGCTCGAGTTGCTAGATCCAGACCATAGCGCAGGAAGGTATCTCCGACGGTGCGGTTCCGATCCGGCCAGTAGACGTTTGCCAGTCCTTCAGCCATCATCGGCCCCGCCAATCCGGACCAGTTGGCCACGTCCCGCCCGTCATCGTTGCGCGTGACGAAGACCCGCTGCACCGAATACTTAACGGCGTGGAAAAAACCTGGATGGACCTCCGGATAAAAACGCGGATCCAGGTGCAGCGCGGAGGCAAGCACGAAGGTCCCGAAGAACTCGCTGGACGCCGAACGTCCCATGGAGGACCCGAATCGCTTGGCGTACGCATCCCAGCCTTGTCCGAAGCCGGTTGGTGAATCATCTGCTTGGCCAACCGACGAACCGAGCATCGCCCAGGTTATTGTGTGCACCGAGATGCTGTTGTCCACGAACAGCTGAAATTTTTGCCCCGTCGAAAGCGGCTCCGTACTCAAAGCGATGTCGGGGAAAACGATGGACTTTTCCTGTAGCAGATTGTACAAGGCCACGCCTGGAATGTTCGACGGAGCATTCGGAGTTTGATTGGCCGATGAATTGCCGCTCTGACTCTGCGGTTTCGGCGTTTCCTGGGCGAATGCTCTCGAGATCGTACCGAACGCGATCACTAGACCTACCAACGCGCACAGCGCCGGTCGCAACGAGCGCGCCAGGTTGGAGTGAGGGAAAAACATCGTTCCAGAGATGCTGCTTTCTCGGAGAATCAGCATCGCTAGAGATTACTCAATCGCAAGCCCGTCGGCAAACGCGTAAAGACAAGTTTCAGGTGTGAGGTCTCAGGTGTCAGGTCCTAAGTCTGGGTGTGACGGGCTTCCTGAGGCCTGCCACTTCAGACGACTTCTCCGGTCCGCGCCGCCAGGTATTCCAGCAGCTCGCCGACGGTCAGGCCCGACTGCAGCAGCAGAATCATCTGATCCGCGCTAACTCCTACTTGGGCGCCCAACGCAACCACCTTGGCGACCGCGCGCTGCAGCGCTTCTTTCTGCGCCAAGGTGAGCGACTCCGTTGGATCGTGGCATACGGCTGAGGACACACGCAGTTCTGTTGCCATTCGAGTACTCCACATTGTCGCCGCAACTGGATCGGCCATGATCGCCGAGTTGTGGCACCTAATTGCGGCCTCGACTTTTCACTATGATCCGCCAATCCAGCCGGTCAGGGCTGTGATGCAGCTTACTTGCATTTGTGACGGAACGGGCAGGCTCGCTCCCCGGGGCTTACCCAATTATTTGCCCATCAATTCCAGAATCGCGGCCATCTCGACCTCGATTCCGGTTTTGAGGCTGGGTTCGCGATCGGGCGCGAAGTAGGGGGAATGCGGACCGGGAAGCGGCTGTCCGTTCTTTTTCGCCTCCGCATATTTCTCCGGGTTGACCGCGCCCAATTCGAGCATGACGCTGGGAATTCCCGCGTAGCGATATTCGGCAAAATCATCGCTGGCCATAATCGGACGGCCGAGTACGACGTTGCCCTCTCCCATGACCTGCTTGAGCCGATCGGCGAGACGGTTGGTGGTTTGCGGATCGTTGTAAACGGCGCCGACGCCTTCCTCGATTTCGATGAGTGGCTTTTTCGGCGCGCCCGCAGCTGCGGCCTCCGCATCCGCGATCCGCTCGATGGCTGCCAGCAGGTGCTTGCGCACCTCATCCTTGTAGGAGCGTACGGTCAACTGCATCACGACTTCGTCGGGAATGATGTTGTTCTTGGTCCCACCGTGGATCGAGCCCACGGTGATCACGGCCGGATCTTGCGGATCGACTTCGCGCGACACGATGGTCTGCCAGCTTACGATGGTGCGCGCGGCGATCACGATCGGATCGACTGTCTCCTGCGGCGCCGCGCCGTGTCCGCCGACGCCGAAGACGGTGACGTTCACGGAATCAGCATTCGACGCGCTGAAGCCCGGCGTGTAGCCGACTTTCCCGGCAGGAAGTCCGTTGCTGTCGTGCACGGCGAAGGCGAAGTCGGGCTTGGGGAAGCGAGTGAAGAGGCCATCTTTGATCATCGCCTTGGCGCCGCCGATGCGCTCCTCGGCGGGCTGGCCGACATAGATAAAAGTTCCGTGCCAGCGGTCTCTATTCTGCGCCAGCAGGGCGGCGGTTCCGATGCCAATCGCCATGTGAAGATCGTGACCACAGGCATGCATCACCGGCACTTCGACGCCACGGTCATCGTGCGTGGTGACATGACTGGCATAAGGGAGACCGGTTTTCTCCGGGACTGGCAAGGCATCGAGCTCGGCGCGCAGCATGACCACCGGACCGGAGCCGTTCCTGAACACACCGACCACACCGGTGCCGCCAAAGCCCGTGGTGACGTCATATCCGAGCTTGCGGAGCTGGTCGGCAATCTTGGCCGCGGTCTTCTCCTCATGATAGGAAAGCTCGGGATTGCGGTGCAGGTCGAGATAGAGCGCTTCGACTTGGGGATAGGCGGCATCGATCTGCGTGGATGCGACGCGCCAGGGCTCGGCAGCCCATGACGCAAGGGAGAGTGCAAGCACGATAAGCAGGAGACGTTTCATAAAGTGTGTTCCATATGATTTGGTGTGGTGACGGGGCTTTGCCCCGTCCGAGCAGGGCAAAGCCCCGCTTCCACACACGGGCTAGAGGGCTGCCGCTGGAGTGGCACAGTGCTGATCGAAGGCGGCTTTCAGGTCGGCCGCGATGGCGGACGCGTTGCGAGCTTCGATCTGGTGTCGCTCCATCATGTAGACGAGCTTGCCATCGCGCAGAATCGCGATGGAAGGCGACGATGACGGATATCCGGTGAAATAGGAACGGGCGCGCTCGGTCGCTTCCTTGTCCTGTCCCGCAAACACGCTAACAATGTTGTTGGGGATGGTCGGGTGCTGCAGCGCGAGGCGCACTGCGGGACGCATGCGGCCGGCAGCGCATCCACAAATCGAATTTACGATCACCATGGTTGGACCCGGGTAACCCGACAGGACGCGGTCAACGTCGGCGGCGCTGCGTAGCTCTTCAATTCCCAAGCGCGTAAGTTCTTCGCGCATCGGGATCACCATTATTTCGGGATACATGGACTCTCCTGTATTTTTTACAAACTCTGTCATCCTGAAGCGAAGGACCAATGCATTTCGCCTGTGTCATCACAATGCATTGGTCCTTCGCTTCGCTTAGGATGACAAATCACACCTAGGCATCTCGCAGTAGCTCGGTTCTCAATATGCCTTGCGCAGGCAGACATGAGATGCTCAATCCAATATAGAACGAAATCGGCTTGATGACGATTCAGGAAAACGTTCCGCTGGCGCCACTGACCACCATGCAGGTGGGTGGGCCGGCACGCTACTTCGCGGAGCTACGGCGAGAAGACGAGGTTCGCGAGGCCGCGCAATTCGCCAGAAGCCGCGACCTCCGGCTGTTTGTGGCAGGCGGAGGAAGCAATCTTGTGGTCGCCGATTCCGGGTGGCCGGGACTGGTGCTGAGAATCGCGATCGGCGGAATCGCCACTCCAAATGTCACTGACGCCACGGGCACCGCCGTGCTCTTCAGCGTGGGCGCGGGCGTCAACTGGGACGATTTTGTCGCCCAGGCGGTGGTGCAGAATTGCGCTGGGGTCGAGTGCCTGAGCGGCATTCCGGGCAGCGTTGGGGGCACGCCGGTGCAAAACGTGGGCGCCTACGGGCAGGAGGTTGCCGACACCATCGAATCGGTGCGAGCGTTCGACTTGAAGGAAGACCGCATTGTGGTATTGCCCAATCCGGCCTGCGGATTCCGCTATCGCGCCAGCATCTTTAACAGCACGGAACGCGGGCGGTACGTCATCTTGCGGGTGAACTACCGGTTGAAGCGGGGTGGCGCTCCGAGTTTGAAGTATGCCGATTTGCAAAAACACTTTGCCGGGCGAGTTGCCGAAAAAAAGACGCCGCCAACGCTTGCCGAAGTGCGCGAGGCGGTGCGCGAAATACGGCGAAGCAAGGGCATGCTAATTGTCCCCGGAGACGACGATTGCCGCAGCGCCGGATCGTTCTTCAAGAATCCCGTGCTCAGCGAGGCGCAGCTCAAAGCGCTGTCCGCGTGCGCCGCAGCGAAAGGGCTCGCGATTCCCAGCTATCCCGCGCTCGATGCCCAACACAAGGTTTCGGCAGCATGGCTGGTGGAGCATTCGGGATTCCCCAAAGGATATGTGGCAGGCGCGGCCGGCATCTCGAACAAACACGCGCTGGCGCTGATTAATCGCGGAGGCGCGAAAGCGAGCGATATTGTCGGGTTGAAAGATGAAATTCAGCACGGCGTGCAGGAAGCCTGGGGAATTCTGCTCGAACCGGAGCCGGTGTTCGTAGGATTTTGATCCCGCATAAAAAAGGGCGGCGCATCCCGGAGCGACGGAGCCCCCATGCCGGCCCAGAGGTGTCCGCTACCGCGAGATCCGCCCCGTTGATTCATCGGCCAATTGGCGCGCTCGCTTGAAGATCCTTTGGAACATCTCTTTGGTCAGCTTGCCCGTCTGCGTGTTCTGGTTGGAGGGATGGTAGGAAGCTATGAGGACGCGTCCATCGGGCAGGGCGTATTCAGCGCCGTGGCGGAATTCATACGCGCGCTTGCCGGCGATCGACTTTCTTCGCTTCAGGTAGTTGAGATAGGCTTCGAATCCAATTCTTCCCAGAGCAACGATCACGCGCAGATGCTTGAGGCCTTCGAGTTCGCGCTCCAGAAACGGAGCGCAGTTCGCCAGTTCCTCGGGCAGAGGCTTGTTGTCGGGCGGCGCACATCGGGCGGCGGCGGTTATGTAGAGACCGCGCAGAACAAGCCCGTCGTTCCGGTCGGTCGCCGTCGGCTGACTCGCGAATCCGGTTTCGTACAACACCGGGTACATGAATTTGCCGGAGGCGTCTCCGGTAAACGGGCGGCCGGTGCGATTGGAGCCGTGGGCGCCGGGCGCGAGTCCGAGGACGAGGACGCGGGCATGCGGATCGCCGAAGCCGGGAACCGGTTTGCCCCAGTACTCGCAGTCACGGTAGGCGCGACGCTTCTCGCGGGCGATCTGTTCGCGATACGCGACCAGACGCGGACAGCGCGTGCAGGCGATGACTTCGGCGTTCAGAACCTTGAGCCAGCGAGGGACGATCATTCGCGTCCATTGTATTGGGTCGTGTGGAGCGGACACTCTTGTCCGCTGCTTTTGCGGTTGCTTTTGCTTTCCTATGTGGCCACGCCACTCCATCTGCCGAAGTCTGCTTTCACTGCCCACTTTTCGCGGACGAAGGCGTCCGCGCCACACGACACAACAGACTCGCCCGTTACTTTGGTGGGTAGGGAGTCCCCCTCCGCCGTTTGACGTTGCTCTTCGAGAGTCTTTACACTCAAGGTTGCGGCACATGCGTCGCAGCGGAGCAACTTCCTGCCGACTCCGCTGCCGCGGCCGCGCTGGAAAGGCAACTGTGAGCCCCACTGATATCAAGGACAATACGACCAAGGAAGGCACGCCCCAGGAAAGCGCGACCAAGCGTGAGATTCAGGTTGAGATTCCGGTCGAGGATGTCAACCGGCAGACCGATTCGCTGATCC
>CAVSWK010000027.1:0-140711 GCA_963731525.1 uncultured Acidobacteriaceae bacterium
TTACATTAAGCGTCGCCGCGAGAGATTTCCTTTGGGCTTTGCTCTGATGCCCCGAAGAGAATCGAGGAGAAACCTGAACGTTTCTTCCGTGGGCGATCGCCAATCTACATAGACATAGTCCCTTAGAAATGCCGGGATCTCGCAGTCTTGAAGAAGGACGGGAATTACGGCAAATTCGGGATCATTCAGGCGTCGCTGGATCGCGATCCTCAACTCCTCCTTCACCCACTTTGCCTTCATCGAATGGGGGCTCATCAGGATAATGAACGCGTTCGCGCTGTCAATTCCCTCCTCGATTTTGAAGGTCAGGCTATCCCCGGCCAGTATTTCCCACTTATCAAACCAAATTTCGATCCCGTTATCCAGAAGCTGCCTGCCTAGGTCCTCGGCTAAGGGCTTGTCGTTGGAGTTGTGGCTCAAAAAACACTTGATCTTTCGACCGGGGCGCTGACTAGGAAACAGGAGTTTTCCGTTTTCGCGATAGCAGGCGCCGGAATCCACAAGCAAGTCGACCACGGAGCCCAGAAGCAGGCGCTCCTCCGCGGGCGGAAGTCGAGTAAGACCCCGAAGGTCAAAGTCAGCTCGCAGTACGGCGGCCTCGTCGACCGTCCCGACGCCGTGCACGTTAGTCCTCGCCCCCAGAACCACGGAGTTCGCGTAACGGTTCAGTACATCCGGGTGAAGAAGGACCAGTACGTCGCCGGGACGACGACCTAGGAGAAAGACTTCCCCCTCACCATGCAGCACTTCTAGTAGGATCCCCATTTCCTCGTGCTCTGACTTTGGGATCGACAGTTGAGTTTCGATCACGCTAAGCGGCACCAGAGGCCGGGCTTCAGCCGCGAGCCGCCTAATGCCGTCCCTGACGGCATGCCAGCGGGCGGGCATTGTCAGGATTGGCAACCGAGACCAACGGATAATGTCGGCGAGTGAGGCCCGCACCTCATTTACACCAGCCCCTGTCATAGCACTGGTGCGAAGGAAGCCTTTGAAGCCAAGCTCTCTTGCCTTCCTTGCGGCAGATACCTCGGGCGACAAATTCGTGCGGTCGGTCCTTGCAGAGACAAGAAGTGCGCCATCAATCTCGAGGCAACGCTTCCTCAATAGCTCCATCCAATAAAGCGCTGAGACGAACGCGCCCTCCCGCGATTCGTCAATCACGACGAGAGCAGCATTAGTCCGATCCATAAAGACTTGGTGGACGACGTTGTAATCAGGCTGCCCTCCAAAATCCCACAGCTCGACCTCAGCCTTCATGGGAGCGGTCACGCTATCGACTAGCACATGTGGCACAGGGACATGGGCAAGGGAGGCGCCATGGGTAGAGGCCGTGGGACTAAAGACCTCCGTTCGAAGTCGTTCGAAGAGACCTGTCTTACCTACGCCACTGTCACCCAGGATTATGGTTTTTGCTTTGACTAGGCTTACTGCCTTAATGGGTGGCATATCAGCAGATTGTATTGCGAAAACGTGTGGGAGAGTATCGTCGCTGATAAAAAAAGGCCGCCTTGCGATAGCGCGGCCTTTCCGTCTTCCTTACAAACCCCTCCCTTTCCAAAACAGCGAGACAGCGCGACGGCTCGTGAAATTGTCGATAAGATTTCCTGCAAAAATGCGTCGAAGAGTCTCCCTCACTATAAAAGCTAAAGAGTCATCAAGCACGCTGATGTAGCTCACCCTACCGTTGAGCCCATCGCGTCCCGCATCCGCCGCGAAATACTTGTCGGGAATGCGTTCGCCATGTGCAATGCAGTTGCGCACAATGTTAACGTCTTCGATAATATCTCCGATCGTCGTAGGGTTCGCACCGAGAAACTCGAACTCCGGATGTTCTCCCGGTGGGTAAATAAGAGCACCTTCTCCTAAGAACGACTTGATTCTGCGGACGATTTTTTCGTTGCTCGAGGAATAGAGAGCATGAAGCGCGGACGATCCCCAGCAAAGATACCAGACGAGCGGCACGGAGATGACGCGGCCGTCGCGCGGGCTCACGCTGATGGCGTCGTCCGAGAATTGGACGTCCAGCACGCGCTCATCCCTATTGCTATCCCCCTCTGACGACGTTTTTCTTCCGATTCTGGGGAAGCAACAACAACCCCAAGATCAAAAGCGGCGGACAAGAGTGTCCGCCCCACACTTGTGTGGGAGAGTAGGTCGCTTCCACCCCGGTTGCCGGCATAAATAAAGGCCACGTTTCAGAAATGAGCGTGGCCTTTTCCGTTGGGAGCTAGTGAATGTGTGGAGCGGGCGCCCTCGCCCGCTGCCTTTGACTTTGATTTTCTCGTCCGCCAAAAAAGATCGAATCGATCTGTGATGTAAACACAACCCAAATGTGACGATGTCAAACTGCCCGGAACGTCGTCGGCGAATTCTTCGCGATCGGCATTTACGCGGGCGAGGGCGCCCGCGCTACACGAACCTGGGAGAGTAGGTCGTTGCCGGCATAAATAAAGGCCATTGAGAAATCTCGATGGCCTTTTCCGTTGAGGCTGCTTTTGACTTTGATTTTCTCAGTCTGCCAAAAAAGATCGAATCGATCTGTGACGTAAACACAACCAAAATGTGACGATGTCAAACTGCTCGGAACGTCGTCGGCGAATTCTTCGCGATCGGCATTTACGCGGGCGAGGGCGCCCGCGCTACACGAACCTGGGAGAGTAGGTAGTCGCCGGCATAAATAAAGGCCATTGAGAAATCTCGATGGCCTTTTCCGTTGAGGCTGCCTTTGACTTTGATTTTCTTGTCTGCCAAGAAAGATCGAATCGATCTGTGACGTAAACACAACCAAAATGTGACGATGTCAAACTGCCCGGAACGTCGTCGGCGAATTCTTCGCGATCGGCATTTACGCGGGCGGGGGCGCCCGCGCTACACGAACCTGGGAGAGTAGGTAGTCGCCGGCATAAATAAAAGCCATTGAGAGAAATCTCGATGGCCTTTTCCGTTGAGGCTGCCTTTGACTTTGATTTTCTTGTCTGCCAAAAAAGATCGAATCGATCTGTGACGTAAACACAACCCAAATGTGACGATGTCAAACTGCCCGGAACGTCGTCGGCGAATTCTTCGCGATCGGCATTTACGCGGGCGAGGGCGCCCGCGCTACACGAACGTGGGAGAGTAGGTAGTCGCCGGCATAAATAAAGGCCATTGAGAGAAATCTCGATGGCCTTTTCCGTTGAGGCTGCTTTTGACTTTGATTTTCTCAGTCTGCCAAGAAAGATCGAATCGATCTGTGACGTAAACACAACCCAAATGTGACGATGTCAAACTGCCCGGAACGTCGTCGGCGAATTCTTCGCGATCGGCATTTACGCGGGCGAGGGCGCCCGCGCTACACGAACGTAGGAGAGTAGGTCGTTGCCGGCATAAATAAAGGCCATTGAGAGAAATCTCGATGGCCCTTTCCGTTGAGGCTCCTGTTTGTGTGCAGCGGGTGCCCTCGCCCGCTGCCTTTGACCTTGCTTTTGGTCTAGCCCTTCTCAACCCACAACCAACGATAGTCTTCCGGCACAGCGACCAGTCCGCGCCGCACCGGATTCTGCCGAATGTATTCCAGTTTCTCCGAAAAACTTTCCTCCGAGCGCAACACATGATCAAACGACTCCTCCTGCCACACCGGTCCGTAACGCCTCAGCACTCGATTCAAGCTGTGAGCAGACGACGACTTAATCCCCTGCAGAATCTCAGCCACGCTGTAAAGATCCCCGTCCGAATCGCGAAGCGGCGTCAGCAGAAGATGCACATGGTTCGGCATGACCACGACCGCGTGAATCGCCGCCTTTGTTCCCTGATCATGCAGACAGTGCCGCAGCACGATATCGCGTACCGCCTCCGGCAATGGATCAAGACAGCCGCAGCAAAACGTAACAAACAGCGCCCGATCGTCCTTCTGATAATGCGGAAGCCGCCGTCGATAAGCGTACTTCTCCTTCAACAATGCCTGAGTCATCCGAATGTCCAAGGTGAATGTGTGGAGCGGGCGCGCCCCCGCTGCCTTTGACCTCGGTCAGTATGTTCCCAGTTCTCGAATCGATCTGTGACCTGGACACAACCAAAATGTGACGATTTCGAATGCCGGGAAGGCCCTCGAACGAGTTTTCGGTTCCAGCCTTTTCGCGGGCGGGGGCGCCCGCGCCACACGTGCGTTGCCGGCACAAATGAAGGCCACGTTCTTGTGGGAGCTAGTGTTTGTGTTCCGCGCGACGCCGAATCATGGCGGGGAGTAATGGATCAGGGCCGTCGTTCGTGAGATAGGTTTCGAATTCTTCGGTAGAAAGCAGGCCGTCTTTCTCGAATTTGTTCCTTAACGCCCTTCGTTCTTCCGGCATCAGGGCGGCATACAACTCCTCGGGCGATGGAGGAGGGGCGGGTGAATTCTGCGCTTCGGTTTCCTCGCCCTGCGCTTGGTTTCCTTCGGCTTCGTCTCCGTCGCCGTCTTTTTCCTCGCCTTCGTCGGGATCGTGTCCCTGGCCGGTGGCCGACCACGGAGTCATGCCGAGCGGCGTCTCCGCGGCCTTTTCGGGTTCTACCACTACCTGCGTCGGTTTGGCTTTTTCCGCCTGCATCATCTTCAGGTTTCCGGACGCGATCTGGAGCGCGTACAGCAGCAGGCCGGCATCCTTGCGCTCGATCCTGCGAGTTAGCATCAGTTGCACCACCTGCCGGATCACGGTTTGAATGGAATGCGCGTCCTCGAACACCGGCAGCACAATCTGGCTATCGCAATATCGTTCCCCGTCCATGTAAAGTTCCACGGGCTGGGGCCGGTTCTGATTGTGGTAGAAGCACAGTTCCTTACCCTTGAGAGCTGGAGACCCGCACTGTGTGCCATTGGTTTTGACGTGCCGGCAACGCCGAATTTCAATTGGATAACTCGCCATAAGTCGCTCCTGAGATGAAGCCAATAAAAAACGCGGCCCGGTGGCCGCGTGGTTTTTCCTGTCTATATATTTATTATCTCAAATCCAGATAGGTAGACCGCCAATTTGGTGAGAAATATATCTTGGGCAGATTGAGCAAGTTAGGCGGAAAATCGTGATTAGGGGGTCTTGACAAGTTTTTCAGGTGTTGGGAGGCAGGTTGAAGGCCCCCTTGGTGGCGGTCTTTTGCGGTCAAAGACTTAGGGATTGTTCCGGCTAAGTCTTTGAGAGAATTGGAGTTAGAGGTAAGGTATTTAAGAATGTGGGAGTTAGGGGGAATGATGGGGGCACCTGCCAATGTGACGATTTCAAACTCCTGGAACGTCCGCGGAGGAATCTTCGGTGCCAGCCTTTTCGCGGGCGGGGGCGCCCGCGCTACACGTGCAGGCGTATAATTCCCAGCCGAAAGCCATAGGAGGACTCAACATGGCCAAGACCAAGCAGTTCACAATTTCGATTGAGAATCGTCCGGGGACAGTGGCGGAGATCGCTCGCACCTTGGGGAGCGCCAAGGTGAATATTCTCGCTCTCCTCGGAACCGCGCAAGGGACGACCGGCACGGTGGAACTCGTCGTCGAAGATGCACGGCGAGCCAAGAAAGCGCTGGACGCAGCCGGGCTCACTTACAAGGAAACCATCGCCGAGGAGCACGAGTTGCCCAACAAACCGGGTGCACTGGCCGAGCATTTGGAAAAGCTCGCCGCGAAAGGCGTCAACTTGAGTTCGATTTGCGCCACCGCTGCGAAAGGTGGGAGGAAAGCGATTGTGGTCCATACCGTCGCGGCGGAAGAAAAAGTGGCGGCAGCGTAAAGTAGAGTAGCGTAGTTGCGTTCGACGATTTGGGCGGACAAGAGTGTCCGCCCTACACTTGCGGGCCTGCACTT
Organism: uncultured Acidobacteriaceae bacterium; assembly: GCA_963731525.1. Taxonomy (GTDB): domain Bacteria; phylum Acidobacteriota; class Terriglobia; order Terriglobales; family Acidobacteriaceae; genus Acidiflorens. Next base: position 5,804 of record CAVSWK010000027.1, read on the forward strand.
AGGTAACCTCGTCATCTAACCCCCACGCAACTAATCTTTGCGATGGGGGTTTCTATCTACATGAACAACACATTCACCAAATCACTGTTAGTCCTGGCAGTGGGGGGACTTATGATCGCGGGTTCCGCCTCTGCTCAAACCTCAACTACTTCAGGAGCGGGCCCGGGCGTTGTCGATCCTGGCCATCCGCGTGTCAATGAAGTGAACGGCCGCGAGGAAAACCAGCAACAGCGTATTGGCAATGGCGTCAAGAACGGGACGCTGACCTCAAAGCAAACCGCAAATCTCGAGAATCGCGAGACCAGCGTGCAGAACCGTGAAAAGGCCGATATGGCGAAGAACAACGGTCATCTCACCAAGGCCGAGCAGAGAGGGATCAATCGCCAGCAGAACCGGATCAGCAAGAGCATCGCCAAGGACAAGGCGTCCAACAAGTAATCCGGCGAGACGGTGCAAGAGTGAAGCGAGAGGACAGCCGCAGACTGCTGCGGCTTTTCCTTTATCTGCGCTATCTGGGTGCTCTATTTTTTCAGCGAGCGGATGTACTTCACCACGTCGGCGATCTGATCTTTGGAGAGTTTGCGATCATAAGGTGGCATCTTGTCTTTGCCTTTGCTGATGATGATGGCAAGCTCGTCGTCCGATTGTTTTTGGACTTCGGCTGAAGCGAGGGAGCGCACCTTCAGGTTCTTGCCGAGCATGGTGTCGCCGGCTCCGTTGGCGCCGTGGCAGGCCGAACATTTTGTTTTGTAAGCATCGGCTCCGCTGTCTGCGAGAGTGTAAGTGGACAACAGCGCCAGCAGGAGTATAGCGAGAGACGCCTTGCTGGGGCGCGGAAGAACCAGTTGCCGACTAGGGATTCTGACCTCAGCGGCTAAAGGCGCGTTCACGTCCGGAGGGTTACTGCAGCGCTGAAGCGCTGCGCCACCCAAAATCAAGCGCAACATCGAGCCTCTCAGCAACCCGCAGTCTCCCTTCAATCCGCGCAATAACCCCAAAAAGTGATTTTACCAGTTCAATTTCAATGCGAACTGGAACTGGCGCGGGTCGTAGGCGGCGGTGGCCTGACCGGCGTTGGTGAAGAGCGGGCTGACCGCGGCCACGTTGTACACGTTGGCGATGTTGAACATATCGACGATGAGATCCATGTTGAAGCGCTCGCCGAAGTAGACGCGCTTGGCGATGCGCATGTCGTCGAAGACCGTCCATGGGCTGATGCCCGCGTTGCGGCCGAGGTTGCCGTCGAGAAGCAGGAGATTCTTAGTGCTGATTGTCGCGAGTTGTAGTGGCGAGATATCGGCAAAGCATACCTCCTGCAGGAAACCTGTGGGCGAGTATTTCGAAGCCACTGCGGGATAGCCGCACGCGTTCGTGGGGGTTCCAGATGGCACAATATTGGGACGGCCTGTCTGGGAAGAGAACTGCAAGTTATCCCCGCTTCCGGTGACGATGTTAAAGGGCCGGCCGGAGCCGAATTCGATCAGGGGAGAGAAGGTGATATTGCTGAGGAGCTTGCCGGCGAAGCCGCTGCCGCCGAGCTTGCCCGTCTGGTAGACGCCGCTGAAGACGAAACGATGGCGCTGATCGAAGGTAGATGAGGAGCGGTCGGCGCCAGGAAAGTAGCTGTCCTGCGGGACGAGCGTGGCCTGCAGGTCAGTGGAATCGTCGATCGCGTGCGACCACGTGTAGGAGGCCAGCAATTCGTAGTGGTTGCTGAAACGCTTGCGGAGATTGGCCGTCAGGCCGTGATAGACCGAGCTGCCGTTGGAATAGTTGGCGTCCATATCACTAAAGACAACGCAGTTGGCGAGTCCGGTCGGCGTGGGGGTGGGGTTGCACTTGGCGTTGAGACCTGCGGCCTGCAGGTCGGCCAGTGCCAGGGGAATGCACGGTGTGAACTCACCACCCGCCAGAGAGGGATTGAGTCCCGAGGGGCGGAAGAAGCTGACCAGCGCCGCGGGAACGAAGTACGGGAGCTGCGCTCCTGGGATCGGGTTTACTCCGCAACTGGCGACCGCAAGCGGACCCCCAGAGACTGTCGCCTGTCCGGCTGCTACCGCAGCCTGAAAGTTTGCGGTGAGCAAATCTCCGCGCGCAGCATTGGCGTTGATGGGCCGGTTCAGGTGGCGGCCGCCGTTGAAGTTGTAAGCCAGATTCAGAGCGAAGCCGTCCCCCAGATCTTTTTCGATGCTGAAGTTCACTTGCTGCGAATAGGCGTAGACGAAATTCTTGCCCTGCGGATACCCGAACGGCTGTGAGATCAGAGGAAAGGAAACCGGCCCGGTGAGGTACTGCTGGTTGAGAAAAGGCGAATTTGGAAAACAGGGATCAAAGCGCTGCGGGTTGGGGACTGCGCCGCAAGAAGATCCTGGCGCAGAATTGCTTTGGTAGCCGAGCGCGCCGGCGAATGCGGGGCCGGCGCCGAGTCCGGGAAGCAGGCAATTGTTTGTTCCGAGAATGCCCTGGAACATATTGGTAGCGTTCAGGTTGAGCGGACTGGCGTTGGCAGCCGTCCCGTCGCAGGGACTGGCGCCGAAGAAGAGCAACTGGCCGGTTTTGGAGCCGTCGGAGGCATCGCCGAGAAAGTACAGTCCGAGCAGGGGGTGATCGAAGAAAATGCCATAGGAGGAGCGGACCACGGTTTTGCCGTCTCCTTTCGGATCCCAGGCAATTCCGATGCGAGGCTGGATGTTATTGGTATCGGTCTTAATGCCCTTTTGCACTCCCACGAAGTTATATCCGGCCTGAGCGAGCGCGTCGGGCGGCGCGAACGTTGGCGGAAACTCGACGTCATAGCGAACACCGAGATTCAGCGTTAGGTTTGACCGTGCCCGCCAGGAGTCCTGGAAAAAAACTCCCAACGGCTTGTTGGAGAACGAGTCCGTGGGGTTGCCGATGCCTTGGACTATGTACGACGGGATTCCGAGGCCATACGCTTGCACCGACGAGAAATCCGGTGTTATTCCATTCCCGGAAATATTGCTGAAATTGTACACGCCGCCGTAGTTCACAGTGAACGTGGCCTGGAGCGGGAGATAGTTGAAATCCCCTCCGAACTTGGTATTGTGCCGGCCTATGCTCCAGGAAAAATTGTCAGTGAACTGGTAGCGACTTTCGACACGCTGGATGAACGAGTACGGCTCGTGCCCGGTGTAAGCATAGCCAATTATGTTGACACCAGGGTCGTTTCCAGCGGCGATGGACTTGTTATAGAAATATGCCAAGCCTCGGCGAGCATACTGGAAACGGAACTCATTCACCTTGCTATTGCCGATTGTCCAGGTGTCCTGAAAAACGCCGGCCACGTCACGGTAGGTTTGCTGCGAGGTGCGGGAGTAGGCGTTTTGACCGAAAGGCTGGTCCTGGCCATTTACTTCAATTCCAGTCACGGTGCTGGGGCTGACATTGGCGCGTAACGTCAGGCGGTTGTTGTTGGTGAGGTTATGGTCCAGGCGCAGCGAATACAGGCTCGTGCCCTCGAAAACCGGGAAGTTGCCTTCCTGTTGCTGCAGACTCAGGAAGCTTGCCGGCAGGCCGTTGCAAAGCGTGTTCGAGGGATTGCAGGATGAAAAGAATTGCTGGAGCGGGTTGGTTGGGTTGGGAATAAATCCCAGTTGCGCCAGGCCGGCATAGAACGCGGGGTAGGAGCCGTTGACCGCAATACCCGAGGCAGCGCCGACCTCAAGTATGTAGGGCGCGAGTGCCGGCGGTGGGGTTGCCCCGATGAAGGCGACCTGATCCGGTGTTGCCTGAATGTCGAGACCCGGGGTTCCCTGCGGATAGCCAAATGCGGTAGCAACATTCAAGTTACACAGGCCGAAGCTGCCCGAGCCGCTGCTGGGGGAAACGCACAGGCCCGGATCGGACTGGCCGATGGAGGAGAACCCGGTCTCGTGTCGTCGAGTGACTTCATAGGAAAAGTAATAGTACGTTTTGTCTTTCTTAATCGGTCCCCCGAAGGCTGCGCCAGCTTGCACGCGCGTGTAGGCGGGATTGGACGTTGTGCTGAAGGGGTTGACGGCCTGGAAATCGCGATCGCGCAGGTATCCGTAGACGTCGCCGTGGAAATCGTTCGATCCGGAGCGGGTGATGATGTTGACCACGCCGCCGGCGGCGCGGCCGTATTCGGCGGCGTAGTTATTGGTGATGATCTGGAATTCCTGCACGGCTTCCTGCGAGACGGTGGAGCGCACGCCGTTGGTGGAATTGTCGGTGGCATCGGCGCCGTCGACATTGACCAGGTTGGACCGGCCGCGCTGGCCGCTCATGTTGAGGCCGGAAGTTGGCGCCGCGCCAAGATTGGGGGCGCTGTCGCGTTGCACCTGCGAATCGGTCAGCGTGAATTGGATGTAGTTGCGGCCATTGATGGGCAGGTTGTCGATGCGGCGCTCGCCGATGGTGTCGGTGGTGGAACTGCGCGAAGTTTCCACGATTTCAGCTTGGGCGTTGACTTCGACGACTTCCTTGCCGCCCGCGACGCTGAGAGCGACGGGTAACTCCGCCATCCCGCCGACAGTGATGGCGACCTCGGTGGCTTCGGCTTTGGCGAAGCCCGGTGCCTCCACCGTGACGGAATAGTTGCCGGGGGCCAATTGACGCACGCTGTAGCCGCCCTGGCCGTCGCTGCTGCCGGCGCGTTCCAGGGCCTTGGCGACATCGCGCACGGTGACGGTGGCGTTGGTCACGACGTTGCCCTTTGGATCTTTTACGCTGACGTGGAGGTCGCCGGTGGCGGCGCCCTGGGCAAAGGCAAATTGATGGACGAATAAGAGCACGACCGCGAAACAGAAGAGACGCAATGTCGCTGACGTTTTCATAGGGCTCCTGGGAGCTTCCGCAACATCGAGGTTGCGGAAGGAGGAAATCAAACGGCGCGGTTTATCGCAAGCTAGTTGAACTTCGAGCACGTTGTTCGGACGGGATACCGCTGATATGTACATCACGGGAGGGTGTTTAGGCAAGCAATAAGGTGAATTACCGGCGAGTCGGCGAAGGGAAACAGGTGGAGGGTGTCTTTTGTCCCGGCCGTTGTGCCCGGCCTTTTGTCGCCGCATTGCGTTTGCGGTTGCCTTTCTTTAGATTCTTAGCAGGTTGCGGAAAAGCTGGATATCGCTGGCCAGCCCCGAAAAGTGACACATGAATTCCCGTAAAGACAGGGTTACCCTGTCTCGACGGGCGGACTTAGGTATCGGCTAAAAGCATTACTTTGCGAGATTACTGTCGTGCCAGAAATATTTCTTGTGCCTTCTCTTACGCATCCCGAAAACTTCAACGGACATTCCATGACGGGCGAACTGCTGCGGGTGATGGTGTGCCCGCCGGGGAACGCTGGATGGGATGTCTCCGCGAGAGCCGCGGCGTGGCGTGAGCTTGGATTTCAGCATCCTCCAGATTTTGCGGCGGCCCAGAGGCAGCACGAGATTCTGTGCCGGTTGCTGAGCGAGAGTGGGGCCGAGGTCATGTGTTTGCCTCCAACGGAATCGCTCACGCTCGATGCCGTCTATGCGCACGATGCGTCGCTGGCCACGGACTATGGTCTCATCCTGATGAATCCGGGAAAGAAGGGTCGCGGGGCGGAGGCGCAGGCGCACGCGAACTTTTGCGGGCAACTAAGTATTCCGGTGTTTGGCGAGATAGGGCTGCCTGGGAGTTCCGAATCCGGCGACATCGTGTGGCTGGATTCGCGGACACTGCTGATCGGTGACGGTTATCGAACGAACAAAGCGGGGATTGAGCAGGTGCGGGCGTTACTCGTCTCAAAGAATGTCGAGGTGCTGTCCGCGCCGCTGCCCTATGGACCGGGGCCTTCTGTCTGTCTGCACCTGATGTCGCTGATGAGCATGCTCGATGAGCGGACCATCCTGGTCGATTTGCCATGGCTGGCAGTTGAGACGGTTGAACTGCTAAAGGCACGCGGGTTTCGGCTGATGGAGATTGAATACTCCGAACGCGAGACGCTGGCCTGCAACGTGCTTGCGCTCGGTCAGAAGCGGCTGATTGCAATTGAAGAGAACTCGAAGACAAATCAGCGCATGCGCGACGCGGGGTTTGACGTGCGCACGTTTCCGGGATCGGAGATCTGCATCAACGGGGCGGGCGGGCCGACTTGCCTGACGCGGCCTCTGCTGCGGAAGTAGGAGAGTTGCAGCGCACGCGAAGCCACGATGGTAATATCGATAGTTTGGAAGGGACCGTTGACATGAGACAATTCGCAGTGCTGGCCCTGATGCTGTCGATTGTCGCCGGACCGTCGTTCGCCAAGACACACAAGGACCTGTATTCTGTCCCCTGCAGCACGTTGTGGCCCGCGGTGAAGGATACCCTCCGCAACTCGGGGAAGTATGGGATCCTGGGGATCGACAATACAGAGATGACCGCCTCGTTCATCATCGGGTCGACCCTCAGCGGGAGGCGCGTCAACTCCGCGGTGCTGACTGCCAAGGGGGATAGCTGCGAGATGCAGGTCCAGAGCACCTACAGCGGGCTTACTCACCACGACGCGGAGGATTTCAAGGCGCGCGTGGATGCGTCTCTGGCGCAGCAGCAGCCGTCGCAACCGGCTCCGCCCGCGAAAACGGAAACTCCCAGTAAGTGAAGCGCTTCCCACTGCTAAGTGGCGTGACAGGAAGACTTTGGAATCGTCGAACGCTTGCAGGCTGCAGCCCCGAAGAGCGACCTCCGGGAGTTGCCATTTTCCAACTGCTGCCGAACGGCCGCGCTACCTGGCTCCGGTTTCCTGGCTGAATTCGCACAGCCATTTGCCATCTCGCTTGAGCCACAGGCTGGAGACACGGACCCGGGCGGTGAAATCCTTGCCATGGCTGGTTCCGCTCTCCGTCGATGTATAAATAATCAGGCCGGAATCCGCCGAAAGCGGAATGAACCTCACGTCGGACATCGTGTAGTCATGCAGGCGGAATTCGGCGGTATGCTCCATTACCTCCGCTTTGGTGGCAGGACCGTGTGCGTCAACGAAAATGGCGTCCTCCGCGGTGGAAGCGCCGAACGCCGTTAAATCGCCGGTCTTCAGCGCATCCAACCCAGCGCGTTCTTGAGCGATGATCTGATCGCGCAACGCATCTGTGGGAGATCCCGATGCCGGTGCCGATTCTCCTGGCTTCTGCGGTTGAGCGTAACCGAGCGCCAGCATCAATAGAATTAGAACCAAAACTGGCGAAGTGTCTCTGAACACTCCAAAATTTCTCATTGCACCCTTCCCGATAGTGCATGGCGTTGCCGAGCCCTCCATTATCCCAGAGGTCTGGCTTTTACAAGGGTCGAGATTTTGCATCTCCCAGGTTACTTTGGCCGCGATGTTTAGGTAGTGGTGCGGTTTGAAAATTGCCGTCCCTCAGCGGCTAAAGCCGATGAAAATACGATGCTTACGGCACGGCTGAAGCCGTGCCCTTTCAAAACCGATTCAAACTGCACCACCGCAGATGCTTACAGCGATCCCGCGTCATTGCGGGCGAGACTGCTAAAATAGATAGGAATGCTTTTGCCGTTCGTCCGCGAACTTTTCGCGGAGGTGGAACAATTACCTGCCTTCACGCGTGCCGCCTCCCATCTGCGGGAGAGCGCGGGACGGATGAGTGTCACTGGACTGTCGTCGGCGGCCAAGGCGCTGATCGTTGTTTTATTGCGGCGCACGGCCGAGCGTCCGTTTGTGCTGGTGGTGGCCGACAACCAAGCGGCCGAAGAGCTGTTGCCGGTGTTGCGCGCCTTCTGCGAACTGACCGGAGCGGCGGATCCTGATTCGGTCGTCAGTCTGCCGGCGCGCGATGTACTTCCCTTCCAGAATTTGTCGCCGCATCCGGAGATTCAGGAAGAACGCGCTACGGCGTTGTGGAAGATCGCTACGGGGCGCGCTGCTATCGTGATTTCGCCGGTGACAGCGACCACGATTCTGCTACGCTCTCCCGAGTACTACGCTGATTTGGCGCGGGTTCTGCGCCGTGGGGAGAGTTTTGACCTGGAGAAGCTGCTCGAGCACTTGAACACGGTCGGCTACAGCGCTACCGATGTGGTGGAAATGCCGGGGCAGTATGCGGCTCGCGGCGGGATTCTGGATGTGTACTCTCCGGAAGCGGACCGGCCGGTGCGCGTCGAGTTTTTTGGGGATGAAATCGAGTCGATGCGCAAGTTCGATCCGGCGAGTCAGCGGTCTTCAAACCCGGTGGATGAAGCACTGCTTCTGCCTTTGACGGAAACACCGGTCACGGAAGAACTGCTTGGTTCGATCAATGCGCGGCTTTCGGGGAAACGCATTACGGGGTCGCCTGAGATTGTGGAGCAAGCGATGCGCGACTCGGGCACGGGAGTTTTTCCGGGGTGGGAGTTCTACGCTCCGGTGGCGGGCGCCGACCGCAGTATTTTCGGACTGCTTCCGGAAGCGCGGGTGATTCTCGACGAACCCGAAGCGCTGAAGCAGGAACTCGACAAGGTCTGGGCGCGCATTGAAGAAGCGCACGAGCGCAGCGGAGTGGGGAACCTGGTTCGTCCCGCCGATCTTTGTTTGACGCCGGAAAGCTGGCGGGAAAAAACTGCGGCGCTTCCCGGGGCCGATTTCGAATATCTGGCGGTGGCGCGCGAGGCCCACGAAGCCCACGAGGAACGACCGGAAGCCGCTTTTCTTTCGCAGCCGGCCACGCGCTTCCACGGCGCGGTGCCTGCGATGATCGAGCAGGTTCAGAAGCTGGTCGTCGGCGGCATGCAGGTAATTCTTGCCGTCCCCAACACGGGAGAAGTCGAGCGGCTCGCCGATATGTTCACCGAGTACAACGCTGCGTATCGGCTGGGAAGCCGTACCCGCAGTGGAGAGAGCTACGCCGACGAAACTTCTTACTTTGCGGGCGACGTTTTCACCACTACGCTGCTGAAGGCTTATCTTCCCGACGGATTCGTTTTGCCGGAAGCTCGGCTTGCGATTTTTGGGGCGCGCGATCTGTTCGACGAATCGGACCTGGTCGCGACGCGACCGCAGCGGCAGAAATCGAAAGTCTCGGCATTTCTTTCTGACTTCCGCGATTTGCAGGTTGGCGACTACGTTGTTCATGTGGAGCATGGCATTGGGCAGTATCAGGGGTTAAAGGAAATCAACCAGGGCGACGGGGCCGCGGAATTCATGCTGCTCGAGTACGCCGAAGCTGCCCGGCTCTATGTTCCGCTCACACGGCTCGATCTGGTGCAGAAATATCGTTCGTCGGAGGGCGCGAAGCCCGTCCTGAATCATCTCGGCAGCGCCGCTTGGGGCAAGACCAAGGCTCGCGTGCGCAAGGCGATGAAGGACATGACCGACGAGTTGCTCAAACTTTATGCGCAGCGCCAGGCTGCGCAGGGTCATATCTTCCCAGCCGACACCGAGTGGATGAAGGAGTTCGAAGACGCCTTCGAATACAACGAGACTGAGGACCAGGCGCAAGCGATCGCGGACGTGAAGCGCGATATGGAGTCGCAGCTCCCGATGGATCGTCTGCTGTGCGGCGACGTCGGTTACGGCAAAACTGAAGTTGCGATGCGTGCAGCCTTCAAGGCTCTGAGCGACAACAAGCAAGTTGCCGTGCTTGCGCCTACTACTGTCCTTGCGTTCCAGCACTATGAAACCTTCAAGCAACGATTCGCGCCGTTTCCGTTGACGGTCGAAATGATCAGCCGCTTCCGGACGCCGAAGCAGGTTAAAGAAATTTTGCAAAGAGTGGAGGCGGGCAAAGTGGACATCCTGATCGGTACTCACCGCCTGCTGTCAAAGGATGTGAAGTTCGCCGACCTCGGCCTGCTGGTGGTCGACGAGGAGCAGCGCTTCGGCGTCCGCCACAAAGAACGCATCAAGCAGATGCGCACGGAAGTGGACGTACTCACCATGTCAGCGACGCCGATTCCGCGCACTCTGCATATGTCGCTGGTGGGACTGCGCGACATGAGCGTGATCGAAACGCCGCCCAAAGATCGTATGGCTATTCAGACGGTGGTCGCGAACTGGGACGAAAAACTCATGCAGTCGGCGATCGAGCAGGAACTCGATCGCGGCGGCCAGGTTTATTTCGTGCACAACCGCATTGACACCATCTGGGAGATTGCGGCCAAGATTCAAACAATGGCTCCGACAGCGCGCATTGCCGTGGGCCACGGGCAGATGGGCGAAGGGGAATTAGAAAAAGTGATGCTGAAATTCATGCATCACGAAGCCGACATCCTGGTCTCGACCACGATTATCGAGAACGGGCTGGACATCCCTCTCTGCAATACGATCCTGATCAATCGTGCCGACCGGCTGGGTTTGTCGGAGCTTTATCAGCTTCGCGGACGGGTGGGCCGCTCGAACCGGCGCGCTTATGCGTACCTGCTGTTGCCCGCCGAGATTGAGTTGACACCGGTCGCGCGACGCCGTCTGGCCGCGCTCAAAGAATTCTCCGATCTCGGCGCAGGCTTCAAGATTGCTGCCCTTGATCTCGAACTGCGGGGAGCGGGAAATCTTCTGGGCGGGGAACAGAGTGGCCACATCGAAGCGGTTGGGTTCGAACTTTATACACAGATGCTGGAGCGCGCAGTGCGCGAGATGAAGGGCGAGGCGGGCGTTGAGGTAACGGAAATCCAGCTCAATCTCGGCCTGAACATCCGTATTCCGTCCGACTATATAAAAGAGGAGAACCAGCGTCTGCGCATGTACAAGCGAGTCGCGGGCGTGGAGACCGAATCGCAACTGCACGACGTGCGCGCAGAGCTGATCGATCGCTACGGCGAGACGCCTCGCGCGGTTCGCAACCTGCTTGAATACGCGGCGCTTAAGCTGCAGGCGATTCGGGTCGGCGCCAATGCTATAGAGCGCAAGCGCGAATTCGTGAGCATCAAGTTCAGCCAGACGGCTGCGATTGATCCGGGCAAGCTGGCGCGCTTTGTGGCCTCGCAGCGGGGTACGCAATTTGCTCCGGATGGGACACTGAAGTTCTCGATCAAGATCGACAGCGCTGAAGGAATATTGCAAACGCTGCGCGATTTGCTGGAAGAACTGGAAGCGCACGAAGTCCCGGCACAAACCACGTAGGGACGGACGCTTTCGTCCGTCCAACGAATGAATCCAGGTGCACTATCTCGAATCCGGAGCCGCTGTAGCCACCGGCAGCCTGCCGAGCTGCGCTCGGATTGGACGGGCGAGGGCGCCCGTCCCCACACGAGCGGGCCAGGCAGTCAGCAATTTAGAATGAGTCTCCAATGAGCCCGATGGACGAACGACGAACGAATAGCGACCGCCGCAAGATTCGGAAAGTCCGCAAAGCGATTTTCCCCGCGGCCGGATTGGGAACCCGCTTCCTTCCGGCCACCAAGGCTCAACCGAAAGAGATGCTTCCGCTGGTCGATAAGCCCATCATTCAGTATGGCGTGGAAGAGGCTTTGGCGGCTGGGTGCGACCAGATCATCATGATCACCGGGCGCGGCAAGAGCGCCATCGAAGATCATTTCGACGTCAGCTATGAACTGGAAAAGATGCTCGAAGAAAAAGGCAAGCACGACTTGCTCAAGATCGTGCGCCAGATTTCAGACATGATCTACGTGGCCTATGTGCGGCAGAAAGAGGCGCTGGGCCTGGGACACGCGGTGCTCACGGCGCGCGAATTGATTGGCGACGAACCTTTTGCCACGCTGCTGGCCGATGACGTCATCGACGCAAAAGTACCGGTGCTTAAGCAGTTGATGGATGTGTTCGACGAAAAGCACTGTTCGGTGATCGCGACGCAGGTGGTCGACGGGCCGGCGATCTCCTCTTACGGTGTGCTGAAAGCGAAAGAGGTTGCGGGCTCCGGTGGAAAACTCTATGAAGTTTTCGACCTGGTGGAAAAGCCTAAGCTCGCGGATGCGCCTTCGAATCTGGCCGTAATCGGACGCTACATTCTGACGCCGGCGGTCTTCGAAACGCTCTCCGACATCAAGCCGGGCGCGGGCGGCGAGTTGCAACTGACGGATGGGTTACGCGGCCTTCTGCAGCGCGAAAAGATGTATGCCTACGTCTACGAAGGACGCCGCCACGATACCGGAGACAAACTAGGTTTCCTCAAAGCTACGGTTGAGTTTGCCCTGAAGCGTGAAGACCTGGGCGGGGAATTCCGGGAGTATCTAAAAAACTTGAAGCTGTGAATGTGTGGTGACGGGGCTTCGCCCCGTTCTGCGGGGCAGAGCCCCGCCACCACACAAACTTCGGGTTAGTCTTTGGCCGTCGCTTTCATCTTCTTTGATTTCTCTTCCACACCGCGCGCGAGTTTCTCTTTGTGGGTTGCCAGTTTCTTCGCGATCGCGGCATCCGCGAGCCCAAGTATCTGTGCCGCGAGGATTCCGGCGTTAGTTGCGCCGGGCTTGCCGATGGCGACGGTTGCTACAGGAATGCCAGCGGGCATTTGCACGGTTGCGAGCAAGGAATCCAGGCCCTGCAGGGAAGTGGAAGGAATGGGAACGCCGATGACGGGCAAGGTTGTGTGCGCCGCGATTACTCCGGCCAGGTGCGCCGCTCCGCCTGCGCCCGCGATGATCACGCGGATGCCGCGTTGCGCGGCGTTGCGCGCGTAGTCTGCAGTGCGATCGGGAGAGCGATGGGCTGAAGTCACGTCTATTTCATACGCGATCCCGAATTCGTCGAGAGCGTTTCCGGCTTCGCGCATGATCTCCAGATCGGAATCACTGCCCATGACAATTGAAACGAGTGGCTTGGCCATTGTCAGTTTGCGTCTATTTTTTGTGAGTTGCAAATACAATTGTCATCCTGAGCGAAGCGAAGGACCTCCCGGCACACATTGGGGGGTGAGTAGGGGTCCTTCGCTTCGCTCAGGATGACAGCTCTTGTTTGGTGACAAGTCAAAGTTAATCCCATTAACTTATAAGTCAGGACGCTAGCACTTCTTAAGCGCTCTTGCCGCAATATCTTTGCGATAGTGGGCGCCGTCGAAGTTGATTTTCGCGCACGCTTTATAGGCGCGCTGCACGGCCGTTTCCAATTCCGCGGCGCACGCCGCTACTCCGAGCACGCGGCCGCCGGAGGTATAGAAAGCCTCGTCGCGCTTCGATGTGCCGGCATGGAAGACTTTCACGCCGTCCAGTTTCGCCGCATCTTCCAGTCCGGAGATCTTCTTGCCCGCCTCGTAGGCTCCCGGATAACCGCCCGAGGCCATCACCACGCATACTGCGGCATCGTTCGACCACTTGAAATCGCCGTCGCTGGTGCGGCCGTCGATTGACGCCTCGATTGCTTCAACCAAGTCGCTTTCGAGGCGCATCAAAATAGGTTGCGTCTCCGGATCGCCGAAGCGGCAGTTGAATTCGAGCACCATGGGGCCGCGCGCGGTCATCATCAGGCCGCAATAGAGAACGCCTTTATACTCCGCGCCTTCGCCCTTCATGCCGGCGACGACGGGGCGCGCGATGTGGGCGACGAGCCAGTCGCGCATCTGGTCATCCACGATGGTCGGTGTGGTGTAGGCGCCCATGCCACCGGTGTTCGGGCCAGTATCGCCGTCGCCCACGCGCTTGTGATCTTGCGCAGCGACCAGCGGCGCCACGCGTTCGCCGTCGCTTACGACCAGGAACGAAAGTTCGTCGCCTTGCAGAAATTCCTCCAGCACCACACGCGAGCCGGCTACGCCCAGCATTCTGCCGCTGAGCATCTCATTGGCTACGGTCGAGGCTTCGTCTTTGGTCTTGGCGATAACGACGCCCTTGCCTGCGGCCAGTCCGTCGGCCTTCACGACGATAGGAGTATGGAAGTGCGGCAACGCATTGCGCACCTGTTGCGCCGAATCGCAGATCGCATAATGGGCGGTGGGAATGCGGTGACGTTGGAGGAATTCCTTGGCGAAGCTCTTGCTGGTTTCAAGCTGAGCGGCGGCTCGGGTCGGACCGAATGTGCGCCAGCCTCTTCGCGTGAATTCGTCCACCACGCCTAGCGCCAGCGGCAATTCCGGCCCCACGATGGTAAGGTCGGGCTGGATCTGGTTCGCGAGCGCGATCATTGAGTCGAGGTTTTTTACGTCGACCGGGACGCACTCCGCCTCATCCGCGATCCCGCCGTTCCCCGGCGCGCAGTAGATTTTCGCAACCCGCGGCGACTGCCGGAGCTTCCACACCAAGGCGTGCTCGCGTCCGCCGCTGCCGATGACGAGGAGCTTCATAGTCGAGACATTCAAGGGTAGGGGCGGGAGAAGATGATGTCAAACGACAGCGTAGTCTGGAGCACCCTCAGCGGCTAAAGCCGGAAGTGAAAACAGGCTGGTTATCGCAGCGGTGAACCGCTACGCCACCCAAAAGCAACATCGAGTTTTTCCGTAACCTCTGAAGTCGTGCCTTCCCCAAGACCACCTCGATCATTAACTGTGCTTAACGGATCGCCGTATAATCTTGCACAGTGATCACTGTTTCCAAAGAGGACTACCTTAAGGCGATTCTCGAGGCCGAGAGCGAAGGGGAGAGCGTTATTTCGGCTACGCTCGCGCACTGGCTCAAAGTTTCGCCTCCGGCGGTGACGATGGCGGTGCGCCGGCTGAAGAAGGACGGCCTGGTGCGGGTAAATGCCGACGGACGCGTTCGCCTGACCGCCGCCGGACGAAAGATTGCCCGCAAGCTGACGGTTCGCCACCACTTGATCGAGCGCATGCTTGCGGAAATTTTCGGGATGGAATGGTACAAGGTGCACGACGAGGCGGAACGGTTGGAACATGCTGTCTCACCCGATTTCGAGGCGAGGCTGCTGGCGAAGCTTGGGCGTGGAGTGGCGTGTCCCCATGGCAACCTGACTGAACTGGAAAGTCCTGCCAGCCGGCGACGTCGCGGCCTGCTGCTGCTCTCGGAAGCTGAGGTGGGGAAGAACTACGTCGTAAGCGGGATTTACGAGCGCGATCGGCACCTGTTGGAGTTTCTGGAAGATCGCGGTATTCGGCCCGGGGCAAGGCTCAGCTTGGTCGAGAGTAACTACGACAAGACGCTGTCTATCCGGACTTCGGTGCGCACCGTGGTTTTAGGCCGGCCCGCGGCCGACAGAGTGTGGATTTCTCCAGCGCCGTCTCGTCCTTTGTGAATTCACTATTAACTATTCACTGTTAACTATGATTAATGTCATGGTGTATACTCCAGTTGATTTGTGGGGTTCTGGGAAGCATAGAAGATGAGAGAGGGAGAAGGAACGACGGACGCGAGTGTGCCGGTATCCTCCGGCTTGTTGCCCTCCGGCGAGCGAAGTGGCGGCCACGTGTCGTTGGAAGGCGTGCACAGTTCCATCGAGGTGCCGCATCATGAGGCCGGATTCTGGGAACAGTGGCGGGCTTTTGTCGGCCCGGCGATTCTGGTCAGTGTTGGATACATGGATCCAGGTAACTGGGGGACGGACCTGCAGGGCGGCGCTCAGTACAAGTACGGGCTTTTGTGGGTGGTCGGACTCGCCAGCCTGATGGCGATCTTCATGCAGGTGATTTCGGCTCGATTGGGCGTAGTGACTGGGAAGGATCTCGCCCAGTGCTGTCGCGACTGGTATCCCAAGTGGACACGTTGGCCGAACTGGCTGATGAGCGAAGTGGCCATTGGCGCCTGCGACTTGGCGGAGGTGCTCGGCAGTGCAGTAGCCCTCAATCTGCTGTTCCATATTCCCTTGTTGTGGGCGGTCATCATCACAGGCTTGGACGTGCTGCTGCTCCTGGCATTGCAGCGGTTTGGGATGCGCACGATCGAGGCTGTGGTCCTGTTGCTGATCGTGACCATCGCGGTGTGTTACTTCATCGAGATTTTCGTTCTTCCGCAGACTCGGCCGAGTTTTCTGGAAATGGGGCGGGCACTGGTTTCGCCGCACCTCCGTCAAGCGGGGATCTTATATCTGGCCATCGGTATCATCGGCGCGACGGTGATGCCTCACAACCTATATCTGCACTCGGCCCTGGTACAGAGCCGCAAGTTCCAGAAGGACGAACCGTCCATACGGAGCGCGATCCGCTTCAACAGTATTGACTCGATCGTGGCCCTGACCATTGCCTTCTTCGTCAACGCGGCGATTCTGGTGCTTGCGGCCATGGTGTTCTTCGGTAAGGAAAGCGTGACCGCTTCGGGCGGGCATGTGATTACGTTCAGCGCCAGCAGCGATTGGATTCGAGTCGCTTACTTGACGCTGGCGCCGTTGTTAGGGACGGCGGCTGCCAGCACTCTGTTTGCGGTGGCGCTGCTGGCGAGCGGCCAGAGCAGCACCATCACGGGGACACTCGCCGGGCAGGTCGTGATGGAAGGCTTCATGCACTGGCGAATCCAGCCCTGGGTGCGGCGGCTCATCACTCGCACATTAGCCATCCTGCCGGCGGTGTTTATCATCGGGCTGCGCGGTGACAGCAGCGTTACCGATCTGCTTACCCTCAGCCAAGTGGTGCTGGCGCTGCAGCTTCCGTTTGCCATGTTCCCGCTGCTGCATTTCACTAGTTCGCGCAACCGCATGGGGACTTGGAAGAACGGCTGGTTCCTGCTGGTGGCCGGCTGGGGCAGTGCTATTCTGATCACCACGATGGACATCTACGGCATACCGGACTCGCTCAAAGCCGCGTGGCAGGTTGTCATCGGCGGATAAGGCCGCAAGGAGAGAGGACAGGAACGGAACAACGATGTACGACACCATTCTGGTGACGTTGGACGGCACGCCGAGCGACCGGGCGATTATCGAGCACATCAAAAGGCTCGCTAAGCTTGCGAACAGCCGCCTGGTGCTGCTGCACGTGGCCGATGGATGGGCGGCTAGAACCTATGGCCCGGACGCCGTCAGTCCGGAAATCGCCGAGGACACGGCGTATCTGGAGAAAGTGCGGGCCGAGTTTCAATCGGCTGGGATTCCTGCGCAGGCCGAACTGGCGTACGGTGAACCGGCCGAGCAGATCATCAGATGGGTCGAGCAGAAGGGGTGCGACTTGGTGGCCATGAGCACGCACGGACATCGCTTTCTGGCCGACGTCTTTCTCGGCGCTACCGCGACGCGAGTCCGGCATAGTATCAACGTGCCCGTCCTGCTGCTTCGGGCAAAGTGAAAAGTCGGCGATAGGGTTTAGGGGACGTACATGGCTTTCCGTTGCAACAGGTCCCATAGATTGCCGTACAGGTCTTCGAAGACCGCGACTATGCCGTAGGGTTCCTCGCGCGGCGGCCGTGTGAACTTGACTTTGCGCGCGATCATTTCATCGTAGTCACGCCAGAAATCGTCGGTGTGCAAAAAGAGAAAGACTCGTCCGCCGGTCTGGTTGCCGACACGGCTCGCTTGTTCGGGCGTTGCCGCCCGCGCCAGAAGCAAGGTTGTGCCGTGAGAGCCCGGTGGGGCGATCAGTACCCAGCGCTTGTCTTCGCTCAAACGAGTATCTTCAACCACGCTGAAGTTGAGCGTGCGCGTGAAGAAGGCGAGGGCTTCATCGTAGTCACGAACGACCAGCGCGACATGGCCCAGGGTCTGCATCATTGCTGACTTTTACTTTAGCTTAATTCGGGTGGTGTTCCGCGTCTTGCTGCTGGCGGCCGAATTGCGCTCGGGCTTGTACAGCCGGGGGCAGCTGTCTTTACGCAGCCTTGGACGGGCGGGACGCCCGTCCCCACACGCGCAAGTCCTCCACGCGCCTTCGAAACCAATTACAATATTGAGTTCCGAGTCTACATCGCGCCCGGTCCTGTGCCGGAGTCTCTTGAGGGAAGGCAATCATGTCATCGAATAGTTTTGGCGCCCGCGCTACTTTCAAAGTCGGCAAGAAAGAATACGAGCTCTACCGGCTCGACGCTCTTGACAAGCAGGGTATCTCCACCCGGCACCTGCCGTTCTCGCTGCGCATTCTGCTGGAGAACCTGCTCCGCACCGAAGACGGACGCAACGTGACTCAGGGTGAAATTCGCGCGCTCGCGGCATGGAACAAGAATTCGAAGCCGGAAAAAGAAATCGCTTTCACGCCCAGCCGCGTTCTGTTGCAGGATTTTACGGGCGTCCCCGCGGTGGTCGATCTGGCCGCTATGCGCGATGCCATGAAACGCCTGGGCGGAGATGCCAAGCTGATCAATCCGCTGCAGCCTGCGGAGCTCGTCATCGACCACTCGGTGCAGGTCGATGAGTTCGGTTCCCCCAGCGCCTTCGATGTGAACGCGCTGCTTGAATTCCAGCGGAACAAGGAACGCTATGCGTTTCTGCGCTGGGGACAGACCGGATTCCGCAATCTCGCGATCGTGCCGCCAGACACCGGCATCGTCCATCAAGTCAACCTGGAGTATCTTGCGCGGGTGGTTTTTGTGCACGAAGAAGGCGGCAAGCGCACCGCCTATCCCGACACGCTGGTCGGCACCGACTCGCACACCACCATGATCAATGGACTCGGCGTGCTGGGCTGGGGCGTGGGCGGCATTGAGGCCGAGGCCGCCATGCTGGGACAGCCCGTCTCCATGCTGATCCCGCTCGTCGTCGGCGTGAAACTCACCGGGCGCCTGCGCGAAGGCGCCACGGCAACCGATCTTGTGCTTACCATCACCGAGATGCTGCGCAAACATGGTGTTGTGGGCAAATTCGTCGAGTACTTCGGCCCCGGCCTGCAAGACCTGCCGCTCGCGGATCGTGCGACGATTGCGAACATGGCTCCCGAATACGGGGCGACCTGCGGCATTTTCCCGATCGACAAAGAAAGCCTGCGCTACCTGAAACTCACCGGCCGCAGCGACGAGCAGATCGCGCTGGTCGAAGCGTACGCTCGCGAGCAGGGACTTTTCCACGATGCGAAAACGCCGGAAGCCGAGTACTCCGAGTTGCTGAGTCTCGATCTTGCCACCGTCGAATCGAGTCTTGCCGGACCGAAGCGACCGCAGGATCGAGTTGTGCTGTCGAAAGCAGGCGAATCGTTTGCGCGGGCGTTGCCTTCGCTGATCAAGCCGAAGGTTAAGGCGGCCGCTGCGGCTCCAACCGAATCATCGGGCAAGCAGGTCGTTCCTAAGCAAATCAGTCGCTGGGAACAGGAGGGCGGAAGTCCGACTGCAGTTGGAGTCGAGGACCCGAACGTCCACGAACACGTTTCGACGAACGGCAACGCGTTGCAGCACGGCAGCGTCGTGATCGCGGCGATCACTAGTTGCACGAACACGTCGAACCCATCCGTGATGCTGGCCGCCGGACTGCTGGCAAAGAAGGCGGTGGAGCGCGGTCTCGAAGTCCCGGCGACCGTGAAAACTTCGCTTGCTCCGGGATCGAAAGTCGTACTCGACTATCTCGAAAAGGCTGGCCTGATGCCGTATCTGGAGAAGCTGAAGTTTCACATTGTCGGCTACGGCTGCACCACCTGCATCGGAAACTCCGGTCCGCTGCCGGTGGAAGTCTCGAAGGAGATCGACGAGAAAAATCTGGTTGTCGCTTCGGTGCTCTCCGGCAATCGCAACTTTGAGGGTCGGATCAACTCCGAAGTCCGCGCCAACTACCTGATGTCGCCGCCGCTGGTGGTGGCCTTCGCTCTGGCTGGCCGCATTGATGTTGACCTGCGCAAGGATCCCGTCGGAAAAGGCAAAGACGGCAAGCCGGTTTATCTCGCCGACATCTGGCCCTCGCAATCGGAGGTCGAGCAATCGATGGCGAGCGCGATTACGTCGGAGATGTTCCGCAAGAGCTATGGCGAGGTCTACGCGGGAGACGAGCGGTGGCGCGGGCTGCCGGTTCCGAAAGGCGAGACCTATGCCTGGGAGAAAGATTCCACCTACATTCGGCAGGCGCCGTATTTCGATGACATGACGCTCAAGCCGTCCGCGGTTGAGGACATCAAGGGGGCGCGCGTCCTGGCTGTGCTGGGCGACAGTGTCACCACCGACCATATCTCGCCCGCGGGGTCCATTAAAAAAGACGGACCCGCCGGCAAGTACCTGATTTCTCACGGCGTGCAACCTTCGGACTTTAATTCTTACGGGTCGCGCCGGGGCAATCACGAAGTCATGGTGCGAGGCACGTTCGCCAACGTCCGCTTGCGCAATAAAATGGTGAGCACCGAAGGTGGATTCACCCGCCACCTGCCCGATGGCGCCGAAATGTCAATCTTCGACGCGTCGGAAAAGTACCATACCGAAAAAGTGCCGCTCGTGATTCTTGCGGGTAAGGAATATGGCTCGGGATCTTCGCGTGACTGGGCGGCAAAGGGTCCGCGGTTGCTCGGCGTTCGCGCCGTGATTGCGGAAAGCTACGAACGCATTCACCGCTCTAACCTGGTCGGCATGGGCATTCTGCCGCTGCAGTTTCTGCCGGGAGCAAATGCCGAGACGCTGAAGTTGACCGGGGAAGAAGTGTTCGAGATCGCGGGCATTCGCGATGTGGTTGAGAAATTTTCTTCCGGCCGCAAAATTACCGTGCGCTTGAAGGGCGGGAAGACGTCGGAATTTCAAGCGATCGTTCGTATAGATACTCCGCAGGAAGCTCTCTACTACGCCAACGGAGGCATTCTGCAGTATGTGTTACGGCAGTTGCTGGCGGGAAAAGCGCAACCGGAAGTCGTGACGGCTTGATGAGATACTGAAGCGCTCTCTGGGTCGGCTTTACGGGACTCCAGCGGAAAATGCCAAAATTCCCCGGGCGGGGGTAGTGATGCAGTTTCAAACTGCACCACCGCCAGGCGGGGAGAGCCAATGCCTTTTATCGACACACGTAACCTCGATGTCGTTGAGCGCTTGCCGGGCTGGCATGGGCGCTATTTCCACTCGCCGAGCATGACGTTCGCGCACTATGACTTTGTGCGCGGCGCATCCATTCATGAGCATTTCCATCCGCAGGAAGAAGTTTATAACGTGATCGAGGGCGAGCTCGAGATCACGATCGACGGCGTTACCCAGACTGCCAAATCAGGCGTCGTGGCGATCGTGCCTAGCAATGTTCGTCACTCGGTTAAGGCCCTCACTGATGGCCGAGCTATTATCGTCGATTACCCGTTGAGGCGAGAGTTCCATTAGTCGCACTCGATCGCGACCGATGATCCGGGAAGAAGGTGGAGGGGTAAGATGGCCCACAGGCCCTCGCCTTCCCTGAAAATCCCCTGCTGCGTGCTAATCTCAAATTCCCATGTCGGTTGCCGCCCAGTACATTCCTGCCGCGTATAGTTTGACCGCGGTTGGCGTGTGGGGTGCGAGTGATTTCCTCGGTGGTGTGGGGGCACGGCGGGCGAACGCGTTTCTATTCACGGCTATTGTGCACATCAGCGGCTTGGTCGCGGTCGGCACCCTTGCGTTAATAACTAATGCGCCGTTTCCGGGAAACTCCAGCCTTGCCTGGTCGCTGATGGCCGGGTCGGTCGGGGGCATCGCCCTGGCTTTGTTCTATCGTTCATTAGCCAGCGGAAATATGGGGCTGGTCGCACCTGTGGCGGCTGTTCTCGGCGCTGCGATTCCTACTATCGTGACGGCCTTCGCGGAGGGCGTTCCGGGCTATCGCCACGTGTTCGGTTTTATTCTCGCCGGAATCGGGGTCTGGCTCATCTCGCGTAGCGAAGGCGGCGCTGGCCGTCCCGAAGGCTTAGGCATGGCGGTGCTGGCTGGAGTCGGCTTCGCTGGCTTTTATCTTTGCATTCACCAGGCAGGCAACGCCTCTGCATTGTGGGTCGCCGCCTGCTCGCGGTCCGCTTCTTTATTGGTTACGGCAGCGTTCGTTCTGTTCGGAAGACACCTGCGCGCGGTACCCACGCCGGTGCTGGGCCTGGCCATGGTTTGCGGAGTTCTCGACATCACCGGCAGCGCCGTTTTCATCCGCGCATCTCAAATCGGCCGTCTGGACGATGCGGTGGTGCTCAGTTCGCTCTATCCTGCGGTTACCGTTCTGCTCGCGCGCTACTTTCTGCACGAGCATTTCAGCCGGGCGCGGACTATCGGCATGGTGGCGGCGCTAGCGGCGGTGCCGATGATTGCGGGGTGAAGAGATGTGGTGGCGGAATTGGATGGAACGAAGCTATCATCTTCGACGTATAAGGATCTAAGGGGGAGCATGAAAACGCTAAAAACCTCATTGATCGCCAGTGTTATTGCGACCGCGGTTGGTTTTGGCGCCTGGGAGTTTGGGGTAGCGCAGAGGATTTGGCCGACCCATCCCCAAATGGCCGACTTTCTGCTGGTACTCTTCACCGCCATTGCTCTTCAAATTGCCTGGCCGAGGCTAACTAACGAACAAGGCAACCAGGGCTGACGCCGCTCTTCAATCGCTGATACTCTCTCCCCGTGCCCTTGCTCGCAGTCCGTAACCTGACCAAGGTTTTCGATCTGACCGAATCTGCATTCGCCGGCCCCCGCTTGGGCGAAGTTCGCGCCGTGGACGATGTCTCGCTTGATATTTGCGAAGGCGAAACGCTGGGGCTGGTGGGCGAATCGGGCTCCGGCAAAAGCACGCTGGGACGGCTTGTCCTCCGCCTCATCGAACCTACTTCGGGTGCGATCCTCTTCGATGGCATCGATTTGCTGAAGGCCAAGGGTTCCGAACTGCGCCGACTTCGCCGCGACATGCAGATCGTCTTCCAGGACCCGTTCGGTTCGCTCGACCCGCGCTTCCGGGTAGAGGACGTGATCGCCGAGCCGCTAATTCTTCATCAGAAGGTCGTCGGCGAAAGCCTCGGCCGCGATTCCCGCCGCCAGCGCGTTGCGGAACTTTTGAGCGCTGTGGGGATGGATGAATCGGCCATGCCCCGTTATCCGCACGAGTTTTCGGGAGGACAGCGGCAGCGCATCGGAATTGCCCGCGCTCTGGCGCTGCGGCCGAAGTTTATTGTCGCCGATGAACCGGTTTCGGCTCTCGATGTCAGCGTGGGAGCCCAAATCGTAAATCTTCTGCAGCAACTGCAGCGCGATTTCGGCCTCACTTATTTGTTCATCTCGCACTCCATGCCGGTGGTGCGCTACCTCTCGACGCGCATTGCGGTGATGTATCGTGGCAAGATCGTTGAAATTGGGAGCACGGAGCAGATCACTGCTCATCCGCAGCACGCTTACACTCAGAAATTGCTGGCAGCGACTCCGGAGATGGCGGCGTCGTCGTAGTCCCTCGATACAACTTGTCCTTCCGGCGGAAGGAAACTACAATCGCTTTCTGTTTTTGGGAGAAAAGATATGGCGACCAACCCTTCCGTGCCACCGCAGATCGCGCAGGTATCATCACAGCCCGCGGCGGTACCAGCGCCGCTGTCTGAAGGACAGCGCCTCTTCTACACTCTCTTTGCGCCCAGCAGGACCTTCACCGATCTTCGCAGGAACGCCAGTTGGTGGGCGCCGTTCCTGATCATTGCCATCGTTTCGGTACTGTTTGGCTATATCGTCGATCAGAAAGTCGGTTTTCGCAAGGTGGTGGACAATGTGATCCAGTTGCAGCCCAAGCAGGCTGCGCAACTTGAGAACATGCCAGCCGATCGGCGCGAAAGAAGCCTGGCGCTGCAGGCTACAATCACCAAATTCATCACCTACGGTTTTCCTGTTATTGCGTTGCTCGTTTATGTAATCTTCGCTGCAGTTCTCTTTGCAACCCTCAAGTTTGGCGCGAGCGCCGACGTGAAGTTCTCGAGAATGTTTGCGCTGGTGGTTTATACGCGGCTACCGCAAATCCTGATGCCTCTGCTGGCGATCTCGTCTCTGCTGGCTGGAGTCAGCGGCGACGGATTCAACATTCAGAACCCCGTGGCCACCAATCCCGGATACTTTATCGGCCCAGAGGGTTCTCCCGTGCTTCGCGCCTTACTGACCCCGTTGGATGTCCTCAGCATCTGGTCCCTGGTCCTGACCGCCATCGGCATCACTTGTATCACCAAGGTCAAACGCGGAACTGCGTTCGCGGTAGTGTTCGGGTGGTTCGCAGTGGTGGTGTTGGGCCGGGTTGGCCTCGCCTTGCTGACTTCCTAGGTGTGACAAAAGTCATCGCTCCCCTGGTCGGGCCTGCATTAGTCTTTGCCGTTTCCTGTCCGGAGGCTTCATGCGACTTTTTCTCCTGCTCTTCCTCTCCACCGTTCTGTGCGCGTGCACAGGCTCGTTCCTCTACGCACAATCCGCGAATCCGGCAGCGTCTTGCATTGAGTGCCACAGCAAGCAAACCCCCAACATCGTTTCCGACTGGAAGCTGAGCAAGCATAGCCAGATGGAGGTGACCTGCGTCGCCTGCCACGGCGATCAGCACCAGTCGGCGAGTGACGTGTCGAAGGTGAAGATTCCCACGCCTGAAACCTGCGCCCAGTGCCACCAGACGCAGGTCGATCAGTACAAGCACGGCAAGCACTCGAAAGCGTGGGCCGCCATGCTCGCCATGCCGACCATTCACTGGCAGCCGATGGCGATGATTGAGGGCCAAAAAGGTTGTGGCGGTTGCCACAAGATCGGCGAAAAGCCGGTGGAGGAGATCGCCAAGCTGCGGCAGCACGGCAGCGAATTCGGTGTGGCTTCGTGCGACTCCTGCCACACGCGCCATACGTTCTCGGTTGAAGAGGCCAAGTCGCCATAGGCCTGCGAGACGTGCCACATGGGATTCGACCATCCCCAGTGGGAGATGTATTCGTCGTCGAAGCACGGGGTGCGGTCGGATTTGAAGCAGCGCGGGATTCTGCCCGCCGGTGCCGCCGCTCCGACTTGCCAGACCTGTCACATGCAGAATGGCGATCACGGCGTGCGTACGGCCTGGGGATTTCTGGCGGTTCGTCTGCCGTTGCCGGAAGACAAACAGTGGGCCGCGGATCGCGCCACGATCCTGCAGGCTCTCGGTGTGCTCGATCCTGAGGGCAAGCCGACTTCACTGGTGGCGACGGTGCAAGCTGCCGACCTTGCGCGTTTGACCCAGGAAGACTGGCAGGGTGAGCGCGACAAGATGCTGAAGACCTGCAACCAGTGCCACTCCGGGAACTTTGCGCGGCAACAGTTGGAAGCAGGCGATGACATGATCAAGAACGCGGACCACCTGATGGCCGAGGCGATCAAGATCATTGCCGACCTATATAAAGACAAGGTGCTTCCGCAGCCGAAGAACTATGCCTATCCGTTTCCAAACTTGCTGACGTTCCACGACGCGCCCACGGTGATCGAGCAAAAGCTCTTCGTGATGTACCTGGAGCACCGCATGCGTACGTTCCAGGGAACGTTTCACGCCAGTCCGGATTATGCGCTCTGGTATGGATGGAGCGAGATGCAGCGCGACTTGACCGAGATCCGGGAACTGGCCGAGCAGATGCGGCGGGAGAAGAAGGCTGGGCCGGCATTGAAACCGGCGGCGCTGAAATAGAGCTGGCGTGGCGGCGGGGCTTCGCCCCGCCGGGACGGGGCAAAGCCCGTCCCCACACAGGGCCGTCCCCACACGAGCATTTACAATTGCTCCGCTACCATGCACAGCGCAGACGTTGTTCTCATCGGCGGAGGGATTGTCGGCTCCAGCATCGCCTACCATCTGGTTGCGGCTGGTTGCAAGAACGTGCTTGTGATTGAGCGCGAGACCACGCAGGGCAAGGGGTCCACGGGCAAGAGTATGGGCGGCGTGCGGGCGCAGTTTTCGACGCCGGTCAATATCCGGATGTCGCTTTACTCTATCCCGTTCTATGCGAGCTTCGAAGAGCGGCTCGGGTACCCGTGCGACTACCGGCCTCAGGGCTATCTATTCTGCGCGACCAACGAAAAGCACATGGCCTACCTGCGCGCCAACTACGAAAAGCAGATTGCCATGGGACTGAAGAATGTGCGCCTCGTCGCCGGCGACGAAATTCGCGGCCTGTTTCCACAACTCCGTGGCGACGACATTGTTGGCGGCAGTTTCTGCTCCACGGATGGCTTTGTCGACCCCTACAGCGCCATGATCGGCTTTATGACTTGGGCAAGCGATCACGGCGCCACGCTCTGGAAGAACGCCAACGTAACCGGAATCGCGCGTAAGGGTTCGAGTTTCGAGGTTGCGACCACGCGCGACGCGGTTTCCACGCGCACGGTGGTTAACTGTGCCGGCGCATGGGCGGCTCTAATCGCGAGGATGGCTGGCATCGATCTTCCCGTCGAACCTTTGCGCCGCATGCTGGTTCCGACCGAGCCGTTTGACCAATTTCCACACACTGCCCCGATGATCATCGACATGTCCAACGGCTTTCATTTTCGCCCCGAGAGCCTCGGATTCCTGCTGGCATGGAACGATCCGGAAGAAACACCGGGCTACAAAACTGATTTTGACGCGAGCTTCATCGAGAAGATCCTGACGCATGCGGCGAATCGCGTGCCGGTCTTCGAAAATCTTGCGGTCAATCCCAAGCGGGCGTGGGCCGGGCTTTATGAAATGACGCCTGACCATCACCCGATTCTCGGCGAATCTCCCGAAGTCCCCGGCTTCTTCTTCGCCAACGGTTTCAGCGGACACGGTGTGATGCACGCGCCCGCCACCGGGAAAATTCTCAGCGATTTGATTCTGGCCGGGAAGACCGATTTGATCGACGCGTCGCTGCTGAACTTCTCGCGATTTGCGGAGGGGCGGATGATTCACGAGACGGCGGTACTGTAGTGTCTAGCCGTGTGGTGGCGGAGCTTTGCCCGCTGGGACGGGGCAAAGCCCCGTCACCACACGACCAAGTCGGGCGCGAAAAAGAATTGGCCGTCAGCATGCCGCAGGAACTTAATTACTGGCTCACGACCGTCCAGATGCCTACCTCACCGGTGCAGCCATTGCCGGCGAGCGCTGATGTTGCCATCATCGGCGCCGGATTTACTGGACTCTCCGCCGCGCTCTCGCTGGCTAAACGCGGGGCGAAGGTGGTTGTGCTCGAAACGGAAACCATTGGCTGGGGCGCAAGTTCGCGCAACGGCGGCATGGTACTCACAGGATTGAAGCTGGGCGTCAACAAGCTTATCTCGATGTATGGGCGCGAGCTTACGCGCCGCATGTACGCCGCTTCGCTGGAGACCATCGATGCCGTCGAGCGCATCGTGAAAGAGGAAAACATTGCCTGCGATTTTGCCCGCACCGGACACCTCGAAGTCGCTTGCAAGCAAGCTCACTTCGACGACTACGCCCGCCAGGTCGAAGTGATCGCGCGCGAATTCGACCACCAGTTGCGCGTCGTGGCCCGCGACGACTTGCGCAGCGAGATCGGTTCCGACATTTATTACGGCGGCATGGTCGACGAAATTTCAGCCGGCCTCAATCCCGCGCGCTACGTGGCCGGTCTCGGCGCCGCTGCCATGCGCGCCGGTGTCCGGATCTGCGAACGCACACGGCTGCAGAACATCCTGCGCGAAGTGCGCGCCGGTGCGCCTGGGTTCAGGCTGAACAGCTCTCGCGGCGCGATTTGGGCGCGCAACGTGCTGGTTGGAACCAGCGGCTACACGGGCGCGGCTACGCCCGCACTGCGGAGGAAAATCATTCCCATTGGGTCGTTTATTATCACGACCCAAGTGCTCTCTGAAGCGCTGGCCCGCGAACTGAGCCCGCGCAACCGCCAGATCTACGATTCCAAGAACTATCTTTACTATTACCGGCTCACCCCCGACAATCGCATGTTGTTCGGCGGCCGTGCGGCGTTCTTCCCGGAGACCGATCAAACCATCCGCAAGAGCGCGGAAATTCTGCGCCTAGGAATGATTGACGTCTATCCGCAATTGCGCGACACGAAAGTTGAATACGTCTGGGGCGGCACGCTCGATTTTTGCTTCGACATCATGCCGCACGCCGGGCAGGTGGATGGCATCTATTTCGCCGTCGGATATGCGGGACACGGCGTCGCCATGGCTACGTATCAAGGGCAGAAGATGGCGGAATGGATCGCGGAGGGGAAGACCGACAATCCTTTTGCGGAGATTCCATTCCCCGGCGCGCCGCTGGGGCTTTACAACGGCAAGCCATGGTTTCTGCCCATCGCGGGGGCGTACTACAAGGTTTTAGATTGGGTGTCGTGAATCCATTGAGATATTTAGTCATTGAATCATTGAGTGATTGCCTTAAGACTCAATGATTCAATGACTCAATCATTCAATGGCACAATAGCCTGACGGGAGAGACTCATGTCCATCTTTGGCCTTATCGAATACGCCGATGCCAGCCCTGAAGTGCGGGCCATCTACGACGACATCATGGTTACGCGCAAGACCGACTGGATCAACAATTTCTGGAAGGCAATCGCACACGATCCCGTCCTGCTCAAGCGGACTTGGGACGACATCAAGCAGATCATGGCTCCCGGAGCGCTCGACCCGCTCACCAAAGAAATGATCTACGTCGCCGTCTCGGTCACGAACCAGTGCGAGTACTGCATCGCTTCGCATACCGTTTCGGCGATAAACAAAGGCATGACCGACGACCAGTTCAAAGAGTTGATGTCGGTGGTCGGAATGGCGAACGAAACGAATCGACTGGTCGCCGGATACCAGGTGGAAGTCGACGATCGCTTCCAACCGCAAACCGGCAAATGATAGGCAGGGGGCGAGTGCCCTCGCGCGGTTGGTGTTCATGAGCCCTTCCCAAAGTTCTATAATCGTCTAACGCAAATCAGGAAGCGAATCGTCGAACGGGGACCAAGAGTCAAATTAGCGAGCGCACTCGAAAGAGGTGAGGCAATGGCCGAGATGACGGTGACTCCGGTTGCAACTCATGGTTTCTTTCTGGACGGGAAGTGGCTGGAGGAGGGTGACATCGTCGACATACACGCGCCTTACGACGGCGCGCTTATCGCGCATGTCTACCAGGGACGCCGCGAACACGCCGAGGGCGCCATTGCCGCGGCGGTCAAGGCGTTCGGAACCACACGGCGACTGCCGGCCTTCGAACGCCAACGGGTCCTGCACCGGATTGCAAGCGGTGTTCGCGATCGCAAAGAGGAATTTGCCCACACGATTGCGTTGGAAGCGGGAAAGCCGATCAAGAGCGCTCGCATGGAAGTTGACCGCGCTGTGTTTACGTTCAACATCGCCGCGGAAGAGACGGTTCGCGGCTACGGCGAATATTTGCCGCTGGATTGGCAGCAGTCGACTGCCGGCCGTTGGGGCATCGTCAAACGATTTCCCCTTGGACCCGTCGCCGGGATCACGCCCTTCAATTTTCCTTTGAACCTGGTCGCGCACAAAGTCGCTCCGGCCATTGCTGCCGGATGTTCGATGGTCGTCAAGCCCGCGCCCGAGACACCGCTTACCTCGCTGCTGTTGGCGGAAGTGATCCAACAAGCGGGATGGCCGGATGGCGGCTTTAACGCGGTTCTGCTCTCAAACGAAGATTCCGGGCTGCTGGTCACCGATGAGCGGATCAAGCTCATCAGCTTCACGGGCAGTGCCGCTGTCGGCTGGGCCATCAAGAACAATGCGGGAAAGAAAAAAGTTGTTCTCGAACTGGGAGGCAATTCGGGCGTCATCGTCCACAGCGATACGGATCTCGCTTATGCCGCCGACCGATGTGTTACCGGTGGCTTTGCGTACGCTGGACAGTCCTGCATTTCAGTGCAGCGCATTCTTGTGGAACACTCCGTCTACGGAAAATTCACCGAGTTATTGCTGGCAGGGGTCGGCAAACTGAAAGCCGGAGATCCGCTGGACGAGTCGAGCGACCTCGGCCCTCTTATCCGCGAAAGCGACGCGATCCGCGCCGCCGACTGGGTGCAGGAGGCGGTGCGCGGTGGGGCGCGCCTGCTCTGCGGCGGCAACCGCAAAGGATCGCTGTTCGAGCCCACCGTGCTTACCGGCACCAAGCCCAATATGAAAGTGAATTGCCAGGAAATCTTTGCACCGGTCGTGACCGTCGAGCCCTACAACGATTTCGCCTCCGCGCTGAAGCAGATCAACAGTTCTGCATATGGCCTGCAGGCTGGGCTTTTCACGCGCGACGCCAAACTTATTTTTCAGGCCTACGACGAACTTGAAGTTGGCGGCCTGATCGCCGGCGACGTGCCCACGTTTCGCATTGACCACATGCCGTATGGCGGCATCAAGGATTCCGGACTTGGCCGTGAAGGCTTGCGCGACGCGATTCAGGAAATGACAGAACCCAAGCTGCTGGTGATGAATCTGCGCTGAGGTTTCATTGCCCGGCTGTTTTTCCTGGAAAGCATGCACAAAGCATTCACCAAAGAACAAGGAATATATTCAGGTTTCTGACGATTCAATTTTCCGAATTGAAGTTCCGAATTGGTACAAAGAAAAGCGGCACGACCCCTTCCATTTCGCCAATCAACTGTTATACTCACTTGTTTCAGTAACGTGCGTCACAACGACACGTGACGTAAATCATAGGAATGCGGTCAACCGGAAGCGGCGCGAGCCAATTTCGCAATACTAAAGACTTCACATTCAATGCAGATCTTTCCACGTAGCAGCAATGCCATCGCCAGGGCCTCAATAGTGCTCACGGTTCTGGCGGCGGCCGGGCTGGCTTGGGTTCTGGCGGAGTTGGAGCGCACTCCGTACATCACCAATGCTGGCGTGCGGAAGTCGCAGCCGGTTCCGTTCAGCCACGAGCACCACGTTACCGGGCTGGGTATTGATTGCCGCTACTGCCACACCTCGGTTGAGACGTCGAGTTTCGCCGGCATCCCACCCACCAAGACCTGCATCAATTGCCATCAACAGATCTGGACCAACGCGGCTTATCTGGAGCCGGTCCGCGAAAGTTACCGCACTGGCCGGTCGCTGGAATGGACGCGGGTCAACCAGTTGCCAGACTACGTATATTTCAATCACAGTATCCACATTAATAAGGGTGTGGGCTGCAATACCTGCCACGGTCCGATTGACCAGATGCCGCTGACGTATCAGTATGCGTCGCTGCAGATGGAATTCTGCCTCGACTGCCACCGCAACACCGAAAAATACCTCCGTCCGCGGGAACAGGTTTTCAACATGCGCTATGAGCCTCCGGTCAACGACCCGATGGGTAAGAATGAGGTCGTTTTTGCCGGCAGGGCGTACACCGACCAGATCGCGCTTGGCACTGCCTTGAAGGAGGCATACAAGGTGCGCTCGGTCAACGACATTACCAGCTGCAATACCTGCCATCGGTAGCGACAGGGTTTCAATCACAGGAAGTGAAAACGGAAAGCTAGAAGCTTAAGTAGCCAAGAGCTAAATTCGACGATGAGCATGGACGAGCACAAAACAAAACCGGCGGGAACCAAAGGTGCGGCCGCTGTCGGAGGCGATATCTGTCCCAGCAAGCGCAAGCAGCTTGACCTGACGACGGTCAGGGAGCAGATCGAGGAGACGACCGGCCCCGAATACTGGCGCAGCCTGGAAGAACTGGCGGGCAGCGACGAGTTTCAGGAAATGCTCCACCGCGAGTTCCCCAAAGGCGCTTCCGAGTGGCTCGACGACTTCTCGCGGCGCGGCTTCCTGAAAACCATGGGCGCGTCGCTGGCGCTCGCCGGGTTGACCGGTTGCACGCGGATGCCGAATACCGAGATTGTTCCATATGTGCGGCAGCCGGAAAACGTTGTTCCTGGCCGTCCGAAGTTCTACGCCACCGCGTTCACGCTCGGCGGCTATGCCTCGCCCATCCTGGTCGAAAGCCACATGTTTCGTCCTACGAAAGTTGAGGGCAATCCGCAGCATCCGGCGAGTCTCGGCGGCACTGATATATACGCGCAGGCTTCGATTCTCGATCTCTACGATCCCGACCGGGCGCAGAACATCACTTACCTGGGCGACTACCGTTCGTGGAATGCCTTCATAGACGCAGTTCGCGGGCCGATGAATGTCGAGAAGGGCATTGCGGGCGGCGGCGTCCGGATTCTGACCCAGACGGTTTCCTCACCCACGCTGGCGGCGCAGATTCGCGATTACCTGCAAGTGAATCCGCAGGCCAAGTGGCATGTGTACGAGCCGATCAACCGCGACAACGTGGTCGAAGGCGCGAAGCTGGCGTTTGGCGAGCCGGTCGAGACGCGCTACGACTTGTCGAAGGCCGACCTCATTGTTTCGCTTGACGCTGACTTTCTTTATGCTGGATTCCCCGGCTCTGCGCGCTACACACGCGATTTCGCCTCGCGGCGCAATCCTGATGCGAACATGAACCGGCTGTACGTGGTTGAGAGCACGCCGTCGCCGACGGGGATGAAGGCCGATCACCGGCTGCCGATGCGGGCTGCCGAGATTGAAAACTTTGCCCGCGCCCTGGCGAGCGCTGTTGGTGCGAATGCCGGGGGCAACGCCAGTGGCGTGGATTCGAAGTTTGTCTCCGCGCTCGCGAAAGACCTGCAATCGCACAAAGGCTCAAGCGTCGTAATTGTTGGCGATCATCAGTCGCCGATCGTGCACGCCATCGCTCACGCTCTTAACCAAGCGCTTGGCAACATCTCCAAGACGGTCTTCTACACCGAACCTGTGGATGCAAATCCGGTCAACCGCAAGGAATCGTTGCATACGCTTGTCGAAGATATTCGCGGCGGAAAAGTCGATGTGCTGCTGATTCTCGGGGGAAATCCGGCTTATGACGCACCCGCGGAACTCGAATTCGCTTCGGCTTTGAAATCGAATGCGGTCAGTCTGAAAGTATTTCTCGGCTCTCATCGCAACGAGACGGCGGAGCTTTGCCAGTGGCATGTGCCGGAGGCGCACTATCTCGAGTCCTGGAGCGACGCCCGCGCCTACGACGGGACGGTGAGCATCATTCAACCGCTCATTGAGCCGCTTTACGGCGGCAAGAGCGCGCACGAAATCATCACCATTCTTGCGGGGCAGTCCGGTCTCATGGGACGCGAACTTGTCCAGGCTTATTGGCAGAAGCAGCATAGTGGCGCCGACTTCGACGCCTTCTGGCGCAAGTCTTTGCACGACGGCTGGGTGGCGGGCACGAACTACGCCCCGAAGAATGTCGCGCTGAAAGCGGCTAGTTTCCCGGCAGCGCAATCCGCAGCAGGCGGGGGCTATGAGCTTAATTTCCGGCGCGATCCCTCGATCTACGACGGCCGTTTTGCCAACAACGGCTGGCTGCAGGAACTTCCGAAGCCGCTTACCAAGCTGACTTGGGACAATCCCATCATGATCGGCCCGGCAATGGCCGAGCGCCTGAAGCTGAATTTCAAAGACGTTGCGGAACTGGAATTCAACGGAAAGAAAGTCAAAGGCCCAGTCTGGATTCAGGCTGGCCATCCCGACAATTCCATCACCGTCTTCCTTGGTTACGGGCGCACAGGCGCTGGCCGCATCGGCACCGGCACGGGCTTCGACGTTTATCCGCTGCGTTCGAGTCAGGCTCCGTGGTTCGCGGACGGCGCAAAACTTACCCCTACCGGTGAAGTCTATCAGCTCGCCAGTACGCAGGGTTATCAGACGATGGAGACTCCGGTCGGCGAGCGTCCGCTGGTGCAGGAACGCAGCCTGGAGGAGTACAAGAAAGAGCCGAACTTCGCGAAGGAAGGCGATCCGCCGCAGGAGCTCACGCTCTATAAGCCTTTCGACTATTCCAAGGAAACTTACTCCTGGGGCATGGCGATCGATCTGAACTCTTGTGTGGGATGCAATAACTGCATCGTCGCCTGCCAGTCGGAAAATAACATCGCTGTGGTTGGCAAGTATCAAACCCTCAGAGGTCGCCACATGCACTGGCTGCGTGTTGACACTTACTACAACGGCCCGCGCGACAATCCGAAGGGCTTCTTTCAGCCCCTGCCCTGCATGCAGTGCGAGAACGCGCCTTGCGAACTGGTTTGTCCGGTGCAGGCCACCCTGCACAGTAGCGAGGGCCTGAACGACATGGTCTATAACCGCTGCGTCGGAACGCGTTACTGCTCGAATAACTGTCCTTATAAAGTGCGGCGGTTCAATTTCCTGCTTTTCCAGGATTGGGAGACGCCGCAGTTCAAACTGATGCGCAATCCGGATGTGACCATACGCAGCCGCGGCGTCATGGAAAAATGCACTTACTGCGTGCAGCGCATCAGCGAGCATCGTATTGATGCGGAGCGCGCCGACTCGACCATTAAAGATGGGGAGTTGCAGACAGCTTGCCAACAGTCCTGTCCGGCGAATGCTATCGTTTTCGGCAATCTCAACGAACCGAACAGTCAGGTTAATAAGTGGAAAGCGCAGGCGAGGAACTATTCCCTGCTGGGTGAATTGAATACGCGGCCGCGTACCACGTATCTGGCGGAAGTCCGCAATCCTAACCCCGAGTTAGAAGAGGCAAAAGCAGAGTCAAGAACATAGTAGAGAAAATCGTGGAGTGCAAGTAAGGCATGGCTACCAACACACAAATTCCCGTGGCAGACAGGCGAGTGCCGGTAATCGCACCCGGTCACACCTTCTCCACCATCACCGAGAAGATCAGCAACATCGTGCTGAAGCGCCCTATTTCACTGGGATGGATCCTGGGCTTCCTGATCGTGTTCGGGATGATGAACATGCTGATGGGGGCCCTCGGGTATCTGTTCATCAAAGGTACCGGGATCTGGGGCATCAACATTCCCATTGGTTGGGGATTCGCCATCGTCAACTTCGTGTGGTGGATCGGTATCGGCCACGCGGGCACCCTGATCTCCGCCATTCTTGCCCTGCTGCGGCAGACCTGGCGTAATTCCATCAACCGCTTTGCGGAAGCCATGACGCTGTTCGCGGTGGCTTGCGCGGGCATCTTCCCGCTTGCCCACACCGGACGCCCCTGGCTGGCGTACTGGCTGTTTCCGTATCCGAACACCATGAACTACTGGCCGAACTTCCGCAGTCCGCTGGTGTGGGACGTGTTCGCGGTTTCGACTTATTTCACGATTTCGCTGGTGTTCTGGTTTGTGGGATTGATTCCCGACTTCGCCACCTTGCGCGATCGCGCCGAGAGTGTCTGGGTGCAGCGCATTTACGGATTGCTTGCCATGGGATGGCGCGGTTCGGCCCGCCACTGGCACCGATACGAGACTGCCTACTTACTTCTCGCCGGTCTCGCGACGCCGCTGGTGCTCTCGGTGCACACGGTGGTGAGCTTCGATTTTGCGGTCGGCATCGTTCCGGGATGGCACACCACGATCTTCCCGCCATACTTTGTAGCGGGCGCCATCTATTCCGGTTTCGCCATGGTGCTTTGTCTTGCGATTCCAATCCGCGCCATCTACGGACTGCAGGACTTCATTACCATGCGGCATCTGGAAACCTCGGCCAAGGTGATGCTGGCCACCGGCCTGATCGTCGCCTACGGCTACGGCATGGAGGCATTCATGGGCTGGTATAGCGGGAACCAGTTCGATTCGTTCCTGCTCTGGAACCGGCTCCACGGCCCGTATCGTTGGGTGTACATGGCGCTGCTCGCCTGCAATATTTTTATCCCGCAGGTTCTCTGGCTGAAGAAGTTCCGTGTCTCCACCGGCTGGCTCTGGCTCATCTCGTTCATCGTGCTCGTTGGCATGTGGCTGGAGCGCTTTATTATCGTCGTGGTCAGTTTGAGCCGCGACTTCCTGACCTCTTCGTGGGGCCAATACTACCCGACCAAGTGGGATTGGATGACTTTCGTCGGCACCATCGGCTTGTTCCTGACTGCAATGTGGCTGTTCGTACGCATCCTTCCCATGATCTCCATCTTCGAATTGCGCACCTTGTTGCCGGAGGCGCAGGTGCGCGAAGCGGCGGAGGTGAAGCAATGAGCGATGTTTCAGTTTATGAATCTCCGATTCATGACTCTCCAAGTTATGGACTGATGGCCGAATTCGACTCAGCCCAGGAGTTGGTTGCTGCCGCTCACAAGACACACGAAGCGGGCTATCAGAAGATCGATGCCTACAGCCCGTTTCCGATTGAGGGTCTTGCCGAAGCGATCGGTTTCCACAAGAACAGCGTTGCGCTCGTTGTCCTGATCGGCGGAATCATCGGCCTGCTGTCGGCGTACGGGCTGCAGTATTGGGTAGCAGTGATCACCTATCCGGTCAACATCGGCGGACGACCGTTGCACTCCTGGCCGTCGTTCATCATCGTGACCTTCGAACTGACGATTCTTTTCGCCGGACTTTCCTCCGTGATCGGTATGCTTGCGCTGAACGGCCTCCCGATGCCCTATCACCCGGTGTTCAACGTGCCCGAGTTCGCTAAGGCCTCGGAGAATAAATTCTTTCTGGTGGTGTTTTCGAGCGACCCGAAATATGACGCCGCCCGCACGCGCTCGTTTCTCTCGGGCCTCGCGCCCCGCATGATCGCGGAGGTGCCAAGCTAGCCATGGGTGCCGCGCTGAACCTCCGAAAAGTCTTGCCCGCGCTGTTGGCACTGATCGCCGTGACCGCCGGGTGCCGCCTCGATATGCACTTGCAGCCTTATTACCGGCCCCTGGCGAAGAGCGATTTCTTCGCCGACGATCGCTCCGCCCGCATGCCGGTCGAGGGCACGGTCGCTCGCGGCGACCTCCGCGAAGATAGTTACTTCTACACCGGAAAAATCGGCAGCAATCCGGGCGACTATATGCCGTTCCCGGTGACCGCCGAAGTTCTTGCTCGCGGACGCGAGCGTTTCAACATCAACTGCACGCCTTGTCACGGACGCGTCGGCGATGGTGGTGGCTTCATCCCCACGCGCGGATTCCGCCGTCCGCCGTCTTATCACATCGAGCGTTTGCGCAAAGCACCGATCGGCCACTTTTTCGACGTCATGAGCAACGGCTACGGTGTTATGCCGGAGTATGGCACACAGGTTGCGCCGCGCGATCGCTGGTGCATTGCCGCCTACATCCGCGCGCTGCAATTGAGTCAGGATGCAACCGCGGCTGACATTCCTGCGGGACAGAAGATTCCGTCACCTCCGCCGCAATTCCGCGACATTGGCAACGGAGCCACGTTGCCCGAAGTCGTGGCGCCGACCGCTTCGACCGAAGGGGAGCCCAAATGACCACGGCCACAGGAACAATGAGTAAGTCGGACCTGATGGCCCCGCCCGTGGCTCAGACCATCCAGCAGCGGTCGCTGGTCATTGGGGTGATCGCGGCCATTGTTTCCATCGCCGGTGCTTTCCTTTCGCCCAACAGTTTTTATTCCGCTTACCTTACCGGCTTCATGTTCTGGCTCGGTCTTTCGCTCGGATGCATGGCCATCCTGATGCTGCATCACCTGGTCGGCGGTGCCTGGAGCATTGTGATTCGCCGCATTCTGGAATCGGGCATGATGACGCTACCCCTTATGTTCGTCCTCTTTATTCCGATTCTGTTGAATCTGCCGAAGCTTTACTTCTGGGCCCGGCCGGGGCTGACTGATCCGAAGATCGTGGAGATCCACGACAGCTATCTCAACTTCAACGGCATCCTGATCCGCTACATCCTTTACTTCGCCATCTGGTTCGGGATGGCCTACTTCCTGAATCGCTGGTCGACCGAGCAGGACACGATTGCAGGTCAAAGCACGCTGCGTTTCCGCGCCATGAGTTCCATTGGACTCGTGATCTACTCGCTGACGATTTCCTTCGCGGTGATCGACTGGGTGATGTCGCTGCAGGCGCGCTGGATCTCGACCATCTACGGCTTGATTTTCATCGCTGGTGAAGCGCTCTCCGCCTTCTGCTTCTGCGTGGTGATCGAGAGCATCCTCGGCAAACGCAAGCCGATGTCCGAGTACCTCACCGATACCGAAGTCCACGACCACGGCAAATTCATGCTGACCTTCGTGATGGTTTGGACGTATTTCAATTTCTCGCAGTGGCTCATCATCTGGGCCGGCAACCTGCCCGAAGAAATTCCGTGGTACGTGCGCCGCATGAATGGGGGATGGGGAGAGGTTGGACTGTTTCTCGTGGTGTTCCAGTTTGCGGTGCCTTTCGCGCTCTTGCTATCGCGGCAGTTGAAGCGCAAGGCGCACACATTGGTGCGGCTTGCTTCCTGGATCATATTTGTGCGCATGGTCGATATCTTTTGGCATATCGAACCCGCATCGCATCCCACGTTTCACGTGAGCTGGGTGCTTTTTACGATCATTGCCGGGATGGGCGGCCTCTGGATGGCCTACTTCTTCCACAACCTGAGATCGCGTCCGCTGCTGCCGGTAAACGCGCCGCAGACGGTCAGACTTCTGGAGCGGTCGCATGAGTGATGAAATGATGAATCATGGCCACTCGAATCATGGCCACTCCGGCCACGAAACCGAGTTCGAACGCGAAGACCTGGGGACGCGCGGCGTCTTTGCTTTCATGATCGGCCTCGCGGTTACTGGCATAGTTATTTATTTCATTATCGTCGGCATGTACTCGTTTCTGGATAACTACGAGCGGTCGCAGATGGCCACGGCCAGCCCGTTGGTTACTTCGAAGGGCGCGATGTCGCGTGTGGTTACGCAGGCGGACATGGATAAAACATTCAAGGACAACGGGGCGCCCATGCTCGAAGTGATCGAGGGCATCGATTTGCGCAAAGACCTGATTAAGCAGGAGGACCAACTCAACAGCTACGGCTGGGTCAACGAAAAAGATGGCGTGGCGCACATTCCGATCGATCGCGCCATGGAATTGATCGTCCAGCGCGGCTTGCCCGTTGTTCCGCCCGACAAGGCGGGTGGAATCACCACCCCCGCGAGCAAGGCGCCCGAGAAGAAAGGTGCGGAAGCGCCGGAGTAGGCACGAGAACCTTGCCGAGCTTTGCTCGGCTGAACAGCCGAGGGCGGCTGTCCCTACGTAGAACCGGTCCGGCCGGACAGCCGGAAAAGGAAAAGCAGTGCGCAGTAAAATGAGTTTTGCCAATTCGATTATCGCCGCAGGTGTTCTGCTCGTGCTCGCGGCCGTTCCGCTGTTTGCGCAGGGTGCGCGCGGTCCTATTATGGGCGGCGGCATCATGAGTCCGCCGGTCAACCAGCGTCCCCCTGGGCTTGAATTCGTGGGCATCGAGCAACATCTCAACGCCGAAGTTCCCGCCAATCTCGAATTCCGCGACGAACTCGGCAACCCGGTTAAGCTCGCCGACTACTTCGGCCACGGACGCCCCGTCATCCTGAACCTGGGTTACTACCAATGCCCCATGTTGTGCAGCGAACTGCTGCAGGGACTGGTCGGCTCGATGAAGGTGCTGACTTTCGATCTCGGAAAAGATTTCGACGTCGTCACGGTGAGCTTTGACCCGCGCGAAACCACGGAAATGGCCGCGGCAAAAAAGCGGGACATCATGAAACGCTATGGCCGCGCGAACTCCGATCAGGGCTGGCACTTCCTGACCGGCAAGGCTGACCAGATCGAAGCGCTCACCAAAGCGGTCGGCTTTCAATTTCAGTTCGATCCGAAAACCGAGCAGTACGCCCACGCCGCCGCGATCGTCATGCTCACTCCCGACCACCACGTTTCGGGATACTTTTATGGAGTGGAGTTCTCTCCCAAGGACCTGCGCCTTGGACTGGTGCAGGCCTCGCAAAACAGGATTGGTAACATCGGTGACCAGGTGCTGCTCTACTGCTATCACTACGATCCGAGGACGGGGAAATACGGCGCTGTCATCAGCAACATTCTGAAGCTGGCCGCGCTGGCTACAATGCTCATCCTGGGAACATTTATGTTCGTCATGTTCCGCGCCGATCGTCGCTCCGGTATTCGTTCTGATGGCGGCGCGGCCCACGGTGACCTGAGGCGAATTACTTAACTTATGTCGAAATTTTTGCCTTTGTGGCCCGATCAAGCTTCGACCATGGCAAGCCAGGTGGATATGCTCTACATCTATCTGCTGCTGGTGGCTGGCGTCATGACCGCGGTCATCTTTCTCGCGGTCACGGTGCTGGCGATCAAGTATCGTCGCGTTCCCGGCCGCGAGGCTACGCAGATCGAAGGCTCCACCATCCTCGAACTCAGCTGGTCGATCATTCCGTTCTTTGTGATGCTGACCTTCTTCATATGGGGCGCAGTCATATTTTTCCAGGAGCGCACTCCCCCCGCCAACGCCACTGAAGTGTATGTCGTCGCTAAACAATGGATGTGGAAAATCGAGCACATGGAGGGGCAGCGCGAGATCAACGAGCTGCATGTCCCCACCGGCGAGAACGTCAAGCTGATCATGACCTCGCAGGACGTGATTCACAGCTTCTTCATCCCCGCATTCCGCATCAAGCAGGACGTGCTCCCTGGCCGCTACACCACGCTTTGGTTCAAGGCCACCGTGCCCGGGCGCTATCATTTGTTCTG
This sequence comes from uncultured Acidobacteriaceae bacterium, assembly GCA_963731525.1. Classification (GTDB taxonomy): domain Bacteria; phylum Acidobacteriota; class Terriglobia; order Terriglobales; family Acidobacteriaceae; genus Acidiflorens. Next base: position 45,803 of record CAVSWK010000027.1, read on the forward strand.
CGCCGAATATTGCGGAACCAATCACTCCGGGATGGGCGGCGACATCGTGGTCATGGAGCCGCAGGACTATGCGCAGTGGATGGCAAGTGGAGCGTCGGCGCCGTTGCAGGAAACCGGCAAAGAGGTGTTCTCCGCGCTCGGATGCGACACCTGTCATCGATCCGACGCCCAGGGGCGGGGCCCCAATCTGATCGGTGTGTACAACAAACCGGTTCTGCTCGAAGACGGTCGCACGGTGATTGCCGACGAGAACTATGTTCGTGAGTCCATCCTCGATCCAACCGCAAAGATCGTAAGTGGTTTCAAACCGGTGATGCCGACCTTTCAAGGCATCGTCAGCGAAGAGCAGTTGAACGCGCTGGTGGCCTACGTAAAGTCGTTAGCCCAGCCACCCCCGGGAACCGCTGGGCTGCAGAACCAGCCCGCCACTTCCCCGGGGCAACCCCAGAATATGCAGGTGCAATAGTTATGGCGAGTACAGTAATCCCGGCAAATCAGGCTCCGAAATTGAACTACCTCAACAACGGGCACAGCCTCAAGTCCTGGTTGTTGACCACGGACCATAAGCGGATCGCGCTTCTCTATCTCATCTCGGTCAGCATTTTCTTTTTTCTCGGCGGCTTCTTTGCCATGCTCATCCGGCTCGAACTGCTCACGCCGGAGGGCGACCTTCTGCAGGCCGACACCTATAACAAGGTGTTCACCATGCATGGCATGATCATGGTGTTTTTCTTTCTGATTCCAGTTGTGCCGGCGGTGCTCGGCAACTTCCTGGTGCCGCTCATGGTCGGAGCCAAGGATCTCGCATTTCCACGCATCAACCTGCTCAGTTGGTATCTCTACATCGCTGGCGGCCTGCTCTTCCTGCACTGCATGCTGAGTGGCGGCGTCGATACCGGTTGGACTTTCTATACCCCGTACAGCACGGTCGGCAGCAACACCCACGTCGTTGAAGCTGGACTCGCGGTCTTCCTTGCCGGTTTCTCGTCCATCTTCACCGGACTCAATTTCATCGTCACCGTTCACCGCATGCGCGCGCCCGGCCTCACCTGGGACCGTCTGCCGTTGTTCATCTGGGCCAACTATGCCACCGCCCTCATCATGATTCTGGGCACGCCAGTTGTCGCCATCACCATCGTGCTGGTGGCGGTCGAGCGCGTCTTCCATCTTGGCATCTTCGATCCCAGGCTCGGCGGAGACCCGCTCCTGTTCCAGCATCTGTTTTGGTTCTACTCCCATCCGGCGGTGTACATCATGATCCTGCCTTCGATGGGAGTTATCAGCGAACTTATTACCTGCTTTTCGCGCAAGCGCGTTTTCGGATACAGATTCGTGGCGCTGTCGAGCATCGCCATTGCCGTGATCGGGTTTCTGGTCTGGGCGCACCACATGTTCGTGGCCGGAATTTCGCTCTACGCGGCCATGATCTTTTCGTTCCTGACCTTCTTCGTCGGCGTGCCCTCAGCCGTCAAAGTGTTCAACTGGACCGCTACCCTCTACAAGGGTTCGATTACTTACGCCACGCCCATGCTCTATGCCTTCGGCTTCATCGGGCTTTTCACCATCGGCGGCTTGACCGGACTCTTCCTCGCGACCCTCGGCATCGACGTGCACGTGACCGATACTTACTTCGTCGTCGCCCACTTTCACTACGTCATGGTAGGTGGTGTCTTGATGGGGTATCTCGGAGGCATGCATTTCTGGTGGCCCAAAATTACGGGCCGCATGTATCCGGAAGGCTGGGCGAAGCTTTCTGCGCTGCTCGTGTTCGTCGGTTTCAACCTGACGTTCTTTCCGCAGTTCATTCTTGGCTATGTCGGCATGCCGCGCCGCTACTGGCAGTATCCGCCGGAGTTCCAGGTGTTGAATGTGCTCTCAACCGCGGGTTCCAGCGTGCTCGCCGTCGGCTATCTGCTGCCAATGATCTATTTGCTGTGGTCGCTGCGCTACGGGCCGATGGCCGGTGACAATCCGTGGAACGCCGCTGGCCTGGAGTGGAAGACAACATCGCCGCCGCCCACGTTTAATTTTGACGAGACGCCCGTGGTGACCTGGGAAGCCTATAACTACGACGAGATCCCCGACAAGGAACTGGAGGCTCCCGTTGCACGATAGCCAAGCGAACACCGGTCAAACCGCGACCATGGAACACGAAGCGCACAATCCGGCGTTGCTCCACCACTTCGCCGACGCTCAGCAACAGAAAAACGCTGCCTCGCTTGGCATGTGGCTGTTCCTGGTGACCGAAATCATGTTCTTTGGCGGCATGTTCTGCGCCTACCTCATCTACCGCCTCGCGCACTTCAACGCCTTCGCGGCCGGAAGCCAGCAGCTCAATGTCTGGATGGGAGGGATTAACACCGCCGTCCTGATCGTGAGTTCGGTTACGGTTGTATTGGCGGTGAAAGCGGCGGAGGCGGGCAAACGCAAAATGTTGGTCGGCTACCTCGTTGTAACCGTCCTGCTGGGGTTGACCTTCCTCGTCATCAAGGGTTTCGAGTACTCCGAAAAATTCGAGAAACACCACGTGCCCGGTGCGACGTTTAACTTCACGGAAAAGTTCGACGACAATGGCAAGCAAATCCCGGTCAACCCGAAGGAAGCTGAGCTCTTTTTCTCCCTCTATTTCGCGATGACCGGCATGCACGCTCTGCACATGGTTATTGGCTGCGGGCTCTTTAGCGTGCTGGCTGTCCTGGCATGGAAAGGACATTACACGCCCGGCTATTTCACGCCCATAGAAAACGGCGGCTTATACTGGCACCTGGTCGATATCATCTGGATTTATCTGTTTCCGTTGTCGTATCTGATTAGCAGGCACTCGTGACGGTGGAAGCGCGGTTTGGGCAAGCGGGGACAGTGAGCTTTAGCTGAGTGGCTACGTCATCGACATCTCCGACTCCTGACTTTGGACACACCACGCCACCGCCCAAGCGCGTGCTGTGGAAGTGGTCCGTCGCCGCCGCTGCTGTCATTTTGGTGTTTCTGATGTGGCGATGCGGTTCTGCGCTTGTGCAGGGGCGAAAGCTCGCAAATGCTGCCGTTCAGCATTTTCACGAGCAACTGAACGCCGAAGAATACGAGGGAATTTACGTTGACGCCGACGATGGATTTCGGGCGGGGCAGACCCATGATGAACTGATCAAGTTCCTTCAGGCGGTGCACAAGAAGCTCGGCAACGCTGGCGACACGACCCAATCTAACATTCGTGTTGATTCGAACACACGCGGAACATTTACAACGACCTCATACAAAACGACCTTCGCTAATGGTGCCGCGACTGAAAGTTTCACTTGGGTAACGAGCGGCGGCGCCTTAAAGCTGTATAGATACTACATCGAGTCCAATGCTCTCATAACGAACTAAGGTGCAGAGGCGTCCCCTAGCATTTCACGAGGGAGCAGGAAAAGTCGGGAGTTAAGAACGGAGAACTGGCCGTAAAGGATTTCTATGGCGGAACACGAAGAACACACAACTCACTCGCAAGGATTTTACATAGCCATCGGCGTCGCTCTGCTCGTCCTGACTATAACCACAGCCGCGGTCGCCTTTGTGAACCTCGGTCCCTTCAACCCCGTCGTCGCGCTCCTCATCGCCACCATTAAAGCCACGCTCGTCGTGCTTTTCTTCATGCACGTCAAAGGCGCGAGCGAAAAGCTGACTGGCGCCGTCGTCGTCTCGGGCTTCTTCTTTCTTGCGATTCTGATCTCGCTATCGCTGGCTGACTACATGACTCGATCCTGGCGGTAATAGCTTCTAGTGTGGCGCGGGCGCCCCGCCCGCGAAAAGCCGCGAGAGTAGCACCTTAGCGTTGAGACCGATTAGAGCTTCCTTCGGATACAGGATCCTGAACAAAGAGTAGCGACGCCCCTGCTGGGAGCGGCAGTCTCGCGGGCGAGGGCACCCGCGCCACACAACCTCGCGGCTAATTACCTTCAGCCCTTGCGTGGAACGCCCGCATCCACGAAGATGTTCTGTGCCTTATGCCGCAAACCATTGCTCCACCTCTCGCTCATTCCACGCAACTTGACACCACCGCGCTTGAGGCCTCGCTCCGCCGCCATCTTCGCGGAGAGGTCCGCTTTGACGCGGGCAGCCGCGCCGTCTACGCTACCGACGGTTCCAATTACCGCCAAGTCCCGATCGGCGTCGTAGTTCCTCGCGACAAAGAAGATGTACTCGCCACGGTTGCCCTGTGCCGCGACTACCGGGCTCCACTGCTCGCGCGGGGTGGGGGCACATCGCTTGCCGGACAATGCTGCAACACCGCTATCGCCATGGACTTTTCGAAGTACATGGCACAAATCCTCGAAATCGATCCGTCGCGCCGTATCGCGCGCGTCGAGCCCGGAGTTGTCCTCGATAATCTGCGCGCCGCCGCCGAAAAGCACCATCTCACATTCGCGCCTGATCCCGCGACTCACGACCGCTGCACACTCGGAGGCATGATCGGCAACAACTCCTGCGGCGTGCACTCGATCATGGCCGGCAAAACTGACGACAACATCGAGGCGCTTGAAGTCCTCACCTACGACGGCCAGCGCCTGCACGTCGGCGCAACCAGCGCTGACGATTTCGAACGCTTCATTCGCGAAGGTGGCCGCCGCGCTGAAATCTACTCCGGCCTCAAGTCGCTCGCCGACCGCTATGGTGAGCAGGTGCGCCGCCAGTTTCCGAATATTCCGCGCCGCGTTTCCGGATACAACCTCAACCACCTGCTCCCGGAAAACGGCTTTCACGTGGCACGGGCGCTGGTTGGCTCCGAAGGCACTTGTGTCACGATTCTCGAAGCCACTTGCCGCCTCGTCGAAAGTCCGCCGGCGCGGGTGCTGCTGGTCATTGGATGGCCCGACGTTTACATCTGCGCCGACCACGTCCCACAGATCATGGAGCACCGCCCTATCGGCCTCGAAGGTTTTGACGACATCATGGTTAACGCGAGCCGCCACAAGCGCGTTAACCTTGATGCCATTGCGATGCTGCCCGAAGGCTGCGGGTGGCTGATGGTGGAATTCGGCGCCGACACCGCCGCCGAGGCTGAAGCGCAGGCGCGCAATTTGATGGAGACGCTCGAACGCTCCGCGGCTCCGCCCAATCTGCGCCTGTTCACCGATCCGCGCCAGGCTAAGCGCATCTGGGACGTCCGTGAATCCAGCCTGGGAGTGACGGCACACGTTCCCGGCGAACCGCTGCGCTGGGAAGGCTTTGAAGATTCCGCAGTCGGGCCCGACAAACTCGGCGCCTACCTCCGCGACCTGCGCAAGCTGATGCAGGACCATCACTACGACGGCTCGTTCTACGGACACTTCGGCCACGCCTGTGTGCACACCCGCATGGACTACGATCTCGAATCCACCGAAGGCATTCGCAAGTTCCGCCAATTCATGGAAGAGGCCGCCGATCTGGTGGTCCGCTACGGTGGCTCGATCTCCGGCGAACATGGAGACGGGCAGTCCCGCGGCGAGCTTCTGCCAAAAATGTTTGGCCCCGAACTGATGCAAGCTTTCCGCGAGTTCAAATCGCTTTGGGATCCCGATTGGAAGATGAATCCGGGCAAGCTCATCGAGCCTTATCGCCTGGACGAGAATCTCCGCCTCGGAGCGGGCTATGATCCGTGGCAGCCGGAGACGCATTTCAAATTTCCCGACGACCATGGGAGTTTGGCCGCCGCAACGCTCCGCTGCGTGGGAGTCGCCAAATGCCGCCACGATTCCGGCGGAGTCATGTGTCCGAGCTACCGCGTCACGCGCGAGGAAGAGCACTCCACTCGCGGGCGCGCCCACCTGCTCTGGGAGATGACGAAAGGCGACTTCATCAAAGACGGCTGGCAGAGCGAAGCGGTGAAGGAATCGCTCGACCTTTGCCTTGCCTGCAAAGGTTGCAAGAGCGATTGCCCGGTGGGGGTCGACGTTGCGACCTACAAAGCGGAATTCCTGTCGCACTACTACGAAACCAATCGGCGTCCGCTGAATGCGCTGGCTCTCTCGAGGATTGACCTGTGGCTCAGAGCGGCCTCGCACGTGCCGGGCCTGGTGAATCTTGCGACCCAACTCCCCGGCCTGCGCGACATTGCGAAGCTCGCGGCCGGAATCCCTGGCCAACGGCACATTCCGGCGCTTGCGCCGCAGACGTTCAAAGAGTGGTGGCAACGGCGCGGCGCGGCGCTCCGCGGGACGGACGAAGGCGTCCGTCCCCACGTGAGTCTTGGCAACTCCGTGCTTCTTTGGGCTGACACTTTCAATAATCACTTTTTACCCGCGACCGCTAAAGCTGCCGTTGACGTGCTTGAAGCCGCGGGCTTCGAGGTCAGCGTCCCGCGCGCTCACCTCTGCTGCGGCCGGCCGCTCTACGACGTTGGCATGCTCGACCGCGCCAAGAGCCTGCTCCTCCAGATCATGGACGAACTGCTGCCCGAGATCGAGGCCGCCACGCCGATCGTTGTTCTCGAACCGAGCTGCGCCGCCGTTTTTCGCGACGAGCTTACGAACCTGTTCCCCAAAGACGAACGCGCGCAAGCGCTGTCGAAACAAGTCTTCCTGCTCAGCGAATTTCTGGAGCAGCGCGCAAATAATGACGTCTTTCCGCTTCCCAAACTCGCGCGCCGCGCGCTGATCCATGGCCACTGCCACCACAAGGCCATCATGAAGATGACGGCTGAAGAGTCGGTGCTCGGCCGTATGGGGATTGACTTCACCGCCCCCGCCCCCGGATGCTGCGGCATGGCTGGAGCATTCGGCTTCGAAAAAGAAAAGTACGAAGTCTCGAAAGCCATTGGCGAACTTGAACTGCTGCCCGCCGTTCGCCAGGCACCGACTGACTGGCTCATCGTCGCCGACGGTTTCAGTTGCCGCGAGCAGATTGCCCAGGAAACCGACCGCCACGCACTCCACCTCGCCGAAGTTCTGCAAATGGCCCTTCGCGAGGCGACCGAAACCCCGGAGGGCTTTCCGATGTTCGACCCTGCGCCGCAACACTATCCCGAAGACGCGTGGGTGCGGCCGCACCAGGCGGCCATTGAAAGATCTATGAAGCGGACCGGATTGGCGGTGGCGGGGATCGCCGCGGGAGCGGCACTTTTGCTGGCGCTGGCAAGAAGACGCTAGCGAGTCATGACATATTTCAAGGACCTGAGCCCATACTCATATTTCAAGTACCCCCAGCAGTGCGCCGGGGAGCAGGTCAATGTCGGCTGGCTTGATCGCGAAGCGCCTTACCTGAGGGGAAACGCTGATCCGGACCTCATCGCGAAACTGCTGGCCCTGTGCAAATGGCCTGTGAAAAGGACTCGCGGCTGGCATAACTGCCACTTCTGCCGGGAGTACCCCGTACGGGTCGCTGACTCGGATGGTAGGTTCTGTCTCGGCGATGGCGAGATTCGTGTGCCTGGAAAAGACGGAAAGATCATCTACGCTGCTCCAAATTTGATCTACCATTACGTCGTCACACATCGATATCTGCCTCCCGCGGAGTTCCTGGAGGCGCTGCGAGACATGGCCCTGCCTAACCCGGCCGTGGTTTGGATCCTTGAGTACATTGAAGATTTCCAGCATGGGCCTGTGTCCGTCAATTTCTTATGGCAGTTTATGGCTAAGATCGCGGGCGAAAAGAAGCCAGCTCTACCACCCGAACTACGCACTGCAGTGCTTCAGGCTGTAGATGAGCTAAAGATCGCCGACAAGACGCTGGGGCGGGATGCGAAAGAAAGAGCCGAGAGCACAGTTGCCCAGCTCAAGTCGACCCTCACATAGAGCTTACTGCGGAGAACGGCCCCTCCGCAGGGAGAGTCTCGCAATATATTGATACATAATGACTTATTCTCCCACTGCCAATCCCTCCTCTTTTCTGGGACAATAGACAAAGACAAAGCCAGCAGGCCTCCCCCTATGGAAACCGCAAACACGACCCTCCTCGTTCCAGCCCCAACGCCGACTCCGTCCGCAGTCGCCCCCCAGAACAAAACGCTGCAGGGCTCGGTTCTGGTGCTGATCCAATTCGACGTTTGCGAGGAGATCAACCTCGACGCCCTGCGTGACATCTTTGGAGCTCGCCGGCAGGAGACCAGCTTCAAACATCCTGCTCCGGGATACGTCCGCTTCCAGCGTCCTCCGGTCGTTGAGCAGGTCGAACCGCTGATCCTCGAAAGCGGCGAACGGCTTGACGTGCAGATCAAGTATTACGATTACGGGGTGATGAGCGTGGTTTTTGAGCTGCCGTTTTCCGGCGACTGGGACACGCTTGTCCGCCTGGCCAGCCGCTGGGTTTGGGACACCGATTTCACCAGCTTTGCCCAGAAGATCGCCAAACAGAGGATCGAGCGTGCCCGCCCCGCGCTGGTCAAGCTCTACGAGAGCTGGCTGCATGAAGATTATTTCGTCTTCCACGTGCGCGATATTTCCGGTAGTCCGTCTGCGGCTGAACTGCTCTCGGCTCAGGGTGGACGCATCGCGCAGATCGTGCGCGGCGAGAACGTTCCGCTCTCCGACGGCGAGCAGCAGGAAATCATGCAGTCGAAAATTTCGTACTATCCAAACGACCTGGCCGTGATCAGCTGGAACGCGGCGTTCCTCTACGACTCGGCGGGCGGCGCGGAAACCGTCATTCAACTGCTTGAATACGCCAACTCGCAGCTGCTGGAATTCCGCCACTACGACGAACTGCTGACGCGCGAACTGCAAAGCGTCTACGATTTCATGGAACACGGCTCGATGGGCATTCTCGCCCGCTGGCGCACCGCCAAACGGGCCAGCCGACTGCATACCGTCCTGCTGGAGGTGGACGAACTGACGGAGCGCTCCGACAACGCCATCAAGTTCCTGAGCGACATGTTCTCCGCGCGCCTCTACAAAGTCGCCGCGTCGAAGATCGGCGTCACCGACTACAAAGACCTGGTCAATCAGAAAGTCCACACCGCCGAAGAACTTTACCGCTTCATGGTCGATCAATTCCACCAGAGCCGGGCGTTTGTGCTGGAGGTGCTGGTGGTGATTATTCTGGTCATTGAATTGATCTGGCTGTTTAAGGGATCGATGCCGACCTAGCTCTCAGCTGTCAGCTCTCAGCTCTCAGCAAAAATCTTAGAGGCTGTTCTCGGTTCTCCGTCTGTTCGCCCGAAAATAAATTTTCTTGTTGGTTGCTTGGGAAGAGGCATTTTTCTGCGTTTGGTGTTTACTGGTGGGTAACGGGGGTCCCCCCCTCCATGGCCGGTCTTTTGAGATCAATATTTTAGCTGGGTTCTGCCGCCAGGTCTTTGAGAAATAAGGACTTAGATATAAAGTCTTTATTCTTCTTTCACTTAGGGACGTTCCGCCGCCGGTTCGGGCTCCGGGATGGGCGCTTTTGCTTCCCCCCGGCGTTGGACCCCCATTTCGTCCCGAGCAAGAAGTCAAGCTTGACAAGAGCGAGGTCCCGAGAGGGGGCCTTTCGTCGTTCTTGCGTTGTGGCTTTTTGGGCTATGACGAGGGCGGACACACCTCTGCCCTGCCGCAATCAAATTTCCATTATTCCGCATGGCGAGTGGGAAGTCTGTGATGGCACGCACTGGGTGGGTGTGAAGAAGAAAGGGTCAAAGGCCGCGCCCAAAAGCGAAGCTTGGACGGGACGCCCTTCAGAGTTGAGATACGCGAGGTCGGGGGCCGCCCGCCGCATCTCCCGCCTATTCTTTCCGAATCTCGCGCTCCGCCTCAATCCAATCTTGATTCGCTCGGCCATCCTGACGGCCTCGCTGCTCGTAGAGTTCATAGGCCCGTGTGGCGATCTGCGGTGTAGGATCGAGTGGCTCCCTGGCCAACAATTGGGCTTTAGTAGGGTCAAAAATGCGATACGCAAGCAGTTTCACGCGGTCATTCACGAGGGCCCAAGCCAGGGCGTAGCCCCAAACGAATGCTGCCCAGCCCCAGCCGAGTGGTGTCATAAACAGCCCATAAACCGCAATCAGAGTCGCCAGCGTTTGCGTGCCGAGAACCGCTACCCACAGAACCCGCGCGGGGCGGATGGACCAGAACGGGCCACGCGTGCGCGTGAGGAAGATCGTCAAATGTCCGGCCACGGACAGTTTCAGGTACATCAGCGTCTGGATGTGCGCGCGGTCGAGGTGAAATACGCGCTCACCGAGATAAAACAAGCCGAAGGCGGAGACGACCCCGATGACGCCAAGCACGGTGGAGATTCCCAGCACCAGGCGCATGTTCCAGGCCTCGGGCTTATCCTTGTAATGAACGTTGTCATAGGCAATGGACAGAATGGCTCCGTCGTTGAGCAACGCCAGCATCACGATCATCACTGCGGTCAGCGGATAGAAGTTAAACACCAGGATCGCCAGCGTCATGAAAAACAGCACGCGCAGCGTTTCGGCGATGCGGTAGATCGCGTAGCTGTTCATCCGCTGGAAGATGCGGCGGCTCTCCTTGATCGCGTCGATGATCACCGATAGGCCGGACGCCAGCAGCACAATGGACGCTGCGGCGCGCGCCGCGTCTGTCGCGCCGGAAACGGCGATGCCGCAGTCTGCTTTCTTCAGCGCGGGGGCGTCGTTCACCCCGTCGCCGGTCATACCGACAATATGGCCGCGCTGCTGGAGAACATCTACAATGTGGAACTTGTGTTCGGGAAATACCTGGGCGAAACCGTCGGCTTTTTCGATGGCCTCCGCTAACTGCGCCGTCTCGTGATGCTTCGTGTCGCCCAATCCGCTGGCATCAAGGATGTTCGTGCCGAGGCCCAGTTGCCGCGCAGTTTCCCGTGCGATGGCTATTTGATCGCCCGTAACCATTTTGACGCTCACGCCCATCTGCCGGGCGTTCGCAATGGTTGCTTTGGCCTGCTCGCGCGGCGGATCGAACAATGGCAACACGCCCACAAACTGCCACTTGCCTTCCTGATCTGCCCGGGCCACGCCCAAGGAGCGGAAGCCGCGTGCCGCAAATTCATTGACCGCTTTCTCGACGGCGGGCTTTACTTCCCCGGCGTTGGTCGATATCTCCAGAATCACCTGTGGCGCTCCCTTGGCCACCTGGAACTGTTTTCCGTCCGCGGTTTTGACGGTGGCTTCGGTGCGCTTATGCACCGGGTCGAACGGCTGGAAATGCACTACCTGATAGCTCTTCAATGCTTGATCGTTCTTCAGGCCGCCGATCACCGCCAGGTCGATGGTGTCCTTGTCTTCCGCACGCGAAGACAGTGCGGCGTCGAGGATGACTTGGTCGGCAGGGATACCGTTCACGCTGAATGGATCGCCCAACGTCAGCTTGTTCTGGGTCAAGGTGCCGGTCTTGTCCGAGCACAGCACATCCACGCCGGCCAGTTCCTCGATCGCCGACAACCGGGTCACAATCGCTTCTTTTTTTGCCAGCAGACGCGCGCCGACCGCCATTGTCACTGACAGCACCGTGGGCATCGCCACCGGAATCGCAGCCACCAGAAGCACCAAGGCGAATTCCAACGTGCTCAGGATCGGGTCGCCGCGGAAGAGGGCGACGGCCAGTATCAACACGACCAGGGTCACCGCGAGAATAATCAGGTAATCGCCAATCTTGAGCACGGCACGCTGGAAATGGCTGACGGTGTGCGCCTCCTGTACCAGTTGTGCAGTCTTGCCGAAGTAGGTGTCCTCACCGGTGGCGTACACCATTGCGTCGATTTCGCCCTGGCGGATGATCGACCCCGAAAATACTGCCTCGCCAGGTTTGCGCGTGGCGGGCAAAGATTCCCCGGTTAACGCGGACTGGTCCACCTCCACCGGGTCGCCCGTCAGCAAACGCGCATCCGCCGGCACAATGTCGCCCAGTCGCACGCGGATGACGTCGCCCGGCACCAACTCACGCGCCGCCGCGGTGATCCACTTCCCATCACGTTTCACCCTGGCCTTGATCGCCAGCTTGGCTTTCAGGGCAGCGATGGCGTTGCCCGCTTGGTGTTCTTCCCAGCATCCGACCATGGCGTTGGAAACAAGCAAAAGAAGAATGATGAAAAAATCCGCCCAGTGCCGGACTACGCCCGACAGAATCACCGCCCCTTCGATCATCCACGGGATGGGACCCCAAAAATAGGTGAGGAATTTCAGGAACGGATTGGTCTTCTTTTCTTCAATCTCGTTAGGCCCATATTGCGTCAGCCGTTTCTGCGCCTCGGCTTGGCTGAGGCCATCGTGCGATGATCCCAATTTTTTCTCCACTTCCGGCAGGGGCAGCGACTTCAGATCCTTGGACTCGGGCTCCGACTCGGGCTTATCTGAGTTCGATTTCACGATGACCATGCTCCTGTTCTTTGTTACCGGCGGGTGGCCGACGTCACCGATCGGAAGTATAACGCGGGCTTGTCTTTGAACGTCAAACGAAACAAAATGGAGGGTGCCTTCTCGCGCTTTCAGTCTGTTACGAGACTCGGCCGTCCCCTTCGACTCCGCTCAGGGCAGGCTCTCCGGGGCTTGAATCGTTTGGTCCATGCTTCCCAGCGCTGAAGCCCTCCACCCCATCACGCCAAAACCGGGCGTGCTGGGGACCCCGGCGCTGGGCTGAGCTCGGCCGCCCCTTCGGGGCTGGATCGCTGTGGTTGCTCTCCCACCGATCCAGCCACAAAGTGAGTTTCGTAAACGCCTCAAAACGCGAGAAGTGGGGCACCTCTCGACTTGGTTGGTTAGAAAAAAATCAAAGTCAACGTCAACGTCAAAGGCAGCGGGCGAGGGCGCCCGCTCTACACGTGCGGACGCGAAAATGCCCGAGATTCTTGCGAATCCCGGGCACTTGGTTTTGCTTAGAGATCGTTGTCGCTACCTAGACAGCGGTAACGTTCTCCGCTTGCCAGCCTTTGGGGCCTTTGGTCACGTCGAACTGCACGGTTTGGCCTTCTTGCAGGCTCTTGAAGCCGCCAGCTTGAATCGCGGAGAAATGCACGAAAACGTCTTCGCCATTTTGACGGCTGATGAAGCCATAGCCCTTGGCGTCGTTAAACCACTTCACTGTTCCTTGTTCTGCCATTGATGTTCCTATTCTTGTTTCTGATTGAAATGTGCTGAGAAGATTCGCTGCTGTAGAGGGGGTTGACGCTGGTTGGCGGTACCGACCTTCAACTGCTTGTGAGTCAAACTTAGCAAGTACAGTGTAGCACAATAAACGGGAAAAGGGCTCGAAAGTTTGGGCGGGGCTTGCTTCGAGACTCGGTTTGTCGCGTTCTGAGACGGGGCAAGCCCCGTCTCTACCGGCTAAGCCCCTTTGCGGCGCGATGAAGCGGGATCGCTTTTTTACCATCGCTTACGCTATACATTGCTCATGATCGCTCTGCTCACGCTCGAACTCCGCATCGAAGCGGCGCACTCGCTCAAAGACAAGCGGCAGGTTACGCGCAGCCTGAAAGATCGTCTGCGCTCGTCGTTCAATGTAGGGGTCGCCGAACTTGATCCCAGCCTGCTGTGGAACCAGGCGACCATCGGCGTGGTCAGCGTCTCACACTCGCGCGATTACCTTGACGGGCTGATGAAAAATGTCGAACGTCAGGCTACGCGCATCGCCAACAACGCTGGCGCCGAAGTTACGGACTCGTTCGTGGAGTTTCTGTGACGGTGGTACCTCAGCGGCTAAACGGTTTGCTGAAAAACTCGTGGGACGCCTTGCAGTCGCCCTCAGGGGCTAAAGCCCCATTGATTGTGCGGCAGTTACAGTGCGGCTGAAGCCGCACCCTTTCAAAGCAAAGTCAAAGAACTGAGTTTTTCAGGAGCCTGAGATCTTCAGGAACCTGACTTTTCTGATATTCTCAAACGTTTTCTCCATTCGAGGTGTGCGGTGGAGCATCGTGGGCAGAAATATCATCGGGGACGGCTGAGCGAGGCTATCCGCGAAGAGATCGAAACCATCCTCGAAGGGGAGCTCGGCGACCCGCGCATCGGATTGGCCAGTGTCAGCTCGGTGGTCATGGCCGAGGATGCCCGGTCGGCCCGCGTCATGGTCAGCGTGGCCGGCGATGAGAACGAGGCCGAGCGTACTCTCGAAGGCCTGGCGGCGGCCAAGAATTATGTCCGGCACGAACTGGCGGAGCGCCTGCGTCTGCGACGGCCTCCAGAACTTTATTTCCAGATCGATCGTGCCGATGAATTGGAGAGTCGGGTGGACGAGCTTCTGGGGCGTGCAAAAAAGCGCAGACGGAAGGATGCTGAGCCCAGCCCGTAAAGGTAGTTCTCAGTTCCCGGTTCTCAGTTCCCAGTAACTACCCTGGCGCTTCTCACTGAGAACCGAGAACCGAGAACTCGCGAGACAAGAGCCAAGAGCGCCTCATGCTAGACCGTGTTCTACAAGAAATTCGGGCGCGACAACGTTTCGTTGTAACCTCGCACGCCCGGCCCGACGGCGACGGCATTGGTTCTGCCCTTGCCATGGGCCAGATCCTGCGGGTCATGGGCAAAGACGCCGAAGTCGTGATGCACGATGGCGTCCCGCGTATTTACCATAATCTTCCCTTCGCCGAGCGCGTTATTCAGGCCGACTCGGTCCCCACGAGCTTCCTCGGGAACGACGCTGTCATCCTGCTCGAATGCGACAGCACGCAGCGCGCGCTGCTTGAGGGTCTGGAAAAATATTTCCTCATCAACATTGACCACCACGCCAGCGGACGCAATTTCGCGCACATCAACTGGATCGATTCCACCGTGATGGCTACCGCCGAACTCGTTTTCCGGCTGGCCCGCCTGGCTTGCGTCCCCGTGGATCGGGACATTGCCACCTGCCTTTACACGGCGCTCATGACTGACACTGGGTCCTTTATGTTCGAAGGCACGAACGAGCACACGTTTACGGTCGCCCGCGAGCTGGTGCTCGCCGGAGCCGACCCAGCGCTTTGCGCGCGCCCTATCTATTTCGGGCATTCGACGGCTAAGCTTCGGCTGCTCGGGGCGGCGCTCTCGAACCTGCATCGCGAAGGTCCGCTGGCGTGGATCTGGGTGACGCAGGAACAGATGACGCGCTTCGGAGCGCGCGAAGAAGATTGCGAGGGCCTGGTCAACTATGCGCTCTCTATCGCCGACGTGCAGGTTGCCATCTTCTTTCGCGAACTGGCCGATCGCCGCTTTCGCATCAGCCTCCGCAGCAAAGGAGAAGTGAACGTCTCGACCGTAGCCGAGTATTTCGGTGGTGGCGGTCACAAATGCGCCAGCGGCTGTTCGATTGATGGACCTCTGGCCGTCGCCGTGTCGCGGATTGTCGATCGCCTGCGCGCCGAGGCTGCGGTCTTGGGCGCGGACTAACTGACGAGCGAACTGGCGAACGCGACAAATGATGCAACGCATTTCTTCGACGAGAACGAATCCGCGATCTCGCAGCGAGGTGCTTTTGCTGGTGGCGTTCTGCGGATTCCTTTTCTTTTATGGCCTCGGGGCTTTCGGGCTGCTGGGCGCCGATGAACCCCGCTACGCGCAAGTGGCGCGCGAAATGCTCAACCGCTCCGATTGGGTGACGCCCACGCTGCAAGGCAAACCGTGGCTCGAAAAGCCGGTGCTGTATTACTGGCAGGCGATGCTATCGTTCCGCTTAGCCGGGGCAACAGACCAGGCCGCTCGTGTGCCGGCTGCTTTCGACGCCGCCATGCTCATCGCGGGCATCTACTTTTTTCTCAGGCGCTTTCGACCGGGCAGTGAGCTGGACGGCGCGCTCATCACCGCTAGTTGCGCCGGCGTCGTTATCTTTGCCCACGCCGCTGCGACTGACATGCCGCTTGCCGCCGCCTTCGCCATCGCATTGCTCGGCTGGTACGCCTGGTACGAAAGCCGACGGCACATCTATCTCGCCGCTTTTTATATTTTTCTGGCGCTTGGTACCTTAGCCAAAGGCCCGGTCGCGCCCGCTCTGTCGGCAGTCATCATCTTTCTTTTCGTCGCCCTAAGGCGCGACTGGCGCGCGGTGGCGGGCACGCTATGGATTCCCGGCATCGCCCTCTACTTCGCCGTCATGTTGCCGTGGTACGTCGCTGTGCAACTGCGCAATCCGGAATTCTTCCGGGTCTTCATCCTCGAGCACAATCTTGCCCGCTTCTCCGGGAACGTCTATCACCACCATCAACCTTTCTGGTTTTACCTGCCCGTGTTCTTGCTGGCCATGACGCCCTGGACGGTCGCGCTTGTCTTTGCCGTTGCTGCCGTCGCCGAACGCGCCCGGCTCGTCTGGGCGGAAGGCAAGCAGGGCTTGGCTTTCTCCAATCCGGAAGATTCCTGGCCGCTGTTTCTTCTTATCTGGATGCTGGTGCCTATCTTGTTTTTCAGCGCATCGCAATCGAAGCTGCCCGGCTACATCCTGCCTGCCGTCCCTGCTGGAGCGCTGCTGGTGGCCGAATATCTTGCGGGCCGCGGTCGTCAGGAAAAGAAGCTTTCGCCCCTGTTCGCCGCCGGCCATGGTGTTCTCTGCGGACTGCTGATATTTGGCGCTCTCTCCGCCGCATCCATTGCCAGCAGTCATCATCTGCGCTGGGGAAGCGGATCATCGATGGCAGCTACGATTTCCGCGGCTATTGCCGTCTTCTTTGCGCTGGGCATCAGTGCCGCGCTGCTCTCCCGCGCCGGACTCCGGCTGTTGAGCCGCGTCACCGCGTTCGCCGTGATCGTGAGCGTTGCCGCCGTCATTCGTTTTGCCGCGCCGGTCATCGACGCTACGCAATCCGCGCGTCCCATTGCCGAAAGCATTCAGGCTTTTTCGCACGAACCGGTGCCTGTCGCTCTCTATCACGTCAATCGTGTGCAGGAATACGGCCTCGAGTTCTATCTCAATCGTCCGGCGGAAAAATACGAGGAGGGCGGCGTCCCGGCGGCGGCGCATGTCCTGGTGGCCGCGCAAGGTGCGCAATTGCAGGTCGCCCAACTCGTTCCCGGACGCCGAGTATCATATTTAACCAGTGTCCCTGCGCAGAAAGTGGACTTGTACTGGGTGGGAAAATGAAGATGGTCTCAGGGTCAGGTCGCAGGTCGCAGGCAGCAGACGCCAAACTGGCAACGGGATCTCGCGCACGCGCTTTTTCCGAGACCTGAGACCGACACCTGGGACCTAAGACCTTTTTATGGAAATTCTCGATCTCCGACATTTCTCTTCCGCCGATCTTCGACCGCTGCTGGAAGATGAGATCGCCATGTGGGGACGCCTGCTCTCGTGGGACTACGCTACCTCCGCCGAGATGATCCTGCGCTATATGGACGCGAAAATCCTCCCCGGCTATGCCGCCATCGAGCGGGGCAGCATTTTTGGCTACTCCTTCTTTGTTTACGAGCAGAGCAAGGGAGTTATCGGAGATCTTTTCGTGCGCGACGGAGGACGCGGTTCCGACCGTCACGAGGTCGAAGAACGCCTGCTCACCCACGTGATCGAAACGTTGCAGCAGTCGCCCGGCATCCATCGCGTGGAGGCGCAGTTATTGGCGCATCATACCGGAGAAGTGTCGCGTCCCTTTCTGCAACAGGGCTTCAGCCGCCATCCGCGGGTCTTCATGAATTTCGAGATCGGCGAGCATCCGCAAACTTCGCTGCCGACTCTGCCGCCGCAGTTTGAAATCCGTCCGTGGGCCGAGCAGGAATACCAGTCGGCCGCCGCTCTGATCACCGCCGCCTACCGCGGACACGTCGATTCCGAGATCAACGATCAGTACCGCACCCTCGCCGGCTCGCTGCGGTTTCTCAACAACATCGTGCGCTTTCCCGGATGCGGGACTTTTGATCCCCGGGCATCGTTCGTCGTCCTCGAGCGCCGCACTCGCACGCTGATCGGCCTCATTTTGTGCTCGCAGGTGCGCCCCGATGTTGGCCACATCACCCAGGTGTGCGTGCTCTCCGAATACCGCTCGGCCGGGCTTGGCGAGGCTATGATGGCGGCGTCAACCAAGAGTCTCCGGGAGCGTGGATTCCGTTTCATCTCACTGACCGTGACGGAAGCCAACGACCGGGCGATTGCGCTTTATAAACGCATTGGGTTTGAAACTTCGCGGGTGTTTGACGCTTTTGTTTGGGAGGGATGAGAGAAGCGGAGTTACTGTGGCCACACGAACGACGAGAACAAAAAACCTCCGCGCCGCCCTTCCCCTTGGCGACGCAGAGGATTTATTTGGAAACCGGAGTCCCGATAAAGATCTTCGCGAGCCACGGACCCGTGGTTCTCAGTTGGATCCATACACATCGCCGAGGGGGCAAGCTCTGAATCCAATCCAAGGTGGCTTCCACTTCTTACAACGAGAATGGCCGCCAATTCCCTTCATGCCGGAAAGAAAAAATCCAATTGTTTCCGGGGCAAGTCTCTGCCCGCTGGTTGATTCTCAACTATCCGATATCCGATTGACGCCACAGGCTTTATTTCCGCAGAAGGTTCTTCGCGATGAACAGAACATTCGCGGGGCGCTCTGCCAGCCGCCGCATGAAGTAGGGATACCACTCGGTGCCGAACGGAATGTAGACGCGCACCCCCCAGCCATCTTTCACCAGGCCCTGCTGCAGGTCGCGGCGGATGCCGTGCAGCATTTGGAATTCAAAAGCGTTGCGCGGAATGTTCTCACGCGTGGCAAAGGCCTTGGCCTCCTTAATAATGGCTTCGTCATGGGTAGCCAGCCCGTGATAGACACCGCTCTTCATCAGGATCTTCATCAGCTTCACGTAGCTGGCGTCAACCTCGGACTTCTTCTGAAAGGCGATGTCTGCGGGCTCTTTGTAGGCGCCTTTGCAGAGGCGGATGCGGATGCGCTCGGAGAGCAGTTTCTCGATGTCGGCCTCGGCGCGCCGCATGTACGACTGGATCACTGCCCCCACGCTGTCCTCATTCCCTGGAACCCGATGGAGCTCGTGAACGAAGTCGAGCGTACGCTGCGTGTGTGGCGATCCTTCCATGTCGACGCGAATGAAGTTTCTGGGCGACATGCGGGCCGCCTTGGCAACCAGGCCGCGCACGATTTCGTAAGCCATGTTCTCGTCCACGTCCAGACCCATGTGGGTCAGCTTCACGCTGACGTTCGCGTTCAGCTTGTTAGCGGCGATTTCGTCGAGCAGGTGGTAGTAAAGCTGGGCGCTGGCGCGGGCTTCGTCGGCGTTGGTGACGTTCTCGCCCAGGTTGTCGATGGAAACGCTGGCGCCGATTTGATTCATGGCGGTGGCGACGCGGATCGCGTCCGCCACCTCGGTACCGGCAACGAAGCGGGCGGAAGTGCGTTGGCCGAAGCGGGAGCGTTCGGCAACGCCGCGCAGCCACGGGCTCTCCGACAGTGCAATGAAAATTGTCCTTAACACGGTGCCCTCAGCACGGCGCACCGGATTTTCGCGGACTAAGACTGCCAGAGACGGGCGTTAAAGGGACGGGCATTAAAGGGACGGTCGTGAGCATTAACATTACGGGCAGTACAGTATTTTTTATCACAAACGGGAGGCGGGCTGTGTGGGAAACCGAATCTTGCGGGCCGGCCCAGATCACCCTAATGCTGAATCGCCAGCAATAAAAATGCGGGAAGCATAAAGCTCCCCGCATTCGTCCCATGTGGCCGCGAGTTATGGCTGTGTAAACGGGAGGCCGGGCAACGTTTCCGTATGCTCGGACTTCACCGCGCTCAGCAGATTCGGATTCAGCCCCAGCGCCTTCACGATGGTCGGAGCAATCTGCCGCGTCTCGACCTGATCGTTAAACGTTGACGGCTTGTAGCTCGGGTTCGAGACAATCAGCAGAACGTTCCGGTCGTCGTAGGCAAAGCCGCCATGCTCAGCAACTTTCTTCTTCCCGCCGGTATAGACGACGCCGACGTTGGGAGCGACGATGATGTCCGGAGTCCGAGAATCAGTGAGGGGATCGTTGAATTGCAGCGTGAGCGAAGGACCGGCGAAAATCTCTCCCTGCCCAAACAGGTTTTCGTTGGTGGCCAAGCCCAACGTTGCCGCTGAGCTTTCCGTCTGGCTTTGATCGCTCAGCCAGATCAGCGAGACATCGTCCTCGTCCGCCTGCGCCACCGGCAACCCAGGCCCGACTCCGCCGGGTGAAAGTATCTGGGATGGCGGTTCATCCGAAGGCGCATCGGCCGGAATGCGCAACACGCGATTTGGATCAATGGGGGACTGGCCATGTTTCGCCGACACGATGATCAACGTCGAGTCCAACAGCCCTTGCTTATTCAACTCCGAAACCATTTGACCGATCGCACCGTCCACGTACTGGATCTCGGCGAACAATGAATCGCTCGGCGTTCCCAGCGCGTCCACATAACCGCCCGTCAAGTTGAGCGACCCTTCCACCAGTTTCTGGCCCACGCTCACCGACTGGAAGTTCATGCCGAACAGGTTCGGCACCGGCGCCGTAGTGCTTCCGTCGTGGGTCTTGCCGTCAATCCAGTTCAGCACCGCCTGCACTTTGAATTGATCGTAGCAACGGATGTTCTGGAAACTGTCCGTCCATGCGTTGGACGACTGCGCAGCGCCCGGGTCGGGAAGCGGATTGCAACCCTGCACCGAAGGTATCGGTACTGGAATCGAGTTGATCTCCGGCGACCACAAATCAATCACGCCATCGCCGCTCGGCCCATTGGTAAAGTCGTACGACGGGTGCTTATCCGACCACGCCGTGTAACCACCCGCATTCTTCACCACGTTGAAGATGGTGTTGGCGCGGATGAAGTTGTGCGGATAAACCGGGGCGCAACCATTCTTCGGATTGCGGGGCAGATAGTCAGGATTGATTCCGTTGATGCCGGAGCTGCCGTCCGGTTTCCCGGAGTCAAGTTTCAGATAGTTGTAGTCGATCTCCTCATCGAACCCAACCTGCGTGCCAATGACGCTCGGGCAAAGCTTGGCGCCGCCGACAATGCCGTAAGGCGTCGTCTTCGCCGGAGGAGAGAGGGCGCGATCGTAGCTGACGTCGTAATACATTCCTGCGGAACGCGGCGTCCCGCCTGTGATCTGAGCCACCAGCCCCGGGAACGAATCGGAAGGTTTCGGAGTAAAAGCTTGCAGGTAGTGGACTCCGGTTGCCGAAAGCGTCGCCAGATGCGGGCAGTAAGTCTGATTCCCGTAAAGCGGAACGCCCTTGGCGCAATTGGCGAAATCCAGCGAGTGCATGCCGTCAATGCTGATGAGTAAAACGCGTTGGATCTTGCTGTTTCCTTGTGCGGCGGCCGCTACCGAAAACAGGCTCACCAGCAGCAAAGAAACCAGCCCTAGGGGATGAAAACGACGATCAGACACTTTTAGCCTCCTTGGATACAACGTGAGCTAGAAGTATTCGTCGCGGGCAGCTCGCACGGGTTAACGGAATGTGAATCGTAGGTTAAGAAACTGTGAACCAAGCCTGGAACTTCAGCCGTGCCTTTCGGGATGCGTGCCCGAGTCACGCCAACTCTTCCACAAGCCGGTTTTGGAAGAGTCGCCGACCACTCGGGACCCAATACGCCAAGTGCCGGATTCTTTTCACCTTCCAACATCTCACCTTCGAACATCGCGGAGTCGTGCAGAACCGTATTGGCCTGTGGTCTCCAGAACCAGCGTGATAATTTCGGGGGCTACCGCCAGTCCAAATCTAATTAGAAAGACGCTTTTGTTTCCTTCCGGCATAATCATCATCTGTGTATTGACACGATCGGAGTGCGTCCAAGGAGTGTCTCGCTATGCTCTTCCCAGCTTGCGGTTCGAAGGGTCAGATTCGTATTTCGCTTTTGAGTCTGGCTGCATGCTTTTGCTCCCTGTGGTTTGCAGCGCCGAGCTTTGGGCAACAAGTGGCACCGCCAACCCCAGCCGTCGCGGGTAGTGAAAACGCGAAGCCTGGCGTCGACAAAGCAGTCGTCGATAAGACGGACGTCGATAAAACGGACAAGGCAAAGGCAATGGGAGCCCGGCCGGCGGAGCCAGCAGCGGTGCTGCAGCAACTCAATTCCGCGATCGAGCAGCTTACCGCCAGGATTTCCCCTGCGGTGGTTCAAATTCTGGTCACCAGCTATGGGGCTCTGGAAGAGAACAGTCGTAGCCAAACGGCGCTCATCACCCGCGAGCATGTGATCGGTTCAGGAGTGATCGTGGACTCGGACGGTTACATCATGACCAATGCCCACGTGGTCGAGGGGGCGCAGCGCATCCACGTGGCGCTCCCCATGCCTTCGGTGGATTTTCCCGACCAGATTGCGCCCGTCGGCAAGCAGCGGATCGTTGAGGCGCGACTCATCGGTATGCACAAGGAGACCGACCTTGCCCTAATCAAGATCGATCAGACTGGCTTGCCCACACTTTCGCTGGGCAGCCGCAGGCCGGTGCATCAAGGACAATTGGTGTTTGCTCTGGGCAGTCCCGAAGGCCTGGAGAACTCGGTGACCATGGGTGTAGTGAGTTCCGTTGCGCGGCAGGCGGATCCGAGCCGTGCGATGGTTTACATACAAACCGATGCTCCCATCAACCCAGGCAATAGCGGCGGCCCGTTGGTGGATGCCGACGGCTACGTCGTCGGGATCAACACTTTCATTCTCTCTTCAGCGGGTGGGAGTGAGGGACTCGGGTTCGCCATCCCGGCACGAATCGTGCGCTTCGTGTACGAGAGCCTGCGCAAGTATGGGCACGTGCATCGCATCGAGGTCAAGGCGGGCGCGCAAACGATCACCGACAACCTGGCCAAAGGATTGGGGCTGGCGCAAAATTGGGGCGTGGTGATCGATGACGTGATCCCGGGAGGTCCGGCTGAAGCTGGTGGCCTGAAGATCGGGGACATTGTAATCAGGGCCGATGGCCGCCTCATCGGTACGCTGCCCGCCTTCACCGCTGCTCTCTATCTGCATCCTCTGGATGAATCGCTGAAGCTCGAAGTGCTCCGTGGAACCGAGCGAAAAACGCTTCTCATCGCCGCGCTCGAGATGAAAGATGCCATGGACGCCCTGCCGGATCTAGCCAATCCGCGCGACAACCTGGTTTCCCGGCTGGGGATACTGGCGCTCAACTTGAACGATGAGTTGCGTTCCATGCTGGGCACGCTGCGCAATCCCTCCGGCGTCGTCGTAGTGGCACGAGTAGCGGAGTTCTTGAGTTCCGCGACTGGTTTGGAGACCGGAGATGTTATCCACAGCGTGAATCAGTTACCGATCGACTCTTTGAGCTCTCTCCGCGCGGCGGTGAGGCAGATCAAGCCGCACGATCCAGTCGTTTTGCAGGTGGAGCGGGCAGGGGGATTTCAGTGGCTAGCGTTTGAGATGGAGTAGTACTTCGGGGAAGCAGTTCCGGTTGAGAACTGGGGGCTGCTAGCTGTATGGTTACGTCTCCGGAGGAACAAAAACTTGCGAACGACTACACTCGCCATTCTTGTTGCATGTCTTATCAGCTCAGGATCCGGGCAGAAACACGCGCCGAAGCAAACCCCCGATTCCAGCCAGAAGCAGGCGGCCCAGCAGAACCAGACAGAGACGGTGGGGGCGCAGGCCGGTGACACTCAGAAAGACAAAGAAGAGGGTGAAGACAAGGGGCCCTGGAAGGGTCTGCAGTATCGCCTTGTGGGTCCATTTCGTGGCGGGCGCGTGGTCGCGGTGTCGGGCGTCGTCGGCAAAGATAACGATAATGTCTATTATTTTGGCGCAGTCGCCGGAGGCGTATGGAAGACAACCGATGGCGGTCTCAACTGGAGACCCATTTTCGACAAGCAGAAGGACGCGTCGCCAGCGATCGGAGCGATCGCAGTTTCCGAATCCGACCCGAATGTCATTTACGTCGGAACCGGAGAAGCTTGTATTCGCGGCAACATCGTCGGCGGCAACGGTGTTTACAAGTCGATCGACGCGGGTAAGACCTGGAAGTTCGTTGGTCTTGGTGACACGCATGCCATCGGGCGCCTCGCCGTGAATCCCAGGAATCCTGACATCGCATTCGTGGCTGCGCTCGGACATCCGTTTGCCGATAACGAGGAGCGGGGAATTTTTCGCACGCAGGATGGCGGCAAGACCTGGCAGAAGGTTCTATATAAGGATGCCAAGAGCGGGGGCATCGACGTTGGGTTCGATCCCAGCAATTCCAACATCCTGTTTGCGGCGCTGTGGCAAGCGCGGCGGACCCCGTGGAGTCTGGACAGCGGTGGCCCGGGAAGCGGACTTTACCGTTCCAGCGACGGCGGAACAACCTGGAAAGAACTAAAAGGCCACGGACTGCCGGAGGGAATTCTGGGCCGCATCGGGGTCACGGTTTCGGGCGCAAATCCCAATCGGGTATGGGCAGTCATCGAGGCGGAGAAAGGCGGAATCTATCGTTCGGACGACGGTGGAGATTCCTGGAGCTTAACGACCGACGACCACCGTTTTCGCCAGCGGGCCTGGTATTACTCGCACATTTTCGCCGATCCAAAGTCGGCGGATACGGTCTACGTCCTGAACACTGCAGCGTATCGATCCAATGACGGAGGCAAGACCTTTAGCCGGGTACGCGCGCCGCACGGAGATAATCACGCGCTGTGGATCGATCCGACGAATCCCAAGCGTCTTATCAATGGCAACGATGGCGGCGCCACGATTTCCGTCGACGGCGGCGACACCTGGAGCAGCGTATATAACCAGCCCACGGCGCAGTTTTACCATGTGATTACCGACAACCGTTTTCCGTATTACATTTATGGCGCGCAACAGGACAACTCCACCGTGGCAATCGCCAGCGCGAGCGCCAACGGCTCGATCGATCGGCCTGACTGGTACGACGTAGGCGGTGGCGAAAGCGGCTACATCGCACCCGACCCATCCGACCCGGAGATCGTGTATGCCGGTTCTTACGGCGGTGAGATCACTCGCTACGATCACCGTACAGGCGAAGAGCAGGCAGTCAATCCCTGGCCGGTGAACCCGATCGGATGGGCTGCGGGCGACGTGAAACACCGCTTCCAATGGACGGAGCCAATCGTTTTTTCGCCGCACGATCCGAAGACGATGTACTTCGCGGGCGAGGTGCTGTTCAAGACAAGCGATGGCGGAATGAGTTGGACGATCATCAGTCCCGATCTGACGCGCAACGACAAGTCAAAGCAGATGTCCTCAGGCGGGCCGATCACCAAGGACAACACCGGTGTCGAGGTGTATGACACGATCTTTTCGGTGGTGGAATCACCGGTACAGAAGGACCTGATTTGGGCAGGGACCGACGATGGATTGGTTCAGCTTACGCGCGACGGTGGCGCGCACTGGGAGAACGTCACGCCCAAGGCCATGCCGGATTGGGGTACGGTGAGTATGATCGAGGCTTCTTCGCGCGACGCCGGGACCGCTTATCTGGCCGTCGAACGCCACAAGTCGGACGACTTCGCGCCCTACGTATTCAAGACGGCAGATTTTGGAAAGACCTGGACCAAGCTGGTCGCCGGGCTTCCGGCAAATGATTATGTCCATGCCGTCAGGGTCGATCCGCGGCGTCCGGGTTTGCTTTTCGCTGGAACGGAACAGGGTGTGTACGTTTCGTTCGATGATGGCGCGCACTGGCAGTCGCTGCAATTGAATCTGCCGACAGCTCCGGTAAACGACCTGGTGATCAAGAACACTGACCTGGTGGTGGCAACGCACGGACGCAGCTTCTGGGTGCTGGACGACATCACTCCGCTGGAGCAATACGAAGATTCGATTCCGCAGCAGGAGGCGCACCTGTTTACGCCCGCCGCGGCGAATCATACGGTCTTTCGGGGTTCGTTTTTTGCCTCCTCCAGCGGTAGTGTTGGAAAGAACCCGCCGGCTGGAGCCATTGTTAATTACTGGTTGAAAACTTCACTCAAGAAGCCGGACCAGGCGAAACCGCAGGCTTCCGCGGGTGCCGAGGGCGTGTCGGCAAGCCCGTCGGCTTCATCCTCTGACACCAAAAAAACTGATACAGAATCATCCGAAGCCCCGAAGATCACGCTGGAAATACTCGACTCCTCAGGAAAGGTCATCCGCAAGTATCCCAAGAAGGAGGAACCGGGCGACGAGGAAGAAGACTTCGTCAACCGCGACCGTAACGCGGGGAGCTTGCCGGCCGAAGCGGGCCTGAACCGCTTCGTGTGGGATCTGCGCTATGAGGGAGCGACGAAAGTGCCAAAAGCTCCGCTGTGGGGCGGCGGCACCGACGGTCCGGAAGCCTTGCCGGGCGCGTATCAAGTACGGTTGACGGTGCTAGGCAAGAGTTACACCGTGCCCATTGAGATCAAGGCTGATCCGCGGCTGAAGGTCGGGCAGGAAGACCTGGCCAAACAATTCGATCTGCTTCTTAAGATTCGGGACAAGGTCACGGAGACCGACGATGCCATCATTCAGATTCGCGATCTTCGCGGGCAGATCAATACGATTAACACGCGCCTGAAGAACGACCCCCGCGCCAAGGTCATTGCCGATGCCGGCAAGACGCTCGATACGAAGATGACGGTGGTGGAAGAAGCGCTGATCCAGACCAAGGCGAAGAGCGGGCAGGATGTGCTCAATTTCCCGGTTCGGTTGAACAACGACCTGGTTGCGCTGAGTGGTGTCGTGGGCAGCGCTGACTCGGCTCCCACGAAGCAGTCCTATGAGGTATTCGATATGCTCAGCAAAGAGGTCGATGAACAGCTGACAAAATGGAAAGGAATTCTCTCGACCGATGTAGCCGGTTATAACAACCTGGTGAAACAGCAGGAGGTTCCCGCACTCATGGTGACGCAACCAGAAGCGGGAAAATAACAGAGCAAATGCCCTTCCGACCGGCCACAGGTGATCCTCCGAAGTCGAATGGGGAACGGTGGGCAACCATGTTAGTCGCTCTTTTGTTATAGTTACCCTCACATTTTACGGACGTTGCGGTTGGGGACGTGCCGGAGATCGATGCAGAAGATCGATGCAGGAGCAGAGGAAGAAACCATGCCTGGTGTGCTCGCGACACGGAGTGCGGCCGCAGAGATAGTGGGAGAGCGGATCGAGGTCGGGCTGCGGGAGCGGAAGAAGGCGCGCTTGCGGCAGCAGATTATCGACACCTCAATCAAGCTGTTTCGCAAGCGCGGATACGAGAACACCCGGATCGACGATATCGTCCAAATGCTCGAAATCAGCCAACCCACCTTTTTCCGCTATTTCCCAAGTAAGGACGCGGTTCTGCGCGAGGTGGGAGAACGCGGGTACGCCTGTATCTGCGAGAGGCTGCGTTCGGAGCTTTCGAGCAAGGCGCGGACGGGCGAACGCCTGCGACGCCTGTATGTAAGCATGGCGCGGGAGGTGGAGGCCGACCGGCAACTGTGG
This sequence comes from uncultured Acidobacteriaceae bacterium, assembly GCA_963731525.1. Classification (GTDB taxonomy): domain Bacteria; phylum Acidobacteriota; class Terriglobia; order Terriglobales; family Acidobacteriaceae; genus Acidiflorens. The sequence continues at coordinate 72,959 of CAVSWK010000027.1, forward strand.
CAAGCGGTGGTGCTGTCGGGCGCCATGGATCCGGTGCGATCCGCAGAACTGCGAGGGCACGAGGAGGCTGCCGTCCGTCTGCTGCGGGAGATTTTGACGCAGGGGCAGAAGCGAGGCGAAGTGACGCGTGCGTTTCCGGTCGTGCATCTGGCCGAGTTCATGGAGGGGCTCTACAACACGGTGGTGCGGCAATGGGCGGTGGATCTGACCGGTCCGCACAAACTCGCGGACCGGGTGCGGAGCGCGGTGGAGTTTTTTTTGTGTGGCATCCGACCGTAGAAGTTTTCGGGATCGCAGCAGTGCTTCCTTATTATTGATGGGCCATAACTGTTAGGGGAACTCGATGAAGGCCGCCGTTCTGCACGAATTCAAGACACCGTTGTCACTGGAGGAAGTGGCTCGGCCGGAGCCTGGCGCGGACGAGGTCTTGATCGAGGTCGAGGTTTGCGGGGTGTGTCATTCCGATCTGCACGTGGCCGACGGCGACTGGAAGCAACTGGCCGGCATCGTAAAGAAACCGCTGATCCTGGGACATGAGATCGTAGGCCGGGTGGTGGGGCGGGGCGCGGCGGTCCAGAATATCGACGTGGGGGATCGGGTGGGCGTGCCGTGGGTGCAGTGGACGTGCGGGCAATGTGAGTTTTGCCGCGAAGGTAACGAGAATCTGTGCGTGCGGCAGCGCATCACCGGCGTTATGGTGGATGGCGGATATGCGGAATTTGCGAAGGCTCCCGCCAGCCACGTGGTCAAGATTCCCGACATGCTTCCCTCGGAGCAGGCGGCGCCGCTGCTTTGTGCGGGAGTCACGGTTCATCGCGCCCTGAAGCAGGCGAGGATTCGCGCTGGACAACGACTGGCGGTTTTCGGTGTCGGCGGACTTGGCCACATTGCCGTTCAGATTGGCCGGGCGGCGGGAGCGGAAGTGACTGCGATCGATATTTCCGAAGAAAAACTCGCGCTGGCGAAGTCGCTGGGCGCCGCCCGAACGCTGAACGCCGCGACGAGCGACGTGGTGAAAGAAGTGCGCGGTTCCGGCGGAGTGCACGTTGCGCTCGTCACCTCGGCTGCCAAGTCCGCGTACGACATGGCGTTCTATTGTGTGCGACCGACCGGGACGCTGCTGGCAGTGGGGTTGCCCGCAAAGGATATTTCGTTTCCCGCGATTCTGATGGCGGCTGGCGAGATTCAGATCAAGGCTTCCGCGGTGGGCACGCGTGAAGATCTGCGCGAGGTTCTGGCGATGGGAGCAGCCGGGATCGTCCATTGCCAGGTGACGACGCGCCCGCTCGCCGAGGTGCAGGAGGTTCTGGGGCAATTGAGCCGCGGCGAAGTCTCGGGGCGGGTGGTGCTTCGGATGCAGTAGCCGGGCGGGGACGCCCGGCTCTCCAGCAGCGGGCGTTTGTTGACGTTAGCGACTTTAATATGATATTAACTATCACTTTTGCGTGGCGCCGCGCCGCAGAAAGGCCATTCCCGGAGTGAATGTCAAACAACTTTTCGATCTGACCGGTCGCGTAGCCATTGTCTCGGGTGGCTCAATGGGGCTGGGGCGCCAGATGGCCGAGGGGTTGGCGGAGATGGGGGCGAATCTGGTGCTTTGCGCCCGCAAGAAGGAGCGCTGCGAGGAAGCGGCGGATGCGTTGCGTAGCCATGGCGTGCAGACGCTTGCTTTGGCATGCGACGTCAAAGACAAGGCGGCGATTCAGCAAGTCGTGGATGAGACGCTTGCGAAGTTTGGCCGGATCGACATTCTGGTCAACAATGCGGGCGTGTCGTGGGGAGCTTCGGTGGAAGAGATGACGCTGGAGCAGTGGGACAAAGTCCTCTCCACCAACTTGACCGGGACGTTCCTGTTTTGTCAGGCGGCGGGCAAAGCCATGGTCGCTCAGGGATCGGGCAAGATCATCAACATTGCATCGGTCGCGGGTTTGGGCGGAGCGTCGGCGGAACTGCAGGCGATCGGGTACCACGCGAGCAAAGGAGGCGTCATTGCGTTCACCAAAGATCTGGCGTGCAAGTGGGCGCCGCACAACATTCAGGCGAATGCCATCGCCCCGGGATGGTTTCCGACGCATATGTCGGGATGGGTCATCGAGCACCGTAAAGATTCGCTACTGGAGAAGATCCCGCTGGGACGCTTTGGCGGTGATCACGATCTGAAAGGCGCTGCCGTGTTTCTGGCATCGGACGCCTCGGCGTACGTGACCGGGCACGTGCTGGTTGTCGATGGAGGCCAGACGGCCTGGTAGAAACGAACTTTTATGAATCTCCCCCTGACGCCGGTCCGATTCCTTCGCTACTCAGAACAGCAGTTTCCGCGCAAGACGGCGGTGGTGTGCCAGGATCTGCGGTTTAGCTATGCCGAGTTTGGCGATCGCGTGGGGCGTCTGGCGGGAGGGTTGCGCGGCGCGGGGTTGAAGGTGGGCGATCGCGTGGCGTTTCTCAGCCTGAACTGCCATCGACTGCTGGAGGCCTACTTCGGAGTTCTGGAGGCGGGCTGCATTTTACTTCCGATCAATATCCGCCTGGCGGCGCCGGAGCTTACCTACATTCTGAATGATTCGGGAGCGACGGTGCTGTTCCTGGAACAGGAGTTTGTTGGTCTCGTGGATTCGTTCCGGCGCGACCTGCGCACGGTGCGCTCGTTTCATCAACTCGATGGGACGCCGCAAGCGGCGTGGCTCTCCGCTCAAACTTACGAGCAGATGCTGGTCTCCGCCGCGCCCTACCGCCGTGAATTGATGGAGTTTGACGAGGACTCAATTGCAGAAATTTTTTACACCAGCGGAACCAGTGCCAACCCGAAGGGGGTGATGCTCACGCATCGGAACGTATACCTGCATGCGATGAGCATCGCTTTGTACCATCACGCCCGCTTTAAGGACGTGCTGATGCACACGATCCCTTTGTTTCACGCCAACGGCTGGGGAGCGGCCCATACGATTACGTCTGTGGGCGGAACACATGTCATGCTTCCTCGCTTTTTGCCGGAGGAGGTCTTCCGACTGGTCGAGCGGGAGCGGGTTAGCGCGCTGAGCCTGGTGCCGATTATGGCCACCGTGCTGGTGAACTCGCCGGCGCGTTCGAAGTACGACCTGAGCAGCGTGGAATGGTCCGTGATCGGGGGCGCGGCATCTTCTCCGACCTTGATCCGGGAGGTCGAGGAGAAATTGGGGTTCAAATGCTTTTCAGGATACGGACTGACCGAAAGTTCGCCTTCGCTGGCGACCGCGGAAATGAAGCCGGACATGCAGTGCACTGTCGAAGCTCGGATCGTCCTGCAGGCCATGACCGGCTATGCCTATCCAGGCTGTGAGCTTCGCGTGGTCGACGCGGAGGACAAGGACGTGCCGCACGACGGCGTGACTATGGGAGAAATCATTGCCCGCAGTGACGGCGTGATGGTGGGTTACTGGCAACAGCCGGAAGCCACGGCTGAAGCTTTGCGGGGTGGATGGTTTCACACGGGCGACATGGCCGTGATCGGGGAGAACGGGTACATCCTGATCGTGGATCGCAAGAAGGACATTATTGTGAGTGGCGGAGAAAATATTTCGTCGCTCGACGTTGAAAAAGTGCTGTTGGCGCACCCGGACGTTTTCGAAGCTGCGGTGATCCCCGTGGCTGACCAGAAATGGGGCGAGGTACCGAAGGCGGTGGTGGTGGCGAAACCGGGATCGAAGCTCGGTGAAGTGGAATTGATTGAGTTTTGCCGCGCACGCCTGGCCCATTACAAGTGTCCACAATCGATTGAGTTTTGCGAAAGCTTGCCCAAGACTGCTACGGGCAAGGTTTTGAAGAGGGAGTTGCGCAAGAAGTACCAGGGTGGGCCGGTAACGCTGCGCTCGGAGGCCATATGAACAACCTCGTGAGAATTACTAAGGATAACGATGTCGCGATCATCACCATCGACAACCCACCGGTGAACGCTCTCAGTCCGGGCGTGCCCGAAGGAATCTGGGCGGCCATCGATGAAATCAATGGCGACGCTGCGGTGAAGGCAGCGGTCGTAATCGGCGCCGGTCGCACTTTTGTGGCGGGCGCGGACATCAAGGAATTCGGCAAAATGACGTCGGGCGGACCCCGCAGAAGCCTGCATCCGTTGCTGTTTCACATTGAGGATAGCGGCAAGCCGGTGGTGATGGCGATTCACGGGAACGCGTTTGGGGGCGGATTGGAGCTGGCCATGGCCGGCCACTACCGGGTCGCGTCACCCACGGCGCAGGTGGGCCAGCCGGAAGTAAAGCTGGGCATTATTCCTGGGGCCGGCGGAACGCAGCGTCTGCCTCGCCGAGTGGGCGTGGCCAAGGCAGTGGAGATGTGCGCGGAGGGCAAGCCTGTTTCTGCGCCTGAGGCTGCCGCGCTTGGACTGATCGACCGGTTGATCGACGGGGACCTGCTGGCCGGGGCGGTGGCTTTTGCGCGCGAAATCGCCGGCAAGCGCGCTCCCAAAACGCGGGAACGAACGGAGAAGCTGGGAACGACGGCGGAAAGTGCGGCGATTTTTGCCGCGGCTCGCGACACGGCCCGCAAGAAGCAACGCGGGCTGAAGGCCCCTCTGGCGGCGATCGACGCGGTCGAAGCGGGGATGGGACTGTCGTTCGATGAAGGATGTCAGGCGGAGGCGAAGCTTTTCACGGAATGCCTTTTCTCCGATCAGTCGAAGGCGCTCATCCATGTTTTTTTTGGCGAGCGCGAGGTGGGGAAGATCCCCGACGTTCCCAAGGAAACTCCGGTGATTCCAGTGAACCGCGTGGCGGTCGTGGGCTCAGGAACCATGGGCGGAGGGATCGCGATGGTGTTTGCCAACGCGGGCATTCCGGTGTTGCTGAAGGACGTGGATGAAGCGGCGCTTGATCTGGGCATGGGAAAGATCCGCAAGAACTATGCGAGTTCGGTGCAGCGTGGGCGTTTCACTCAGTCATTCGTGGACGAACGTCTGGGGCTGATCACGCCGGTGCTCAACTACGATGCGTTCTCGGCTGTGGACATGGTGGTGGAGGCGGTCTTTGAAGGTATGGCGCTGAAGAAAACCGTGTTCGCGGACCTCGACCGCGCCTGCCGCCCGGGAGCAATTCTGGCGAGCAACACTTCGACGCTGAATATCGATGAAATCGCCTCGGCCACGTCGCGGCCGGAAGCGGTGATTGGAACGCACTTCTTCAGTCCGGCTAACGTCATGCGGTTGCTTGAGATTGTGCGCGGGAAAAAATCGAGCAAAGAGGTGATTGCCACTTGCATGCAACTGTCCAAGAAGTTGGGGAAGATCGGAGTGCTGGTGGGAAACTGCCGCGGCTTCGTCGGCAACCGCATGTTTGGTCCGTATCGGCGGGAAGCGCAGTTCCTAATCGAAGAAGGGGCAGAGGTGGAGGCAGTGGACCAGGCGCTGGTCGAATTCGGAAACGCCATGGGCCCGATGGCGACGGGCGACCTGGCGGGTCTCGACGTCGGCTGGCGCATTCGCAAGGAGTATCGGCATCTGGAAAAACCCGGAATCCGTCAGCCGTTCGCCGAGGACCGTCTTTGTGAAATGGGGAGATACGGCCAGAAAACGGCGAAGGGATGGTACCGGTACGACGAGAACCGGCGCGCGAGCGCCGATCCCGAAGTAACCACGCTGGTGCGGAAGTGGAGCGCGGAGGCAGGAATCCCGCAGCGGCAGATTTCCGCCGCGGAGATCGTCGATCGTTGTGTTTATGCGCTGGTGAATGAGGGAGCGCGGATTCTCGAAGAAGGATACGCGCTGCGGGCGGTCGATATCGACATCATTTATCTCAACGGGTACGGATTTCCGGCCTATCGGGGCGGGCCGATGTGGCATGCCGACACGGTGGGGCTGCAAGAGGTCTATCAGCGCATTTGCGAATTTCAGCGGCAGCACGGAGAACTGTGGGCGCCCGCTCCTCTACTGCAGCGACTGGCGGAAACGGGCAAGACATTTGCCGAGTTTGACAAGGAGCAGGTTGCGGCCGCCTAGGGTCTGAACCCGCAGTGGGCTACGCCGGCGAAAGTGGAACTCGCTGTGCGTATGACCTCGCTGTGCGTATGACAAAGATATTGGGGACTTCATGAGAGAGGCAGTCATCGTAGCCAGTTCGCGCACGGCCCTGGCCAAGTCATTTCGGGGATCGTTCAATCTGACGCGCCCAGAGGAACTGGCAGCGCACTGCATTCAGGATGTGCTGCGCAAGACACCGCAGCTTGATCCGCGCGAGGTCGAAGACGTCATTCTCGGCTGCGGGCAGCCCCATGGCCCGCAGGGACACAACATCGCGCGAGTTTCCGCGTTGCTGGCCGGTCTGCCAACTTCGGTCGGCGGAGTCACACTCAACCGGTTCTGCTCTTCCGGCCTGCAGTCGATCGCGCTGGCCGCGTATCAGATCGTGAGCGGAGGCTGCGACGCGGCGATCGGCGGCGGCGTGGAAAGCATCACTCTCACGACCACGCGACCACGATCCGAGTCCCCGGCTGCTGGAAAAGATGCCGGGCGTGTACATGGTAATGGGGGAAACGGCCGAGGTCGTGGCCAAGCGCTACAAGATCAGCCGGCAAGTGCAGGACGAGTACGCGCTCCTGAGCCAGCAGCGCACGGCTCGCGCCCAACGAGAGGGTTTCTTCCAGGGGGAAATCGCACCCATGCGCGCGGTGCGAGCGACGCTGGATAAGAAGACCAACGAAGTGATCGCGAAGGAAGAAGTATGCGCCGATAAGGATGAATGTAATCGTCCCGACACGACGCTCGAAGGCCTGCTGGCGCTGAAGCCGCACTTTGACCCGACGAGCGGTCAGGGCACGGTCACTGCGGGAAACTCCTCGCAGCTTTCCGACGGCGCTTCGGCCACGCTGTTAATGTCGCGGCAGCGCGCGGACGAGCTCGGCATTTCTTACAAACTGATTTTTCGCGGGTTTCAGGTGACCGGCTGCGATCCCGACGAGATGGGCATCGGACCGGTCTTCGCGGTGCCGAAGTTATTGCAGCGCGCTGGCGTGAAAATGATTGACATCGACCTCTGGGAACTTAACGAAGCGTTTGCGGTCCAGGTTGTTTACTGCCGCGATCATCTGGGAATCGATCCGGAGAAATTGAATGTGAACGGAGGTTCGATCTCGATTGGCCACCCCTTCGGCATGACCGGGTCGCGGCTGGTGGGAACGCTGGCGAACGAAATGGCGCGGGGCAACGGGCGCTACGGAGTCGTCACCATGTGCGTGGGCGGCGGTCAGGGTGCAGCCGGACTGTTCGAGCGTGCGGGCTGAGAGCGGAAGGCATGAGCCACATCATCCTGGTGCGCCATGGGCAAGCGTCTTTTCTGGAGCGGGATTATGACAAGCTCTGTGCGAATGGCGAGGCGCAGTCTGAACTGCTGGGCAAGTATTGGTCGCGGCGGGGCGTGGTTTTCGACGGTGTCTATTCGGGCCCGCGTGTCCGGCAACTGGAGACGTCTCGAATCGTAGCCGAGGCATATCGCAGAACCGGTGTTGATTTTCCCGAGGCCGTGGTCATGAACGAATTCGACGAATATCAAGCGGAGGCAGTGCTGCGGGAATGTCTTCCGCAACTGCTGCAGGTGAATGCCGAGATCAACGAAATGCACTGTGCGTATAAAGGTTCCAGCGAGTTCAGTGACCGGCGCAGGACGTTTCAGAAGCTGTTTGAGGCGGTGATCAGCAAATGGGTGGGGGGAGAAATTTCGGCGGATGGCGTTGAACCCTGGCACGAATTCTGTTTGCGAGTGGAGCGCGGGCTGGCTCAGGTAATGCGCGACACTCCTGCCGCAGCGAGCGCAGTGGTTTTCACTTCGGCGGGAACGATTGGCGCGGCGATGCGCCGGGCTCTCCATCTGTCGGCCGAGGACACGCTGCGGCTGACCTGGATGTCGCGCAACGCTTCGTTCAGCGAATTTTTGGCTTCGGGCGAACGCTTCACGCTGAGCACATTCAATGCGCACCCGCATCTCGACGGAGACGGGTTGCTGACGTACCGGTAGTCGATATTCATACGGTGAAGCGACGGGCGTCCCGTGAGCCTGCCCTGAGCGAAGGCGAAGGGTCAGCCGGCGGAGACGCCCGGCGCTCCACCAACAGGAATTGCGAGATGGTGGCACTTTGCGATCAAGCGGGAACGGTGAGAGCAGGCGAAGAGCTCGATCTCGCCCGGTTGCAGCCGTTTTTGCAGGAGCACTTTGGCCACAGCGGACCGGTTTCCGTCGAACAATTTCCGAGCGGCCACTCGAATCTCACGTACCTGGTGCGAGTGGGTGACGAGCGAGCGGGGAGCAGGGAAGTTGTGTTGCGACGCCCGCCCTTTGGCAGCAAGGTGCGGTCGGCGCATGACATGGCGCGCGAGTATCGTGTGCTGTCGAAACTGCACCCCGCCTATCCCTTCGCGCCGAAGGCGCTCCTCTATTGCGACGATCTGTCGATTCTCAATGCGCCTTTCTATGTGATGGAGCCGATTCGAGGAATGATCGTGCGCCGTGATCCCCCTTTGGGCGTGCCGTTTCCGCCGGAGACTGCGCGGCGATTGAGCGAGGCGTTCCTCGATAACCTAGCGCGTTTGCACTGCCTGGATTACACCGCGATTGGCCTGGCTGATCTGGGCAAACCGCAAGGCTATCTTGAGCGCCAGGTTAAGGGCTGGATCGAGCGCTATCACAATTCGAAAACACACGACCTGCCGGAAGTCGAACGCATTTCCGCGTGGCTCACCGAACGAATGCCGGTCAGCCATGAGACGGCACTGATCCACAACGACTACAAGTATGACAATGTGGTGCTCGATCTCGACGACCCGACCAAGATCGTGGGCGTTCTGGATTGGGAGATGTGCACGCTGGGAGACCCGCTGACGGATCTGGGGACGGCACTCGCCTACTGGACCGATCCGCAAGATCCGGAGGAGTTTCAGGAAATTCGCAGCGCGCCGACTACCATGCCGGGGACACTGACGCGGGCGCAGTTAGTCGAGCGCTACGCGGTCGCAACCGGACGCGATCCCGGCGACATGATCTTCAATCTGACGTTTGCCCGCTTCAAAGTTGCCGTCATCATTCAGCAGATCTATTACCGATACGCCCAGGGATTGACGCAAGATGCGCGCTTCGCAGTCTTGCCGACAAGAATCCACACTTTGCTGCGCGCATCGTGGCATTGCGCGGAAAGCAGGGCGATATGAATGGGCATCCGCCGCGAAGCTCACTGCGGATAATAGCGAACCAGCCATTCGGCAACACAGCAGGGCTTGCTGGAAGGCTGACTATCAATACCCTGACTCTCGACATAGATGAGGAAGGCGGCGTCGACAAACTCGGGCGACTTCTTCGCCGAAAGCAGAGTAACGCGAGCGCGAACTGGCGAACCGGCACGAACGGCGGACGGAAAGCGAACTTTATTCAGGCCGTAGTTGACGGTCAAGGCGACGTCCGAACGGACACGGATTGTCTGGTTGAGAAAGTAGCTCAGCAGCGAAAGAGTCAGAAAGCCGTGGGCAACGGTGCCGCCGAAGGGCGATTCGCGCTGGGCGCGTTCGGGGTCGAGGTGAATCCACTGGCGGTCCTCGGTGGCGTCGGCAAATTTCTGGATACGATCCTGCGTGACGACGAACCAGTCGGTCGCGGGGAATTCGCGTCCTTCGCACTGTTGCAAAGAATTCAGATTCTCAATCTCAAAAGGTGGCATAGGAGTATTTCATGACGACTTTAACAGACACACCGCGCAAGACGACAAGGGGAACGGCGTTCCTGCTCGAAGATTCGGCACCCCAAGATATTTTCACGCCCGAGGACCTGACCGAGGAACATCTCGCCGTCGGTCACATGGTGGACGAATTCTGGGCCAACGAAGTGGAGCCGAATCTACCGGCCATTCGCGAAAAGAAGCCGGGTGTTGCGATGGCGGTGCTGCGGAAATCGGTGGAGCTGGGTCTGACCGCGATGACTATCCCGGAGGAGTATGGCGGCATGGCCATGGATCTGCCGTCACTGATGGTGACGGCCGAACGCATGGGACGCGACGGCTCGTACGGAGGCTGGCACTCGGCGCACACGGGCATCGGCACGCTGCCCATCGTCTACTTTGGAAATGAGCAGCAGAAGCGGAAATATCTGCCGAAGCTGGCTAAGGTCGAGATGCTGGCCGCTTATGCGCTTACCGAACCTTTGGCGGGGTCGGATGCGCTGGCGGCACGAACGCGGGCCGATCTCGCGCCGGATGGGAAGCACTACATCTTGAATGGCCAGAAGATGTGGATCACCAACGGCGGTGCGGCCGATCTGTTCACGGTATTTGCCAAGGTTGGAGGGGAAAAGTTCACCGCATTTCTGGTCGAGCGCAACTTTCCCGGCGTGAGCAGCGGCGCGGAAGAACACAAGATGGGCATCACCGGCAGTTCCACCACGGCGGTATACCTCGACAACGTTCCGGTGCCGGTGGAGAACTTACTGGGAGAAATCGGGCGCGGGCACGTGATCGCATTCAACATCCTGAACATCGGACGGTTGAAACTGGGTACGGCCACGGTGGGTGCCGCAAAAAACGTACTCGCGATTTGTCTGAAGTATGCCAAGCAACGCAAGGCGTTCGGCTCGGCGATTGCCGAGTTCGGCGCGATTCAACACAAGCTGGCGGAAATGGCGATCCGGATTTTTGTGGCGGAATCGATGGCTTGGCGCGTGGTGGGACTGATTGAAAATCAAATGCACGGTGCATCGCCGGAATCTGTCAACGCTTCCCCCGGCGGTTCTCAAGAGCTAAAGGCCATCGAGGAGTTTGCCGCGGAGTGCTCGATGGTCAAGGTCTATGCTGCCGAGATGTTGGACTACGTGGTCGATGAAGGAGTCCAGATCCACGGGGGCTACGGATACCACCAGGACTATGCGGTGGAACGCGCCTATCGTGATTCGCGAATTAACCGTCTGTTTGAGGGGACCAGCGAAATAAACCGGTTGGTGATTACGGGCATGCCTTTGAAGCGCGCGGCCCGGGGACAACTACCGCTGCTCGAGGCCGCTCGCGCCATCCTGCAGCAGACCGAGCCGCAAGCCGCGGATGCAGCTCGCGAAGCTAACGACGCGGAGCTGAGCCTGGTCCACAACGCGAAGAAGATCGCCCTGCTGACGCTGGGAGTCGCGCACGAGAAGTATGGCGCGCAGCTTGAACAACAGCAGGAGATCATCATGAACCTGTCCGACATCATCATGGAAGTGTTTGCCATGGAGTCGAGCCTGCTGCGCAGCCGGAAATTGGCGACGGCCGGTGGCGGAGTCAATGCGGCGGATGCCTGCGCCGTGTATTTGCGCGATGCCATCGCCAGGGTCGAATTCTCGTCGAGCACGGTGCTGAGCGCCTGCACCCTAGGCGACGAACTGCGGCGGAACCTCTCCCGCTTGCGCGGTTATGCCAATCACGACCCAGTCAATGCGATCGGGCTGCGGCGGCAGATTGCAGTGCGGCTGCTGGCGAGCGAACGGTATACGGTCTGAAGAGCGGGATAAGCAACGAAGGAGGCAGCATGGCACTCACCAATCACAAGTTTCTGCTGGCGGCGCGTCCGGTCGGAATGCCGAAGCGCAGCGACTGGACCTACACGGAAGAACCGGTGGCGGAGCCGAAGGAAGGCGAACTGCTGGTCAAGGTGCTGTACATCTCACTGGATCCGGCGATGCGCGGCTGGATGAATGACGCGCGTTCGTACATACCGCCAGTGGGCATCGGAGAACTGATGCGGGCGCTGGGGGTGGGGATGGTGGCGGCTTCGCGCAATTCGCGCTTTGCAGTGGGTGATCACGTTTCCGGAATGTTCGGAGTGCAGGAGTACGCGCTGACCGACGGCAAGGGAGTGACCAAGGTCGATGCGAGAGTTGCTCCCCTGCCAAAATATCTCAGCGTACTCGGCATGACCGGCATGACCGCGTATTTCGGGCTTCTCGATACGGGCCAGCCGAAGCCGGGGGAGACGGTTGTAGTCTCGGCGGCAGCGGGCGCGGTGGGCGCGGTGGTGGGGCAGATCGCCAAGATCAAGAACTGCCGGGTGGTAGGCATCGCAGGCGGAGCGGAAAAGTGCCGCTACATCGTGCAGGAGCTGGGCTTCGATGCGGCCATCGACTACAAGGCCGCGCCCGTGAGCGGGTTCCTTCGGAAGCATTGCCCGGACGGCATTGACGTCTATTTTGACAACGTGGGGGGCGCGATTCTGGACGCCGCGCTGGCGAACCTGGCGCGGGGCGCCCGGATCGTGATCTGCGGGGCGATCTCCCAATACAACAATACCGGCCCGGTCACGGGACCCAGCAACTACCTGTCTCTGTTGGTGAATCGGGCCACCATGAAGGGCATGATGGTGTTGGACTACGTCGATCGCTACGCGCAAGCCGGAGCGGAGATGGCGGCCTGGATGGCGGCGGGCAAGCTCAAGTCGCGCGAGGATATTGTCGAGGGGCTTGCAACCTTTCCCGAAACTCTGCTCAAGCTCTTCCAAAGCGAGAACTCGGGGAAGCTCATGCTGAAGGTCGGCTAGCAGGGGCTGGACAGGGCGGAGACGCGGCAAGCCGCGTCTGTACAGCGGAAGTACGAAAGAGGATCGATGTCATTCGTCGAGAATCAAGGGGCAAAGATTTATTGGGATGAACTCGGGCAGGGAACACCGGTTCTGCTGATCATGGGCCTCGGCTATGCGTCGGTCATGTGGTATCGTACACGACCGGTGCTGGCGCAGCAGTATCGTACGATGGCGTTCGACAACCGAGGCGTGGGACTGAGCGACGTCCCCCCCGGGCCTTATTCGATTGCGACCATGGCATCGGACGCGGCCGCGGTTCTAGATGCCGCCGGCATTGCCCGCGCCCACGTTTACGGCGTTTCAATGGGCGGAATGATTGCGCAGGAATTCGCGCTGCAATATCCGGCGAGGACGCGCACGTTGATTCTGGGCTGCACCTCACCCGGCGGACCTATGGCAGTGCACGCGGAGAGCAAGGTGGTAGACATATTGTTGGCGCGCGGCATGACGCCGGAGCAAGCGCGTGACGCTATCCTTCCCTACATCTATGATGCGGCCACGCCACGGGAGAAGATCGACGAAGATATCAGGGTGCGCGAGCCCTGGCTTCCCACTCCGGAAGGCTACATGGCACAACTATTGGCGATCCTGGCGTGGGAGAGCTACAGTCGAATCGCCCAGATCACAGCGCCGACGCTGGTTATCCACGGAGAGTCGGATGCGCTGGTGCCGCCCGGAAACGGAGAGTTGATCGCAGGACGGATTCCGGGCGCAAGACTCGTCCTGCTCAAGCGCGCGAGTCACTTGTTTCTCACCGACCAGACCGAAGCGGCAAACAGGGGAGTACTCGAATTTCTTTCGTTGCATGCTGGCGGAGAGCCGGACCCGGGAACCGGAAAGTCATAAGTCATTTTCCTGAGTGAAGAATGAACCTAATCCGACATTCCCGGCAGGCATACATCATCATCAAAACAATTCATTTGATGAATTTCGCGAAGGCGGATACGCTCGCGCGCATCATGAAGATTGAGCGCTCTGACACGGCAAGAGCGTGGGGGAAGTGTTCGCTCTCATTCAGCAAATCCAAAAAACTGGGAAGCTCGCTCGAAAACAATTCCGGCCTGGAAGGCAGGCAGCAGGTTGGAAGAAAGCGGTTGGATGCCGGTAGGCGACCGTGTCTTTTATTGTGACTCAGGCAAGTCTCAGGTAGGGGGGAATATGGTTTTCGAACAGAGCAGTTTGGACAGTGGTGCGGCTTCAGGCTGGCGGGCCCGTTCCTGGAAGCGGGAGAATCCTATGAAGTCACTGACATGTGTTCTTGTGTGCTTCGTGTTCGCAACCGTAATGGCTTACGCGCAGGGTGTGGGCACGTCGGGAGAGATCACCGGGACTGTAACCGACTCCTCCGGCGGGGTTGTGCTCAAAGCTACCGTCAACGTGGTGGATCCACAGACCGGTCTGAAGCGCACGGCAATGACGAGTGGCACCGGTCAGTTCCGGGTAGCAGGGCTGTCGCCGGCCACTTACGACGTCAGTGCGGAAATGGCTGGTTTTGCGACTGAAATTCGACGAGGCGTCACGGTCGCTATCGGGCAGACGGTCGTCTCCGATTTCAAGCTGAGTCCCTCAAAGGTCTCGACGATTGTCGAAGTGACGGATCAGCCGCCCGTGGTGGAGACGGAACGAAGCAGCCAAGCGGACAGAATCTCACAGGTGTACATCACGGACCTGCCCATTGACCGGCGCGATTACCTAACGTTTACGTTGCTTGCGCCCGGAGTCTCCGATTCGACCAGGCTGGCGGGGGACCAGGATTTCAGAGTCAAGCAAACGCCGCAAAGCGGGTTGTCGTTCTACGGCAGCAATGGCCGGGGAAACAGCATAACGGTGGACGGTGGTGAGACCTCAGGCGATAGCGGCGGCGTACGCCTGACGGTGAGCCAAGACGATGTGCAGGAATTCCAAATCAATCGCAGCAACTACGCCGCGGACCTGGGGGCAGCCACCGGGGCGTCGATCAATATTGTGACCAAGTCCGGCACCAACAATGTGCATGGCACGCTCTATGGTTTTTTCCGCGACGATGCGATGGACGCCGCGAATCCGTTTTCGTTCAGCCAGGCATTGCAACCCGGCGAGGTCTTCAATCCTGCCAACCCCGACACTGTAGGTTCGCCGATTAAGGACACTTTGACTCGCCAGCAATTCGGGGGCACCATCGGTTTCCCGATTCAAAAGGACAAGACTTTTCTGTTCGCCGGGTTCGAAGGCTTGCGGCAGGATGCGCAGAATGCAGTTCCCCTGTTGGAGAGCACCGATGTTTTTCGTCCGACGACAGCGCAGGAGACCATTATTGGCCCGCTGTTGGCGAACCCTTCACCGGTGCCCGTGTCTTGTTTGCCGGGCTTACCCCTGCCGCCGAGTCTTTGCGGCTTTGCTCTCCAGAGCATTCTGACGGTGGACCCAAACCCCGGTGGTTTGAACCCGTTCATATTGCCTGGCCAGTCAGCGCTGAATGCCTTCCTGATTAACCAGTTTGAAACCCAGGGCGGACTCTTTCCTTACAACACCCGGGAATACCTGGCGTCAGGCCGCCTGGATCACCGCTTTAATCTGAACAATGAGGTTTCTGTCACTTACAGGTACGGACACGATGTGGAGCAGTCGCCGGATGTGCAGTCTCTGACCGCGTTTTCAGCGGGAAGCTCAACCCACACCTACGATAATAATCTGCAAGCCGCCTGGTATCACCAGTTCAGTGCCACCGCCCAGAATGAGGCTCGGGCGCAGTGGGATTACGAGAGCTTTAACGTGATTCCGAACGAGCCGGGACAAGTGGGGCTCCAGATTCCCAGTTTTATCAATAACCTGGGAACGAACATATTCATACCCAACATCACCATCCTCCGCCGGTACGAATTCGCGGACAATTTCACCCTGATCCGCGGCAACCACACCTTTAAGTTCGGCGCTGACGAAATACTCCGCGGCAATCACACCGAGTCGCACACCTTTTTCCCGGGCCGGTTTGTGTTCGGGTCGCTACCCGGGTTTTTGATCAGCCCACAGCTGGCAGGCACCATTATCAACCCGTTGCAATCGGCATCGTTCGGGCTGCCTCAGGTGTACCAGCAGGGTTTCGGAAATCCGACGTACGGGAATTACACCCGGCCGCTCACCGGACTCTACGCGCAGGACTCCTGGAAGATGACGCCAACCTTCACCCTGAACTACGGTCTCCGCTACGAACTTGATACTCAATTCAACCCTTTGACCACGTATAAGAAGGGTTTTGCCCCCCGAGTTTCGTTCGCGTGGGATCCCGGCAAGGATCACAAGACCGTGGTTCGGGGTGGGTACGGAATCTTCTACGGACCCGTCGACGCCCAAGTCCCTGACGTCGATTTGAGCCTGGGGGTTGTGAACGCTAATAAGTCTGCGGTCGAGAACAGCGGCTCAGGGAGCCAGGTCAATAACCTGATCAGTACCTGCGGGATCGCCCAGTTTGGGTTTCCCATCCCCCCTTTCGGCGGCGGCAACGGCTCCAGCCCGTGCAATCGAGAGATTTCGATTTATGTAGATCCGATCGGTGGGGTTCCGGCTTTAGGCTTAAAGGGCCCGGAGGTAATTTTCCCTACCCTCTTCGCGCAGGGAGCGCCGGGCAACTTGATTCAGTGCACAACCCCGACCCCAGGGAATGCAGCCTGCATTACGCCGGCTGCTGTGGCCCCGTTTGGCATCAATGTTACGAATAGCGGTCCCATCGCTCCGCTGCAGGTGGCTTTCGTGAACCAGCCGGGCTATCGCCCCCCGATTGCGCAACAGGTTTCATTTGGAATCGAACGTGAGATCGGACCTGGGTTCTCAATTTCTCTGAGCGGTATCTATTCGCACACGCAGAGACTCCCGGTTGCCATCGACACCAATCTGCTGCCGGCGCCGTTTAGCACGGTAACCTTGGCCAATGGCCAGACGGTTTCGTACCGCAACTGGAATACGACGGCTTCGGGCGCCGACCCGCTGCCATTTGTGCCTGGCACCCTGCCCTGCGATAACCAGGTCACCCTGTTCACCGAATGCTTTGTGAATCCGCTGGTTGTACAGAACAACCAATATACTTCTGCGGCCTACGCTCTTTACGAGGGCGGAATCGTGGAAGTCAAAAAGCGCTTCCGTGAGCACTTCACCTTGTTCGGGAATTACACCTTTAGCAAAGGTTTTGACACGTCCACGGATTTCAACTCCGACTACGGGCCACAGGATCCGACGAACCTCAACTTGGATCGCAGTGTTTCCGAGTTTGATGAGCGGCACAAGGTGGTGATCGCGGGAGTGCTCGACAGCCCCTGGAAACAGAGTATCTTGTCGGGTTTTCAGCTAGCCCCAATTTTCGAGGCCCACAGCGGACATCCTTTCAACCTGCTGGCGGGAGGAGAGGTCAACGGCGACAATCACACCACCAATGAACGTCCCATCGGAGCCCCGCGCGACACGGGTCTGGGCCCCGACTACATCGACTTCGACATGCGCCTGAGCTGGCAGCACAAACTGGGTGAGAAGTCGAACCTGCAATTTACGGCGGAAGGATTCAACCTAGCGAACCGGACAAACTATGCCAGCGTGAACAACGAGGTCAGCCCGCTTTTTGCTATTCCGGCGCCTTTGGGGTTGGGTGAGACCACATTTAATGTGCGTGGGATTCGACCGGGCACCATTGTGAATGGACAAGCGGCTACGCCGAGCACGCCGCTGGCCTTTACCTCGGCCTTTCCCAAGCGCCAGATCCAACTCGGGCTGCGCTTCACGTTCTGAGGCCGGGAGCGGCTGCAAGTCAGGTAAGAAAGGATGCCAACGCAAGAAACGCTCTACGAAGTCGCGGATCGAGTCGCAACCATCACGCTGAATCGTCCGGACAAACTGAATGCCTGGACCGCCACCATGGAACGGGAG
Organism: uncultured Acidobacteriaceae bacterium; assembly: GCA_963731525.1. Taxonomy (GTDB): domain Bacteria; phylum Acidobacteriota; class Terriglobia; order Terriglobales; family Acidobacteriaceae; genus Acidiflorens. The sequence goes on from CAVSWK010000027.1 coordinate 90,405, forward strand.
GTACGTTCCGCGGTAGAGGAGGCGGAGCGGGACGATAACGTACGGGTGATCGTGTTAACCGGGGCGGGCCGCGGATTTTGCGCGGGCGCGGACATGTCGCTGCTGAACGCCGTCGCCACTCAGGGAGTGGACGAAGATCTCGCCCGGAGAATTCAATCCGGTGGCGCCGCGCAGGAAGGACTACGGCCGGATTTTCAGCGAAAGTTTTCCTATTTTCTCGGGGTCGCGAAACCCGTGATCGCCGCTATCAACGGACCGGCAGTCGGGCTCGGCTTCGTGATTCCACTCTACTGCGATCTGCGATGGGCGGCGGAAAATGCGCGCTTCAGCACGGTCTTCGCGCAGCGCGGACTGATCGCGGAGTACGGCATGGCCTGGATGTTGCCGCGCATAGTGGGTCTGCCCGATGCCCTCGACTTGCTGCTCTCCGCCCGCACCATCACCGCATCCGAAGCGCTGGATCTACGGCTGGTCAACCGCGTGTTTCCCCAGGAGGGCTTCGCCGCTGCTATTCACGATCAGGCCGCCCAGTTGGCCTCCAGTGTCAGCCCTCGTTCTATGGGGGTAATTAAGCGGCAGGTGTATACGGGAATGTTCCAGACTCTGGCGGAGTCCTTCGATCTTTCCGTAGTGGAGATGGTGGCAAGTCTGCGGAGCGCCGACTTCAAAGAAGGAGTGGCGCACTTTCTGGAGAAACGAGCGCCAAATTTCAGCGGGCGCTGAGCCGGCTCCCTGGGAATGGTTCAGGCCCACCAGTGAAGAAGACGAATCAAAAGGCCGGCGAGTGAGCCGCCGATGAGCGGGCCAAAAATGGGGACGGGCGCGTAGCTCCAGTCCGAGGTTCCCTTTCCGGCAATTGGAAGGATGGTATGGGCCAAGCGCGTGGGAAGGTCTCGGGCGGGATTCATACCGTATCCGGTGGTTCCGCCTAGAGAAAGTCCGATGCCCCACACCAGGCACCCGATCAAGTAGGGCCCGGCAGTTCCCGCGAAGCCGGAGGACACGAGCGCTCGCGAAAAAATCGCTCCCGCGACAAAGACAAGAACAAAAGTGCAGATGATTTCGCTGAGCAAATTGGCATACAGGTTGCGAATCGCGGGCACGCCGCAAAAGCACAGCCGTTTCAGCAGGGGATCTTCCGTTTCCTTCCAGTGTGGTCCGAAGTGGACCCACACCAGTATCGACCCCACGAACGCTCCCAACATCTGCGCCAGGGAGTAGGACACAACTTTGGAATAACTGCCGCTGGCGACGGCGAGTCCAAGCGTGACCGCGGGGTTGATGTTAGCTTCTCTGCTTCCGCATGCGATGGCGACGAAGAGCGCCGACATCACGGCAAATCCCCAGCCGGTGGTGATGACCATCCACCCCGAGCCGTGTGCCTTGGAGTGCTTGAGCACGACATTGGCGACGCAGCCGTTTCCCAACAGAATCAAAACCAGGGTTCCCATGAACTCGCCCAGCAATGGTGAAGTCATTTCAGTATGCTCCTCGCCTTTTGAAAATGCGGCGCGGGTTCTCGATCGGCATTTCGCTCAACTGCGCGGAACGGGCGGTTGCGCCGTTGGCGGCGGAGCCTCCGGTGGCATCACGGCTTCGCCATCAGTCAGGCCGAGGCCACTCCTTTGGGTTTGTATTTCTGCAGTTCGAGCTTGGCAATCAAGGCGCGATGTACTTCGTCGGGTCCGTCCGCGATGCGCAGCGTGCGGATCGTTGCGAACATTTCGGCCAGCGGAAAATCGGGGGAAACGCCAGCGCCTCCGTGCATTTGAATTGCCTGGTCGATAATCTCCAAGGCAATGTTGGGCACGGCGACTTTGATCTGGGAGATCTCGCTGCGTGCGCCTTTGGTGCCAACTTCATCGAGCATCCAAGCGGCCTTGAGGGTAAGAAGACGAGCTTGCTCCAGCATGATGCGGGCGTTGGCAATGACGTCGGCGTTGCCGCCCAGTTCGGCCAGAGGTTTGCCGAAGGCCACGCGATTCAGCGAGCGGCGGCACAAAAGTTCAAGCGCGCGTTCGGCCGCTCCCAGCGTGCGCATGCAGTGATGTATGCGACCGGGGCCGAGCCGGCCCTGCGCGATTTCGAAACCACGGCCCGGTCCGGCGATGATGTGGTCGAGCGGTACACGAACATTGGCAAAGCTAACCTCGCCGTGACCGAAGGGCGAGTCGTAGGATCCAAACACCGGCACCATGCGCTCGATCTTGACGCCGGGAGTGGCAAGCGGAACCAGAACCATGGAATGACGCTGATACTTCGAGGCGGAGCGATTAGTAATGCCCATGAAGATGAGCAGACGGCAGTGGGGATGGCCGACTCCGGAACTCCACCATTTCCGGCCGTTGAGGACAACGTGGTCTCCCTCGATGAGGGCCGTAGCTTGCATGTTCGTGGCGTCCGAAGAGGCCACGTCGGGTTCTGTCATACAGAACGCGGAACGAATCTCGCCGGCCAGCAGCGGCTTAAGCCAACGTTGCTTTTGCGCTGCCGAGCCATACTTCACCAGCACTTCCATGTTGCCGGTGTCGGGCGCATTGCAGTTGAAAACCTCGGGAGCAATCGACGAGCGCCCGGTGATCTCCGCCAGCGGCGCATATTCCACATTGGTGAGGCCCGCGCCATACTCCCGGTCGGGGAGGAACAGGTTCCATAGGCCAGCGGCGTGCGCCTTTGCCTTCAAAGTTTCCATAACAGGAGGCTGTTTCCAGGCGCGCCAGTCGGGAAGGTTCTGCAATTGCGCGCAATACTCAGGCTCCGCCGGCAAGACGTGCTCTTGCATGAACGCCGAGAGGCGCTGGACGTAGGTCAGGGCTTTCGGGGACAGAGAAAAGTCCATTGGGTAAGCGCTCACCCCGCAGGCATCCTAGCCTAGCGATTTGAGCAAAATTCTCCTAATGAATCCTATGAATCCTGTAATATATGCGGCGTGCATTTAAGTCAGGTCGACCTGAACCTGTTCGTGGTGCTGGAAGCCATCTATCGCGAGGGCAACATCACTCGGGCAGGCCAGCAACTGAACCTCACGCAACCCGCGATCAGCCACGCACTGAAGAGATTGCGCGATCTGCTGCAGGACCCGCTGTTCGTCCGACAAGGGCCGCACATGGTACCGACGCCGTTCACGCGGAACATGATTGAGCAAGTGCGGCAGGCGCTGCAAATTCTGGAAGTGAACCTCAGCCAGAGTCGCAATTTCGTTCCCGAGAACACGCGGCGGAATTTTCACCTGTCGTTGTGGGAATATGCCGAGGCCCTGATTCTTCCAGCCCTGCTGCGGCGTCTGACGCATGCCTCGCCGGGAATGTCGATCACAACGTTGCGGGTCAAGCGCAGAGACTTGGAAACCGAACTGGCGAGTGGGTCGGTCGATCTGGCGATCGACATCCCCATGACGACGAGCGATCGAATTCGGCATAAGTGGCTCTTGAATGAACAATTCGTAGTCATCGCCCGGCAGGGTCACCCGGCGATCACCGACAAACTCGACCTGGATACCTATCTCGGGCAGCGCCATATTCAGGTGTCTTCCCGGCGCCAGGGTCCCAGCCTGATTGACGTCGAACTTAGCCGGCGGGGGCTTCGCCGGCAGGTGTTTCTGCGCAGCCAACACAACCACACCGCTTGCATGGTGGTGAGTGAGACGGACATGCTGCTGACCTTGCCGGAGCGCCATGCGCAACTGCTGAACGTGGGTTTGGTGAACGCCGGTCTGATGAATCAGGTGCACCCCTTCCCGCTCCCAGCACCCCGTCTCGAAGCCCACTTGTACTGGCACGAGAGTGTGGAGAATGATCCGGCAAATCGCTGGCTGCGGGAAGAAATCGAAAACGTCTTGAATCCGGAACCCCAAGCGCCGGGAGCGCCTGGCAAGCCGGGCAGCAAGCGGCGCCGAGCCGATGTTGGAATCCCGCCGGCCGCGACCTCTTCGCGGTTGACTTGAGGGCGCTACCGGGATGCCTCACTGAAATCGCATTCGGATAGGAAAATAGAGCATGACTTCGGTGCGAATGGACAAGTGGCTTTGGGCCGCCCGCTTCTTCAAGACACGAGCATTGGCCGCACGCGCTTGCGAACTCGGCAGGATTCATTCCAACGGGCAGCCTGCCAAAGCTGCGCGCGAGGTCCGGATGGGAGACAGGTTGCGAGTAACGAACGACGGCGGTGATTTTGAGGTGGAAGTCCTGCTGCTCAGCGATGTGCGCGGCCCGGCTTCGGTTGCACAAACGCTTTACCGCGAGACGGCGGCGAGCCAGGAACTGCGCCTGAAGGTGGCAGCGGAGCGTAAGGCGATGAGACAGTTCGAACCGTTACCCGCGAGCCGGCCATCCAAACGCGACCGCCGGAAAATCATCCAGTTCCGGGGGAGAGGCTGAGCGCCGGTGAATGCCGTTAATCCAGCCCTTATTCGCAGGTAGCGAACAAAGTAGCGAACAAAATGCCGATCCTCACATCAAAGCGGCCGAATATGGATTGGTACAAGGTAGCGCGGTTTGGGATAGTGAACGCCTATCGACGATCCCCTTCCGTGGTGACCTTGTTGCTGGCCGCGAGTCTCTCGCACGCCGCTTCCTACCAATACTTTCGCATCGGAAACAAGAACGACGTCCAAACCAGGCCCGCTGCCGGCATTGCCATGATGGGAGGTGGCAGCGATCTTGATGAAGCGTTTCGCTGGCTTTGTCAGAAGGGCAATGGCGGTGACTTCCTGATCCTGCGTGCGACTGGGGACGACGACTACAACTCCTATGTCAACGGATTGTGCAAGCTGAACTCGGTTGCAACCCTGATTATTCCCGATCGCCAAGCGGCGCAGGACCCCGCGGTGAAGGAAATTATTCGAGATGCGGAGGTGGTATTCATTGCCGGCGGCGATCAGGCGAACTACATCCGCGCTTGGAAAGATACTCCGGTCGAGGACGCGATCAATGCGAATGCCGCCGTCGGCAAGCCGATCGGCGGAACCAGCGCTGGTCTCGCCGTGCTGGGTGAATTTGTCTATGGCGCTCTCGGAGACAAACCCGACGACCACGATCTCGCTTCCGCCGATGTTCTGCCCAATCCTTACTTCGAGCGAGTAACGCTGATTCGCGGGTTTCTAAGGATTCCGCATCTGGAGAACCTGCTGACCGATTCGCATTTCGCCAAGCGTGACCGGATGGGCCGCACTCTGGGATTTCTGGCGCGTGTTATTCAAGATGGATGGTCTGACCTTCCGCGTGAAGTTGCGATTGACGAGAAGTCGGCGGTGCTGGTTGAAGCGGATGGCAAGAGCGCCATAGTGGGAAGCGGCAACGGGGCATACTTTCTTCGGCCCACGCGCCGGCCCGATGTTTGCAAACCCGGGCAGCCTCTTACATTCCAGAGAATCAGCGCCTATAAAGTTCCAGCGGGCGGGCACTTTGATTTCAAGTCGTGGACGGGTGATGGCGGGACGGCTTATTCGCTCTCGGTTGAGAAAGGAAAGATCGAGAGCACGCAGACCGACCATGCCATCTACTGATTCACCTTTGCGCGATGAGCGCGTCCGCTATTGCCGTTGACTTCGCCCGCATTCCCTGCGAAACTCCGTGGCTAGAAGTTTGGGCCTGAGATGCGCCATGGGCAGGCACTGCCACCACTTCCGTCCGTGTGTAAGCACGTTTGAGCAACCGCGTTTTCTCGTCGACTTGGGGAAACTCGAAGCCGGCCTGTGATTTCCTTCCTGTGAGCTGACTCATCGACGCTCTCCGTGTTCCTGGTCCAGGATGCAAGATCGTACGTTGAAATCAAAGGGGCCCTATGAAACTCCCAAGGATTATGCTGCTGTCGCTGGTTGCGGCGGTAGCTTCCGCCGTGTCTTCGGCTCAGGATGCGACTGGTAGAATTTTCGGAACGGTGTACGACCAGCAGGGAGCGGTGATCCCGGCCGTGCAGATTACCGTGACCAACACGGCTACCCAGGACGTGCGTACGGCGACCACGGACAAAGAGGGATATTTCCAGATATTGGCGCTGCCCATCGGCAATTATAAGGTGGCAGCCGAGCATACCGGATTTAGCCGTGTGGTCAGCCCCGAGCAGAAACTGCTGATCAACCAGGCACTGCGGGTCGACGTCAAGATGCAAGTGGGCGCGGAGAACCAGACGGTCGAAGTCGGGGCTGAGGCCGCACCCGTCGAAACCGTCAACCCAACTCTGGGACAGTCAATCACGGGACGCACTCTCACCAACATGCCGTTGAACGGGCGCGACATGCTGGATCTGGCTTTGCTTCAGCCTGGGGTGACGGAAAGCAACGACGACAATGGCGGGGCGGGTAACTACAGCATCGCGGGCGGGCGCAGCGACTCGGTGACGTTCCTGCTGGATGGCGGACTGAACAACGATTTACTGGATAACAGCAACCTGCTCGATCCCAATCCCGATGCCGTCGCCGAGTTCCGGCTTCTGACGAGCGATTACACGGCTGAGTACGGACGCAACGGCGGCGGGATCATCAGTATCGTAACTAAATCCGGGACGAATCAGATTCATGGCAGCACGTTCGAATTCTTGAGAAATCTCGCTTTCGACGCAAACGACTACTTCAACAAGCAGGAAGGACTTCCGCGGCTCGACCTTAAACGCAACCAGTATGGAGCGACGCTGGGAGGGCCGATCGTCAAAGACAAAATGTTTTTCTTCCTTGCCTACCAGGGGCAGCGACAAGTTAAGGCCGTTCCGGACGACGACGTTCCAGTCTTCACCCCGCAGGAGTTGCAGGGAGATTTTTCCAACGGAGGCTCGCCCGACCCGGGCGTCGTGGCCTTCCTGGAGGCCAATCCGTACTTTGCGGCGACTACCAACGGGGGTGCCGCTAATGCCCAAATTAATCCCGCAAACTTTGATCCCGTAGCCAAGAACTACATCCAAGCCGGCTTGATCCCAAGCACTCCCAGTGGTGAGTTTTCGGGCTCACCGAATGAGTTGGACAATCGCGATGAATTGACCACCAAGTTTGACCTGAACCTCAACGCTAAGGACAAGCTTTCTGCCACCGTTGGTTTTAACCGTGGGGGCAACCTCTACACAGGCACTCTAAATCCTTTGCCTTACGCCACCGTTCCCGGGTTTCCCAGCGCTACCGAGGCCAACTATTACTTCATAAACCTGGGATACACCCGAATCTTCTCGCCCACCTTGCTCAATGAATTTCATTTCGTTACCCACCGCAGCAATTACCTCGCGGATTCTACGGTGAATCATCTGCCCACGGGCCCATCTCTTGGCATTGACATCACTCCCGACCTTGCCACGGGTCCTACGAACATATTCTTCGATAACGGTTTTCAGATAGGTCCCAGCGAAAACGGTCCCACGCGCTACATCGAGAACACGTTTTCCTGGACCGACGCGGTTACCTGGACACGGGGAAAACATAACTGGAAATTCGGCGCTGGGTTCTCTCCTTACCAGGAAAACCTGGTCTTCGCTTATTACACGAATGGTGAATTCGATTTTTACACCTACAAAGGATCGAGTGCCAGCGCGGGAAATCCGTTTGCCGATTTTCTTATGGGTGTTGCGGACGCTTACTTTCAGGGGGCGCTGGCTCCTTCCAACATCCGAAGCAAGAGCACTTATGTATTTGGCCAGGACGAGTGGCACGTTCGCAAGAACCTGGTGCTGACCCTGGGACTGCGCTACGAATACAACACACCCAAGTCCGACACCAAGGGGCGCACCTTTTCCGTAATTCCCGGCGAGCAGTCGAAAAGATTTACAGACGCCCCAGTGGGGATGGTCTTTCCGGGCGACCCCGGCGCCCCCGCAGGTACGAACTTCCCGGACAAGAAAAACTTTGCGCCACGTTTCGGATTCGCCTGGGATCCGACCGGAAGCGGCAGGACCAGCGTGCGCGGCGGATTCGGAGTTTTTTACGACATTCTTAAGGGCGAAGATAATCTCCAGTTCAACGGCCAGCCTCCGTTTGTGAGCAACGCAGGTTTCTTTTTCAACGGTGTAACACCGCCCAGTGCGTCACTGAGTTTCCTTTCTCAGCCGTTTCAATCGTATGGAGTTCCTAACACATTTCCTTCGACGCCGCCTGCACCCAACATCGATTTCACTCCATTTCTTCCGATTAACAGCACGGGCTTTGTCTACCTGGACGATCCTCACCTGCGCACTCCCTACGTCTACCAATACAACTTGAGCCTGCAACGCAATCTTTTCGCCGAGTCGGTTCTGGAAGTCAATTATGTAGGCAGCTCAGGGCATGGACTGACGTCGCTGAAAGACATCAACCCCACGGTCCTGGGGCATGACCGGCGACTGCTCAACCACAGCGACAGTAGTTGTCTCACGACATTTGGTCAAGTGGATGCGGTTTGTTTCGGCCCGCTCCCGGAATTCCAGAACGTGTCCAATGCGAACTACAACGCTCTCGAAGCGAGCCTGACACGTCAACCCAAAGGCTCCCGGCTGGGCACGGTTTATTACACCCTCGCCTATACCTATGCTCATAACATTGACAATGCCTCCGGTTTCGCGCAGCGCAATTCCACTGTGCCCGCCTACGCTCCCCATCTTTTCTACGCTTCCGGTGACAGCGACGTCCGCCACCGCATCAGCTTCAGCGGAGGATGGGATCTGCCCTTCGATCGCATGTGGGCCACGGGACCGAAGCGCCTCACCAAGGGCTGGAGTCTCTATCCCATCGTTACCTGGCGGACTGGATTCCCGTTCGACATTTTCGCCCAGCTGCCTGACAGCGTCGACCCTGCCAACCCCGGTACTTCGGGGGCGGGCGATCCTTATCTTACGCATGCCGCGGTGGTTGCCCCGATAAGAACGTTTAATCCTCGCAAGCTGCGGACAATTAATGAGATCACCTACGGTACCAACCCCAAAACGGGCCGCTGCCAGATCACGACCACTCCCGTCACCGGCAACTTTCTCTTTGATCCCAACAGCTTTTCCAACGTGCCGCTAGAGAACTATTTTTATTATGACAGCGGTACTCCCAATCCTTGTTTCCCGCAAATCGATCCAGTATTTAACCCGGCCGACCGAACGTACGGCCTGCCTCGCAATTCGCTCCGTGGTCCGGGTCTGACTAATCTCGACATCGCGCTCGCCAAAACCACTGCGATCACCGAGCGGTTCAAGCTGGAATTTCGCGCCGAGTTCTTCAATGCTTTGAATCACCCCGAGTTCGGTCAACCGACCCTCACCAGCCCCAACACAACGGCGAACATTGACAGTCCAACTTTCGGCCAGATCACTACCACCGGCAGCATTCGCGCGGCGGCTCCCCGCATCGGGCAGTTGGCGCTGAGGCTGACGTTCTAGAGTGTGCTAGCGAATCCTTGGTTCTGTGGTCGGTCGCGGTTGACGTGCGATGCCAGCCACCGCGGCCCCGCTGTTATATTGATCGGAGTATCTGAGGCTTTCGGACTTAGCTACCGCTGCTGTGGAGGAAATGATGGCCCGCAAGACCGAACAATCCTGCAAGCTGCAGAAACGCGCCGAACAGTTGATTCCCGGAGGCGTGAACTCCCCGGTGCGCGCTTTCCGCAGCGTGGGATGTGACCCACTCTACATCGTCCGCGGCCAGGGTTCGCACATTTGGGACGCCGACGGCAACGAATATGTGGACTACATCGGCTCTTGGGGTCCGCTCATCCTGGGGCACGCCGCGCCCGCAGTCATCGAGGCCGTGATCTCGGCGGCGCGCCGAGGCACCAGCTTCGGAGCTTCCACTCCCGCGGAAGCGGATCTTGCCGAACTGGTGATTTCCGCTTTTCCGCACATGCAAAAAGTGCGCTTCGTCAGTTCGGGCACCGAAGCGACCATGTCGGCGATCCGCCTGGCGCGCGCCTATACGAAGCGCAAATACATTGTGAAGTTTGAGGGCTGCTATCACGGGCACGCCGACGCGCTGCTGGTAAAAGCGGGATCCGGCGTGGCCACGCTGGGCATTCCGGGCTCGGCGGGCGTTCCGGAAGAATTCACGCAGTTCACGCTTGCCCTTCCCTATAACGACACCGGCGCGCTCGAAGTGGCATTCGAAAAATTCAAGCACCAGATTGCGTGCGTCATTGTGGAGCCGGTCGTCGGCAACATGGGGTGCGTGCCTCCGGCGCGCGGATACCTCGAAGCTCTGCGGGCAATGACCTCGCGCGATAAGGCGCTGCTGATTTTCGATGAGGTCATGACCGGATTTCGCCTGGCCTTTGGCGGAGCGCAGGAACTCTATGGGATCAAGCCCGACCTCACCACGATGGGCAAAATCATCGGCGGAGGCTTGCCCGTGGGCGCTTACGGTGGCCCGAGCGAAATCATGGATCTGATTGCTCCGCTCGGACCGGTGTATCAGGCGGGAACGCTATCGGGCAATCCTCTGGCGATGGCCGCAGGTTTCGCCACGTTAAGCTACCTGCGTGAGCACAAGGATGTTTACTCGAAGCTCGACAAACTTGCTGGCGAAGTGGTCGCAGGAGTAGCGGCCGCAGCCAAGGATGCCGGCGTGACCATGTGCCACAATCGCGTCGGCTCGATGTTTACCTGGTTCTTCGAAGCGGGCCCAGTCACGGATTGGACTTCCGCTGCGAAGTCCGACACCGAAGCCTTTGGGCGTTTCTTCCGCGCGATGCTTGAAAACGGAATCTACTTGCCGCCGTCGCAGTTCGAAGCGGCGTTTTTGGGTGCGGCGCACACTGAACGGGACGTGCAGCAAACCATAGCGGCGGCGAAGCAGGCGTTTGCCACGGTCGCGGCGTAGGAAGAGCGCCTGGTGGCGAAGATGTCCAATCGCACGCCGCGGCTTACCACAGGGGAGCCACTGGTTCTTCCTGGAATACCGGCGTCGGACCGCCCTTATTGGAGAGCCGGATCGCAGCCAAGAAGGGCTTGGCTTGTGGATCGTAGGTCACAGTGATGCTTCCGCCCCTCCCCGGCGACCCATCAAAGCCATTCCGTCCGTCGGAGCCGCTCATCCCGTTCGATCCGCTGGGCGTTCCCATACCGCCGGATCCTCCTTGGCCTCCCCCGCCGCCTCTTCCGCCCGATCCTCCAGGGCCTCCGTCGGCCCTCACCGTCAGCGAACCGCCCTGAGGATCCACGAGGTACAGCCTGTTGTGGCCTGCCGCCGATACACTTACCTGGAGGAGAGGATGGCTCCCTGATCTGAGCGCCACTCGGACCTGCACTGGGGGCGCGTCGCCTCCCGGCCCTCCATCCTGGCCATTCGAGCCGTCAGTCCCGTTCCCGCCGTTCCCGCCGGGGGAGGGATTGTTCGGATCGGTAGACCCCATGCTGCCGCTCGAACCAGCCATTCCATCGCTGCCATTCATACCGCTGGAGCCGCTGCTGCCGGAGAAATTCGAGGTGAAGGCGTAGTTGTACCGTACGGGAATGTCGAGCTCGGCCCGGATGTCCGGATGACTGGGGACCGTGATGGTGACATGCGCCAACTTCCCGTCGCTGATCCGGGGATCTTTGGCAAGGGACACGATGCCTTTCTGGTTAACCGTCGCGACACTTGCCGTGACCGTGAGATCCTTCCACAGAACCTTTCCGTGGCCTGCGCCTTCAGTCTGCAATACTTTGCCGTCGGGTTCGGTTACCACTACCACCAGCGGGGACTTCTCTCCGGGCGCGATCCCCGGGCCTTTCGGCAGACTGACCGCAATGGATGCGACGGGGGTTTTGGCAAGATAAACCTTCATCCCCAGCTTGACCTTTATAGGAGTGCATCCGCTCAGCTCAAGCAGGAAAACCATCCCCAGGCAGGCAGCCCAGCGCACGATCACGAAATGTGGAATCCTGAATCTGCTCATGATTGTCCCTCGCCAGATTCTTACACTCTCGAGATCAAAGCCTCTTCGTGCCAGACCCCTTAATGAATGAAACACATTCGTACGTAAAGTTTTGTGGAGATTGCGAGATTATTTGTCACGGACGAGCCAACGGGCATCGGGAAAGTCACGTACATCTGGGTGGATCGACTCCAGCCACCGAAAGTTGGCGCCTGATATCTCTCAACTCATCGACCGTCACAAACGCGTAGCCCTCATCCTTGTAGCGCCTGATCAGATTCTCCGTTGCGATCACGGTCTGTGCGCGGTTTGCACCCATGGCGCGATATCCGCCATCGTGCAGCAGGATTACGTCGCCGCCGCGCATTTGCCGCTCGACCTTCTTTTGGATTGCTGCGGCGGGCGGAGCGCTCCAGTCGTATCCCGTCACGTTCCACATGACCGTCTGTAATCCGAGTTTACGTGCCACGCGCAGCGTCGCTGGGCGTCTACCGCCAAACGGTGGACGAAACAAGCTGGAATGCTCGCCAACTGCGTCCTGCAAAGCCTGCTGGCAGTCGAGCAGCTGCTTGTGCGTCTGCGCTGCCGATTCGAAAATGAGCAGCGGATGCGTGAAGGTGTGATTGCCGATGACATGTCCTGCCTGCGCCACCGCGCGCGCAATCTCGGGGCGTTGCTGCACGTAGCGGCCGATCATGAAGAACGTCGCTTGCACACTGTGCTTGGCCAGCACGTCGAGCAAGTTCAGGGTGTGCGGATCGTTCGGCCCGTCGTCGTAGGTCAGGGCGATTTGCTTGCTGCCGCGAATCCCCGCGGCAAACGTTCGTCCGTACCATTGACCCGTCGGCGACATGGACTGATATCCCGCTGCCGAGGCAGCGGCCGCGGCGGCGGTCAGTCCGATTAAAGCGGGGAGCATGATCGAATTGTAAATCGAGGCAAAGGAGGTCGGAGGTTAGAGGTCAGAATGCAGAGGTGAAAACCAACGCATCGTGGCCCCGGATTCTAACCTCTGCAATCTGACCTCTGCCTTGTGACCTTTCTGTAATCCACAATTGCGTCCGGAGGCGAAGCAATATATTCTGCTGACAGTTCCCACTACAATCGACAGTCGATAATCGATAACTCATGGCCAAGCTTTTCGAGCTTCCCCGTTACATTGCGGTTGAAGGTCCCATACGCGTTGGGAAGAGCACACTGGCGCGGGTTCTCGGAGAGCGCCTGGCGGCGCAGCGCGTCGTCGAACCGGAAGACAATCCATTTTTGAAAGCGTTCTACGAAGGCGAGCCCGGCGCGGCCTTCCAGGCGCAGTTGGCGTTTTTGATTCGCCGCTTCGAGCAACTGCGCGGGCTCGATCTGGGTCCGCGGTCAAATAAGACAGTGGTTTCAGATTACATTTTTGAAAAAGACAAGCTCTTCGCCTGTCTCAACCTCAACGATCAGGAACTCGACACCTACAATCGCTACTTCAATTATTTCCGCGAACAAGTGCCGACGCCCGACCTGGTCATCTATTTACAGGCCACGCCGGAAGTGCTGAAGAAGCGGCTGAAGAAAAAGAACGCGGCTGGCGAAAAAGCTATCAGCGAGAATTACCTGATGGAAGTCGTCAAGGCCTACGAACATTTTTTCTTTCACTACACGCAGTCCGACCTGCTGATCGTGAACACCTCCGAGATCGACTTCGTCGACCGCAACGAAGATCTGCAGGAGCTGCTGAAAAAAGTCTCCGCCCCGATCAAGGGCACGCAATATTTTCTGCCGCTGGGGAGCACGGAAGCGGCCAGCGCGTAGGAGAGGGTCGATGGTCTTAGGTGGCAGGTCTCAGGCAAGATCAAGGTCGTAGGCAGCGGACAAGAGTGTCCGCTCTACACGCCCGGCACTCCGAGGCAGCACCTTCACTCTGGCGACTTCCCGGGCCGTTATTTTCGCTCTGTTCACTAGTTTATTACGGTACCCCCTTCCCCCCTGCCTAGTGGGATCAAAAGGTTAGGAGGAAAGAGCCGACTCGGTCTTTGATTCTAAAGGACTTAGAGATAAAGTCTTTGAGAACAAACGACTTAACGGCGATTTTGCCGCGGTAGGCTGTCAAAGAGCCTCCCAAAATGGGATTGGGTGACGGATTCAGTGGCCGTCTTCGGAGACGGGCACACGTCTGGATTTCTTTGATCCGATTGTCATTATCGCGCGCGGCGGGTGGGAGGTCTGTGATGGGGGACACCGACTGATTGCGATGAAAAAAGGTCAGCGGTCAGATTGATCCACGGATTGCGTAATCTTTATGAGTGTAATAGCGTCGACGGAAGCGCAATGGTTGAGCTCAGGATCCGCAGTTTTGGCAACTCGCTGGGCGTCGTCTTGCCGAAAGAAGTGATCGACCGTCTGCAGACTTGCGAGGGAGGACGGCTTCTCCTGATCGAGGCAGCCGACGGCGATTACCGGCTGACTCCGTACGATCCCGCATTCGAGAAGAAAATGGCGAAGGCGGGAGAAATCATGAGGCGCTATCGCAACACGCTTCACACCTTGGCAAGATGAGGCCCGCCTTACCCTCAGCGGCTAAAGCCGTATTCAAAACGATGCAGTTACCGCAGCGGTGAACCGCTGCGCCACCCAAAATCAAGTGCAACATCGACATTTTCCGCAGGCTGTAAAGCGATGCTCTAATACGGAACAAAACGCTTGCTACTCACTTCCAATTTTCAAGTAGAACTCCGCCAACTCCATGTCAGCTGGCGTCGTGATCTTAATATTGCGCGGCGAACCCATGACGACCACGACCGGAAGGCCCGCGCGCTCAATCAGCGAAGCTTCGTCGGTGCCGAGGAAGCCATCGGCGACGGCCTCATCGAAGGCTTTTTTCAAGATGCAGTAACGAAAACCCTGCGGGGTTTGCGCCATCACGATGCTGGCGCGCGGGATGGTGGCTTTGATGAGCGCGCCATCCGCGGTTCGTTCCACTTGTTTCACCGTGTCCACGGCGGGCCAGCCCGCGATGGCGGCTCCATGTTGGTGCGCGGCTTCGATCACGTTGCCAATGATTTCGGGCGTAACCAAGGGGCGAACGGCATCGTGCACCAGGACGATGTCCTCCGGATCGGCCGCGGTGCGGGCCAGAGCGCTGGCCACCGAGTCCTGGCGATGCTCGCCGCCTTCGACCATCTGCAGGCGCTTGCTCAGGATTTCCGGGTACTGCTTTTCGACCTGGGTGCGAAAGCCGGCGATTTCGTCCTTGCGCAGGGCGACGATGATTTCGTAGACGGCAGGGGTGGCGGCGAACTTACGCAGCGTGTGAACAAGAATGGGCACACCGCCCAGTTCTTTGAACTGCTTGCTGGGCGTTCTCTTTCTTGGACTTCGGGGCCGAGGGCGGGGCCATGCGCGTGCCCAGTCCGGCCGCCGGAACAATAACAAACACCTTCATAGGGGCGATCAGTATAGTACAGGCGTTAGGATTGGGTCGAACGCCTAGCAGTGTCCAGCCCCTAAAGGGGCGTTCGATTTCGAGGAACTTACGGCATCGCTGAAGCGATGCCCTGATACGAAACCTAAGATTTTCCGCAGCCTGCTAAGTCCAGAGTCTAGTCGGCGGGCCGGTCGACCACCGCTGACGTGGGCTTTTTCGCCGGGTCGGAGGGCGGTCCATTGGTTCCTGCCGCCGGAGGCACGGACCGCAGGAGGCGGTGCTTTGGAATCGTGGCGGCCCGTCCCGCGCTCATCCCACTTGCCGAAGATCATCTTGCCTGCGGTGGTCTGCAAGACCGAGGTCACCGAGATATCGATGGTCTTGCCGATCATCTTGCGCGCGTTATCGATGACCACCATGGTGCCGTCATCGAGATAGGCAACGCCCTGGTTGTACTCTTTCCCTTCCTTCAGGATGAACACTCGCATCACTTCGCCGGGCAGAACGATGGGCTTGAGCGAGTTGGCCAGTTCGTTGATGTTGAGCACGGCCACGCCCTGCAATTGGGCGACTTTGTTGAGGTTGAAGTCGTTGGTGATGATCTTGCCTTCATACAGCTTGGCCAGTTCGATGAGCTTCATATCGACTTCGCGGACGCTGGGGAAGTCGTCTTCCACGATCTGGATCTGGACGGAAGCAGTCTTCTGGAGACGTTGCAGGATGTCGAGGCCGCGGCGGCCGCGATTGCGTTTCAGCGAGTCGGCGGAATCGGCTACCAGTTGCAATTCACGCAGCACGAACTGCGGGATCACAATCAAGCCGTCGAGGAAACCGGTCTCGGCGATGTCGGCGATGCGGCCGTCAATAATGACGCTGGTGTCGAGGATCTTGTAACTCTTCTTGCCCGACTTTTCGCCGCCGAAGATTCCGCCCAGCGCCGCCAGATTGAGCAGGTCGCCTTTATTGGCGCCGACCGCCAATCCCACGTAGGCCATGATCAACATGACCATGATCTGCAGGAAACTTTGCATGGGGCCGGGAGGGATGCTGTTGCGAATGACGAGCGCGAAAAAGATAAGCGCCAACGATGCCGAGCACGCTGCCGATGGCGGCGCCAATCAGGCGCTTCAGGCTCATCACGCGCAACCGCCATTCAAATACGATGATAGCGGCACCGATCAGCAGGCCGACGGCGGCATCGAGGTGTGACGGCAGGCTAAACGGACTGATGAAAAAGCAGATAACACCGACGACGAGGATGAACAGAAGACGTATGAGTATGACGTCCACGAGCAATTACCTCTCTCGGGGAAGGCACCGCTCGAGCGATTCCCGCCCCCGCCGGCCGTCCAGGGCGAATAATGTTAATATCCCCGCGCCAGCGTTCTATTCACGGAGCTATATGAAAATGAGAATGTGCTCCGTGCCCGGTCATAGCCGGTTACTGCAACGGTAACGGGAGAAGTATATACCCGGTCGAGAAGGGGAGCCAGTCTTTCCCCGGGAGCCCTTAGCTGTTGGCCTTTAGCGCTACATCCCGTCGTAATTCGGGCCGCCACCGCCTTCGGGTGGAACCCAGGTGATGATCTGGTAGGGGTCCTGAATGTCGCAGGTCTTGCAGTGCACGCAGTTAGCGGGATTCAGGCTGATGCGTTTGCCGTTGGGCGCGGAGGAGTCGTCGACCATCTCGTAGACGTTGGCGGGACAGAAATTCTGGCACGGACTGCCGAACTCTTTCACGCAACGGTCGTTGCAGATGTTGGTGTCCTGGATCAGCAGATGCGCCGGCTGATCCTCTTCGTGCTTGGTGCCGGAGTGATAAAGGTCGGTGAGTTTGTCGAAGGTGAGCTTGCCATCGCCCTTGGCGGGGCCAAGCATGTGTGCTTCCGGGCCTCCGTCGGCAGGTCGCTTGGCCACCGGCTCTAGGTTTTCGTACCCGGCGTGCGAAGGCAAGCGGTTGCGGAGGCCGCCCGGGAAAATGTCCTGCAGCACGGTGTTGAACATGCCGGCGACCATGCCATTCTTGAATCCCTGGTGGAAGTTGCGCACCGGCCAGAGTTCATCGTAAGATCCAGCTGGTTTCGACGCGCCGCTGGAACTTGCCGAGCGTGGCCGCTGACGAGTCCGATTTCACGAGGGCTTCGAACGCTGTCTCGGCCGCCAACATGCCGCTTTTGATCGCGAGATGAATTCCTTTCAGGCGCGCGGAATTCAGAAAACCAGCGGAGTCGCCGACGATCATCCATCCGTCTCCGCCGAGTGGCGGCAGCGACCACCATCCGCCGTAGGGGAGCGACTTGGCGCCGTAGCGGATCATCTTGCCGCCGGCGAGCAACCTGGCGACAAGAGGATGCTGCTTGAACGCCTGTAGCACATGCTGCGGATCGAGGCGCGGGTCACGATAATCGAGCCCGGTCACGAAGCCGAGCGAGACGGTGTTGTCTTTCGAGCCGTAGATCCACGCGCCGCCGTATTCTTTCGTGGTCAGCGGATAACCCATGGTGTAGATGACTTCGCCCGCCTGAATGCGGCCGGACGGGACTTCCCACAGCTCTTTTACGCCCACGCCGTAAGTCTGCGGGTTGCGGTCTTTCATCAGGTCAAATTTCTGGAGGAGTTGCTTGGTGAGCGATCCGCGAGTGCCTTCGGCGAGCACGACCACCTTCGCCTTCACGTCGTAGCCGGGCTCGAAATTCGATTTCGGCTGATTCTGCTTGTCGACGCCCTTGTCGTCGGTGCGCACGCCGATGACGCGATCGCCGTCTGGGTCGCGGTCAAAGAGCAGTTCCGATCCAGCGAAGCCGGTGAAAATCGTGATCCCCGCTGCTTCGACTTTGCTCGCCAACCACTTCACGAAGCGGTTGATCGAGATGACGTAGTTACCGTGATCCTGAAGTGGTGGAGGCGTCAGCGGCAGCTCGTAATGGCCGCTGTGCGTCAGGAAGTAGACAGCGTCTTTGTGGACCACCGCGTCGAGCGGCGCTTCGCTTTCGAATCCGGGCAGGAGTTCTTTCATGGAGCGCGGATCGAGGAGAGCGCCGGAGAGACAGTGCTGTCCGGCTTCGCGCGCTTTTTCGAGCACGTAGATATTTTCCTTGCTCAGCGAAGCTTCGGGATGGTGCGCATTGTGGTCCTCGATCAACTGCGAAAGGCGCAGCGCGCAGGCCATGCCCGCGGGTCCGCCGCCGACGATGACGACATCGGCGGGCATTTCAGGATGGTCAACGTTGGGGAGAGGCTTGCGGAAGATCAGGGTCATGATGTGCGGGCCTGGAAACTGACTATTGTACGACGATCTTTTTCGGTCTGCTTGCCTCACCACTTCTTGAAAATGACCGCCACGGCGCCGATGATCATGACAAAACCCACGAGGTAGTTCCACTTCAGTGGTTCACGAAGATAGAGGACGGAGAAGATCGAAAACACAGTTAAGGTGATGACCTCCTGGATGGTCTTCAACTGCGCCATGGTGAACTCGTAGGAGCCGACGCGGTTGGCGGGCACCTGAAAACAGTATTCCGCAAAGGCGATGAGCCAGCTGATGAGGATGACCTTGAACAGTGGCGCATGGCGATACTTCAGGTGGCCGTACCAGGCGAAGGTCATGAAAATGTTGGAGAGGGTCAGGAGAATGATCGTGGTCATGCGAATATATTGCCTGATCATGGGCTCCGGTTGCACTCTTCGGGCCTGTGAAGCGACTGGCATCTTGCCCGTCCAGCAGTATGGCGGCCGGGCGGGGACGCCCGGGTCTCCACCATCAAGAGCGCCGCGTCTCCGCGATGGCTTCGCGAATGATCGGTAACACTGCATCCATCTGGCTGGGTGTTCCGACGGTGATTCGGACACATCCTTCGCAGGCTGGGCTTGCCGATGAATCGCGGACCAGAATGCCACTCCGCTGCATCGACTCCACGAATGTTTTCACTTTCGCACCTACGCGGACCAGAACGAAGTTCGTCTGACTCCGCCAGAAGCGGAGGCCGAGTTCTTCGAATAACTGTGACAGCCGCTCACGGCCCTGCTTCACCTGCGCCACGTGATGGCTTACAAACGTCTGGTCGGCCAGCGCCTCTTCGAGGCAGGCGAGCGCCACGGAATTCACATTGAAAGGCAAGCTGAAACGCCGCAGGTAGCCGATGTGCTCCGCCGCAGCGATCAGCACGCCCAGGCGCAGGCCGGCGAGTCCGTAGGCTTTGGAAAACGTGCGCGCAACGAATAGGTTGGGATGGCGCGTTAAATCAGGGATGAGCGTCTCGCCGCAAAACTCGAAGTAGGCTTCGTCGATCAGCACCGCCGCATCGGGCGCCGCTTCTGCAATCTTCAATAAATCGGCGCGCGCCGCCGCCAGGCCGGTGGGATTGTTGGGATTCGCAATGGCGATGACCCTAGTGCGTGGCGAAATGCGGGCCCGCAAGTCGGCAATGGGAAGTGCCAAGTCTTCTCCCGACGGCAAGCGCACGACTTGCGCCCCCAGCGCCTTGCCCAGCATGGGATACATAACGAATGTCGGGTCGGCAAACAGCAGTTCGTCCCCTGCGCCAAGATAACTTGTGAAGAGCAGCGACAGCGCTTCATCGATTCCGTTGGTGAGCAACACCTGTTCGGGCGCGAGGCCCAGGAAATTCGCAACCAGCAATTCACCGGCTTCGCGCTGCGGATACAGCGACACGTCCGCCGCCGAGAGCGAGCGCAGGCGCGCCAGTACGCGCGGCGAACATCCGGCCATGCTCTCGTTGAGATCGAGACTCAGCCCGGCGCGGCTCAGGATGGGCGAGTGGTACGGACTTAGCCCGGCAATCGGCTCGCGCGGCTTCAGCATGGGATTTCCGCAAACATATCCGAAAACATGGTGCGATGAGTTTACGACAGTCACACTTCGTCCCGCCGCGCGTACTTCACCGCGGCAAAGATCACGGTGCAGATCGCGAAATCGACCAGCAGGCCCCAGTCTTCCATGAAAAGCCGGTGCCGCGCGACCGCAGGGAGATGTGGCATGAGCAAGTAGTAGATCGCGTTGCCTGCGAGCACGGCCACGAGCGCGTCGAATAAATTCTTCATCGTTCTTCTCGTTGGGGTGATGCCCAAGCTTGCCTCCGCTCCTGCTAGCGTTAGTCCTGCTAACATCGCTTAAGATGCTGGAACCGTCCACTCCAGTGCAATACGTAAAAGGCATCGGCCCGCGCCTGGCTGAGATCCTGGCCGCCAAGGGCATTGCGACCGTCGATGACCTGCTGCACTACCTGCCCTTCCGCTACGAAGACCGGCTCAATCCGCGCTCAGTCGCCGAACTGCGCGCGGGAGAAATGGCGACGGTGATTGCCGAAGTGCGCAACTCGGGACTGTTTCGCACCCGGCGCATGCCCATCTTCCAACTCACGGTTGGCCAGGGCCGCACCCGGCTGAAGTGTATCTGGTTCAACGCGGCGTATCTTCAGGACCGCTTTCAGCCCGGACAAATGCTGGCGCTCTACGGCAAGGTCGAAGAGGATCGCAACGGCGAACTGCAGATCGTACAGCCGCAATTCGAGATTCTCGGCGATATTTACGAAGAAGGCGGCGCCGACGAGGCCGAAAAGAAGGCAGCCGCCTCGCTCGAGATCGGACGCATTGTTCCGATCTACGAATCGACTGGCCAGGGCAAACTTACCCCGCGCTGGTTCCGGCGCATTATCCGAGGGGCGCTGGAAAATTTGAATCCCGATCTTCCCGATCCAATCCCTGCCGCAGTGCGCGCGCATTTGAGTTTGGTGTCTCCGCGGGAAGCGTTGTGGAAGGTGCACTGGCCCGATGCGGGCGAAAGCTTTGCCGATCTGCAAGCGTCGCGCACGGGGGCACACATTCGATTGATCTTTGACGAGCTCTTCTTTATCGAGCTTGGGCTGGAACTCAAGCGGCGGGAGCAAAAAGCGCAAACGGGAATCGCCTTTCAGCTTAATGATGGCGTTCGAGAGGCGATTAAGAAAATACTGCCATTTCATCCGACGGCTGCGCAGAAGCGGGTGCTGAAAGAGATCGCCACCGACATGCAGACGCCTTGCCCCATGCGGCGTCTGCTGCAGGGCGACGTGGGATCGGGCAAGACCATCGTGGCCTTCCAGGCGGCAATCATCGCGATTGAAAACGGCTACCAGGTCGCGCTGATGGCTCCAACGGAAATTCTGGCGCAGCAACATTATTTTTCCGCGCGCCAGATTCTCGAACGAGCCGGATACCGCATCGTGCTCCTGACCGGCTCGCTCGAACAGGGTCGCAAACGCGACGTGCGCCGCCACATTGCGCAGGGGAACGCGCAACTCGTTATCGGGACGCATGCGCTGATTCAGGATCGCGTCGAATTTGAAAAGCTCGGCCTGGTCGTGGTCGACGAGCAGCACCGCTTTGGCGTAATGCAGCGGCTGAAGCTGATGAAGAAAACGGATGAAGCTTCCAAAACACGTGAGCCCGACGTGCTGGTGATGACGGCGACGCCCATCCCGCGCACGCTTGCCCTGACTCTCTACGGCGATCTTGACGTTTCGGTGCTCGACGAAGTGCCACCGGGGCGCACGCCGGTTATCACCCGCTCTGTGCCGGACGAGCGCGCGCCTGAAGTCTGGGACTTTGTCCGCAAACAGATTGGTGCTGGACATCAGGCCTATGTCGTTTATCCGGTGATTGAGGAAAACGAAGAGCGCGAACTGAAAGCGGCACAACAGATGCACCGGCAGTTACGCGAAAAGATCTTTCCCGAAGTGCATGTCGGTTTGTTGCACGGCCGTCTTGATTCCGACGAAAAAGAGCATGTCATGCGCGAATTCCAACAGGGTAAGATCGAAATTCTTGTCGCGACTACCGTGATCGAAGTCGGCGTAGATGTCCCCAACGCGACCGTGATGGTGATCGAGCACGCCGACCGTTTTGGTCTGGCACAGCTCCACCAGTTGCGCGGACGCATCGGCCGCGGCGCGGCGAGGTCCTATTGCGTGCTCATGCGCGGCGGGAAGGTTTCCGAAGAAGGGGAGCGGCGTCTCGACGCCATGGTGCGCTCGAATGACGGTTTCCAGATCGCGGAACTCGATCTCGAACTGCGCGGTCCCGGCGAATTTTTTGGGACGAAGCAGGCGGGCATTCCGAGCTTCCGTGTGGCCAACATCATCCGCGATCGCCAACTGCTGGAGGCGGCTAAACGCGAGGCTGCTTTTGTGATTTCGGGGCTGAATTCCGAAATATCAAAGGGAGAGATCGATCGCGCGCTTCGGGAGATGCGGTCGCGCTGGGCGCTTAGTTATGGGCTGGTTGAGGTAGGATAAGCGCGGCGCTCATTCCTCCACAACATTCGTTTTTCCGACCCTGCCAGCTGCTTGCATTTCATTGACGGGGTAGTGTATAGCGACGGCAAAAGTGCTACACCCCCATTTCCACACAGAACTTGGACCGAGGGGCCGGGGCGCGCGCGAGCGGGGGAGGGAGGGGCGGTTGTCACGAAATCGCAGTCCAGGACCTGGTAACGGGAGTCAAAGTATTTCCTGTAGCGAACTGGTGATGTCATCACCTCGTTTCGCGAATCCCAAAAAGGCCCGATCCTTGGTGTCCAGGAAATTATCAAGTACCTGCAAAACAAAATTCATTTCTTCGCAGCCTGACGACACTAGAAGTAAAGTTTTGTTGAAAGAGTGTCCCCTCTTCATTTCGTCGAGGTTCGATCGAAGTGAGTCTTCGCTCAGCTGGTGAACAAGCTTGGTAAGTGCAAAGATTTCTTCGTGCAGATTATTGAGGAGGGCATTGTCTGTGGAATCACCCTTCGCGAGTTCTTCAGCTCTATGCAAAATAGCCGTGGTTTTTGTGTGCAGCTGAATAAACTGCTCCCTGTAAATCTTGGCTGCGCCGGTGTCCTGCGCATACATTGGGCACGCCAGACTGACACAACACAGAAAAAACCCGGAGATCTTGATGAGCTTATTGAGCAGCATGTTCACCTCAGACTTGGCCAGCCTAGCCAGCATATAATCCCATGAACGCCTAGACCCAGCTACACTTTAAACTATGCGCTTGGTGCGAGGGGCGCGATGGCCAGGGGGCGCTAGCGGGCGGGGCGAGGGCGCGGGTGAGCGGGCGGGCGGGTTGCGTGGGCGGGGCTGGGGAGGCGCTAATAGACAAGCGTACCTGCTTATCCTTGTCTGCTTCCTATGACGCCTTTTGGATTCCCTTTGCAATCTTCTGAGCCGCATCGACTATTGTTTGGACTAGTTGCTGACCTTCCTTCGAGGCTAGCACGTCAAGTGTAGTGGCCGGACTCTTGTCACTCGTTGACGCGGATACTTCCTCCTGAGCAAACGAGCGCCTGCCGATTTCGAGTTTGAACTTGTACTGTTCTTCCTGTGGCAATAAGGCTATAAATGGATCAATGGCGGTGAGCTCTAACGCTAACTTACGGTGATATTTTTCCAGCTTGAAAAACCGGTCGGCTTGTGCGGCTGCGTAAGCGGCTAGCACGCCGACTGTGATTGTTAGAAATATCCGACCTGCGAATGCCCCCCATTTGAAATCTCCCTGCATCGTGGGAAGAAAGGCGTGGTATGCGAAGATGATCAATCCGATCATAGCCAACACAGCAACTACATTCCACAACCACATTGAAATTCGCGCGGTGTTTGCGGTCTTCTGATACCCACTAGTCACGCCCAAATTGCCGATGACTCCAACCAGCTTTTCGACATCCCTTCGGTGGTTATCCACTTGGTCGAGAATTTTCTTCGCTCCCTGTTCATAGTTCTCGTTCAAGGCTCCTAGTTGGCTCTGCGCGGTTGTGACAAAGGTGTCACGCTGCCTAGTGAATTCCACGTCTTGATCGCTCAGGCGTTTCGTGTAATCAGCAATAAGATCTCCGAATCGCTTTTGCGATTCTGTTTGTGCCGTCGAAAATTCTCGGCTGCGGTTTTCCTGTGCACTGGAAAACTGGCCTTGCTGATCAGTAAGGGTCTTACTCAAATTCTCTTGGATTTTCAACACTGTTTCGCTGAAAGTATTACTGCGCGATTGCTGTGCGTCCGCGAACAGTTTCTGATGCTCTGATGCCTGCGTCGATATTTTTTGCCGTTCGGCGTCGATCTGAGCCCTCAGATCAGTCAGCGTTGCTTGGGTGTCCGTTTTAAACTTCTCCAGAGAGGTGGTCAAATCGCCGATCTCGGCCTTAGCCTGCTTGCGAAAGGCCGCACTTGAGCGTTCTTGCTCCTCGATTGCGGCACGATGGGAACCGACCGCCTCAATTAGTGCGATGAGTTCTTCGGGCGCAGATATTCCTGGTATCTGGGCCAAATGCGCAAGTACCGTATCGGCGGCGCTATTCGCGTTCGTAAGATGAGTCACATTTCGATCACCAATGAACGCGTCGATTTCGGATTGTTGGGACTCGAACGCGACAGCCATTGAATCAAGGGGAGCCGGAAGGATTGTAAGCGGGTCGCTTCCGCCAAGCCGTTTTCCGCAAAATGCTAGAACAGCCCTTACCCTTTCCAGCGCCTCTGCCGCCGCAGGATCAATATCATCAAGCCGCTCAGCTTGATCAATTGCGGGTCCGAGAGCCTCCATTAGACCCCATACCAGCGAGAAATTCCAATCCTTTTACCGTGTTCAAGGTTGGCTTGAATCTTCGCCATTAGTACGTAGGCCAGTTCGTGCCGCCTGAAGCGCAGTCCGGTGCAGGAAACTATTCCCTCCTGGATGTACCTCCAACTCGGACCGAAATGTACTCGAACTAGATCCTTGGGGTCTCTTTTGAGAAGCTCGTCTCGCAATGTCATCCCGATGTTTTTCATCGTTCGACGGCTCACCTTCTTGACGATAGTTTCTAGGAGCTCGAAGAGTTGGTAGTTAAGAGTTGCAGGGTACAGAGGATCGTATTCAATTTCTGGGCATTTTCGGAACGAGTGAATCCATGAATACTGAGGCAGCCCCGCCATCGCCTTGGCAAAATTAACACGATTCCTAATGTATCGCCTGCTTCGCACAAAGTTCACGACTTCGTTGCGAGCAAACCAAGCCTCTTCCAAAGATCGCTGCTGCTTCAATCTCTCTTGATGCTCCTGAGCTTCGCGCAACTGGACCCCCACTAGGGCCGCCTTGTCAACGAGACTCCTGACTTCGAGCTCTTTTTCTATCGCAAAAACGCGTCGCAGAAAATGAACAAGACATTTGTGCGATTCATATTCGCGGATGAAAGCATTCAGCGCAGTCTTCGCCTCGTAGGCTTTCTTCTGTGCTGAGTGGAATTCGTACCAGCACCGGCTTTCGTTGGCGACTGCTTCTTCGTGCTTCTCCTGTGTTTGATGGAGTTCACGGATACCGATCTTTGGAGATCCTTCTTCGAGAAGGCATTTCGCTGAGTGGTCGCGAAACGGTGGGCAGGCGTTGAGCTAATAACAGCGGGGCCTGCCCTCAAAGAGCTCGCTCAGAAAGAGCTACTTCCCCATTCGCTTTATCGGGCGCTCTCGGGCGGTGTGGCATGAAAGGGAAGCGACCGCGAGTCAAATGCCCCGACTGTCCCGTGTACTGTTTCTGCGGAAGCACGAAGGATATGGAACAAAACCATCTAGGTGGGTTTAATCACCTCCCTTGGTTCACCTACCCATTTTGCAATAAGGACCACGCAGAGTTCCATGTTATGTGTCGGCGGGCCGGTGTCGATTTCAACGACACAAAAAATAAGTCTATTCGACTGATACATGCACTGAAGGCCATGTTGGTTGGCGTCTGGATGGTGCTGGACATGTTGGAGAAGCACGTTAGAAGTCAATCGGAGGGTCGATCATGAGCGATGCCCCAGTCCATGACATTTTTCTCCGCGCTCTTGCTGTCCCTGCCAAAAAGAAAAAGAAGCATAAGCGCCGGGGCAAACGTAAACGCCGCACTCGTGCGAACAACCGTCGCAAATGGCCAAAGCACGCGCTCGTGTTCGATACCGAAACGCGGACCACAGCGGATCAATCGCTGACCTTCGGCGTATATCGGCTCTGTGCGCTAGTGAATGGCAGTTATGTAGTCATAGAAGAGGGAATCTTCTATGCTGACGATCTGCGCGCGAAAGATCGCAAGGTAATAGAAAACTACCTCCGTACCGCAGTTTCCGATGTGGCATCCTTTCCGCCACGATTCCCGCTATATTCTCGCTCTGAGTTCATGAAGAGAGTCTTCTGGCCAGCGGTCAAGTACAACGGAGCGCTGGTCGTTGGGTTCAACCTGCCTTTCGACTTGGCGCGCCTAGCCTTGGATTGGAGCAGAGGCGACAAAGACGAATGGTCGCTCGTCATGTCGCGGTACGCCAACGGGGCGGAAAACCGGAATCGTCCACGCATCACGATTCAACCGATTGACAGCAAGAAAGCATTCATCAAACTAGTGCCACCGTGGAAGCCTGACGAATGGAAAGATAAAGGTAACGTTCATTTCCTTGATCTAAGAACTCTGGGCTGGGCTCTGTTCAACCAATCGTTTTCGCTTAGGACCCTTTGCGACGAACTCAAGACCGAGCACCGCAAGCTAGACCATGAACCTACCGGCAAAGTCACTCCTGAGGAGATTGAATATGCCCGACAGGACGGGCGCTGTACCGTGGATGCCCTCAACGAGCTAAAGCGGGAATTCGACCTGCACCCTATCGCCCTGAAGCCCTACAACGCATACTCTCCCGCATCCGTGGCCAAGAGCTACCTGGAACAAATGGGAATTATCCGGCCAGCGGAGAAGTTTGCCGTCCCTGATGAAATACTCGGCATCGCCATGCAGAGCTATTACGGTGGTCGCTCTGAAACCCGCATCCGCTGC
The DNA here is from genome assembly GCA_963731525.1 of uncultured Acidobacteriaceae bacterium. Lineage (GTDB taxonomy): Bacteria > Acidobacteriota > Terriglobia > Terriglobales > Acidobacteriaceae > Acidiflorens. Next base: position 117,396 of record CAVSWK010000027.1, read on the forward strand.
GCAGAGGTGCCCGTCGTGCCGGTGGACTTTACCAGCGAATATCCAAGTTGCTGTGCTCTTCTGGGTCTGTTCGCTGTCCTGACTGCAAAGAGCGTGAGCTTCGACGACGCTACCGAGAATGTGCGCAGACTCCTAAAACACATCACTCTTAAAGACTGCTTTAAGCCCGCCATGTGGGAGCGCTGCGGATTCTTTGCCCTCGTGAAACCTGATGACGACATCCTGCCCGTGCGTACCGTGTACAACGAGGTCACCCAGAATATCGGGAACAACTATCTCACCTCTGATAAGCCGCTGTGGTTCGCTGGCCCCGACCTGATCGCATCCGCGACCCGAACCGGTAGAGTGCCGCGCATCCTCCGGGCTATCCGCATGGTGCCGCACGGCAAGCAAGCGGGAATGCGGAACGTGAACCTTCGCGGCATGGTTCAGATCGATCCGTACAAGGACGATATTTTCCGCAAGGTAATCGAACAACGCAAACTGCACAAATCGGACCAGGCGCTCTATTACTGGCTCAAGATTCTCGCAAATTCCATCTATGGCTTCTTCGTTGAATTGAATCCCGAAATCCAGACTACAGATGTTCCTGTCACGGTGTTTTCGGGGGAGAAAACATTGCACGATGTTTCAGACGTAATTGAAAAGCCTGGGCCGTGGTTTTTTCCGCCGCTCGCGGCGCTTATAACGTCTGGTGGACGTTTACTGCTCGCCATGACAGAAGCGTCTGTGGAAGAGAAAAGCGGTACATATCTGTTCTGCGATACAGATTCGCTTGCAATCGTGGCCTCCAGAAAGGGCGGCCAGCTGCGCATTCCAGGCAGCGAAAGCGTCCAGATTCTGACGTGGGCCGAAGCGAAAACCATTGCTGACAAGTTCGCTGTCCTGAATCCGTACAACCGCAAGATTGTGAAAGGCTCAATTCTGAATCTTGTGGACGCAAATTACGTTGACTCAGACCCAAAGAAACCACAGCGCCAGTTATACGGGTACAGCATCGCAGCGAAGCGTTATGCCCTCCACGAAAAAACAGGCAAAAACGACATCAAAATCGTTGACCCGAAGGCGCACGGCATTGGTTTTTTGTATCCACCCAAGGATTCCCGGAAAAACTGGAAAGCAGACGTTCCGCAATGGATTTACGAAATGTGGGACTACATTGTACGGGGCGCTCTAAAACTGAAACGCAAAAAACCATCTTGGCTCAATATCCCGCAAATGATGCGCCTCACGATCACCACGTACAACGTTTTGGAAATGCTTGGAGAATGGGAGATCGCCCGCCCGTACAATTTTCTTTTGCTGCCGATGGTTGATCCAACGTTTGGCTACGCGTTTTCCCGCCGCGCAAACGAGAAAGTACTGCTCGTGTGCGAGTTTTCATCCCAACAAAAACGTTGGTTTGACATCAAATGCGTCAATATCCATAGCGGCAAGAAGTACAGAATGGTGGATTGCACCAAAGAAAACGATCCTCCGTACAACGTGGTTTTCCCTTCGCAATTCGCACGCCTCTTGATCGAATACCAGGAACATCCCGAAGCAAAGAGCCTTGCGCCTGACGGTGGTCCATGCACGGCAGAGACGAGAGGGTTGCTAAAGCGCGCGCATATCACCGCCGGAGAGTTTCGCTATGTGGGCAAGGAAACCGATCGCAAGTGGGAGGAAGGCGACGAAATCAGCTTGTTGGGGTTCAAGGCTATCGAGTACGGGAGAGCGAAGAAGGTAGTTGCCGACACTTCTATAGCGGACGAAATTCGTGCGATCGGCATACGAAAAACGATGGAGTTGACGAAAATGAGTCAACACACGATAGAAAAACTGATTCGTGGGGAAGCCGTAAAACGCAAAACGCACGAACACGCGCTCAAAGCAATTCAGGTTTACAGATCGACAAAGAAGGCTCAATGATGCCCGCATCCGAGGCACTGGCTGGCGCTGGCGAAACTCGTTAGTGTTTCCGCGAATGCCTGAGAGCCAGCCGGTAGCAGTCGGCCAGGGAGAGTGCATCATTGCGAACGATGCGCTCAGCCAAAAAACCTCAATTTGGCGTGCACCTGGCAGCCGATTACGGTCCAAAACGGTCCAATTCAAACAGGCTTGCCGGGGTTTGCCCCCACAACTTTCTCTGCCCTTGGGTTCGATTAAACTAGAATCGTGGTCATGCCCCGCCGCCAGGCCCCGCCGCCGTCAACCCCGCCCGATTGGTCGCCTGAGAAAACTCGCGCCGCTCTGAAAAAGCAGCTCATCGCCTTTTGTTGCAGGGCTTGGTCGAGTCTCTCCCGCGCTTTTTTGAGTTTGTTCGGTCATGCTTTCTTGCCGTCAGTGGGGAATCAACTGCCCGACCCAGAACGAACATTAGCGTGCTGAACAATCTGCCACTTCCCGGACTCTTGCCGTAGAGTTACCGCATAGTTGCCCTTGTCCGTGGTGGTTGCACCTCCCATCACCGTGGTGCCGGGCATCACCGTGGTACCGGGCAGTACCGTCGTTCCGCCTTTAGAAACCGTTTGGCTGTACGTGCCAGTGTCATAGCCGGTATCGGTTGAGCAGACCACTCCGGCGCTTTGCACAGAAACGGCACTCATCGATCCTATTAGAGTTTTGAAGTAACCCTGTATCTGGGATCGGCCAACGTAGAGGTGACCATCAGCAGTGAGTAGCGTTGCATCTTCTGCGTACAGCTTTATCACTCCATCCAGTTGTTTGGCGTTCCAAGCCGTGAGCCAAGAATTACGTACGCCTTCGATTGCTTTGTTGCAAGCCGGACCACCCGGATTAAACCCCGGCGGCACGTACTGGGAGGCCGCGAGGCCGACAATCATTAACGCTGCGATAGGTAAGAGCCATAGTTTCTTCATGCAAAAATGATACGCTCAGCCAACCGCACGGACAATGATTTCCCACTTGGTTTGTGAAGGTGATAATTAAATCGTTCCGCTGGCCAACTCCGGGGGTTGCCTCGCAACTTTCCACTTGATGAAACGGGCTACGATTTGGTTTGCGCACGATTCGGCGGCGCGAAGGCTTTCTTCGTCCGCAGTTCATGGAACAGTTTCCGAACCTTCTCGGACGTTTTCTCCTTCGGTAGTTTCGGCCTTGCACTGTTAGCCGTGGGCATGGCAGCAATCAGAATGGCCTCGACGTCTGACCTGTGAGTCGGGTCTTCGATGACAAAAGCGGAGAAGTAGTTCCAAAGGTGGTAGTGGCGTTCCGTCGGAACCGTGGCGTGCTGGCCGATTCGACCGCGCATGGTTTTCTTCGCCTGGCCGACGTAATAGGGTTTGTCGTCCCGGTAAAGGACATAGACGCCTGGCTTCGCCAGCTCAGGCAGCTCTTTGCGGTTTCCGGTTCCAAAGATATCTACGCGGTCGAAGATCTCGCGCGGCCACATCCGCATGTGGTTCCTTAGCAGCCTGCCCTTTCTTGGCGTTGACATTTCTACCCCGCCTTCTCCTATGCAGGTGATTTAATCATTCATGTATGGTCGTACAAGTTGCTCGAACTCCTGAACTGTTTTGCATTTCTGATCGAGGAGCTCACACGATATCACTTGGCTGCTCGTACTTGCCGTTGGTTTCCAATATGTGTAATGATTCTCGCCAAACCTTCCGTACTTCGCGTTCTCATAAACATCCGAAATTTCCATGTCATTGGTCCACGAACTGCCCCCATTCCCGGCAAAATTAGAGTTGTAGTGATATTCAACCAGAACGAAGCATTTATTCAGCTTCTTGTTGTAGTGATTCGTGAAATCCAACAAGATCGTATCTTTGTCGCGCGACCAATTCTCATTGAACCATGCCCGCGCGTCGCGTGAACATTTTGCTTGGAGATCGAGATCCGCCGCTGCATCGCCTTTATTAACTTGCGCCTGCAACTCCTGATTCTGCTTTTCGAGCCGGGCGATCCGGTCCGAAGTGTCACATGCCGAGAGCGACACGGCGAGCGTGCCGACAACAAGCGCCACAAACCTCATGCCGCGAAATTGTATCCTAAGGTCTTGCCCGCTTCGCTATAAAATCCCCGAATGCCCGCTCGGAAAAAGATCGATCTCGAAAAAAGTGAATGCGTCACTCGCCACGCCCTGCCCACACTGTGGCCATGAGATCACACCGGCGGAGTACCGGTGCTCTCGATGATCTGTCGCACCCTTTCCTCGCTCATCATTTCCCGGAAACGGGTCGTGCTGCCATTCATACCTCTATCGGGACAATCATCGATAGCAATGTTTTGGTGCGTCAATTCAAAGGCTTCAGCCAACGTAGCGATCTTATCTTTCTTGCCTTCCAAAATCGCCCTTGCTTCCTCGACGGTCGCTTCCCATTCCGGCCCGTCTGGGGCGCTGAATTCAATCCGGTCTGCCCGCGACCCAGCTTGCTCGTAATCCCCGAAGAAGAGCCGCTCTGCGCCTGCTCCGGCCGCAGCTTGCAGATAATCTCCCTTCTTCCAAGGCGATGAATTTTTCACCAGCATGCAGAACCTCCCGTCCGAGTCGCCCGTCGCCTGTACTTCCTGGGGTTCGTAAGTAAAAAACATGCCATAACAAGGCATCCCTTGGATCACTGCCATGACTGCATGACCAGATTCGTGTACAGCCACCCGCTTCAACTCTTCTAGTTTTATGAAGCTGGCTCTCATTTTGTGGATCCCTCCCCGGAGGTGAACAGTAGAGTTCTATCAGGATGAATGCTGACGGACGACGTAACGGACGTAACAACTCCGCAGCCGGGACCGAGTAGCCGCGCTCAGCGGGGACTGCAATCGCGAATGCGGGTCATTCGGGCGTTGCCTTACAGCTCCTGCTTGCTGGGTTCAAGCCTATCTATTGCCGAGACACAAGGTTGCAACCAGTGGGCATTGATACTCTGCTTTCATCTTCTAAGCCGTGCATAGCCCATACAAAAACCCAATCCCTGCCGCCGACCCGAACAGAGTAACGCACTGTTGCTGGAGAACTAGGTTCCAAAAGCTCAAGGACTGCCGCGAATCTTTGACCGGCACCCGGAGCAATCGTCCCAGAGGGAGGAGGAGAATCGTCATAACAGCGGACACGCGCTTTCTTTAAATTCTTGGAATCAATCCTACGCAACGTGGACGTGAAGCTGCCAACACTTACCGGAGCGTCTGTGTTGTTCACTACCGTAATCCACACCGTCATTGAATAAGGCGGCTTCCATGCCAGCGTCGGCCTTTTGCTGATGCCGTTCGTACTACTAACGTCCAAGCCTCGGAAAGTAAGCTTTTTGATAAGGCTTCCGGTGAGCGGGTCTTTCACCGTGGATGCCACGGCACCATCTGGTAAAGCTGCTCCCCACACAATTGCGCTATAGGACTCCGACTTAAATGTGGGGGTGTCTTGAGCGCCACAAAATTCAGGCGCGAAAAACAACGCGCTGCAGACTAGCAACAGCAGGTAATTGTCGCTTTCGACTTTCATTCCTGCTCTGTCTTTCGGCATCGTTAACGGATAACGGGTTTTCGCCGGACTATGCAACCTGTGGCGCGGCCAGAAACGGTCCTTCGATAATTTCAAAGTGAACGTCTACTTCAAAATCCAGCTTGCACTTCGCGCAGCCAACAGTTTGTAGGCCAACGCTCCGGACTGCGGAGACCTTCACGTTTTGCTTTGAGGAGCAATGCGGACACGTAATGGTGAACGACATAAAGGGTTCCACGCCACGGGATTCTAACACCACACGCTACCGGGTACCCTCAAGCGCAACGGCCTAAAACGCAAAGCTGAGGTGCACGGCGGGTACACGGGTTAACTAATCTGAGGAGCCGCTCCTGCTTTTCGTCATTCGCTTCCGCCTTACGACACCAAGGATACCGACAAGTCCGGTGGTCAAAAGTGCCATACTTCCCGGCTCCGGGGCTGTACTGAAGACAAGGTGCCCGCTGACGTTGGTGTTGTTGCTGAGGTTTATGGATTCGTAGAAGACAGCATGGTAAATGTGTACTTCGGTACCATCCTCTCGAAGCTCTCCGACGAAAGCTCCTTGCAACAAGCCCGTCTTGGGATTGAAGAATATCTTCGACAGGCTACCCACCAGAAAAAAGTTGGGTGTGGAAACGGTCAAGGAGCCTGTGGCGAAACGCCCTCCATAGAGAGGTGTACCTGATGCCTGATAGTTGTAAGTCCCACCATCATAGGTCGTTCCGAAACCCACGATGGACGGAGAGCTTGGATTGTACGTTACGGAGCCCCCCATTCCATTGATCGAGACGTAGTTGTCTATCGAGATTGAATCGCTCCATGCTGGAATGGACGCCGCCAATGCAAAAATCATCAGTGAGATCGCTGTCTTCATATCGTTTCCCTTCACAATTCCATAACGGGGATTCGGCTGCTTCCGTCGCATCATAAGTATTGGGGCGATTTAGGGGAGGAGAATTTCGCCGCAGCCGAAAACTGAGAAGGATTGTCCTCCCATGCAGGCTAGTGGTCAAGATGAAAAATCTTGCGATGATGGAACTGACCCGCCCCCCGATTTTAGCCAATAGTAATGAGGGCAAATGTGCGCCGTCTGGCCGCGCTCCTGACGCCCGCCAGCGCTCCCCGTCCCCCGCTCGCGCGCGCCCCGGCCCCTCGGTCCAAGTTCTGTGTGGAAATGGGGGTGTAGCACTTTTGCCGTCGCTATACACTACCCCTGCATTTCATTGACTTGCCAATTTCACCCCCGTAAGATTGGGCGCTAGCACCGGGCTAACGCAAATGATCGGGCAAATCATCTCGCACTATCGCATCGTTGAAAGGCTCGGTGGCGGCGGGATGGGCGTTGTTTACAAGGCTGAAGACACGCGCCTGCGGCGTTTTGTCGCCTTGAAGTTCCTTCCCGAAGAGGTATCGAGAGATCCACAATCCCTGGCGCGATTCCAGCGGGAGGCGCAGGCCGCCTCCGCTCTGAACCATCCCAACATTTGCACCATCCACGACATTGGGGAGCACGAGGGCCGGGCGTTTATCGCCATGGAATACCTGGACGGGATGACGTTGAAGCATCTCATTGCCGGGCGTCCGCTGGAGACCGAGCAATTGTTGGCGCTGGGCATCGAAATCGCCGACGCGCTGGATGCGGCGCACGCGGAAGGCATCGTCCACCGCGACATCAAGCCGGCAAATATCTTCGTGACCAAGCGTGGACACGCCAAGATCCTGGACTTCGGCTTGGCGAAGGTGTCGGGGCAGCCTGGACGCGGCGAGAAAGATGCGACGCTTGCGACCATGGACGAGCAGCATCTGACCAGTCCGGGGATGGCGCTCGGCACGGTGGCGTATATGTCGCCGGAGCAGGCCAAGGGCAAGGAGCTTGATGCGCGCAGCGATTTGTTCTCGTTTGGAGCAGTGCTGTATGAGATGGCAACGGGGACGTTGCCGTTTCGGGGAGACACTTCGGCGGTGATCTTTAACGCGATTCTGGAGCGGGCTCCTACTTCTCCGTTGCGATTAAATCCGGAAGTTCCCGCTGAACTGGAACGGATCATCAACCGGGCGCTGGAGAAGGACCGGGATCTGCGATATCAGCATGCGTCGGAGATGCGAGCCGAACTGCAGCGGTTGAAGCGGGATTCGGGCTCGGGGCGGAGGATGGCGGCGGAAGAACCGCCGGAGGCGGAAGGCGCGGGTTCCTCCCAACCGTCTTCTTCTTCACAACGAGCTTCGCTAGGATCTAGCGGTTGGGCTCGGGCGGTGTCCGGTTCGGTGTCGGCTTCGCGGGCGGGGGCGCCCGCGCCACACGAGGCTGGCGAGCTGCGCTCGGCTGGGCGGACGAATGCGTCCGCCCCTACGTGGGCTTGGGTGGCGGGTGGACTTCTTTTGGCGGCGGCTGTTGCTGGCGGGTTCTACTGGCGGTCGCATTCTACGCAGACGCTTACGGAGAAGGATTCCATCCTGCTGGCGGATTTCGTCAACACCACGGGCGACCCGGTGTTCGACGGGACGCTAAAGCAGGCGCTGGCCGTGCAGCTTGAGCAGTCGCCGTATCTGAACATTGTGCCTGATCAGACGATCCGCAAGGCGCTGCAGTTCATGGGGCGCAGCGCGGACGAGCGAGTAACCGGCAGCGTGGCACGCGAGATCTGCGAGCGCGAGCACATCAAGGCCATGCTGAGCGGATCGATCGCAACGCTTGGCAGCCAATACGTGGTGGCGCTCGACGCCACCAACTGCGCGATCGGCGATTCGCTCGCGCGAGAGCAAGTGACCGCAGCGACCAAAGAGGGCGTCCTCCCAGCGGTGGGAAAGGCGGCGTCAAGCCTGCGCGGGAAGCTGGGCGAGTCGCTGGCGTCGATCCAGAAGTTCGACACACCCGTGACCGAGGCGACCACGTCATCGCTTGAAGCGCTGAAGGCGTACGCCGCCGCCGACGAGCTGCGCAACGGCGGAGGCGAAACCGAATCCATTCCCCTGTTCCAGCACGCCATTGAATTGGACCCGAATTTTGCCATGGCCTACGCACGGCTGGCGGCCATTTATAGCAATGTTGGGGAAGAGGATCGATGTTTGGAGAATTCGAAGAAGGCCTTTGACCTTCGGGAACGGGTGAGCGAGCGCGAGCGATACTACATCACCGAGCACTACTACCAGGCGATTGGAGACCTCGAGCAGAGAAAAGAAAGTCTGGAGTCGGCCATCAAGGCGTATCCGAATAACCCTAACCCCTACGCCAACTTGGCTTACGACTACAACTTGTACTACGGCCAATTCGAGAAAGCCATCCCCCTGGCGAACGAGTTCACTCGCCTCGAACCCAATGCCCCATTCGGCTATTTCCACGCAGCACTACCGTACATGGTTCTGAACCGTCCGGAGGAGGCGCAGTCCCTCATGCAACGGGCGGTGGATGCCAAGGCAGACAACTTGTTCGTCCACAGTCTGATGTATCAGCTGGCTTTCTTGAACGGCGACGCCGACGGCATGCAGCGGCAAATGAAATGGTCAGAAGGAAAACCCGGCGAATACTTACTGCTCAACGAGGCAGCGACTGTCGCGGCAGCGCACGGGCAAATGCAGAAGGCTGGAGAATTCATGCAACGGTCGGTGCAGGTAAGCGATCGCCTGGGTTTCAAGGGAACGACGGCGGATACGCAGGCCCACTGGGCAGTAACGCAGGCGGAAGTGGGGAACGCTTCGAAGGCGCGGGAACTGGCAGCGTCCAGTTCTGCCTCAGTGCATGGCCGGGGCAACATGGGATCAGTGGCGGTGGCATTGGCCATAACCGGAGATGTGAGTCGCTCCCAAACCATCATGGACGACCTGGGACACCGTTTCCCAGACGACACGATCCTGCACCAGGTGAACATTCCCTGCGTGCGGGCGTTGATCGAATTGAATCGCAAGGCACCGGAGAAGGCAATCGAGGCGCTGCAGGCAGCGACGCCTTACGAACTCGGTACATCCCAGCGGCTATTTCCCATCTACGTTCGAGGCCTCGCATACCTGCAGGCGAAGCGCGGGGCGGAAGCGGCGGCGGAATTTCAGAAGATCGTGGATCATCGCGGGATCGCTCCAGTGGCGCCCGAGCATTCGCTGGCCAAACTGGGTCTGGGCCGGGCGTATGTGATGACCGGGGACACGGCAAAGGCCAGAGGTGCGTATCAGGATTTCCTTGCGCTTTGGAAGGATGCGGACCCCGACGTCCCTATTCTTAAGGAAGCGAAGGCGGAGTACGAGCAACTGCATTAGCTCAAAGTAGCTCCGCCAGAGCGGGATTCCTCGGAAGACTGATGGCCAGCAGAACGCGGAGTAGACCCGACTCCATCCGCAATCGTTCTGCTATCATCGCGGCAGGGCCGGGAAAACCGGCGGATTTCATCTTTACGAGGAGTTTTTATCATGGAAATGGCCGCTCTTCCTTTTGGCTCCCGCCGCAACGAAGACATCGCGCTTGACCTCATGAAATTTATCGCCATGACCACCAGCTACGGCAAGACGACTGGAGCCGGAGTCGGCTTCCAGGGCACAGGGGCGGCCGCCAAGCCCGAGGATTACGCGGCGCAGTTGCTGGAACTCTACGGGCGTTGCCTGCAATCGGTGGGCGGGAAATAAGCTGGTGTTGTTGGTGCGTAGTAATAGCCGTTCGGCCCGCAGCGGCTAAAGCCGACTATGAAGACAGGCCGCTTATCGCAGCGGTGAACCGCTGCGCCACCCAAAATCAAGTGCAAAACTGAGTTTCCCGCAAGCCGTGAAGCTCTGCGCTACCAAAATCAGGTGGAACCTCGAGTGAGCAGGCTTTTCCAGTGCACTTCTCCGTTTGCACCAATCGTTCTCCCTTCTATAGAATCATGAGTTTGCTGCACATGGTCTGAAGCCGCAAGCAGAGTCCCCGCAGGAGTCCATTAGACATTTGTCGCGGCTCGTGGTGGCGAGCGACGAACAGCCAACGACCGACGACCAACGACGAACGACGGACTTGGAATCATTATGAAAATTCATGAGTATCAGGCAAAAGGAATTCTGAAAAAGTATGGCGTGGCCGTGCCGAACGGCACGACGGCGACGACACGCGAAGAAGCGGAGGCGGCGGCAAAGGATATTCTGGGCTCCGGCGCTACGGGAGTGGTGGTGAAGGCGCAGATCCACGCCGGCGGACGCGGCAAGGGCGGCGGCGTGAAGATCGCCAAGTCGGTGGAAGAGGCGGGCGAGATCGCCGGCAAGATGCTGGGCATGAAACTGGTGACGCATCAGACGGGGCCGGAAGGGCGCATTGTGCATCGGTTGCTGGTCGAAGAGACGCTGCCGATTGAGAAGGAACTTTATCTTGGCATTCTGGTAGATCGCGGCGAGGGCAAGCCGGTGTTCATGGCGTCGGCTGCGGGCGGCATGGATATTGAGCAAGTGGCGGCCGAGAGGCCGGAAGCGATCCTGAAGCAGTACATCGATCCGGGCATGGGGCTGGAGCCGTTCCAGGCGCGCAAGATCGCGTTTGCGTTGGGGCTGAAGGCGGAACAGATCAATCCTGCAGTTAAGTTCCTGACCAGCCTTTATCGTGCGTTCCTGGAATCGGATGCTTCGCTGGTGGAGATCAATCCTTTCGTCAGCTGCACGGATGGCCGGCTGTTCGCGCTCGACGCCAAGTTGACCTTTGACGATAACGCGCTCTTTCGGCACGCGGATATCCGCGAACTCCGGGACCTCACGGAAGAAGATCCGCTGGAAGTGGAGGCGTCGAAGTACAACCTCAACTACATCAAGCTCGACGGCAGCGTGGGCTGCATGGTGAATGGCGCCGGCCTGGCGATGGCCACGATGGACATCATTAAGTACGCGGGCGGCATGCCGGCGAACTTTCTGGATGTGGGCGGCGGCGCCAACGCGGAGCAGGTGGCGCATGCGTTTGAAATTCTGCTGAGCGACAAGAGTGTGCGCGCCGTCCTGATCAACATTTTTGGCGGCATTCTGCGCGTCGATACGCTAGCCGCAGGGGTGGTCGAGGCGGCGAAGAAAACGAATCTCCAACTGCCGGTGGTACTGCGACTGGAAGGCACGAATGTTCAGGAAGGCAAGAAGATCCTGATGGAATCGGGGCTGAACTTTACGGTTACCGAGACCATGAAAGATGCGGCCGAAAAGGTGGTAGCGGCGGCGCGGCCTGCAGCCTAGTCGAGAGAGCGCGAGCAGTAGAAAGCACTTTTTGAGGGTGAGCAATTATGGCAATCCTGGCTGACAAAAGAACTCGATTGGTTGTGCAAGGTCTGACGGGCCGCGAAGGCACTTTCCACGCGAAGGCTTGCGCGGCTTACGGCACGCAAATTGTGGGCGGCATCACTCCCGGCAAGGGCGGCACGACACACGAAGGCTGGCCGATCTTCAATACCGTTCAGGAAGCGGCGGACAAGACGGGCGCGAATGCCACCGTGATTTTTGTCCCGCCACCGTACGCTGCTGACGCGATTATGGAAGCGGCCGACGCTGAAATCGAACTCATCGTCTGCATTACCGAGGGCATTCCGACGCTCGACATGGTGCGCGCCTGGGAGTTTCTGCAGAACCGGCGCTCTCGCCTGATCGGGCCGAACTGTCCGGGCATCATCTCGCCGGGGAAATGCAAGATCGGAATCATGCCGGGGGCGATCCACAAAGAGGGCAGTGTCGGGATCGTGTCGCGCTCCGGGACGCTCACTTACGAAGCTGTGCATCAGCTTACCCAGCGCGGAATCGGGCAGTCGACCGCGATCGGTATTGGCGGAGATCCCATTATCGGCACGAATTTTATCGACGCGCTCGATCTATTTAACCGCGATCCGCAGACCGAAGCGGTTGTGATGATTGGGGAAATTGGCGGCAACGCGGAGGAGACCGCAGCGGAGTTCATCAAGATGCACATGAAGAAGCCGGTCGTGGGCTTTATTGCCGGACAAACAGCGCCTCCCGGACGCCGCATGGGCCACGCCGGTGCGATCATCTCCGGCGGCAAGGGTACGGCGGCCGAAAAGATTGCAGCCATGGAAAAGGCAGGACTCAAAGTCGCAAAATCGCCGGCTGATATCGGCGAGACGCTGGCGGCGGCCCTGGGGGCTGGAGTCCGAGCGTGACAGAGTTTCTTTGGGAGTAGGGGTCCTTCGACTGCGCGAGATGTCCGCTTCGCGAACATCCCGCTCCGCTCAGGATGACAAGTTCAGGTTTACACGCTAACGACTAACGACTGAGGGCTAACGACGGATTCATGAAAACACTGCAACGCACACTTACTATCATCAAGCCCGACGCGGTGAAGAAAAACGCTGTCGGAGACATTATCGAGCAGTTCGAGAAGAACGGCTTCCGCATTCTGGCCATGAAGATGCTGGAAATCTCCCAGCACCAGGCGGAGCAGTTCTACGCCGTTCATGCGAGTCGGCCGTTTTACAGTTCGTTGACCAGATTCATGTCGAGTGGACCGATCGTGGCCCTGGCATTGGAAAAAGAAAACGCCATCGCCGATCTGCGCACGCTGATGGGCGCGACGAACCCGGCCAGCGCCGAGGAGGGCACCATCCGCAAGAAATGGGCCAGCGATATTGAGCACAACGCGATTCACGGCTCGGATGCGGATGAAACCGCGCGCTTCGAGTTAAGCTTCTTCTTCGCTGGTTATGAATTGACGCAGTAAAGAGCAGTTCCCGGTTCTCAGTAAGTTTGGTGACGGGGTTTTTCGGAGAACTGGGAATTGGGAACTGAGAACTCCATGCCTTTAGTTCAAGTCACTATGCTGCAAGGCCGCACCGTTGAGCAGAAGCGCAAGATCGCGCTGCGCATCACCGACGCGATGGTGGAAGAGGCGGGTGCGCGCCGCGAAGCCATCGTGGTGACATTTCTGGAAGTGTCGAAGGAAAGTTACGCTTCCGGTGGCGTGCTGATGGTGGACAAGCAGCCGACGTGAGGGGCAGACATTCCGCCGACGTACGCTCGCATGAGATCCTTCGCGTCGCTCCGGACTACGATTGATCAAAATTATCCCAGCGGCTCGAACAGATGCCCCTCGGTGCGGTCTGCGACTTTAGGCAAATCTTTTTTTGCGTGCTGCAGGAAGTGCGGGGCGGCGCGATGCGCTTCGATGGCGGCGTCGTCCTTGTACTGTTCGTAGATAAAGAAGCGGCGCGGATCGGTCTTGTGCTTATGCACCTGATACATGAGGCAGCCCGGTTCTTTGCGCGATTCGGCTGTCAGTTTTTCGAAGATCGCAGCCACTTCGGACTCGCGTCCGATCTTTGCCATCCAGGTTACGGCCAACACCACCATCCGTCGCTCCGTTTCTCTTTTTCTCTTTCTAGCGGCCCCTAAAGGGGCGTCTGATTTTCGAACTTATGGTATCGCGAAAGCGATACCCTGATACGAAGCCCTAGCTTTTCAGCAGCTCTTCAGGCCCAGCGCACTTACGAATTCGGGGACCAAAATCGTCTGCTCTCGATCGGGGCCCGTGGAAATCATTGCCACCCGCGCTCCGGTTTCCCTTTCGATGAAGGCCAGGTATTCGCGCGCGGCCTTGGGCAATCCTTCTACCGTGCGAATGTCCTGCGTTGGGCTGGCCCAGCCCGGCAGGTTGCGGTAGATGCATTCGATTTTCTCGTACCCGCAGGCCTGCGCCGGAACTTCGTCGGTCTCTTTACCGTCCACCTTATACCCCACGCAAACTGGAATCTCCGCCAGGTGATCGAGCACATCCAACTTCGTAACCACCAGCCAGGAGATACCGTTAATCATGCCAGCGTAACGGAGCAGAGGCAAATCGAGCCAACCGGTGCGGCGGGGACGTCCGGTGACGGCGCCGAACTCGTTGCCACGCTTGCGCAGGTCTTCGCCTTGCGCGCCGAGCAGTTCACTCGGGAACGGGCCGCTGCCGACGCGGGTGCAATAGGCCTTGGTGATGCCGATGACCGTGTCAATCGATGTTGGCGGCACGCCGGTTCCGGTCGCGGCGCCTCCGGACGTCGCACTCGAAGAGGTCACGAACGGATAGGTGCCGTGATCGATGTCGAGCATGGTGCCTTGGGCGCCTTCGAAGACGATCGATTTGCCTTGGGCCAGAGCGCGGTTCAGCAGGAGTGCTGTGTCGCAGACAAAGGGAGCGATCTGTCGCGCCGCGTCGGAGTATTCGCGGAACATTTTGTCGGCATCGAGCGGTTCGGAGTTGAACAGGGCGTGCGCAATCGTGTTTTTTTCGCGGCACGCGTTCTCGATGTGCGTGCGCAGTAATTGAGTGTCGAGCAGGTCGGCGACGCGCAATCCGCGGCGTCCCATTTTGTCTTCGTAAGCCGGGCCGATGCCACGGGATGTGGTTCCGATCTTCACTCGCCCGGGAGCATTTTCCGATCCCAACTCCATCATGCGATGGTAGGGGAGAATGACCTGCGCGCGGTTCGAGACGAAAAGGTTGCCGTCCACTTTCACGCCGGCAGCGCGCAGGGAAGCGACTTCCTTTAAAAAGGCCAGCGGATCAATCACTACGCCATTGCCGACAACGCTGGTGCACTCGGGCCGCAGAATCCCGCCGGGCACGAGTTGCAGAATGAATTTTTTTCCATTGATGATGACGGTATGCCCGGCGTTGTGGCCGCCGGCGTAGCGGGCCACGACCGAAAAAGTCTGAGTGAGTACGTCGACAATCTTGCCCTTGCCCTCGTCGCCCCACTGGGCTCCGACAATGACCGCAGTTCTGCCTCTGGTTGTTCCTCTACTCAATGCAAACTCCATTTGGAATATTGCGCGGCCGTCAGGCCGCCCCCAGGGTCGCACACACTGGTTGCGCCGCTGCTGAATAGACTGGAAAACTGGGAAGATCGGCGGTGCTTGGTGTGTACGTTCTAAGCATACCGAATCGAGCTGTGGAGGAGCAAACCTGAATTCATAAGGACAGTTCTCAGTTCTCGGTTCCCAGTTCTCAGTGAGGTTGATCCGAAAGGGAGTTTTTCTGAGAACTGAGAACTGGGAACTTCGTGTCGATCTTGTATCCTGACATCGTGCCCGAACTTCCCGAGGTTGAGACCATTGCGCGAGGCCTGGACAGGCGCGTCGCCGGGGACACCGTTGAATCTGTCTGGATCGGTTCCCGGAAGCAGCCGCTCAAGTCGCCGGCTGGCGTGATCGCTTCCACGCTTGAAGGCAAGCGAATCGTGCGGGTGCATCGCGCGGGCAAGCACATTGTGTTCGATCTGGAGGGAGCACCGCGGGCAGCACAGATCCCATCGCCGGCGAAGAAGAGCAACCGCGCAGCTCGCGGCCAGACGCGGCAAGCCGCGTCTCTACTGCGGAGTGCTCAGTGGATCGTCCATCTCGGCATGACTGGGCGCATGGTGGTTTCGGAACCTGCGGCGGAAGTTGTAAAGCACACTCACCTGATTGCGAAGCTGGCCTCGGGACGCGAACTGCGATTCATCGATCCACGGATGTTTGGCAAACTCAGCGTTTATCCTGGCGGCTTCGACCCCGGTGGAGTGGAACCGCTGGAAGTGAACGAGGAGCGGTTCGTCGCGCTGTTTCGCGGGCGCAAGACTCCGATCAAGAGCGCGCTTCTGAATCAGAAGTTGCTGCGCGGAGTGGGCAATATTTATGCCGACGAATCGTTGTTTCGGGCCGGCATCCGTCCCCGCCGGCGGGCAGCGGCGATCACCCGAGAGCAGTTGGGCAAGCTCCACCGAGCGGTGCGGGAAGTACTGCGCGAGGCGATCAGGCTGGGCGGATCTTCGATTTCCGATTATGTCGACGCTGATGGGGAAGAGGGATTTTTCCAGCTCCAGCATCGGGTGTATGGCCGTGAAGGGGAGCCGTGCCTGGTGTGCGGGACGGGAATCCGGCGCGTTGTACTGGCCGGCCGCAGCAGTCACTACTGCTCAAGATGTCAAAAATAGCCCTAATAGAACGATTTAATATTGACGAATTGCCACTCGCACGGTAAAAAGGGAGGGCTAACAGGCTCCCGCGAACGGACTACCGAATCATTCATCAGGAACAAATTCTATGAATAAATTCTCAATTGGAGTGGACCTTGGCGGCACCAACCTGCGCATCGCAGCCGTGGATGAGCAAGGCAAACTGGTCGAGAAAGTTACACTCGGCACCAAGGTTTCCCTGGGGCGCGATCACGTTATCGGCGACATGTGCGACGCCATCCGGCGCACATCGGAGAAATTCAGGGACTCCACCCCCCTGCTCGGGATCGGGATTGGCGTGCCCGGCATCATCGACATGCAGACTGGCCTGTTGCGCGAATCTCCCAACTTGCCGGGCTGGGCGGACTATCCGGTGCGCGCCGAAATTGAGCGGCGCCTGAAGACCATCGTCATTCTCGAGAACGACGCTAATGTCGCGGCTCTCGGAGAAAAGTGGCTGGGCGCGGCCAAGGATTTTTCCGACATGGCGATGCTGACTCTCGGTACCGGCGTCGGCGGTGGACTGGTTCTGGGCGGCGCGATCTGGCGCGGCGCGAACGGCATGGCCGGGGAGTTTGGGCACACGACGGTTGAACCAGAGGGACAACTTTGCGGATGCGGGAATCGAGGCTGCCTGGAGCAATACGCTTCGGCGACGGCGGTGGTCCGGATGGCGCGGGAGGCGATCGCGAGCAATGGGGGGTCGGCGCTGGCACGCGCGGCCAACTCAGATCCGGAGTTCAGCTCGAAATCGATTTACAATCTCGCGGTTCAGGGCGATGAAGATGCGCGGCGCATTTTCCGGACCGTGGGACGTTGCCTGGGCATTGTGCTTTCGGCGATGATCAATTCGTTGAACCTGCCGATTTACGTGATTGGCGGGGGCGCATCGAGCGCGTGGGAGGCTTTTTCACCGTCCATCTTCGAAGAGTTGCGGCGTCGCTCGTTTGTGTATGTTGCCACCGCTCCGCACGATCCTATGGCGACAAACGAGGGCGCTTCCGCACGCCTTGAGGCAGGCCCCGGCCGCAAGACCATCATCACTCGCGCCCTATTGGGGAGCGATGCTGGCTTGTACGGCGCTGCCCGGCTGCCGATGATTGCGGAGGCGAGGCGTTAGACCGTGACCGCGTTATGAGCCAGCGAGCTAGGCGCGCTTCGGCTTCGTCGTGTGCGCTTTCGGGATGCGCGGCTGCTTCGACGATTGCGACGGTCTGGGCGGACGCGTCGGGTGAACCGATTTCGGTGCTCGCAACGGAATGTGAGGGCTCGGCGGCGGGGCAACTCTCTGGCCCGACGCGGCGGTCTTTAGTTTTGCGACTTCCAGCAGAGTAAGGTTGCGCCAATCCCCCGGCGGCACGTCGAGGGCAAGGGGACCGTACTGAACGCGCCGGATTTTCTCCACGTGGTGCCCTACTTCTTCAAACATTTTTCGGACCTGGCGGTTGCGGCCTTCAATAATCGTCACTTCGAGCCAGGGGTTATCGCCTTCGCGGATCAGGCGAATTCTTGCCGGGGCCGTGCGCACGCGGCGGCCACCTTTTTCGGCGATCGAAACTCCGCGGCGAAGCTTGTCGAGCTTGGCCTCGTCGGGCTGGCCGGCGACTTTCACGACATACGTCTTCGCCACGTTGGAAGCCGCTTTCATCAGAGCGTTGGCCAGCGCGCCGTCGTTAGTCATCAGGAGAAGGCCTTCGCTGGCCCAGTCCAGACGGCCTACGGGATACACGCGCCCTTTCACCTTCTGCACCAGGTCCATTACGGTGGGACGTTTTTTCTCATCGCTAACCGTGGTCACATATCCTTTGGGCTTGTTCAGCACGACGTAGGTGTAACGCTCGGGCCCCTGCAGCAGTTTGCCATCCACGCGGATGTGGTCTTGTTCGGGATCGGCTTTGGTGCCGAGTTGCGTCACCACCTGTCCGTTCACCAGCACGCGGCCTGAAGAAATCAGTTCTTCGGCTTTGCGGCGAGAGGCCACTCCGGCAGCAGCGATAATTTTTTGCAGACGTTCGGCGGGCATGGATCACTACTCCGGTTTGGTGCTGGCTCGCGTTGCGGCTTCCCCTTCTTCGGTGGCGAATTCGGGCTCGGTGCCCTCGGCAGTTTCAGCAGCGCTCTCTTCTTCGGAAGAATCATCCTCTAAAGCGGGCGGCGAACTTGAAGCTTCCGCGGACGCATCTTCGCTCGAAGGCAGATCGCTCTGAAACGACTCCGCCAGCAGTTTCTCGAATTCCTCCATGCTGGGCAGCTCGTTGACGTCCTTCAGTCCGAAGCGCAGCAGAAACTCCTTGCTGGTTTTGTAGAGAATGGGGCGTCCGATTACGGCTTTTCTGCCCGCCGTTGTGATGAGCCTGCGGTCGAGAAGGGTAGCAATGACTCCGCCGGCATCGACGCCGCGAATCTCGCTGATCTCGGGCACCGTGACCGGCTGCTTGTAGGCGATTACGGCAAGTGTTTCGAGCGCCGGCAGCGAGAGCCGGAAAGGCGGCTTCAGACTTTTTGCGAAGGCGCGCACCACGTCGTGTTGCTCGGGTTTGGTGGACATGCGGTATCCGCCGGCAACCTGGCGAATTTCGATGCCGTGGTTTTCGCCTGAGTAATCCGCGATGAGTTCTTCGAGCGTGGCGCGGATGCGCGACTTGATTTCCGCGGCATCGATGCCCGGAGTTTCCGCGAGCACAGACTCCTTCACCAGCGAAAGAATCTGGTCGAGCGAAATGGGCGTCTCGGCCGCGTAAATGATGGCTTCGAGTTGGGGTCTAAGACTCATGAGTAAGTGGTCCGTGGTCAGTGGTCAGTAAAACCAGCGATGTCAGAAGGTGTTTAACTTGCCACTGACCACCGACCACTGACCACTTGTTTTTCACTTCCAATCATCCCGCACCGCAGCCTGCTCCGTCATTACTTGCTCGAAGTGGGAATGCTTGCGTACGAGCACTTCGCCGAAGACGTGATCCTGCCGCACCTGGATTGCCTGCAACCGGACGAGTTCGAGCAACGCCAGAAACATGCAGACCAACGCCGGCCGCGACGGTACATTGCGGAGCATCTGCTTCAGGCGAATCGGACGATCTTCGAACGCGAGCCGGCGGTGCAGGTACTGGATCATCTGGCCGACGGTTACGGTTTCTTCGTCCACTTCGAGGATTGGCCGGTTGCGCGCCCGGTCCAGAATCTGCTGGAAGGTCTTGACCAGGTCGATGACGTCGGCGGCGAGTTCGGGCTCGGTGCCCTCGGCGTCCATGAACTCCCGGATGGCTGGATTGCTTAGCACCGCATCTTCAATCTGTTGTTTCTGCAGGAGCATTTGCGCCGCGGATTTGAACTTCTCGTGTTCGAGCAGGCGGTTGACGAGTTCGCTGCGAGGATCTTCCTGCGCGTCGGCGGGAGCTAGCGGATCGCGCGGCAGCAGCATCTTCGACTTGATGTGAATCAGCACCGTCGCCATGTAGATGAACTCGGAGGCGACGTTCACGTCGAGTTCGCGAATGCGCTCCACATAGGTGAGGTACTGCGCCGTGATCCTGGCGATGGGAATGTCGTAGATGTTGATGTCCTGCTTGCGGATCAGGTCGAGCAGCAGGTCGAGCGGGCCTTCGTAGATTTCGCCGAGCGCGATGGCGAACGGGAAATCGCTGGCATCGTCCTGGGCGGACTTGGTCGTAGCGGACACGGGCAGAGCCGCGCTGCGGCCAGATGTGTCGACTGGCGCCTGTTCTGATACGGGTTGAGACAAATCCGTCACTTCGCGGAACCCTTGGCCGGCTCGTCTTTCTGATTGTGGCTCGGACTATGGTTCGGACTGCCGTTCGGGCCGTCGTTCGAACTATAGTCCAGACCCATCGCTTTGCGGACTTCGTCCATCGTTCCGCCAGCAACCTCACGAGCGCGGGCCGAGCCAGCTTCCAGAATATCCCAGGCGAGGCGCGGATTGTCCTCGTATTTTTTTCTGCGCTCTTGCATGGGATTGAGGATCTTTACCAGAGCATCAGCGACCCAGCTTTTGCATTCGATGCAGCCGATTCCAGCCGAGCGGCAGCCTTCATATACCTTCGCCATCGTTTCTTTGCTGCTGAATATTTTGTGCAGATCGCCGACGGGACAAACATCCGGGTCGCCACGATCGGTGCGCTTGATGCGCCTGGGATCGGTGACCATCGTCTTCAGCTTCTGCCGTACCTCGGGCTCGGGGTCCGTGAGCAGCAGCGCGTTGCCGTAGGACTTCGACATCTTGCGGCCGTCGGTGCCGGGCAGGCGCGGAGCGGGCGTGAGCAGAGCCGCCGGTTCGGGGAAAATATACTCGCGCTTTTTGTGGTTGAAGCCTCCGGCGTAGAACCCGTTAAACCGCCGCGCGATTTCACGAGTCAGTTCCACGTGCGCCACCTGGTCTTCGCCGACGGGGACAACGTCCGCCTTGTAGATCAGAATATCCGCCGATTGCAGGACGGGATAACCGAGAAACCCGTATGTGTCCAAATCTTTTCCCTTGATATTTTCCTTCTGCTCTTTGTATGTCGGGACGCGTTCCAGCCAGCCGACAGGTGTGATCATCGAAAGCAGCAGGTGCAATTCGGCATGCGTCGGCACATGCGACTGGATGAACATCACGCACTTTTCGGGATCAAGCCCCGCGGCCAGCCAATCCAACAGCACGTCGACCAGGTTTTCTTTCAGGTGCGACGGGTCCGCGTAGTCGGTGGTCAGCGCGTGCCAGTCGACGATCACGAAAAAGCAGTCATACTGCTCCTGCATGCGGACCCAGTTTTCGAGCGCACCCACGTAGTTTCCCAGGTGCAGCTTGCCGGTCGGGCGCATTCCGCTCAACACGCGTTTCTTGGAAGGAGTTGTCATTCAGAATTTGCCCAGCATTGAGAGGTAGAAGCGAACAAACGGGCCGATCAAGCCGCTGATAAGTCCAGGCGCCAGATAGACCAGCGCCAGCAGTGCGAAGAAGCCGATACGGTCGTACACCATTCGCACTGGATCCGATAAGAAGTGCCGCAGCACGTGGCTGCCGTCGAGCGGCGGGACGGGGATCAGGTTAAAGACCGCCAGAACGATGTTGATGATCATGAGCACGTACAGCAGCATAGCGATGGGCGCGAACGCGGAATCGGAAGCAGCGCCACCAAAACTACCCGCCAATCCGGTGACAACAGCATGCCCGGCGGCCGATGAAAGTGAGATGCCGCCCAGCAGCAGGAGCGCCCCGGTGGCGACGATGAAGTTGCTCACCGGACCAGCAACGGAAGTCAGAATGTCGTCCATCACGGGATTCCGAAAATTCCGTGGGTCCACGGGCGTGGGCTTTGCCCAGCCGAGCAGCGGTATGTGGCTGAGGGCCGCTACCAGCGGCAATATGATCGTGCCAAACAAGTCAATGTGGCGAATCGGATTCAGAGATACCCGTCCCAGCATGCGGGCGGTGGGATCACCGCAGCGCGACGCGGTCCAGGCATGGGCGGACTCGTGCACGCTGATCGCAAACAGGAACGCGATCATCTGATAGAGGATTTCAACGGTTCGCGGCGTCATTGGTGAATCCCTGATTCTAACAAAGGCTGGAAATTGCCGAGGTCAGGCGGCAGATGGGCAGTAGTGATTACATTGGGGAGACAGTGCTATTGTCCGGCGCGTACCGGCGAGGCGACCAGGGAGCTGGCGCCACGATTCTTGCTGTCGCCCTTATCGTGCTGGTAGAGCAGCGAGAGGGCGCCCTCGGCGGAGGTAGTAGCGCCTGCGAGTTCCGCGGCTAATCCTTGATAGGAGCGGCCGATTTCGTGATTCCCCTGCGAGCCCACCGGGCTGCCCTTGTCAATCGCGGGTCCGATGACCTGGTAGTTGTTGGGCACCTTCCAGAGCACCTTGCAGTTGGTGGCTTTCTCCACATCTTCGTCGGTGAAGCCGGGAATCTTCTTGTAACGGTTGAGCACGATGCGCAGGCGATCGCGGCCCGCTCCTTCCTGCAGAAACGCGTGAATCCGGCCCGCGCTCCACAGTGAAACGACGTCGGTCTGCGTCACCAACAGCACGGCGTTCGAGAGGTCGCAGATCATTTGCAACGTCCCGTCCATCCGGCCCGAGCAATCGAGCACGACGAAGTGATACTGGCCCACCAGCAGGTCGAAGAGGCGAGCCAGTTCCGACCCGGTCGGGATTGCGTTGTGCGGTTGCTGAGCGCCAGCCAGCAGATGAAGGCCATTGCGATAAGGCGTCATCAGGCCATCAAGCAGCGAACCGTCCATACGGTGCAAGTTCTGCAGAGCATCGATGATCGTGAATTGAGGCCTCAGATTCAGTTGCAGGGCAGCGTGCCCGATAGGAGCGAAATCCACCAGCACCACACGCCCGTGAGTCTCCTGCAGCGCGACGGCGGTGTTCACAGCGGCGGTGGTGGCGCCGGCTCCGCCCTTGGCGTTTAAAAAAGTGAAGACGCGGGCCTTGCTGGAACTGCGCTGCGCCCGGCTCAAGGTGGTCGAGAAGCGGGTGAAGGCCTCGATCAAAGCCTCGCGGCTGGCGTTGTGATCCAGAAACTCGCGCGCGCCGGCTCGCATAGCGGAAACAATATTTGTGGGCTGATTCATTTCGCCCACGGCAAAAATCGTAACTTCGGGAGTGCTGGCGTGGATCAGTTCGATGGTGCGAATGGCGCGCTGCGGAGCGTGGGGATCGATATCCACCAGGACGACCTCGGCGCGCTGATCCTGCAATTGACGCAGTACAGCATCGCTCGGTCCCGCAGGGAACCCGACATGGCTCAACACGGTTCGGGCGAGATTGGTGCTCTCCACCCGGCTGTGCAGTACGACGGATTGTTCGCGGTCCTCCGTAAGGAGGGCGACGGCGATCCCGGGCATGATTCGATTCTCAGTGTTCATTGCCATGCTACGAACTTCCAGCGTCCAGGCCAAATGACCTTCGTAATCGAAGGATCGGACCACGACGAAGCGGCAGGCTGCTGGC
>CAVSWK010000028.1:0-238088 GCA_963731525.1 uncultured Acidobacteriaceae bacterium
GACATACATTTGAGCCGACAGAGCTCAGATTGGGATCGGCGTGAATGATAGTATGTCCGCTTGTGCCGGCCAATCCTGTGCGGCGGCGGGCGTATACAACCGCGGCAAGATCTATGCCTCGTGACCGCGGTGGGGCGTCATTGACAATGGGAGCCCGCTCGCCATGATCGCGGCCGTGGCGCGGGGCGCATGAGGCGCCTCCAGGCGTTCAACTCGGAACGATTGCTCCATGATGGGACTTACGGTAAAATCCTCGGTCTTGTTATTTTTCTCGGGGCGCACGTTTTTGTGACGATGCGCGACCGGCGCGCGGCGCTGGTCGCCCGGATCGGCGAATGGCCATACCGGGGCCTGTTCTCGCTGGTCTCGATCCTGGGCGTCGTTCTCCTGGCCTACGGATTTGCGAGCTATCGCGCCGCAGGCATGATCGTGGTGTGGAATTCCGCCGGCTTGGACGCGCCATATCGTGGTGGTGCTGATGTGGCCCGCGAGCATCATGGTCGCCGCCGCCTATATCCCCGGCAATATCAAGCGAGTGCTCAAGCATCCGATGCTGGTCGGGGTGAAAACCTGGGCTTTCGCGCATCTGTGCGCTAATGGCGATCTCGGCGGGATCATTTTGTTCGGCGCGGTGCTGGCTTGGGCGGTCTACGACCGCATCACGCTGAAACAGCGTAGCGATCCCGGCGCGCCGCCAATTCCGGTCGGTGGCGGCAAAAATGACATCATCGCCATCATCGTCGGCACAATTATCTATCTGGCGCTCGGCTCGTATTTCACCCCATCGTCATCGGCGTGCCGGCGTTGGGACCGCCGGCGCTTGGACAGTAGGATCGTCAGCGCAGACGAATTCGCCACCTGACCCGCCCGACGGTTCGCGCCCGAGGGTGGCAACGGATCGTCGAGCCTGACGTCATCACGCGCACACCGCACGCCTGTCGACGCGGTACCTGCGACGTCATCCTCGTCGGCAACTCGCTTGGCATGGTGATGCATGGCCTCGAAACCACGGTTCCGGTCACGCTCGACATGATGATCCTGCAGGGGCACGCGGTCATGCGTGGCTCGAAGCGAGCGCTGGTGACCGTCGACCTGCCGTTCGGCTCCTACGAGGCCTCGAAGGAGCAGGCCTTCGCTTCGGCGGCTCGGGTCATGAAAGAAACCGGCTGCGGTGCGATCAAGCTCGAGGGCGGCACGCGGATGGAGGAAACCATCGCGTTTCTGGTCGATCGCGGCGTGCCGGTGATGGGTCATGTCGGCTTGACGCCGCAGGCGATCAATACGATCGGCTCGTTTCGCGCGCAGGGCCGTGACGAGAGCGACTGGCCGCCCATCGAGGCTGATGCGCGCGCGGTGGCGGACGCCGGTGCCTTTGCCGTGGTCCTCGAAGCGATAGCCGAGCCGCTCGCACGCCGCATCACGGCCCAGGTCGCCATCCCGACCATCGGCATCGGCGCCAGCCGATGTCGACCACCATGTTGCCGCTGGGCTCGGTAATCGGCAACCCCGCGCCGATAGCGGCCACCATGGCCTGCTCCACCAGGTGTACTTCGCTGGCCTTGGCGCGATAGGCGGAATCCATGACCGCCCGCTTTTCCACCTGCGTGATTTCCGAAGGCACGCCGATCACGATTCGCGGATGCACCAGCATCTTGCGGTTGTGCGCCTTCTGGATGAAGTAGTTCAGCATTTTTTCGGTAACCTTGAAGTCGGCGATGACCCCGTCTTTCATGGGCTTGATGGCCACGATGTTGCCGGGCGTGCGCCCCAGCATCTCCTTGGCCTCTTTGCCCACAGCTTCCACTTCGCCGGTGTTCTTGTTGATGGCCACGATTGAAGGCTCGTTCACCACAATGCCTTTGCCACGCGCGTAGACCAGCGTGTTGGCCGTCCCGAGATCGATGGCGAGGTCGCTCGAAAACATGCTGAATAATGAACGTAGATTGTGGGAACGCGATGAGCCGTTATTAAACCCGTTGTTTGACATGGCAATACTTCTCTCTTCCGGGAATTCTTCTCGCCCCTGGAACCTGGGCCTTCGTCAGTTTCCGGGTGAGTCGTTCTCCCCTAGCCTCTTCTATTGTACGTTTCTTCTATTCTACTTCGATGTTCGGGAGAACTGGTTGCCATCTCGGCACCCGGCCGTTCCGAACATCATTCCGAACCTTGCTGCTCAAACCGTCGTTGCGAACGACGAGCGATTAGATTCCTATCCTCACTGAATCACCACCTTTTCCTGGTGGGTATTCACTCCGCCTTTCGAGTTCTGCGCGGTGACCGTTATCAGGTTCTCCCCGTTCGCCAGGGGTGGCGTGAAATAGTGGAACGTCCCATCATCGCTAACGATCGGCACTTCCCTGCCGTTCACCATGACGCGCGCTCCCACCTCGGTCTTGCCTGTCACTTCAATCACGTGCCCGTGCTGGACCAACGGATCGATTTCGAGCGACAGCTCTACTTTTTCCTTGGCCTTGACGATAATCGTAAAGCGATTCTTTTCGCTTTCCACCGATTCCTTGCCGGCTGCATCGTAAGACTGGATCGACCAATAGTAAGCGCCCACCGGCAGGCCGGTCACAACTACGCTCGGCGTCTCTACCTTACGATCCAGCAACAATGACGAAAAATATGGATTGTGCGAAATGCGCAGCCGGTATTCGGCGGCATTGGTCATGGGCGTCCAGGCAAACTCCACTTCCTTCGCTTTCTCCCCGGCGTTGACGAAAACCGGCATCATGTTTCCCGGCGTGATGGGCGTGGGCGGACCGATTTCCGTGGTCCGGTCCATGGTTTTCGATTGGCTTTGGAAACTCACCTTTTCCCAGTTCGAGAGCTGCACCACTTCTCCATTACGCTCGACTTCGCTGCTGCCTTTCTTTACCAGGATTTCGTGCTGGTCGTCCTTGGGATTGTTGCGCACCATGGCCGACGAATCGGGAGCGAGCGAGGCCTTCGCGCCCGCCACAATCACCTGCGACTTCGAACCCTGCACATAGGTGGCGGTAAACAGGTCCACGGTGCCAGTGGTGACCGCCACCGCAACGTTGGTTTGTTGCTGATCGTTGGCCGAATTCTCTTCGATTACAATCAGCGAATCCTGCTTCACGGTGTAGTTGGTTCCGTTGTTGAAAACAATCTTGGCCATGCCTTCGGCGCCGGTCTGCACCACGTCGCCTTTTTCGAGCGGCACGCTGTAGTCGGCGTTGATCCAGCTGTTGCCATTCCCTTTCCTTACGCGGATCGTGCCATCGAGCGCCGTGAAATGCGCCTGCTGCGAAACCGAGGCCGACGGCGCCTTGAGCGGAGGCGCCAGGCCCGCAACTCTTTCCATCAAGCTCGAGGAAAATTGCCCAGCCGCCTTCACCGTCGAGTCGGTGAATTTCGGAAACGCCACGTGCATGAACGCAACCAAGATCAGCACCGCACCCAGCGTCAGCATAAGCACACTGCGGTAGGTCACCGTCTTCCAGGCGACGTAGACTTCCGGCTTGAGTTTACTCGACACGAGCCCGTGCCCACCTCACTGCAAAATCCTGAGACTACGCGATATCTCTCGACTATGACCATCATATCTCTGCTGGCATGGGTATTAAACTTGGGTCAGGGGGTGAAAGGGTTACGAAAGTGACCGCGACCCGTGGTATCAGACGCGGCAGGACAACCGCCTGAAAAGCGCTCGTAATGTGGCGACCGGGCGCGATGGGTGTAGACTAGGTGCCGTTCTTGAAGCCAAGAAGGACATCCCGACTCAGGTCTTAAGTCTCAGGGGGCGGCCGCGCCGCCTGGCCGATGGAGTCACGCGAGGTTCTCTGTGGGTCTTTCGAAAACCAAAGTGCTGCTGGTCGAGGACAGCAAGTTTCTCCGGATCGCCACCGAGCGCGCGTTGTCCAGAGCCGGCTTTGGGGTTAGCACCGCCGCCGACGGTGAGGAAGCCTTGCAGCTCGCCAAGGACCAGTTGCCCGACATCATCCTGCTGGACATGATGCTTCCCAAGATCAGCGGTCCGGCCGTCCTCAAAGCCCTGAAAGAGAACCCTGTCACCATGGGCATTCCGGTAGTCGTGCTAACCAGCCTGTCGCAGAAGAACGAGGAGAAGCTCCTCAGCGAAGGCGCGGCCGCGTACTTCGAAAAGTCGACTCTGGAACTCGACAAGGGCTCCGACCGCCTGGAGGCCATAATACAGACCGTCCTCGGCCGGGCCAAGCGGCTAAGCAAGCCCCATTCATAGTTTGCAGGGGGCGGGATTGCTCTTGGCAAGATCCGCGCGCGTCAGAGTCTTTCAGCTATCAGCCTCAACGACCTTGCGCATCGAAAGAAGCCGCCTTCACTTAGATTCTTTCCGAACTGATGCCTATCACTCGTTCCGGGTACTTTCGTAATTCGATGCAGGATTAGCGCTCGATTAGACTGTGCACGTAAGAACGGATTGCTGGGGATCAATAGAAACACCAGAAACTGGGGGTTGCTCAAGACATGCTTAAACAGAAGGGCTTTTCACTGATCGAGTTGCTGATTGTGGTGGCGATCATCCTGATCATCGCAGCGATTGCTATCCCGAACCTGCTGCGGGCGCGCATTTCGGCCAACGAGTCGGCCGCGGTGGGGGCACTCCGCACATTGAATACGGCGCAGATTTCATACAACTCCACCTATGGGACGACGGGCTTTGCACACCCCATGTCTTATCTGGCGGGCACGACCTGCGCCACGACTCCGCCCACATCGACCGGCGCTTGCTTGATCGATTCGGTTTTGGGGGCCGGTACCAAGAGCGGCTATGTGTTCACGCTGACGAACACGAGCGGCACTCCGGCCGGGAGCTATAACTTTATCGCTTCGCCGGTGGGTGTGAACCAGACGGGCGTGCGCTACTTCTGCTCGTTCGCGGATGCGGTCATTCGCTCCAGTTCAGCCACGATTTCAACCTGCGACGCCACTGTGAGCCCGCTGCAGTAGCTTTAACCTGAAGTCGGCAGTGTGCTCTGTCAGCCTCTTGCCGATGCCCAGCACGGCCTTGTGTACGCAGCCCTGGACGAGCGGGAGTAACAGGGTTACGAAAGGGACCGCCGAGAATCGCTTGCAGAACGGCGCCAAAGGGTGGATTCGAGAACCCACTACGCGGTAGTGGTCAGATTGAACGGGATCTCAGCGTCCTCAGAAGTCCCTCGCTTTCCGGGACGATCTCGCAATAGCCCAACTCGACCCGTATCCGACTCGTGTCGCAGGCAATGTCCTGCGCGAAATCGAACTGGCTGCTTAGGTCAGGCTCGATGGTCGCGGGTGGCAGCCACGCCATGCGCTCTGTAATCGTCGGTGTGTAGACTTCGCCGATGTTGTATACGCGACCGCCAGCCGCAGGATAAAGCGCTGCCAGTTCGACGGCGGCCGCAACGTTTTCGACAAAACCGTGGGTCCAGCGCCAATTGGGGTGGTGGCGATATCGATAAACGGTTGCGAGATCGTCATTGCCTCCGGGCCCGTACACTTTCGGCAGCGGCAGAGCGGTCCCCGAATAACTCGGCTGGAAAATGTTGAATCGGCATGACGGAGCGTGGATCGATAATGTGTCGCACACTGTCTGGCAGGAGCGCTTGGGTCAAGCGGCGATGATAGACAGCGACGGTGTGTCCATGGCTTGCGATTTGCCGGACGATGTGTGCGCCGAAGCCGGTGCCGCCGATAACGAGAACTCGCACAGCTCGTAGGATAAGTCAGGAGCCCCTTCGGGCAGCCGTACAAACTGATCCGCTACTTAACCCGTGGCGCTTGCCCGTCTTCACCCCGGTTGTTAGCATAAAGTGTTGCGCACTATTCCCAGGAGGCTCCTATGGCGACCGATACCCTGACCAAGCCGGCGATTGGCGGTGGCACCACCAAAACCAAAGTTTGCAAGAATTTCATCGACGGCGAGTGGGTCGAATCCGTCAGTGGACGGACTTTCGAAGACCGCAATCCCGCCGATACGCGCGAAGTAGTCGCCATCTTCCAACGCTCGAATAAAGCCGACGTAGACGCAGCCGTGGACGCGGCCAAACGCGCGTTTGCCAAATGGCGTCTGGTGCCCGCGCCGCGCCGCGCCGAGATGGTCTTTCGCGCCGCCGAGATCCTGATTGAGCGCAAAGAAGACCATGCCCGTGACATGACGCGCGAAATGGGCAAGGTGCTGAAAGAAACTCGCGGCGATGTGCAGGAAGCCATCGACGCCGCGTACTACAACGCGGGCGAAGGCCGCCGCATGTTCGGCCCGACGGTGCCCTCGGAACTGCCCAACAAGTTTGCCATGGCTGTTCGCCAGCCCATCGGCGTCTGCGGCATGATCACGCCCTGGAATTTCCCCATGGCCATCTCTTCGTGGAAGCTGCTGCCCGCCGTCGTCTGCGGCAACACCTGCGTCATCAAGCCGGCGCAAGACACTCCGCTCTCCACCTTCAACCTGGTGCAGGCGCTGACCGACGCCGGCATCCCGAAAGGCGTCATCAATATCGTGACCGGCTTCGGCTCGGAGGTCGGCACACCACTGACCGAGCATTCAGTGGTCCGCGCCATCTCGCTCACTGGTTCTTCGGAGGTCGGCAGAATCGTAGGGGCCACGGCGGCCAAGAGTTTCAAGCACTGTTCGCTCGAACTCGGCGGCAAGAATCCGATGATCGTGCTCGACGACGCCAACCTCGACCTCGCCATTGAAGGCGGACTCTGGGGCGCGTTCGGCACCACCGGACAGCGCTGCACCGCAACCAGCCGCATCATCGTGCAGAAAGGCGTGTACCACGAGTTCGTCGAGCACTTCGTCGCTCGCGCCAAGAAGATCAAAGTCGGCAACGGGCTTGATGAGACCGTCGAGATGGGTCCGGCGGTCAATGAGAACCAGCTCAAGACCGACCTCAGCTACATCGACATCGGCAAATCCGAAGGCGCGAAGCTCGCCGCCGGTGGCAACCGGCTCGACAAAGGCGAATACCAGCATGGCTGGTTCCTCGAACCAACGGTTTTCATCGACGTCGATCCCAAGATGCGGATCGCGCAGGAAGAAATCTTCGGGCCGGTGGTTTCGATCATCCCCTGCGACGACCTCGAAAACGCCATCGAGATCGCTAACAACATTGAGTATGGGCTTTCGTCGTCTCTGTACACGAAGGACGTGAACAAAGCGTTTGCGGCGGTTCGCGATCTGGAGGCCGGCATCACCTACATCAACGCCCCAACCATCGGCGCGGAAGTCCATTTGCCCTTCGGCGGCACGAAGGCCACCGGCAACGGCCATCGCGAAGGCGGCATCGGCGCGATTGATTTTTACACCGAGTGGAAGTCCGTTTACGTGGATTACTCCGACAAGCTGCAGAAAGCGCAGATCGACAGAGCGGAGTAGCGAAGATCTTTAACCGCAGAGTACGCCGAGAGCGCAGACGGGTTCTTCAAGAAGTTCTCTGCGAACTCTGCGGTTAATTGCACTTGGAGTGCCTCATGCCCGTAACCCAAGCCCGCGAAATCACCCCTGCCTCACGTCTGGAAAATGTCCGCTACGCCATCCGTGACCTGGCCTGCATCGCCGATGAGGTCTCGCGGCAGGGACACAAAATTCTGCCGCTCAACATCGGCGACCCGCTCAACTTCGACTTCCAGACGCCCGCCCACATGATTGAGGCCGTCTATCGAGCCATGCGCGACGGGAAGAATGGATATTCGAGTTCGTCGGGCATCCCGGCAGCGCTCGAAGCGATTCGCGGCGAGGCGGCGCGCAAGGGGATCATCAATATTCAGGATGTCTTCGTCACCTCGGGCGTCAGCGAGACGGTGGACATCTGCCTGACCGCCCTGCTCAATCCCGGCGACAACCTGCTCACCCCATGCCCCGACTATCCGCTCTATTCCGCCGTTCTGGCGAAGATCGAAATCGGACTCAACACCTATTACCTGAACGAAGAAGACGGCTGGCAGCCCGATCTCGACGACATCAAGAAAAAGATCACGCCGCGGACGCGCGGCATTGTGCTGATCAATCCCAACAACCCGACCGGCTCAGTGTGCACAAGAAAAATGCTCGAGGAGATTGCCGAACTCGCGCGCCGCCACAACCTGATCATCTTTGCTGATGAGATTTACGACAAACTTATAATGGATGACGATCCTCACATTGCGATGGCCTCGGTCGCGCCCGACGTGCCGGTCGTTACTTTCGGAGGACTGTCCAAGAACTACCTCGCCCCCGGATGGCGCATCGGATGGGGCATCGCCAGTGGCGAAGCTTCCGTCCTCAAGCCGTACCTGGAAGGCGTGAACAAGCTCTTGCGGGCTCGGCTCTGCGCCAACCATCCCGAGCAGTACGCGATTAAGCCTGCGCTTGAAGGCCCGCAGGATCACCTCGTCGAAGTCAAGCGCAAGCTGCGCAGCCGCCGCGATCTGACCATGAAATGGTGCGCTGAAACTTCGCGCGTAAGTTGCGTTGCGCCGCGCGGAGCTTTCTACGCCTATCCACGCATCGACATCCCGGAAGGCGACGAAGTCTTCGTCACCGAACTGATTCGCCAGAAACATGTGACTGTCGTGCACGGCTCCGGCTTCGGCCAGCGCCCCGGGACGAAGCATTTCCGTATCGTTTTCCTGCCTGACGAAAAGACGCTGACTGCGGCATATTCGGCGATCGGCGACTTCATGCGCGAGCGGTACGCGTAGTAAAGCTTCTGGTTAGATCAGTAGATCCCCGGGATCAGCGCGGGCACCTTGCGCGCGTACGCTTCGAACTCGGAGCCAAAGGCGTCGCGCAACAGCCGCTCTTCACTGCGAATGCGAATCCAGGTTCCAACCGCAAACAACACGATCGCAGCCAACAGCGGGATCCGTTGCGTCACAGCCAGTCCCGTAGCCAGCAGCATGCCGAACATGCCGGTATAGATGGGGTTCCTTACGAAGCGATAAGGCCCGTCCTGGATGAGGGTGTGGCCCTCCACCAGGCGCGCGGCCAGAGCCCATTGCTTGCCCAAACGGCGCGCGGCGGCAATTACCAGCCACGTAGAGGTACCGGCGATGACCACGGTCAGCACTGCCAGGCCCCATTCCGCCGCTGGCGACCTGGGCGCGACCAGCGAGAACTGTTTCCGCTGCATCGGATAAAACCAGACGCAGAAGTAGGCTGCGCCTTGCAGCACCATTCCGACGAGCGAAGTCCGATCGCGTTTCGCCTCGCGGGCTCGGGGCGGACGTTTCCTCAGCCAGAATGTCAGGCAAAATACCCACCAGCACACGACGACCGCATAGAACGCCGCTCCTTGGGCGACATGTGCTGTTTCCGGCATGGCCACTTCTTCTACCTCTTCTACCTCCGCCCTCTACCCCCGCCATCGGTGCAGTCCGGTGGAACTTTCGTAACTCTACACTGATACGGGTATTTCCTATACTTGTTCCAGCAGACCGGAAATCCTCTCATGCGTCGAACGATTCTGTCCGCAATTCTCGTGCTATTGAGCACGATGGCCTTCGCCCAAAGTACCTCTCCCGACGCTCTTTACGAGCGTGGGATGGACGCTATTACTGGGGTCGGGGCGTCGCGCAATGACTCGCTGGGGGTCGACTACTTTCGGCGCTCCGCCGGACTTGGCTACGGACCAGCCCAGATCGCTCTGGCTTACTATTACGAAACCGGATCCTTTCTCGCGCGCGACCCGGGCCAGGCCCTTGATCTGTATCGCAAGGCGGCACAACAAGGCGACCCGCTGGCCGGTTGGCTCGCCGGACGAATCTACTTCCTCGGCAGCACCGTGGGGCGTGACCCCGACGCGGCGCAGAAATGGCTCAAGATCGCCGCCAGTCAGAACAACGCTTTCGGCGCCTACTACCTGGGCCGTCTGATGGCGGATCGGGATTACACCAAGGCTCCGAAGCTGTACAAAATTGCCGCCGATCAGGGCCTACCCCAGGCGCAATACTTCTACGCCAAAGCGCTGCGAGATGGCCGCGGCATTCCGCAGGACCGCCTCGCCGCCGACATGTGGTACAGCATTGCGGCCGATGCCGGGTATGCGGCTGCCAACGCGGACCTCACCGAGCTCGAGCGTGGAGGCACGCTCACGCTCGATCAAATCTCGCAAGCGAAAACGCAAGCCCGCGATCTGGAGCAGGTCGTAATCCGCGCCGTCGCGGCGCGCGGATGCTCGGGATGGGATGGAGAGTTTGACGAGTTCCCCACCACGCCTCCGCCACAACTCCAACGCTTCTGCCACTAGGGTGTGCGCGCGCCTGGCTCGTGTGGGGACGGGTGCCTCGCCCGTCCAAGCCGCGCGCAGCTCGGCCTCGCAACTGAGGCCGCGTGCTACACCATCTCGGTGCCCCACAGATCGTGCAGGTGCACGATCCCCCGCAGGCGGCGATTGCTGTCCACGCCGCTATCAACGTCGCTATCGACAACGACGAGCGAAGTAATCTTCATCTCCTCCATGCGCGCCAGCGCGGTGGCTGCGAACTCCTGCGGCCCTATAGTCTTCGGAGCCCGCGTCATGCAATCCTGCGCGGTCAGATCGAGCGCATCTTTGCCGCGCTGCTCCAGCAACCGCCGCAGATCGCCGTCGCTGATCACACCCAGCAGACGATCGCCCTCGACCACCGCGGTCATTCCCAGCTTCTTGCGCGACATCTCGTAAATCACGTCCGGCATCCTGGTCTGCGCCGTCACCCGCGGAACCGCGTCTCCCGAGTGCATCAGCGATTCCACCCGCGCCAGCCGTTTGCCCAACTTTCCGCCCGGATGCAGGTTGGCAAAGTCCTCTTCCTTGAAGCCACGTTTTTCCGAAAGCGCCACCGCCAGCGCATCGCCCAAAGCGAGCATGGACGTAGTCGAAGCGGTAGGAGCAAGTCCTAGCGAACATGCTTCCTTGGAAATCGAACAATCCAGAGCAACGTCGGCCGAAGATGCCAACGTAGAAGCCCGCGTGGCGCGGACGCTCTCGCTCGCTAGGTTTTCAGCAATGTCGTCGCAAGTCATACTGATGAGCGGAACCTGCAGCCGCTTGATGGTTGCCAGCAACCGCAGAATTTCTTCCGTCTCGCCGCTAGCCGAGAGCGCCAGCACAACGTCGCCGCGCACGATCATCCCCAGATCGCCATGCAGCGCCTCCACCGGATGCAGGTAGAGCGCGGGCGAGCCGGTCGAACTTAATGTAGCCGCGATCTTGCGAGCGATGAGCCCGCTCTTTCCCATCCCCGTGACCACGACGCGGCCCTGGCAACCGAACATCAAATCCAGGGCCCGGTTGAAGTCCGCGGCCATCGGTCCCGCAAGTCGGTCCGCCAGCGCGCGCAACGCCTCCGCCTCGATGCGAACCACGTTCTCGCCCACGTGTTTCATGAAGGGGAAATGTTAGCAGAAGGGACAAGAACATCGGGCCATCTCCAAACTAAGGCGCCGCTCTTCCACCTTCATCCCATATGGTTTCAGTAGCTATCGCTAAACCGCAAGCGACGAGGGAGGACTCTTTCCAGCTACTGCAGCTTCGCGTACTCCGCTTTCGCTTCTTTCAGAATGGGAACATCCGGGTCGGCGTCCTTCCAGAGCGTGAGGAAATCCTTGTAAGCAGTCAGTGCCCGGACGCGGGCGGCATCGGCATCCGCGCCCTGCCCCTGTCCTTGCAAAGTTCTCGACTGCAAGGCATTCGCACGAGCCACGCCCAGATGGGCCAACGCTCCCGTCCAGCAATTCCAGACGATGCCGCTGTGGTCGATGATCTTCTGAAACTCGACGGCGGCAGCGCTGCCTTGTCCGGCTGCTAGGTATGCCTCTCCACGTATGTAAACGTGATAGAGGCAGGAAATATTGACGACGAAACTAATTTGCCCCAACTCGATGGGTGAAGCAGCTTGCAGGGCAGTCAGGGCGGGAGCCGGATTCTTCCTGTCCAGCGCCAATTGCGCCTGAATCGCTGGCAGCCAAAGCGACTGCATCTGCGTGTCCAGCGGGAAGCGTTTCCCCAAGTCTTGGACCAAGGACTCGGCTCGTGCCGTGTCGCCCGCCATGGCAAACGCCAGAGCAGCTTCGACCCCGACCGCCTGACTCGCGGGAGCAAGCTTCAAAGCCTCTGCCGCTGACTGCCGCGCTTCCGCAGGATTGCCGTAAGCCGCTTGTTCGAGAGCGGCATTCGCCAGATAGATCGCTCCAGTTTCTTTGTTGTCCGTTCGGATGGCGGAGTCAGCAGCCCGCTTGCTCAGCTCCCGCGCTTTGCCCAGATGACCAGCATACGCCTCGGTGTCGGATGCGAGCGCAAGGCCCTCGTTCTCGTACTCGGGCTTGCCCGCAAACCACTGTTGCTGTTCCGCCATCGCGGCGGAGTCCGCCCCGTCGAAGGCAAGAGCGTAGAGAGTATCGTGGAGTATGTCATTATCCACTTTTCACGTCTGCGCCTCGTGGATGATCTGCCGCGACTCGCCGAAGCGCTGCAAGGAGAGCAGGCTGTTGCTAAGACCTGCGTAGGGGGCGGAACTATCCTGGGCGAGGCCGAGGCCTTGCCTCGTGATCTCCGTGGCTTTCTCATACTGCCCCTGTCCGTCGTACACTACGCCCAAACTGATGTACGCTCCGGATTCTCGCGGATAGCTCTCAATCTCCTCCTGAATCGTCTGGGCTGCCTTGTCCAGTTCCCCGGTTACATTCCGATAGTAGGCGGCGGTTATCGCCAGCTTTTCCCGTTCGCTGGCATGCTCCCGCAACTGGAATGCCTTGGTGAAGTATTCGCTGGCCCGCTCTACCTCACCGAGAGTGCTGTAGTCGTTGCCCACTGCCCTGTAGCCGCTCGCAAAATTCGGATCAAGCTCGATGGCTCGTTGATGGTAAGGCAGGGCGGCGGCGGGGCCTTTCTCGTCTGCAGCCTTTCGTCCAAGGCTGTACGCTTTCAGAGCTTCGAGCGAAGACGTGGTGGCCTCGGCCAGTGGGACATCAAACTTCTGCACCGTCGCCAGCGATTCGCCGAGCTTGCCCCTCAGGTCGGATGCCGCCTCGCCCAGCGTATCCAGCACCTTCTCCTTGGACGCCGCCGTGACCTGCTCCTCGGCCAGCGGGTCTCCACTCTGACAATTCACCGCTTTCAATCCCAGCACGTATTGGCTCCCCAGACTGGCAATCGACCCGGCAATGTAAGCCTTGCTGCCCGCCCGCTGGCAAAGCTCGCGGGCCAGTTCGGGTGTGAGTTTTGTGCTGGTCGGACGAGACATCATCTGCAAGGTCGCCGCGACCTTATTCTCGGACAGCACATTCAGAAATGGCGACTGGTTTAGAGCAACGCTGAGTGCCTGCTTGAGCGTGTCGTCGAATACCGCATCGCCCGTGCTGTTGGCAAAATCGGCGAGAACGATGGTGTCCTTCTCGGTGAGCGCAGTTGCGGGCTTCGTCGAGTGCGAGCGGAAATAGAACACTCCGCCGATTGCAACCGCGACAAGGATCACAACTGCGGGAACCAGAAGCTTCCAGAGTTTCCTGCCCACTACAGGGACCTCGGCGACCTTCACTGCGCTCGACGACGGAGATGGAGCAAGCGCAGGGGAGGAACCGGATGCTGGCGACGCTGGTTGGGCTACCGGAGAACCACTTTCCTGTGCCACAGCTACCGACCCCGAACTCGCGGCTACGCCGTGCCGCGATTCCGTTTCCCGTTTCAGCCGCTTCAGGTCGGCTCGCATTTCCGCCGCAACCTGATAGCGCAGTTCGCGATCTTTCTCCAACGCCTTGTTGATGATCTCTTCCAGCTTGGGCGGAAGGTCAGGATTCAGCCGCACCGCGGGA
The DNA here is from genome assembly GCA_963731525.1 of uncultured Acidobacteriaceae bacterium. Lineage (GTDB taxonomy): Bacteria > Acidobacteriota > Terriglobia > Terriglobales > Acidobacteriaceae > Acidiflorens. Next base: position 13,760 of record CAVSWK010000028.1, read on the forward strand.
ACTGGGTCGCGTTCGAGAATCGCGTTGAAGATGACCGCAGAACTCTCGCCGCGGAAGGGCAATGCGCCGGTTGCCATCTCGTACAGCACCGCGCCGAAGGAGAACAAATCGCTACGCGCATCGAGTTCTTTGGCCCGCGCCTGCTCCGGCGACATATAGGCAACTGTGCCCAGTGCTGCACCGGGACTGGTGAGGTGCTGTTCGTCAATCGTGCCTGTCATCGTGTTGGCTGCGGCAACTTTGCTCGACGCACTGGTCGCGGGAGTAACCTTCGCCAGCCCGAAATCCAGAATCTTGGCGTGTCCGCGCTTGGTCACAAAGATGTTCGCGGGTTTGATGTCACGGTGGACTATGCCTTCTGCGTGCGCTGCGTCAAGCGCATCCGCAATCTCGATGGCCAGCGAGAGAATCAACTCGGTTTCCATTGGTCGGCCGCCGATACGATGTTTCAGCGTCAGCCCATCCAGAAACTCCATGGCGATGAACGCTACGCCGTGCTGGTCGTCAATTTCGTGGATGGTGCAGATGTTCGGATGATTCAGGGCGGAGGCGGCCTTGGCTTCGCGCTGAAAGCGGCTGAGTGCCTGCGAGTCTTTGGCTACATCGTCGGGCAGGAACTTGAGAGCCACAAAGCGATCGAGTTTGACATCCTCGGCCTTATAGACCACACCCATCCCGCCGCCGCCGAGCTTCTCGACGATGCGGTAATGCGAGATGGTTTGGCCGATCATTCGTCGCGAATCTTACTTGGGCAAAACTGGCAAGTCAATGAAAGAGGTGGATTAGCACAGTCACCACATGATTGTTGTCGCACATCGCCTTTCCACCAACAACTGATTACCCGATTCAGAAGTGATCGTCCGCCGCTCGTCCCGGATGCTCCAGCGCTCGCGCATGGATCGCCCTGCCAGTTATCTCTTTTCCGATACGGGTTGACGCACGGCATGCAGCGTCGTCAAGAGCCGTTTGGAGGATCCCCGCACTCCCGGCACCCAGTGGCCCATTTGCTCCGATAAAGAATTGTTGCGCTCCGATAAAAATTTGTTTCACGAACGCCGAGAGCGGAAGAAGCGGGTGTACAATGGCTGCCGTTCTTGAAACCCAAACAATAAACCCAAACAAAGAAATTCCAATTCTTCTCGGCCACGCGAGGCCAAGAAAAACAAATCTCGCAAGAAAACCAAATCTCAAAGGGGGATGAAATGCGACGAAGGATCAGCTCTTGCTTTTGTGCTGCGCTGGCATTGCTTCTATGCCTGGTGGCGCCCGCCTGGGCGGGTAGTCAGAGGCAGAACTTAGCGCCGGTTGGTGGCAACCTCCTGCCGGACGGTTTCTACATTACTCCTACCGCCGCGCCCGGCTCAATTTTCCAAGGCCTGCCCACCGGGCTGCGCCCCGATGGCTCCGCCGACGCGAATGGTGCAGTGACCACTGCGCTCAGCCCCGACGGCACCGCCTTACTGATCTTAACTACGGGGTACAACACAGGCTTCAACACCCAGGGACCGGGCGGTACCCCGATCTTGTGGGCGGCGCTCGACCCGCTGACCGGGCTCCCGTCATCAACCACGACACCGAATGCGGAGTGGGTGTTCCTCTTCGACGTACGCGGTGCGCAGCCCGTGCAGAAGCAACTGATTAACATTCCTAACACCTATCAGGGCTTGGTGTGGGATCCCTCGGGCAGCCGATTCTACGTGGCGGGAGGCATCGACGACCGCGTCGAGGTTTACAAGTCGAGCGGTGTCGGAGCCAGTGCCGACGGAACCTACGCGCCGGACGCTCCCTTCGTCCTCTTGAATCACGACCAACCCGCCGACGTGCCCATCCAGGAGTTCCCCACTGGCGGCCTGTTCGACAACACTCCGGTCAACAACAGCCCGGTGGCGCAGGATATGTTCATCCCATTCGCCGCGGTGGCCGCGGGATTGGCCATCAGTCCGGATGGCAAGACACTGTACGTCGCCAACTACCAGAACGATTCGCTGTCGATCGTGAATACGGCAACCCGCACCGTCACCAACGAAATTGTCTTCTTCGCGCCCGGACAGAAGGCGGCGGTCGGCGAGATGCCTTACTGGCCGGTGGTGCTTTCGAATCCCCAGGGCGGGACGGTGAAGACGTATCTGAGCACCCAGCGCGATGGACAAGTGCTGTCGGTAAGCCCTTCAGGGTCGTACAAAGTGATCAAGGTTGGTGGCGAACCGAATCGCATGGTCTTGTCCGCCGATCAGCTTCGACTCTATGTCGCCAACGGAGATCTTGATGAGATCGAGATGATCGACACCATCAAAGACGTCGTCAAGAGCCGAATCTCGGTGGCGCGTCCGGGATACAACTACAAAGGCTCCAGTCCAAACTCCCTGGCGCTCAGCCCCGACGGCAGACGGCTTTATGCCACGCTCGGCGGTGAGAACGCCGTAGCGGTCATCGATGTCGCCTCCCAGAAACTGCTCGGCCGCATCCCCACCGGCTGGTACCCAAGTTCGGTGACGGTCAGCGCCGACGGCAACACGCTGTTCGTGGTGAACATGAAATCCAATGCCGGCCCCAACCTGGAATACCGGGTCGACTGCCCGGGCACGGCCATACCACCACAGTATTCGGAGCTGCTCTGCCCGCCGCCGAATCCGACCTCCCGCAACGAATACGTACCGGCCCTGCTGAAGGCGGGGTTTCTGACCATTCCCGTGCCCGACGCCAATACCCTTAGCTATCTGTCGAGTGTGGTCGATGCCGACAACGGCTTCGACAATCCTCGCCATGATCCGATGATGGCGTTCCTTCACAGCCACATCAAACACGTGATTTACATCCAGAAGGAAAACCGTACCTACGATCAGGTATTGGGCGATTTAACACAGGGCAATGGCGATCCGACCCGGGTGCAGTTCCCACAGCCCATCACTCCCAGCCATCACCTGCTGGCGACCCAGTTCGCGCTGCTCGACAATTACTACGATGCCGGCGATGTAAGCGGCGACGGCTGGAACTGGGACACCCAGGGTCATGCCAACGATGTCACGGTCAAGAATGTGCTCGTCGGCTATGGGAACGCGAACTTCAACATCCCCTTCGACTGGAATGGCAATCCGCGCAACATCGGCATTGCGGTGCCGGACCAGACCGGCGGAACGCCCAGCCCGAGCACGGTGCGAATTACCACTCTGTTCGATCCCACCGGTGGCTCATCCATTGAACCCGGGCACAAGGACATCACCGCCGACGAAGGCGCGGATGACCTGGACTCCGACGCGCTTGGGGGCTACATCTGGGACACCGTGCTGCGAGCCGGCCTGACGGTTCGCCACTACGGCCTTTACGCCGACGAGAATTATTACGTCGTCCCTTCGGCAGGATATCCACTCTACCTACCCATCGTCCGCAACGCTTTCGCGGAGAAGGCGGTGCAGGCCGTGCCGGGGCGTCCATCTCTCAAGGATCGCACCGACCTCTACTATCGTGGCTGGGACCTGGACACTCCCGATCAGTACCGTTTTGAGGAGTGGAATCGCGAGTTCAATCTGTATGTGAAGAACGGCAATCTACCCAACTTCGAAATGGTCGATTTCATGAACGACCATTTCGGCAACTTCTCATCGAACATCGCGCATTTGGAGAACCCGCTGGCGCAAATGGCCAGCAACGACTATGCCGTGGGCCGTCTGGTAGAGGCTGTAAGCAACTCCCCCTATTGGAAGGATACGGCGATATTCGTGGTCGAAGACGATGCCCAGAACGGGCCCGACCATGTGGATGCACATCGCTCGACAGTGTTCGTAATCTCTCCCTATACGAAGAGCGGCGCAGTGGTCCACACCAATTACAACTCCGTCAATGTGGTCCGGACGATCGAGGATATTCTGGGCGTCAATTACCTGGGCCTCAACGACGCGAACGCTGTTCCGATGTCCGATGTGTTCATCAAGCAGCCCAACCTGCAGCCCTATGTCGCGCCTATTCCGGGTATCTTGTGCCAGTCCCCGGTCGACCCTACTCTGGTACCGGAGTGTAACAACCCCGGAAACCGTCCGATAACTGCCGCGGTCAAACCGCTCCACGATGGTGCGTGGTGGGCGCAAGCGACCAAAGGCTTTAACTTCAAACACGCCGACCTCGTCGATTCGGATTTGTTCAATCGGGTTCTGTGGAAGGGAATCATGGGAGACGACAAACCCTACCCCGGACCCGGCGTTCAGCAGGCGAAGAGAGCGCCGACGGTACCTGACCGCGATTGAGCGATTGACCGGCGGCATTGCAGGGTACCCCACTTCTCGCGCTTTTCGAGAAGTGGGGCTTTTCTCTGCGTAAAGCCTGAGCGGTGTTCGACACTAACCCATCAGAACAAGAAGGCGCTCGATCCTCGGCAAGGGTTTCAGAAGTGATCGTCCGTCGGTCGTCCTGGATGTTCGAGCGCGCGCGCCTGGATCGCGCGGTCCCATGGACCGCCCTGCCAGTTATCTTTTTTGCGATCGGTTGCAATCCAAGGCGGGAGCGTCATCAAAAGCCGCCGGCTGAGCGCGTAAAGATAAGGTTCGTACAGGCTCCGAAGCTGCGCTAACGTCTCTTGCGCGTCGGCGCCGTCATTTTGAGTAGGGGTGAGAGTCACGCCCTGCTCGGCGAGCTCCGTTTGCAGCCGGGTTAGATCTTCAGCCGTAAGCCGGCCGATATCATCTGGACTGTATTCCGCATTCACCACCTGGGCCAGATCGACAACGGCGTGCCGCGCCATGGCAAACGTGAGTTTGGCCTGGTCCGGGTGGATGCCTTTCACGCCGGTCATGATCAGCGACGTAACATCAAGCATGACCGTCACCGCGCTCAGCCAGGATTGATTGGTGTGCTGCGAGCGGAAGAAAAGCAGCACCGGATAGGAAATGTGACTGGACAACAGGTCGGCGCACCAGCGTTCCCAGTCGCGAAAAATCTCGTCGAGCACGGTTTGGTCGGGACAGCAGCCCAGCCGGCCCAGAAACGCGGCGGCGCTCGGCGGTGACCCGGCGCGCGCATCGAGCAGCGAAATTTCAGTCTCGCGCGCGGCAAACGAATTGTAAATAACTGGCAGATATCCGATCACGACTCCAAGAAACGCGAAGCCCATGCCCGCTTCCATAACGGCCAAAGCGCGCGCGGCGGCGTTGTTGGGCGTGATGTCTCCGTAGCCCAGCGTGAATAAAGTTTCGCCGCTGAGATAGACCACTTTCCAGAACGTGATTTTTTCATTGCCCAGCGTCAGATGTTCGCCCAGTCCGTACTGCACGCAGGCAAATCCAAGAATCAGCCCGAGCGCCCAAAACCCGAGCAGCGGGAACAGCGACAGCGGCCCAAAGTACGCCAGGAAGCCTTCGCGTCGGTTCGCGGACTTAATATGCCGCCCCACTCGGGTCCAGAGGCCCCAGGTTCTCTTGTAAAAGCGGGACGAGATGCGAAAAAAATTCCGCCTGATGCGCCGCGGCAAAACCACGGTCTCAAACGCATCCATCAGGATGAGAAAGATGAGAACGATGCCGACGATCGATGCCCACCAATGCATAGCAATGAGATTTCAGATGACGCGGGAATGTTAGCAGATTCAGAATTGAACGACCGCGATGTGCGCCCTCAAAGTTGGCAGCGCTATCCTTGAGGTTCTTTGTCAAGGGTGGGATTCCACGGTCCTGTCCTGCTTGGGATTTTCGCTTGCTGAGTTGCGCGTTCCCCCTCCCACCGTGGATACTGAAGACAGTCCGTCATGAATACAAACCTCTCTTCCTCCGTTCCGTCTCAACTGGAAACCGATTGCCTGGTCGCAGTGGTGCTCGATCGAAGCGAAAAAGACCGAGGCGAAAAAGATAAGCCTTCACCGTCTGTCGCGTGCGCCGATGCCGCCGTGCGCGAAGCCGCCAAGGACGTGATTTCCAGCGGCGAAGTCACCGGCAAGGCGTTCGAAACCACGCTGCTCCATCGCCCCGCAGGGTTGAAGGCCAAACGCCTGCTCCTCGTCGGCGGCGGCAATGCCAAAGGTTTTTCAGCCGCGGAATTGCGGAAGCTCGCCGGGGCCGCCGCGCGCACTCTTAAAAGCAAAAGCATCCGCAGCTTTGCCTTCGCTCTACCTGAAAACGGTGTTTCCGCTCCTGAAGGCGTGCGCGCCGTTGTGGAAGGCACCTTCGTAGGCAACTTCGATCCCGATTACTACAAGAGCGACCGCAAGGACCAGAAGATCGACGCCGTTACCATCGTTGTGCAAAAAGACTCGCAGAAAGGCGTCGCAGGCGATACGAAGGCATTGGAGAGCGCCCTGCAAGCCGGACGCATCGTCGCCGAGTCGCAGAACTTCACGCGCGACCTGGTCAACGAGCCCTCCAATCGCATGACGCCGACCATACTGGCTGAGCGTGCCAAGAAGATGGCCGCGGAAGTCGGCCTGAGTTGCGAAGCCTACGGTGCCGACAAAATCAAAGCACTGAAGATGGGCGCATTCTGGGGAGTCGCCCAGGGCTCCGACGAACCTCCCGCGCTGATCGTTCTTCGCTACGACCCTATAGGCGCGGCTAAAGATGTTCATCTCGGTCTGGTCGGCAAAGGTGTGACCTTCGACACCGGCGGCATCTCCATCAAGCCCGCCGACGGCATGGAGAAAATGAAGTACGACATGGCCGGCGCCGCCACCATGATCGGAACCATGCGTGCCCTCGCGCTGTTGAAACCGAAGGTGAAGGTGACGGCGATTATCTGCGCCACTGAAAACATGCCCTCCGGCAAAGCGCAAAAGCCCGGAGACGTGCAGATCGCCATGTCGGGCAAGTCCATAGAAATTATCAATACCGACGCCGAAGGACGCCTCATCCTCGCCGACGGCCTCTGCTACGCCCGGCAACTCGGCTGCACGCATCTCGTGGACGCTGCCACCCTGACCGGCGCCGTGGTCGTGGCTCTCGGCTACGTGAATGCGGGAATCTTTGCCAGCGACGACCAGATGTACGAGCGCTTCGCGAACGCCAATAAAGAAGCGGGCGAAAAAATGTGGCGCCTGCCGCTCGACGACGAATACAAAGAGATCATCAAATCAAACATCGCCGACATCGTGAATTCTGGTGGACGCTGGGGCGGCGCCATCTCCGCTGCCATGTTCCTGAAAGAATTCGCCGAAGACACACCCTGGATTCACCTGGACATCGCCGGCACCGCGTGGATGGAAGACGCCAAGCCGTGGATCGCCAAAGGCCCGTCGGGGATCGCGCTGCGCAGCCTGGTGGAGTTTGTGAAAGGGTGGAGCGCGTAAGTGACGCTAGTAGAGACGCGGCTTGCCGCGTCTCTTTCGCTGCTGACGGTCTTCTAAGCCGAGTCAGGCGCGGGGCGGGCACACGATCGGTATCACGTCTCTCCCGTTCCTTCGATAGACACGGAAATCTTTTTCATCAACCGTGAGCACGGGCAAATCGTCATACAGTTCGCTCATGCGAATGAGGCATAAGTCCGCAAGATCGGGTGTGCGGTCCCGATAGCGGTCGGCCAGCGCCACGACTTCCTCCACGTTGTTGGTCAGATCAAACGCAATCCTAAGAAATCCGTCCTGCAACAGCGCCAGGACTCTACTCGCCGATTCAACCTGGAATGCGGTCTCCGCCAATACCGCTTCACAGGTCAGTAGCGGGTCGGAGACCCCTCTCCCAATCTCGCTAGCCCAATCATGATATCGGTCGGAGCGGTTCAGAAAGGCCACGACAAAACCGGTATCCGCGATGGCCTTCATTTCCTCGAAAATCCCTTACGCGATGAGAGGTCAGCGGGTCCATTGATCGATCCGCAATGCCGCATGAAGGGCTTATTTCCGGTCTCCTGCTTCGCGCGTTCCAATTGCTCGCGAACCAGCCGACCGACTGGGACTCCTGTCTTGCGAGCCGTACTCTTCAGCCAAGCCGCCAGTTCCTCAGGAAGACGAACTGTAATTGTGTCACTCATACAGCATTATTGTAACACAGGTCTGTCCAACTGTTTTACATTACACTAAATGCAGGAACTGCGATGGATCTCCTCGAGAAAATCCGCAGCCTGCCCGTTTCCCCCGGCGTCTACCTCTACAAAAACGCCGAAGGCGCCGTCATCTACGTAGGCAAGGCCAAGAACCTGCGCTCGCGGGTCTCTTCCTATTTTCACGAGGGCCGCTGGGAGGACGCGAAAACTGGCACTTTAGTTCGCGAAGCCGTCGACGTCGACTACATAGTCGTAGCCAATAATAAAGAGGCGCTCGCCCTCGAGAATCACCTCATCAAGCAGAAAAAGCCGCGCTTCAACATTCTGCTGCGCGACGACAAGACTTACCCCTACGTGAAGCTAACGCTGGCCGAGCGCTTCCCGCGCGTCTACGTAACCCGCCGCCTGCGCAAGGACGGCAGCGCCTACTACGGGCCGTACTTCCCTGCCAATCTCGCTTATCGTATTGTCGACCTGATTCATCGCCACTTCATGGTCCCGTCCTGCAAAGTGGACTTAACGCGCAACCATCCACGCCCCTGTCTCCAGTTCTATATCAAGCGCTGCCTGGGTCCATGCGTGAAGGAGCTGACCACGCCCGAGATTTACGCTGAAGCCGTGCGCGATGTAAAGCTCTTTCTTGAAGGACGCCAAACTGACCTGGTCAAATCGCTGCGTGAGCGCATGTCTGAAGTCGCCGAGGCGCAGGAGTTCGAGCGCGCCGCCCGCTATCGCGACCTGATCTCCACCGTCGAGCAACTCCAGGAAAAGCAGCGTATCGCGGCCGCCGAAGGCGACGACGCCGACGTCTTCGGCTATCACTACGAGAATCAAATGCTGGCCGTGAATCTGTTCCACATGCGCGGCGGAAGAGTCTTAGACCGACGAGAATTCTTCTGGGAGGACCTACCCGAGTTCGTGTGGGCCCGGGTCTCAGACCCCGGCATGGCGGGGCAGAGCCCCGCCGTCGCACAAGAATTCCACCCCGGCGAATTCTTTTCCGCTCTACTCAAGCAACTCTATCTGGCCCAGCCCTACGTCCCGCGCAACATCTATGTCCCCGTAGACTTCGAAGATCGCGAAGAACTGGAAGAAGCCCTGAGCGAGCAACTAGCCGGAGAAGGAGGGCGAGCCACCCGAGTCCGCATCACCGTCCCGCAGCGCGGAGAAAAACGTGAACTCATCGATCTAGCCGGCACCAACGCCAAGCAATCCTACGACCAGCGTTTCCGAGTCCTGAAGCCAAACGCGCGCGCCATCCAAGAAGCTCTGCAAGAAGCGCTGGCACTCCCCGAGCTGCCCAAGCGCATTGAGTGTTTCGACATTTCACACATTCAGGGAGCGGAAACGGTCGCATCGATGGTGGTGTGGGAGGACGGCAAGATGAAAAATTCCGGCTACCGCAAGTTCATCATCAAGACCGTAGAAGGCGTAGACGATTTCGCCTCCATGCGTGAAGTGGTCACCCGCCGCTATCAGCGTCTGCAGGAAGAAAAAAAGCCCATGCCCAGCCTGGTGCTGATCGACGGCGGCCTGGGACAGCTCCACGCCGCCGCCCAGGCCCTCGAAGCCCTCGAAATCATCAACCAGCCACTCGCTGCCATCGCCAAGCGAGAAGAAATCATTTACGTCTACGGACAGGAAGACGACCCCGTAATTCTCGACCATCATTCTCCCGTCTTACACCTGGTGCAGCAGATTCGCGACGAAGCCCATCGCTTCGCCGTAACCTTCCATCGCAAGCGCCGCCAGATCCGAGACCGAGTCACCGAACTGAGAGAAATCCCCGGCGTAGGCGAATCCACCACCCGCCGTCTGCTGGAGCACTTCGGCAGCCTGCAAGCCGTGAAGCAAGCCGACATAGCGGCGCTGTCGGCAGTGGTGACCAAAGCTCAAGCCGAAGCCATCCTCGAACATTTTCTGAAGAACGCTCTTAGCTCTTAGCCGTCAGCTCTCAGTTCCCGGCAGCTTTGTCATTCTGAGCGAAGCGAAGGATCTTGGCGTACAATTCTCCACGTAGCTCGTGTTCGCAATCGAGCGGGAGGCTCCCATGCCCGTGTATGACTACGTCTGCAACGATTGTCACAAAACCTTCGAATTAATTCTTACCCTGAAAGAGCACGAAGTAGACGCGAAATGCCCCAAATGCGGCAGTAAGAACGTGGAGCAGGAAGCAACCGCGTTCTATGCCGTGACCGGGAAGAAGAGCTAGACGAAAGTCAGGCTGGGAATAACCAGGCGGTGCTGTGTGGCGAAGTAGGGAGGCATTGTGCGCCCCCAGGATTCTGCTGGCACATGCCCTGCATTCTCGCCAGAGCCTGGCCCCGAAACGCTCAACACTCCCCCCCGAAGCAGCATAGGAATGCAGACCACGGCGCAAGCCGCGGGAAGGCTTGAAAACGGTCGTTCGCGATGATACGCTTCCGCGTTCGTACCCGGGCCATTCCGGTCCGGCCCAAAACCAACAGGAGGCAAGATGAGAAAAGTTTCATGGGCCACGCTGCTTGTGGTGACGCTACTAACCGCGCTCCCCGCCCTGGCGCAAAATCCAAACTATGATTACGGGCCGGTGTGGCGCGTCGTCTACTACGAACTCAAACCCGGTCAGTCGGAACCGTTCTGGAAGGATCTTCGCGAGAACCTGAAACCTTCGTATGAAGCGTTAAAGAAGGAAGGCATAATCACCGACTACAAAGTCTGGACCAACGTGACCACCGATAGCCCGCATGACTGGGATGTCGCGCTGGGGTTGATGTTTCCGAACTGGGCGGCAATCGATCAGGCCGACGCCAAAGCAGCAACCATCGTCGCCAAGCATTACGGATCGCGAGAGGCCATGATCGAAGCGGGAAAGAAACGCAACGAGATTCGCGAAGTGGTAGCGAGTAAGCTGGCCCGCGAAGTGATGCCGAAGTAGGGGTTGATCACGGATACGAAAAAACTGTCCGGACCCCGAATGTTTCTTCGAGAAACATCCGGGGCCGGACGCACTTTCAACAACGTTAAAAGCTAAGAGCCAAGAGCATCTAGTGCCCCTCCAAAAGTTTAGTCGCCCGAAACGACTTCACCACGATCTGATTCGGTTGCATGCCGACGGGGATGATGGTCAGCAAGGAATATTCGGACGGCTCAAATTTCTTTCTCGGCGTGCGTTTCTGAATTACGGCTAAGTCTCCGGAACCGGAGTCGAGTACCAGCAGATAGTTCTGATTCTGCGAGAGCGCCAGTGCGTCGGGATGCGTCCCAACCGGCAGATACGCGATGACCTTGCCAAGGTCGATGTCGTAGACCGCGACGTTATTCGATCCGAAGTTGGAGATATACAAGCGCGAGTTATCGAGCGAAACCACGCCGCGGGCGGGCTGCGCTCCGACGAGATAACTACCCGACACTTCGTCGGGCGTAGTCTCGATAATGGAGATGGTGCCCGCGTCGAAGTTGAAAGCCACCAGTTCTCCGCCGTCGGGCTTCAACGCCAGACTCACTGGAGATTTTCCAACATCGAGGAGCGCAAGCAGCTTGTCGTTCCTGAGATCGTCCTTCTTAAGCTCAATGCTCGCTACCTGGCCCGATCCGGAACAGGAGATGAACGCTTTCGTGGAGTCGGGCAGGAAGGCGACGTCCTCAGGATGAATGCAGATGTTGATGGCCGAGCGCACAGCCAGGCGCGCCGCGTCGATGATCGAGACAGAGTTGTCGGCACGATTGGTGACAACCACGGTGGATCCATCGGGCGAAACCCGGGCCAGGCCGGGACTTGCGCCAACGTGAAGCGTGGCCGCAACCGTGCGCCGGTCGAGATCAAGAACGGAAACATTGTCCGACCCGGAATTGGCGACGTAAGCGCGGTGGCCATCAGGAGAAACGTCAATGAAGTAGGGGCGTCCGTTGACACCGATGGTAGCAGCGACTTTATTCTGCTCGGCATCGATCACGCTGACGTTGGAGGACCCGGTGTTGACCACGTAAACTTCGTTGCGCTTGGGATTAGCCGAGACTCCAGTAGGATCGCTCCCAACCTGCAGCGTTCTAACCGGCCGAAAACTACGCAGATCAATGACCGTAACCGTGTTGCTCTTGCCATTGGAAATGTAAGCGTACTCGCGGTAGAGCGGGCCATAGCCGGGGAGGGTGCGCTCGTGGAAGTAATACCACCCGGCGGCCAGGACGAGCGGGACGAGGACGGCTAGTAGTAGGAATTTTCTCAAGGACGCATAGGCCTCGCTGAAGGCAAGAGACTATCAGATGCGGCTCTTATCAGTAGCGGAAAGTGAACTCGACATTAATCTGAACCGCGACTGGCTTACCATCTTGCGTGGCAGGGTCAAACCTCCACCTCGCCGCGGCCTTCGTCGCCTCCTCATCAAGCTCGGGATTGAGAGGGCGGGCGACTTTGATCTCTCGTGGCAAACCGTCAGCACCGACAACCAGCGAAAGCACAACTGTCCCATCCCGACGAGCCTTGAGATCCTTAGGAAGCCCGGGAGAAGCTCGGTAGGTCGCGTAAGGCAGCACGACGCAACCCGGGACATGCTTGGCTTTGCCGTGACAGACAGCGGCAGCGTTTTTCCCCGTCAGCGGTATCGGAGCCGAGTCTTGCGCAATGGCCACGCCTAGTAGAAGGAATGGCACGAACACAGCTCGTGGTGTCATCTATCTTCCTCCGAGATCAGGGGTTTGATTGCCGCGACGTGCCTGCTAAGACGGCAGGCTCGGCGCCTTTGAGGATTGATCTCCCGAGCACCGCCGCGATCTGCCGGACCTGCGCCATCAGCGCGTCAAACTGATCGGGGAACAGCGACTGCATGCCATCCGACAACGCGCGGTCGGGATCGTGGTGAACTTCGACGATCAGGCCATCGGCTCCGACGGCAACGGCGGCGCGGGAGAGTGGCGTCACTTTGTTGCGCTTGCCGGTGCCGTGGCTGGGATCGACGATGATGGGCAGGTGGCTGAGGCGCTGGACGGCCGGCACGATGCTGAGATCGAGCGTGTTGCGGGTGTGATCGGCGAAGGTGCGCACTCCGCGCTCGCAGAGGACGATGTTGTAGTTGCCCTCACTCATGATGTATTCGGCGGCCATGAGGAATTCTTCCAGCGTGGCCGAGATGCCGCGCTTCAGGAGGACAGGCTTGTGGGCGCGTCCGGCGCGCTTGAGCAGAGAGAAGTTCTGCATGTTGCGGGCGCCGATCTGGATCACATCGGCGTACTGATCGACCAGATCTAGCGATTCGTAATCGACGGCTTCGGTGACGATGAGCAGGCCGAAGCGGTCGCGAATTTCGGCCATGATCTTTAGTCCTTCTTCTCCGAGGCCCTGGAAAGAATAAGGAGAGGTGCGCGGTTTGTAGGCGCCTCCGCGGAAGAACTGGGCTCCGGCACGAGCTACGCGCTCGGCGATGGTGAACGCCTGATCGCGGGTTTCGATGCCACATGGGCCGGCGATGATGGCGAGATCGGGGCCTCCGATGGTAATGCGCGAATTAGGGAACTTGATGATCGTGTTGTCGGGCTTGGTGTCGCGACTGACCAGTTTGTAGGGCTTGGTGACGCGGATGACCTCCTGCACGCCGGGCATTTCTTCCAGCGTGCCGGATTCGACCTCGCCTTTGTTGCCGGTGATGCCGATGGCAGTGCGCTGCGCGCCGGGCATGGAGTGGGCGCGGTATCCGAGTGCTTCGATCTTCTGGCAGACGGCGCGGACCTGCTCTTCGGTGGCCTGCGCTTGCATGACTACGAGCATAGGGGTACCCCGAGTTATTCAGTTTAGCGTCCGGAGTGGAAGTGGGCAAACGGCGGGCGGAGAAGGATCTTAGACGTATGCTTCAGACCTCAAGAAACGCCGATTGCGGGCGGATTACTTGACCCAATCACTTCACAGACTTGACGGAATCTGGAGTAAAAAGAACCGCCTCGCATCCCGAGACGCTCGAACACATCAGAAGCGCGCGCCGGACGAGGCGGGCAGAGCTGCCCTCGGGGAAGGCGACCTGAAATTTAGCCTCCGATAGCGCATGGCCAGCGGACTTAAGTTTTTCGGAGCCGCTGACGAACTCCACACCCTCAACGTTCGGGCCCGGGCTGAAGAGCAGAAAGAACTCCGCCGTTGCCGATCCGGGGACAAGACGTTTGAGCTTGACGGTCCGCAATTGACTCAGTTCACTGCCGCTCGGATCCCCGCGAATCAGGTCCGGGACATAGGGGCCTTCGCGCCCGTCAAGTGTTCGAGACGGTGGCGGGTCTCATCCCATGATCCGCCAGGAGCATGTGACTCAGGCGTGGACAGGGCCAGGCGATACATGTGGATGGCCTTCTCCGTTTTCTTTTGCTGCTCGTAGACTTGCGCGAGATGATCGGCTTCCACACCCCCCTGCGACAACAACCACGCTGCGTGGAGGTAGCTTTCTGCCTGATCGAGATGTCCGAGACGGAAATGAACCCATCCCAGAGTGTCCCAGAACATACCGATCTTCAATGTGCACGCCAGGTCTTCTGGGAGAAGGTTTGAAAGCTCGACGTCATGGGACTGCTTCTCCTGGTCATCGACCGCGTGCTGCGCATATTCCAATGCTTTGGGAAGATTGGCGTTGGATTCGCCAAACTCGTAAGCCACGTTGTTCAGCATTCCGGGGGTCGAGTCGGCTTCGGTAACTTTTTGCAGAATGGTCGTGCCCTTTTCTACCTCTCCACTTCGCAAGTAAGCAAAGCCCAGAAGAGACCTAGCGCCTGGCGAGCCGTCATTCTTTGCGGCGGTTTCGAGGTAGGGGACGGCCTCGGCATAGCGCTTTTGCTGCATGAATATCTTGCCCAATTCCGAATTCACTATGGCATCGTCCGGAGCAATCTTCAGGGCCTCACGCCATGCATCCAATTCCGCATCGGGACGGCGCAAAGTCTTAAGAACGAACGCGTACATCTTGCGCGCAATTGGCTGTTTGGGATCGGAATCGATGGCCTTGCGCACCGCGTCGAGAGCGGAATCGCTCTGCCTGTATGTCATGTATGCGATGGTCAGCTCAAGCCAAGCTCGCGTAAACTTTGGGTCCACCTCCAGTGCGTGCCTAAATGCGCCAACAACCGCTGAACGATCGGCCTGGCTCATGGCCTCATGGGCCTCGCGTTCCAACCGGTTCGCTTCAGCAGAATCGCTCGCAGGCAGTCCCCAAATGCTCTTCAGAAAAGGGTCAACAGCGCCGTACACCGCAGCATTTGGGGTGCTCGTTGCGCTCGAGGACGACGTCTGCACATATTGGTTGACATCATTCTGCAGGTTCTTGATGAAGCTCCGATAGTCATCGAACTCGGCGAGAGGGACTTCGTGCATCTTAGTCAACACCCGGCGCTTCGCGACGAGCACGCCGCGATCCACGGAATAGGAAGCATGGTATTCCGCGAAGTCGTATTTCAGGTCCACGTTTGACGGCGTTTGCGGCTTATAGCCCTTGGGCAACTCGACTTTGGAATCTGACACTACTTCCACGGGAGATCCAAGCCAGACCGGATACTTCGAATCATCCCTGACCGGCGGCATGGAGAACGGCAGCCCTGGAACGGTAAATTGGCGGTTGCTCCAGTCGGGGTAATCCTTGCGGTTGTAGGAGTAGGAAAAGCGAAAAAGGCTCACTAATCGCTTCGGGAATACCCGCACTGATGTCGCTCACTGTGCCCGAGTAACCCAGCCCGTAGGAAATCTGCTGCACCAGGTCTTTCCATTGGGGTTGCGGCACTTGCCGGAAAGCCACGCGTATCACGACCTCGGAGTCCCCTCGAGTCGCATCCTCAACTTTGGCTTCGAATACGCCGTCGGCGCTGAGCTTGCCATCGATCTTGAAAGCTTCAGTGCTGGGGAAAGGCAGGTCGGCGGGCGTAGTCACCAACTGTATCGACTTGTCTTCCGACATAACCAATGCCGGTTTGTCGCGCAAACGCGGGGCTAGATAGCCAAAGGGCGCAACCTCGAGCGTGGTATCGAGCCAGACAACATCCTTGTCTTTGGCCTGCGGCAGATAGCCAATGATGTGGTCGAATTGCGCCGGCGACGGGACCTCGGGATCGATTTTGAAGCTGGAATTGATAAGTGCCGGATAGAGCGTAATGCCGGAAGCCTGGAGCAAAGAGGCGAGTAACGTGTGCTTGTCCTTGCAGTCTCCGTAATTGTTGGTGAGGACATCGTCGGCGGCGTGCGGCTGATATCGTCCGATGCCAAACGCGATTCCTATATAGCGGTACTGCGTGCTCACGAAGCCGTAAAGGACGCGCAGCTTGGCGGCATCATCTGTCATGCCCTTCGTAAGTTCTGCTGCTTTGGCGCGGATTGCGGGGCTGGGCTCGATGCGGTCTTTTTGCAGATTCCAGTACCAGCGGCCCACTTCTTGCCAGTTTTGGAAGCTGCTGATTTGCACGTCCGGAGGGGAAAGAAGGCCGCGTGCTGACTCGGTTTGCTTTTTCTCGTCGGTCCCCGGTTCTTTGGCGCTCTGCAACTTGGAGTATGTCCAGGTATAGATGCGAGAGCTTGCCTCCGTGGTAACGGTCTGGGTGGCTTGCGGTCCCTTTACCTTGACCGCGCGTTCAGCGGGCACCTTGATCTCCACGCGCTCATCGAGCACGATGCCTTCGTGGTGAAAGCTGTATTGGAACCAGAACTGCCCCGGAATTAGCGGCTTGGTAGTGTGCCAGTGCGCCTTGTATTCGAGAATGTCCCCCTTGCCTAGCCCCTTAACCGCAACATGTTTTTCCCGCAGATCACTATAGAAGGGAGCGCTGCGGGTAATTTCCGAATCCAGGTCCTGCACGTTGTCAGGCGGTGTAAGCAGGGTGCTGCCGTCGGCCTTGTGGACCCGCACGTAATCGATCTCCACCGTCTGCGTTGCGGACTGCAAGGGAAAGCTCAGCAGACCCCACTGTTGCACGCCGGCATCGGTTTGCACGCGTACGCGGCTGGTCTGGTCACGGGTAGAATTGCCGTCGTTGTCGAAGGCAATCTTGGTCGACATCTCTTCAATGACCGCGGCCTCCTGGGAATAATCGCCCTTGGCAGGACCGCGCGGCGGCGAAGTTTGTGCGCGACCGCCCAGTAACTCGGCCAGCACAACAGTAAGGACAACAAGGACGCACCAACGGCTGATCATAGCTTGCCTGTATTTATCGTTGGTGCGCGTGAAAAAGGCAAGCAAGAAAGAACCGCGACGGCGCCGCACGGCTTTGACTTCTCTCGCGGGCGGGCGAGATTCGTGGCTTCGGTCCGAGTCCCACCCTTCGACTGGCGCTCAGTGCAGGCTGTTTGCAAAACCGGCAAACGCGGGGCACCCTGAGATGCTGATTAACCTTTCGTTTCGGGTTCAGGTCCCCACGCGGAGATGTACGCCACTCGCCATCCCTGGATCGCCCTCAGACTGCGCTCAACGCGGCTCGATCTCCCGCGAATCCACAGCGGTTTTTACCTGAAACCGAGCGGCAGGTTGGCATTCGGAATAGCCTGCTAGTCTCGTCGAGTCGGACTTGGGATCATCGCGAATGACGCGATAACTCCGGATGAAGAGACAGACCGTGTCCGCCTCCGCCGGCGTTGGATCTTGCGTGCGAAACTCCAGCTTCGGAGCTTGCAGCTTCGGGAGCGCTTCAGGACGCTGCTCCGCCACTTGCCCGTGGAACTCCAGCATGGGAACGTTCACGCGAAATTCCGGCGGAGTAATGAGCCCGTCCAGCAGAGGGCGAGAAGAAACGGGGATCTTGTCGCGAGAGGACTGCGCCGCAAGCGGCGCGACGCATACAGAAATCAGCAACGCGAAAAGCAGAAGGCGGGGGATGTGCATAAAACCCTCCTCCTTGCGAATTGTAAGCTTTGAGGGCCTTGGGTGTACACAATTGAAACATGCGAATCCAGCGTGCTTTGACCACAGGCAGCTTGCCGAGGTGCGCTCGGCTTGGACAGCCGGGGCGGTTCTCCCTACGCGACTTTGGACGGGCAAGGCCCCCCCGTCTTCTCTCACACTCGTCTTTGCGCGTGTTGGCGGTCTGCCCGTTGTAAAATCATGGATTACCTATTACTGAACTATCTTTATCTATGCCACAGGAAGACAAACCTATCGCCCCGGCGCGCGATGAGCGCTACGATGCGCAGCGCATTGAGCAGAAATGGGCCGCGCGCTGGCTGGGCGATCCTTCGTTGTATGCCGCTGAGGCTCATCCGACGAAACCGAAGTATTACGTTTTGGAGATGCTTCCCTACCCTTCGGGCGCGTTGCATATGGGACACGTGCGCAATTATTCCATCGGCGACGCGCTGGCTCGCTACATGTGGATGAATGGGTACAACGTGCTGCATCCGATGGGGTGGGATTCGTTTGGGCTGCCGGCGGAGAATGCGGCCATCAAAAACAACACTCCTCCCAAGGAGTGGACGCTGGCGAATATTATGGCCATGAAGGTGCAGATGACGCGCCTGGGGTTCGCTTATGACTGGTCGCGCGAGGTTACTACTTGTCTGCCGGATTACTACCGCTGGAATCAGTGGTTCTTTCTGAAGCTCTACGAGTCGGGATTGGCTTATCGCAAGAAGAGCAAGGTGAATTGGTGTCCCGCGTGCGCCACCGTGCTGGCTAACGAGCAGGTTGTCGGCGGGATGTGCTGGCGGCATGAGGACACTCCGGTTGAGCAGCGCGAACTGGAACAGTGGTTCTTGCGGATCACTAAGTACGCGGACGAGTTGCTGCGCGATCTGGAAAAGCTGCAGGGCTGGCCGGAAAAAGTCCGCATCATGCAGCAGAACTGGATTGGACGCAGCGAAGGAACTTTGGTGGATTTCGATCTGGGCGGGACGGTGGGGCCGGCGGGATCGACGATTACGGTTTTCACTACGCGCGTGGACACGATCTATGGCGCGACTTCGGTGCAGTTGGCGCCCGAGCATCCGATTGTGTGCGACATGATTGTCCGCAATGCCGAACTGCGCGCGCAGGTGGGGGAGTTGATCGCTGAACAGCGCCGGGCGAAAGAGGCGGGGGATATAGGCAACATCGAGAAGCATGGCGTGTTCACTGGGCGCTACGCTAAGAATCCGTACAACGGCGAAGCGGTGCCGGTGTGGGTGGCGAACTACATTTTGATGGACTACGGCACTGGCGCGATCATGAGCGTGCCGGCGCACGATGAGCGCGATTACGAATTTGCCAAGAAGTACAAGCTGGAGATCCGGCTGGTGATTCTGCCGCAGTCCAGCGATCCGGAAGAAACCATGGCCGAGCCGGCGCTGCCGTTTACCACCATGGACGGGATTCTGGTGAACTCGGGCGAGTTCAACGGGCTGAGTTGCGGGGAAGCGATTGCTAAGATGTCGGCGCGCGCCGAAGACAAAGGCTTTGGCAAGGCGACGGTTACCTTCCGGTTGAAGGACTGGGGGATCTCGCGACAGCGCTATTGGGGCACGCCGATCCCGATGGTGTATTGCGATAAAGATGGCGTGGTGCCGGTGGCGGAAAAAGATCTGCCGGTGATTTTGCCGGACAACGTGCCGATTACGCTCGCGGGTGGATCGCCGTTGATGAGTGTGCCGTCATTTCTGAATACGACTTGTCCTAAGTGCGGCGGGCCGGCGCGGCGCGAAACCGATACCATGGATACGTTCGTCGATTCGTCGTGGTACTTCTATCGCTATGCCGACGCACACAATGACGGGGCTCCGTTTGACTCCGCTAAGATCGCCTACTGGTTTCCGATTGATCAATACATTGGCGGCGTGGAACATGCCATTCTCCACCTTATTTATTCGCGCTTCTGGACCAAGTTCATGCGCGACATGGGGCTGGTGAAAAACGGCGAGCCCGTCGCCCGGCTATTCACCCAGGGCATGGTGATCAAAGATGGCGCGAAGATGTCGAAGAGTTTCGGCAATGTGGTGTCTCCGGATGAGATGGTGGCGCGCTATGGGGCGGATGCGACGCGGATGTACAGCTTGTTTGCGGCCCCTCCGGATCGAGATCTGGACTGGCAGGAATCGGGGATCGAGGGCATTCAGCGGTTTTTGGGGCGGGTGTATCGCTTCTTCCTACGGAATCCTGCGGTGCGGATCGGCGCGGATTCAGTGGGGCACGCGGAGACGGAGCAATCCCCGTCTCTACCCACAGAACCGTTGTCTCCCCAAGCTCGCGCCATTCAGCGGAAGCTGCACCAGACTATCAAGCGCGTTAGCGACGATTTCCAGGGGCGCTGGCACTTCAACACCTGCATCGCGGCCATCATGGAACTGCTGAACGAGATTTATGCAGCGGAGGAAGCGATTGCTGGCGGACGAGTCACCTGTTCGTTGATCTTGGACGTGCAGCGCAACATCGCACTGCTGTTGGCGCCCATGGCGCCCTATCTGGCACACGAATTGTGGGAGATGACTGGCGAGACGAGCAATCTGCTGAAGGCTCCATGGCCGAAGTACGATGGGGCGCTCGCGGCTGAGGACCAGATTGAGATTCCCGTGCAGGTTAATGGGAAACTGCGCAACGTAGTGGTTGTTCCGGCAGGCGCGACTGAGGATCAAATCAAGCAAGCAGCGCTCGCCGATGAGAAGGTGCGAGCGGCCATTGCTGGCAAGCAGGTGGTGAAGGTCATTGTGGTGCCGGGAAAGCTCGTGAATATTGTGGTGCGGTAAAGAGCTGCGGGCTACGAGCTTCGAGCAACGGATTCGAGGCGAACGCTCAGCTTGCTCGCAGCCCATTGGTCGCGGCTCGTAGCTGTTTCGTTTGTTTGCAACTCAGCCCTCAATCTGAGACACTCATCCGTGGAAACCCAATCCATCGTTGTCCTCGACTTCGGAGCGCAGTATTCGCAGCTGATTGCGCGCCGCATCCGCGAACAGAAGATTTTTTCAGTCGTGCTGCCCTTCAATGCCAGCCTGGAAGAGATTCGCAGCTACTCGCCGGTAGGGATTATTCTCTCGGGCGGTCCGTCTTCCGTATACGATAACGACGCGCCGCTGGCCGACAAGAGTGTCTTCGATCTCGGCATCCCCGTGCTTGGCATTTGCTATGGATTGCAGTTCATGGTGTACGCGCTCGGCGGGAAGGTGCGTCCCGCCTCTAAACGCGAGTACGGCCACGCCAAGGTTGAAATCCAGGAGTCCGAGTCGCTGCTTTTTTGGGGGCTGCCTCATCTGCTGGCGGTCTGGATGTCGCATGGCGACGAGGCTGAAGAGCTGCCTCCGGGTTTCCGGCTGACGGCGAAAACTCCGAATGCGGTCGCCGCCATCGAAAACCCAGAACGCAAAATGTGGGCGGTGCAATTTCATCCTGAGGTGCACCACACGCCGCTTGGCTCGGACATCCTGCGCAACTTCGCGCTCGGCATTTGTGGGGCGAAGCCTTCCTGGACGCCTCAGCATTTTATTGACGCGACCGTGGCCCAGGTGAAACAGCAAGTCGGCAACGGGCGTGCGATCTGTGCGCTCTCTGGCGGGGTGGATTCTTCGGTCGCGGCGGTGCTGGTGGATCGTGCCATGCGCGACGCTTCCGGTAAGTCGCGGCTGACTTGCGTGTTCGTCAACAACGGGGTCCTCCGCAAAAACGAATTCGAGAAAGTTCAGCAAAATCTGCGCGACAGTCTTGGATTGCATCTGGTCGCGGTCGATGCCACCGATCGCTTCATGCAGAAACTGGCGGGCGTCAGCGATCCGGAGACGAAGCGCAAGATCATCGGCAAAGAGTTCATCGAGGTCTTTGACGCCGAAGCGCATCGCATTTTGCAAAATGAAGAGAAAGAGGGAGGCGAGGTCGAATGGCTGGTCCAAGGGACGCTCTATCCCGATGTCATCGAGTCGCGCTCGGTGCGCGGGCCGTCGCAGGTGATCAAGTCGCATCACAACGTGGGCGGACTGCCGGAGACGATGAAGCTTAAACTCATTGAGCCGCTGAAAGACCTGTTTAAAGATGAGGTGCGTCGGATTGGGCGCGATCTCGGCATGCCTGAGGATATCCTGCAGCGGCAACCTTTTCCCGGGCCCGGGCTGGCGGTGCGCATTCTGGGTGAAGTAACGAAAGAACGCGCCGACTTGCTGCGCGAGTGCGATGAGATCGTGGTGGGCGAAATCAAGAAGGCTGGGCTGTATCAGAAGATCTGGCAGTCGTTTGCTGTGCTTTTGCCGGTGATGTCAGTCGGCGTGATGGGAGATCAGCGGACTTACGCTTACACCTGCGCTGTCCGCGCCGTGCATTCCGAAGATGGCATGACCGCCGACTGGGTTCCGCTACCTTACGAAGTGCTGAAGACGATTTCGAATCGGATTGTGAATGAAGTCCGCGGGGTGAACCGGGTAGTGTATGACATTACGTCGAAGCCGCCGGGGACGATTGAGTGGGAATGAAGATGCACGATCTTCAGGACGGGCGAGATCGACTTCCTCCGAATATTTCCCCTTCCTGGACACGCACGCATTCCTATCTGCTTCTCGGATTGGCCACGCTTGGCTGCCTGCTGCCTTTTTCCGGAAAGGCCTTTCATATTGACGACCCACTATTTGTCTGGACGGCACAGCAGGTCGCGCATCATCCTTTCAATCCCTATGGATTCCGTGTCGTTTGGTATGTCACCGACATGCCCATGTCCGCCATCACCAAGAACCCTCCGCTTTCCTCCTATTACGGAGCCTTGGTTGGAGTCGTGGCGGGGTGGTCGGAAAGAGCGTGGCACCTCGGCTTCCTTCTGCCGGCACTCGCCGTGGTCTTAGGAACATACCACCTGGCGGAGCGCTTCACCGCATCTCCCACGATTGCCGCTCCAATGATCGCCGCCGCAGCCACACTTTTCGCTCCCGGGTTCCTTGTCTCCGCCACCGGTGTGATGTGTGATGTCATGATGCTCGCTTTATGGGTTTGGGCCGTCATTTTCTGGGTGCATGGAAACGATTCGGGCAAGCCGCTTCATTTCGCGGCGAGTTGCGCGCTGATTGCAGCTTGTGCTCTGACCAAATACTTTGGTGCGTCTTTGATCCTGCTGCTACCTGCCTACTCACTCCTCCAGCAGCGACGCCTGGGAGCATGGGTCTGGTATTTGTTTATACCCGTAGCGGGCCTGGTGGGGTACCAGTTCTGGACCAAGGCACTTTACGGCCGAGGGTTGCTCTGGGACGCCGCTCAATATGCGCGGTCGCCAGAACACGTCGATCAAGCCTCGCGCCTCATCAGCGGACTGGTAGGCCTCAGCTTTCTCGGCGGATGCGCGCTGCCGATATTGCTTTTTTTCCCTTTTCTCTGGAATCGCCGGCAGTTGATCCTTGGGAGTCTGGCTGCGGCGCTCGCCGGGTTGGCCGTGGGTATGCGTTGGCTGCTCCCCTTGATTCACGACCCACGACAGAACTGGGGATGGATTGGCGCGCAGTTCGCCTTTTATGTTGCCGGTGGAATTTCCGTTCTGGGGCTGGTAATCGCGGACTATAGAAAACACTATAGAAGACAAGGAGGCGCGGACTCGATCCTATTGGGACTTTGGGTTGTCGGTACTTTCCTGTTCGCAGCCTTCTTGAACTGGACGGTCAACGCTCGCTCGATGCTTCCACTCATTCCCGCAGCCGCAATTCTGCTGGCCCGGCGGCTGGATGAAGATGAAACCCGAGTCGCCTCCACCGGCTGGCCGTCCGGAATATTGGTTGTCCCCCTCGCGCTGTCCGCGATCATCTCGTTCTCAATTGCCTGGGGAGACATGGCCTTCGCCAACTCAGGGCGCACCATGGCAAGCTTGATTCATGGGCAAACTCAGAATCAGGCCGGCAGTGTGTTGTTCGAGGGACACTGGGGGTTCCAGTACTACATGCAGCTGTTCGGAGCGCGTCCTGTGGAATATGACAAGTTCAACTTCCAGACCGGAGACCTGGCGGTGACTCCGGAAAACACCACCAGCACGTTCCCCATAGCGCCGCAATTTGTGGCTGCACAACAAATCTTGCAGATCGATCCGCAGGCCGACGTCGCCACCATGGGACTGGGAGCGGGGTTTTATTCCTCGGTTTGGGGACCGTTGCCTTTTAGTTTCGGCCGGGTTCCGCCTGAGCCTTATCTGGTCGTGCGCCTGCAACAGCCGGTGAAAAGGGAGCGTTAGACCGAATCGCTTAGCGCCTAAATGTAAGCATGACACTGCTTCGAAGCCGCCGGGCCGATTGAGTGGGAATGACCCAGTTCTCAGTTCCCGATCCTCAGTTCTCAGTAAGGACGCATTGAAGAGTTGTCATTCCGAGGGGTGAGGAATCTGCTTCCTGCTGACTCGGCCCTCCAGCTTTCGGGTACCCCCCTCGATCCGGTCTTTTGGAATCAAAGACTTAGGAGTGATTCCCGCCAGGTCTTTGAGATTAAATGGGTTACGGGTAAAGTCTCAATTTCTTAATGAGTTATGAGCGCTCCTGGTTTTCCTGCTTCTGTCAGCCTTCGGGGTACCCCCCTCCCACGGTCTTTTGGAATCAAAGACTTAGACGAGGATCCCGCCAAGTCTTTGATGTCAAATGGGTTACTCGTAAAGTCTTTATTTCTTAATGAGTTATGGATGCCCTAACAAGTTGGTTAGATTCTCCCCACGGTGCAGCTGCTCGAACCTCGACTTAGCGTCCGGAGGGCAGCGTGCCTGAAATTAATTGTGCTGATACTTCTAGTATAAGTGAGGGTGTCAAGGACCTGGATCGCAGGGAAAATTACCACTCAAGCCAAAAGAGGGCTTGAGTGGGCCACCTGTGATCTATCAAGACGTTGTACCCACCGGAGACGCGCGGCTGATGGGCGGAGCGTACCCGAGACTACCATGCGGACGGTGGAAGTTGTAATGCTCTAGCCAAGGCGAGAGATGCTGATCGCGTTCCTCCGAGTTGAGGTAGTGGCGAACGTAGGCCCACTCGCGCAGGGCGGTTTGGATGAAGCGTTCGGCCTTGCAGGAAGGCGATAGCGGTTTGGCTTTGCTGGTTGGGCAGCATGCGGGAAAAGGCGAGGCGGGAGTGGTCGTCGATGGCGACGTGCAGAGCCTGCCAGCCGGCGAACTGAGGGCGGCCGCGACGACGACCGTCGCCGCGAATGGAGACCTGCTGATAGCGGGTCATGCCCTTGATGTCGAGGTGCAGCAGATCGCCAGGCGCGGGATGTTCATAACGCACGACGGGTGGGGCGGGATGGAGATGGCGCCAGCGGTTCAACTGAGCGCGCCGGAGGATGCGACTGACGGTGGCGGGGCTGAGATGGGTGGATTGGGCGATCTGATAGGCGGGGCGCAACTGACGACGCAGAGCGATGACCTGAGCGATCAACTCCGACGAGGTTCGGCGCGGGCTATGGAGCGGTCGCGAGGAACGATCCCGCAAGCCGGACAAGCCCAGGGTGCGATAGCGGCCGAGCCACTTAGCGGCGGTTTTTCGGCTGACGGTGAACGCGGCTGCAGCCGCGTTCACCGTCAGCCTCTCGATCATGATCTTCTTGGCTAAAGCCTCTCGACTACGAAAGGTAAGTCGGGCATTCTGGTGGAGGTCCATTCGGTCGACTCCTTCGAAGCAGATTGGTCAGCACCATCAGCTTCTCCGGTCTTGCTCGAATGGACTATTCACTTCTTGGGAACAACGTGTTGAAAGACCACAGCCACCCTCCCGCAGTGGAAGCTCGTTCCACCAACCATCTATTCGGTCTCATCAGCCGAAGGTGTGGGATCCCTGATTGCGTCGCGCTTGGGATTCTGACTTGGACTTTGCGCGCCGCCTCGGGTACCACACGCACACTACTTATTGGCGTAGCTGTCAGCCCCGAGAAAATGCAGCGAGACGTAGGGCTCATCACCCACCACCCAACTGTCGTGGCCGGGAGGTCCGGGTGGAATGTAGAAGAGCATGCCGGCGCGGAGTTCGTGGACGGTGCCGTCCTCCATCGCAGCCGTGGCGCAGCCGGAAAGCACCAGCCCAACATGCTCGACGTTGCAGCGCGACGCGCCCACGGTGGGGCCGACGTGAATGGACCACTTCCATCCGGGCTGGTAGGTGGCGCGGCCGATGGTCATGCCTCCGATGCGGACGAGCTCGAATTTTCCTTTTTCGAATACTCGTACCTCGTCGGGTTCTTCAAAACGCTTCAGAACGGTCTCAAGCATCGCTTTAACTCCGCGCAGGCTGTCCGGACCTCTGGGGCTAAGGCCCGCTTCTATGGGTGATAAACGGCACGGCTGAACAGCTTGCGGAAAAGGTCTCTTCTGCATCGTCGTCTCGCCTCAGCGGCTAAAGCCGATTCTGAAAGCAAGATGCTTATCGCAGCGGTGAACCGCTGCGCCACCCAAAAGCAGTTGCACAAGAAAGGTTTCCCGCAAGGTCAATCCGCGCCCGCCCAAAATCCCTTCCTCGGCGTCCTCTGCGTCTCGGCGGTTAAGCACTCTTCACTCCTCGGTACAGGCCCGCAATGCCAAACGTGTATGGAGTCCACGAGACCTCACTGAATCCTGCCTGACGCATGCGCCCGAGCATCTCTTCTGGCGATGGAAAGCGCTCCACGGACGCCGGCAAATAGGCGTAGGGACCTTGCACTCCCGAGATCACCGTGCCGACCGCGGGAAGAACTTTCTTGAAGTAGACACGGTAGCACTGTCCGAGCAAGCCGCCCGGCTCTCCGAAATCGAGAATGCCGCATTCTCCGCCGGGGGCGACGACCCGCGCAATTTCTCGCAATCCCGCGTCGTAGTCGGCCAGGTTTCGAAACCCGAATGCCGATGTCACCAGATTGAAATGGCTATCGGGAAACGGCAGGCGGAGGGCGTCCGCTTCGATCCAGCTTAGCTTCGCGCCTCTTCTCTTCTCCGCCTTCTCCGCCTTCGCTGCCTTCGCCGATGCGCGCTGCAGCATGGCGTGAGAGAAATCCGCTCCTAGAATCTGCGGAGCTCCCGAGCCCGCGCGCCGACGTAACGCGAAAGCCATGTCTCCGGTGCCGCAACAAAGATCCAGCACGCGAGCCTCGGGACGCTTCAGAATGGCATCGAACCTGCGCGCCGCGCGCCACCACCACAACCGGTCAATGTTGAACGAAAGAACGTGATTCAGCAGGTCGTAGCGCGGCGCAATCGAGGTAAACATCTCCCGGACGGCGGCCGCCGCCGACTCGGGGTCCCGCGCACCGGCGGGAGCCGCGCCTAGGATCCGCTCATTTATTTCTTGCGTCATATTGCGGTTACTGGTCGAGAACCCTCAGGGGCTAAAGCCCGCGTTTTTGCCGGCCCTTAACGGCACGGCTGAAGCCGTGCCCTACCCAAACCCGTGCTCTATCCAAACCATTGATCGGACGGTTTTAATTGCGCGCCAGCTTTCGAATCTCGTCGACGGCCGAGCGGACGATTGCTTCGGGTACGTCGCTTGTGATCTCAACCTTGCCGATCTCCCGCGGAAGAATGAAGTGCACCACTCCCCGCCGCGTCTTCTTGTCGGAACGCAGACGCTTCAGGATGTTGGTGGTCTTCAACTCCATGCGCGGCAGCCGGCCAAAGCCCAGAACAGAGTTCGAAATGCGTCCCGCCGTTACACTATCGAGTTTGCCGGTGGAGAGCGCGATGTGGGTCGCCGCGATCATGCCCCACGCCACCGCCTCTCCGTGGAGCAGCTGCGTATAGCCGGTCTCGGCCTCAAGGGCGTGTCCGATTGTATGACCGAGGTTGAGCACTTGCCGCAAACCGCCTTCGCGTTCGTCGGCGCTCACCACCGATGCCTTCAATCGCACCGAGTCGGCAATCACTTTCTCAATCACGACCGGGTCGCGATCCAGAATCTCGCGGCGTCGCTCTTCAAACAGCCGGAACAGTCCCGCGTCTCCGATGATGCCGCACTTCAGCGACTCGTACAGGCCGGCGTGATACTCGCGCGAAGGCAGCGTCTCGAGAACGCTGGGATCGACCAGCACCGCGCGCGGCTGGTGGAAAGTGCCGAGCAGATTCTTGCCCGACACTTTTCCCGATACTAAGTTGACGCCGGTTTTGCCACCGATTGCCGCATCCACTTGCGCCAGCACGGTCGTTGGCACCTGGATGACATCCACTCCGCGCATATAGATCGAGGCCAGGAACCCGGTCACATCTCCGACTACGCCGCCGCCAAGCGCAATCAGCGTCGCCCCGCGATCTGCGCCCTGTTTTACTAGCTTCTCAGCTAATTTCTCCAGGGTCGCGAGACGTTTCGAGCGCTCGCCATCTGGCATTTCGAGAAGCGCTGTTTCGATTCCCGAGGCCGCCAGCGATTTCAGCAGGACCTTTGCCCAGCGCCGCCGCACGGGCGGCACGGTGACCACAAACGCACGGCGATTTTCAAGAAATTTGCCGAGGCATTCTCCGGCACGCGCAAGCAGCCCGCTTCCGATGAGCACTTCATAGGAGCGCGACGGCGTGGCGACTGGAACGCTGATCATGAACAATCATCATAGCGTATGCGAACTCCGTCGATCTCTTCGCGTGGAGATGTGCATTTGTCTGCGCCTCAGCTTTCCCTCAGCGGCTAAAGCCGATCTGAAAAACGAGCCAGCTGTCGCAGCGGTAAACCGCTGCGCCACCCAAAATCAAAGCTCGGTCAGTTTCTTCTGCGGATGCAGCAGCGACGCAAGAATCGAAGCTCCTAAAACACAAAGCACGATCGACAACGCCCATTCGGTGGGAATGGTCACGTAATGCGACCCGAGCATTTTGAGCCCCACAAAAATCAGCACCACCGACAGTCCGTAATGAAGGTAGTGGAACAGGTCCATCATTCCCTTCAGTGCAAAGTACATCGAGCGCAGGCCGAGAATGGCGAACACATTCGACGTATAGACAACAAAAGCGTTCAAGGTGATGGCGAGCACTGCTGGAATCGAATCGACCGCCAGAAGAATGTCGCTGGTCTCGACCACCAGCAGCGCCACCAGCAGCGGAGTCGCGTAGAGTCCCTCCCGACGGGTAAAGAACTGCCCACCCACATATTCTTTCGTCACCGGAAAAGCTCGGCGAAAGAATCGCAGAACAAAGTTCTTCTCGGGATGGATTTCCGCTTCGCCCTGCCGCAGCAGCTTAAGTCCCGAATAAACCAGGAACGCGCCGAATGCGTAGGTGATCCAACTGAAGCGGGATATCAGGCCCACGCCCGCCACGATGAACACACCCCGCATGACGAGCGCTCCGAGAATTCCCCAGACCAGCACTTTGTGCTGGTACTCGTCGGGAACTTTGAAATAGCGGAAGATAACCAGAAATATGAACAGGTTGTCGACACTGAGAGACAGTTCGATCACGTAGCCGGTCACGAACTGGAGCGACTGAGCCCGCCCGTGCCAGAACAACTCCAGCACCGCAAACCCGGCCGCCAGCGCGATCCAGACTCCCGACCATGCAAGCGCCTGGCGAAAACTGACGGGCCGGGACGCGCGATTCAGTACGCCCAGATCGAGCGCCAGCACCGCCACCACGAACAGGTTGAAGAGAATCCAGAAGACGAGCACAGGGCATCTTACGAGAATCAGGTGACAGGTGTCAGGAAAACCTCAAGCGTCGGCAGAGCACTCAGAGGCAATAGAGAGCATGGTTTCCTAAGACCTAAGACCTGCCACCTGAGACCTGCTCTACTGCGTTCTCCCGCATCGCTGAGGCGATGCCCTGATACGAATCTCCTACGCCGGCGTCAGCCCGTATTTCTCTTGCAAACGCCGCTCCATGGTGCGGAAGATCAGGCCGTCCACCATGTAGCCGAGGATGACGATCAAAATCATCACTGCCATCACTTGGCTCATATCGCTCAGATCGCGGCCCATCATTAGCAACTGTCCCAGACCGAGACTGAGAAAGATCATTTCGGCTTGAATCAGCGAGCGCCATGCGAAGGCCCACCCTTGCTTCATTCCGTTCACGATGAACGGCAAGCTTGCCGGCAATAGCACCGACCAGAAAAGCCGTAAACCGCTTGCTCCCAGGTTGCGCCCGGCCATGCCGTAGATCTTTGGCATCTGCTTGCGGCCGTCCTCCATCGCAATGGTTACCGAGAGCAGCGAGCCCATCAACACGACGAACAAAATCGCTTTCTCTGTCAGTCCGAACCAGAGAACGGCCAGCGGAATCCAGCAAATGCTCGGCAGAGATTGCAAACTCACCAGCAAACCGCCCAGAGTCTCTTCCAGGAATTTGTTGCTCGACACGGCTAAGCCCAGGATCATGCCGAGCACGACCGACAAGCTGTAGCCTATGAGCATGCGCTTCATGGTGACGGCGATGCCAATCCAGAAGCTGTGGTCGGCAAAGCCGTCCCACAAAGCGTGTCCGACTCCCCACGGCGGAGGAAAAAGATACGGCGGCCAGATACGCAACTTCGCTAAGAGAGCCCAGATGCCGAGAAGCGCGGAGTAGAAGATTACCTGCTTAGCGAACTTTTTCATCGGCGTACTCCTCTTCCAGGGACTTGTTAATTTCGTCACGCAGGCAATCCAGAATGTCCCGCGCCGTACACAAGACATCGGTTTGCTCCATCTGACGCGGCCGCGGCAGGTTCACCGAGAATTCCTGTTTCACCCGACCCGGACGAAACGTCATCAACGCCACGCGATCTCCGAGCCTTACCGCTTCGCGCACATTGTGGGTTACGAAAATGATGGTGCGTCCGGTTTCGGCCCAGATGCGTTCCAACTCGTCGTGCAGCAGATCGCGAGTCTGGGCGTCCAGCGCGGCGAACGGCTCGTCCATCAGCAGGACGTCGGGCTCGGTGGCCAGCGCTCGCGCCAACGCTACTCGCTGACGCATGCCGCCCGAGAGTTGGTGGATGTAGCTGTCCTTGAACTTGGAAAGGTGGACGAGACGCAAATAGTAGTGCACCTTTTCCTCGCGCTCGGCCTTGCTGATGTTCTTCATCTTCATGCCGAACTCGACGTTGCCGCCCACCGTCAGCCAGGGAAAGAGTCCGAGTTCCTGGAAGATCAGGATGCGATCGGTCCCCGGCCCACTCACCGGCGTGCCATCCACCAGAACTTTGCCAGAGGTCTGCGGCTGCAGCCCTGCAATCAGGTGCAGCAGCGTGGACTTGCCACACCCCGAGGGACCGACGATGCAAAGGAACTCTCCCGGCTTCACCTCAAGGCTGATATTGTCGAGCGCCAGCAAACGGTCGCCCGAAGTCGTCTTGTAGCTGAGCGAGATTGCATCCAGCGCGACTTTCGGAACCACCACTTCGGCGATCGGGCGCAGCGGAAGCGTGGTTACCGAGGAGGCCGGTTTGCCGTAAAACACATTCGCGCGCACTCCGGTACGCGGGCCAACCGGGATTGCCGCGGGATACGCATTTTGAGGACTCGTGCTCATTGGATTGCCTTCTTCCCTTTTTCTGCTAAGACCTGGTTCAAGAGTGAAAGATCGTACAGACTCGACAGATCCGGCATTTGACGTCCAAGAAATCCCGCGTCAAATGCGGACTTGGCGGCATTCATCAGCGAGCCGCGCAGCGGATCATAAGTCGCCGTCATGCGCCCGAAGGCCTCATCCAGCACGGCCTCAGGCAGCGCTTTCCCCGTCTCTTTCGCGATCTGCTGGTTGAGAAGTTTCTTTGCCTCGGGCAAGTGCCCGTTGATCCAGTCCGTCAATTCCACGTGCGCGCGGATCCAGTCCTTCACCAGACCGGGATGTTCATTCAGAAATTGCGTCCGCACGATCAGATGGGCGGAAATAAACTGACCATTCGGCCAGAGCGTCCGCTCGTCCAGGAACAAGCGCCCATTCCCTTCCTTGATTAAGCGGGTCGCCCAAGGCTCGGGCGCCCACGCGCCGTCCAGTTCTTTTTTTAGGAACAGCGTGAGCTGGTCGGGATTGGCCAGCGGAATCACCTGCACGTCCCCGCCCTTGTCCGTGGACTTCATGCCGTGCGCTTTCAGCCAGGCACGAAGCGCGACGTCCTGCGTGTTGCCCATTTGCGGAGATGCGATCTTCTTGCCGTGAAAATCTTCCGGCTTCTGGATGCCGGAGTCGTTGCGCACGACCAGCGCCGCCCCGCCACTGGTCGCACCCGCCACAATTCGCAGTGCTTCTCCATTCGAGCGAACATAGCCGGAGATGGCCGGGTTCGGGCCGATATACGTCATGTCAATCGCCCCGGCAAATAGGGCTTCAATTGCGGAAGGCCCGGCGTTGAAGCTCTTCCACTCAATCTTGACTTGCGGTCCCATCGCCTTCTCGAACCACCCGTTGCTCTTGCCCACCATGGCCTGCGGGTGCGTGATGTTGGGAAATGCGCCAACGCGAATAGTGTTTTGCGCCCCGGCCAGTGCGCCCAGCAAATTCAACAAGCACGCCGCAAGGAAGAAACTTCGCCTAGTCATGGCCCTCGCCCCCCACCGATATCGACAACGCATTGGGCTCTGGCTTCTTCTTCCTGCCGGGTTTCCTGTTGATGGCGGTGGGAGTGGAACGGGTCGGCTCACGGCTGATCAGGTCAGCAAGCGTCGTATTTTCTAGAATCTTCGCAGCCGCATCCCGTACTTCAAGGAAGACTTTGTAGAGCGCGCTATGGTCCGCATCGCGATCGATGAGAACTCGCAACTGTTCGGCATCGCCGAACGGCGCGAGCGGCCCGTCAATCAGGCGGATGATTTCGCTCAAGCGGATCTGCGACGGCGGCCGACGCAACCGGTATCCGCCCTTGGCGCCGCGCACGCTTTCCACAATGCGCGCGTTCTTCAGCTCCAGGAGAATCAGTTCCAGGAACTTTTCCGGCAGATTCTCTTCGTAGGCAATGTCGCGAATCCGGATGGCGCCCTGGGTATACCGCCGGGTCAGCACCATCATCGCCTGCAACGCATACAGCCCTTTTTGAGAAACCTTCATCGTCCGACTATCCCTATGTTACTAATAGGCATTATAGAAAATGCAAGCGCTCTGCCAAAGCACTAAATTTTCCAGCCGGGGACGCTCGTGTAATTTCAGCAAGTTAGCGCTGGAAGAAGAGTTTCAAGGGGGGGGCCTTGTGCAAGGCTTTGCACTTTAAGAGCTGCTTGGGATAACCGCCGCCGCTTTGTTTTTCAGAAACTACTTCCTGTGGTACGGGATGCTGTTTGCGTTCACGTTACATCTGGTCGTATTGCATCTGATTTTGGGCTCTTTCTTCCGTCGCTACGTTCCCGGCGTAGTCACGGCGGCACTGTTCCTGCGCGTCTGTTCTCATGTTGTTCTACGCGGCGCGGGGTCTGCACTACGGCTGGCAGACCATTCTTCTTTCAGCGCTGACGGGAACCATCATTGCGGGTGTGAACCTGTGGCTCATGCACCAGGCGATGCCCGTTTTCGCGCACGGGCTGGATCAGTTTGCCAGAGAGAGGTAATGATGATTCTCCATCATCTCCAATGAAGGAGATAGTTGACCCCGACTGCGCCTGCGTCCCAATGGACTCAGGGGTCTGCAACATTCCGAGGTGCGCGGTGCTATACTCGAACTGAGGTGGTTACCACCTTCTCCTCTTTCAGGTTCCCTGAACTAAGTCAGCCCATCTGAAGTTTTTCTCTCCTTAGGCTTTCGAAGAAAGCCGCGTGCCCCATGCATTCGAATGCGATCCTGCACGAAGCTCAGCAGCTCCACAACGTCAGTGACCGTCTTGACATGCTGGCAGAGCAACATCCTCTCGTCTCAGAAGCGCTCATCACCATCTCGGGAAGCGTTCGTAATACCGCCACTTTGTTGGAGGTGCTGGTTGTGACGAAGATAGCGCCGCTCGCCGGATTAGACCCAGCAAGTGCCTGATTTGCTCACTTGCTGTCTGGCGGCTTTGTTTGTGGGAACTGGAGCCGGACGCTAGTCGTGGAGCACGACGTTGAGAAGTGAACTGTGAACCTGTAATTCATCACCAGCGTGATAATCAATGAATCCCAATTTCCTGAACCTGTTCATGAAAAAGCTCACCCGCGAACGGGTTGTACCCACCATCTCTGCCAGCGTCTCCTGACTGATCTGGGGGATCACAGATTCGGGCTTTCCGTCCTTGCCGAAATGAGCCAGCAATAGCAACATCCGAGCCAGTCTTTTTTCAATTCTGTGAATTGATTGTGGATCAGGAAGGTGCATGAGAATCACTGTAAACCATTCAAAAGAATGGCGGGGACGACGAGACTCGAACTCGCGACCTCTGCCGTGACAGTTTTGCCTGGATAGGTTTTACAACGACTTACAAAGACCGCGGGGACTGCCAAAGTACGCGGAAGTCGTGCAAGACATCGCATTTTGTGGGTTGGGTTGTGGGTTGGGAATTTCCGACCACGCTGGCCATCGTAGACTATTTTTGAATTTTTCCACCTCAGTGAAATACTCAAGTTTGAGACCGGCCTCGGGCGACCGGGAGCTAGTCGTTGACTGATCGCTTGGTGACTTCCCAGAAGCCGACTTGAACTAAGCCACTTTGCGGCGGACGCATTCGCGTGTTGCTGAGCCGACGATCGAGGTGATCTGAGCTAGTTTGTGGCGCAGAGGAGGAACTCTCTGTGACCCATCTACGCCAGATCATGCTTGAGGAACTACGGCGCCGCAACTACGCCGAGTCCACCATCCACGCTTACATTCACACGGTCGAGCATTTCAGTCGGCACTTCCATCGTTCACCCGAACAGCTTGGCCCCGAGCAGATTCGCCAGTATCAGGCCGCGCTGTTCACGCGCTGGAAGCTGGCCCCGAACACCGTAACGCAGCGCTTGGCCGCTTTGCGCTTCTTCTATGTACAGGTGTTGAAGCGCGGCTGGAGCGTTGCCGAGACACCGTACCCGAAGAAGGTTCTGCACTTGCCGCAGGTGCTGAGCCAGGACGAAGTGGCGCGTCTGATCGACGCGGCAGAGTTTCCTTTTCATCGCATTCTGCTGATGACCCTCTATGCCACGGGCGCACGTCGCGCAGAAGTGGCGCACCTGAAGATCAGCGATATCGACAGCCCACGCATGGTCATTCATATCCGGGGAGGCAAGGGACGCAAGGACCGTGATGTCATGCTCAGCCCCAAGCTGCTCGATGCCCTTCGCGTCTACTGGCGCGGGCTGAAACGCAAGCCCACCGATTGGCTGTTCCCCGGCAACCGATGGCATACGGCGAGTCATCCGGTCTCCACCAAGGTTCTCTGGAACGCCTGTCAGCGGGCCGCCGAACGCGCCGGTCTTGAGCACAAGCGCATCCATCCCCACACTCTGCGCCACTGCTTTGCCACGCATCTGCTCGAAGCCGGCGCCGACCTGCGCACCATCCAGATGCTGCTCGGGCATCGCGACCTTGAGGAGACGACGATCTATCTGCATCTCTCCCGGCGCCATCTCAGCGCCACCGGCAGTCCGCTGGATGCACTCCCCATCCGAGGAGAAGGAGAGCCGACACCGAGCGCATGAACCGGCCTCCTCTGGAGGTGGCCGACATCGTTCGTAGTGCCGGGCAGTCCTTCATTGAGCGCAGTCGCAAGTGGATCAACGGACAACACGAAAAGGTGTTGCTGGCCATCACACGCTGCCGCACCGCCGCGTTGGGTGGACATCGCGATCAGTGCTCGGACTGCGGACATACTGCCATCTCTTACAACTCGTGCAGAAACCGGCACTGCCCCAAGTGTCAGGGCAACGCCCGCCTGCGCTGGCTCCAGGCGCGGGAACGCGAGTTGCTGCCCGCCAGCTACGTGCACGTCGTCTTCACCCTGCCGCGGGAACTCGCTCCACTCGCATTGCAGAATAAACGGCTGATCTACAACCTGCTGTTTCACGCCAGTGCTGCAACTCTGCTGGAGATCGCCCGCGATTCACGCCACCTGGGAGCCGAGATCGGTTTCTTCAGCGTGCTCCATACCTGGGACCAGCGACTACAACATCATCCCCATGTCCACTGCGTGGTTGCCGCCGGCGGTCTCGCTCCGGATCATTCCCGCTGGATCTCCTCACGCTGCTCCTTCTTCCTTCCCGTCAAGGTGCTCAGCCGTGTCTTCCGCGGCAAGTTTATCGCCGGACTCAAGACCGCCTTTCATGCCGGCGCACTCCAGTTCCACGGATATCTCTTACCGCATGCGGAACCGCGCGCCTTCGCCTCGTGGCTGCGGGTACTGTTCCGTCACGACTGGGTTGTCTACGCCAAACGGCCTTTCGGCGGCCCAGAACATGTGCT
Source organism: uncultured Acidobacteriaceae bacterium (assembly GCA_963731525.1). Taxonomy (GTDB): domain Bacteria; phylum Acidobacteriota; class Terriglobia; order Terriglobales; family Acidobacteriaceae; genus Acidiflorens. The sequence goes on from CAVSWK010000028.1 coordinate 49,800, forward strand.
GCGCTATCTCGGTGCTTACACTCATCGCGTCGCCATCTCCAACAGCAGGTTGGTTGCTCTCTCCGAGGGCAACGTAACCTTTCGCTGGCGCGACTCCGCTCACGGCAACAAGAAGCGGCTGATGACTCTGCCCGTCGATGAGTTCCTGCGACGCTTCCTCCTGCACCTGCTGCCGCGCGGCTTTATGCGCATCCGCAACTTCGGATTTCTCGCTAACCGACGGCGAGCGGAGTTTCTTCCACTCTGTTTCCGATTGCTCCAGCAATCCGATCAGCCCGCAGCAGGCACCAACTCGCCGGCCGCGCTCCCCACTCACTCACAATGGAACTGTCCGCTCTGCGGCGGAACCATGCGGGTTGTCGAGCGCCTCTCCGTCGCCCAACTCCTCGTCCGATCTCCGCCTCATCCCAGCCGGTGCGCAGCATGAATCCACATCCCCAGCCTCGAATCTCTCTCGTGCTTTGGCGCGCACACTGGGTCTGTGTCTCGCGTTCCTCACAATGCAGTATGGTTGTGCGCTCCAGACTCTCCGATACACCGCCCTCCGACCATTCTCTCTGCGACCCGCTACTCAACCCAAACGCTCTGACAGCAATGGCATACTCGCAAAGGATCAAGACAGGCTCATCCGGATACAAATCCCATAGTCCCTCGGGGCCGCTTCCTTCAAGTCGCTGTATCTGAAGCGCCCTACACAGCGCATCGGAACGATAGATCTTCCCTCGTGGGCGCTTCAGATACAGCACTAAGACTTCTGGCCCGTAAAAAAAGGGCCGTCTGGTTCAAAGCGTAAACCCTTTGAAAAACAGCCACGCAGCCAACGAACGAGGCACGATTTTCTTCGCTATTGCAGCTTAGCGTATTCGCTCTAGGCTCATTCTTAGGATAGTGTTGCGTCCTTTATGTCGGGGAAATCTTCTTCCCAATATTCGTTTGAACGGCGGCCTTCGCTGGGTTGCAATTCAATGCAACGCAGCTGCGCGCGCCGGATCTTGCCGGAAATGGTCTTGGGTAATTCCGAAAATTCGATCCGACGGATGCGCTTGTAGGGGCCTAGACGGCCGCGGATGAATTTGAAAATCTCCCGTGCCACATCAGCAGAGGGCTGAAAGCCGGGCTTCAAGGTGATGAACGCCTTGGGCACATTCCAACGGATCGCGTCCGGACTGGGCACAACCGCAGCCTCGGCGACACAGTCATGTTCGATAAGAGCGCTCTCCAGTTCGAAGGGACTCAGGCGATAATCGGAACTCTTAAAAACGTCGTCTGCGCGGCCGATGTAAGTGAAGTATCCATCGGCATCACGGCGAGCCACGTCGCCGGTGCGGTAGTAACCTCCGGCAAAGCTTTTCGCGGTGCGTTCTTCATCGTCCATGTAGCCGACCATTAGGCTGACCGGTTTGGGATCGGACACGACAGAGATCTCTCCGTCGTCGGACTCGTTGCCGTCGGTATCGAGCAGAACGACGCGGTGCCCGGGCGAGGGTTTGCCGACTGCGCCGGGTTTTATCTTCTGTCCCGGAAAATTGCCAAGCAGCAAAACGTTTTCGGTCTGGCCAAAACCGTCGCGGATGGTGATATTCCAGGCTGTTCGCACGCGGTCGATCACTTCAGGGTTGAGTGGTTCTCCAGCGCTGGTCAGCTCTTTGATTTTCATCGGGAATGACTTCAGATCCTCAAGGATGAAAAGTCGCCAGACGGTTGGCGGCGCGCACATCGTGGTGACGCCGCAGGCGGCGATAACCTCCAGGGTTCGCTTCGCGCTGAAGCGATCGTAGTTGTGCACGAAGATGGTAGCGCCTGCGTTCCAGGGCGCGAAGATGCTGCTCCAGGCGTGCTTGGCCCATCCGGGAGTGCTGATGTTCAGGTGGAGATCGTCGGGGCGGATGCCGACCCAGTACATGGTTGCTAGGTGGCCCACGGGATAGCTTTGGTGAGTGTGCAGCACTAACTTGGGCAGAGCGGTGGTGCCCGAAGTGAAATAAAGCATAAACGGATCGGTCGCGTTGGTCTCGCCGTCGGGAGCGAAGTCGGGGCTTTGTTCGTAGGCTTGCGCGTATGGTATCCAGCCTTCTCTAGAACCGTCGACAAGGATGCGCGAGTAATCACCGCGTAGGCCGGCGAATTTCTCGGTCAGTCCGGAGATGGTAATTACATGGCGGGCTTTCCCGCGATCGAGGCGGTCGCGCAAATCGTCACCCGTAAGCAGCGTGGCAGCGGGGATGACGATGGCTCCTAGCTTGAGGGCCGCTAGCATGATCTCCCAAATTGCAACCACGTTGGGAAGTTGCACGATGAGGCGGTCACCTCGCCCAACTCCATGCTGGCGCAGAAAGTTCGCAACCTGGTTGGAGCGGCGTGACATTTCGGCGAAGGTCAGCTTTACCTCGGGGCCGTTTTCGTCCACAATCCAGAGCGCCAACTTACTGTTGTCGCGCGCCATGGTGTCGAAGTAATCGAGCGCCCAATTAAACTTATCGAGCTGAGGCCAGCGGAAATCGCGGTAGGCAGTCTCGTAGTCTTCGCGATGCGTCTGCAGGAAATCGCGCGCAGCCAGAAAAGCCTTAAGACCCTCGCGTTGTTGCACACCCACTGTTTCAATATGGTTTGCCGTCATACGCAACTCCTGGGAAATCGCCATGTCGTAACCGACGACAGAATGAATGCGGTGATCGTACCCCTACAGTCACTGCTGTGCAACGGGAAGGTCAATACACAAGGTGATCCCTTGCCTGAATTGGGGTTTGCACGGCAACGAGGTTCTTGCCAATTATAAGAATTCAATGGCACCGCCCAGCACGAGCAATCCTAGGCTTTGTGTCTTGCTTTTTTCACGCTGCGAATTTCGGAAGTGCCCTGAACCGGTCCACCATGGTTCTGTCTTTTGAAAACCTTCTCGATTAAAGCGCCAGTGGCAATCTACGACCACTCTTAGGGAAGCAATCGGAAGGCAACGATTTGGCTGTCAGTGGGTACTCCGCGCGCCAATTTCACATGCAGTACGGCCAGGAAAGGATGGATTGCTCCCGTCGACCCAAGGCGTTGCATGAGAGAAGTCACCGTATTGTCAGAGCAAAGGAATTCAATCGCTGCCTGCGTACCCAACGTACTAGTGCCGGCCGCAGCCATTACCCAGTGTTGTGGATCGGTATGATGAAATAACGCTACCAAAGCATAATCATCCACCAAGGGTATTTGGGACTCCTTCATGAAGAACGGTGCCTCTTCAGGGCGCGGGTGCACGTTAACAATCTCGAGTTCCCCACGCCTTAAACCTTTTTCAACAGCCTGGAACTTGAATTCGCCCGGAAGATGAATGTCGTTGAGAGACGGGTTTTCGACCGGCGCTCCCACGAAGATCAGGTTCTTTCCTTTGACGTCATCCAGGGAAAGGAGCGCACCGCGTTTCACCCTAACTGGTTTACCAATGCCGTCAAACAATCGATCGAGTTCGTGGATAGCAAGAACTTCCCCCACACCTGTATATAGATCAAGCACGGTCTGCGGAGCGTCAACGTTGGGGTGGTAATAGTGCAAACTGGTGTCGGGGCGCCCGGCGAAGATCGCATTGCTGAATATGACCCAAGTTTCGTCATTGCTATCCGTGAAGGGCTTCCAAAATGCACGCGAGGCTTCGCCTGAAGCCTGTGTGCCTTTTGGGATGGCTGGGCGAGTTGAAGTGACGGTGTACGACCGAACAAACCAAACAGCACCAGCTATCATCAAGACAACGCCGAATACTAGCGCAACAACTTTCCAGGAATTCGCCACTAGTTTAGGACTGCGGTGAATGCGCTCCGGCGCTCTGACGACCTGTTGCTCAGGGAACGAGGAGAGCTGCGGTAACGCAAGGGCCTCAGACAACTCCTGGCGTTCGCGATATACGAAGGAAACCCGGTAACTGCCCTTAGGGATCTCAACGATCAGCCGGTCATGGGCTCCTTCTCCGGACGCGTATTCCATCAGCTTGGAGCGGAGTCGGCCGACCTGCACCCGCACGCCGGAATCCAAGCGGGGATCCCAGTCGCTGGGTCGCCCGAACACCTCGGTTGCGATCTGATATTCCTTTACGGAGGAATCGGAATGTGCAAAAAGAAATCGCAGCAGTTTCGTCAATGAATCCGCTTCCCGGAACGCTCCGCTCTGCAAGACCCGATCGATCTGCGCAGCTTCGTCTTGGGTTCGGATGTCCATGACAAGCTCTCCGACTGTGCTTTGTAACGTTACCGATGCAGCATATCAAGCGCCGCAAGTGCTTGCAACAGCACACATTATCGCAATGTAGCCGTTGCAAACCCCATCCTCACTTCACAGGTTCCAATGGTTGAGATATAGAACGAGCCACGATCGAAACAATAGGAGAGTTGGTAGGAGGCGTTGCATATGACAGGCTGGATCTTGGGGGATCGGGATCGAAGCGTTGGAAGACCAGCAGTATTTCTCAACACGCTGGTTCTGCTGCTCTGTATGTACACCACAGCCGTGGCCCAAACGGCGGTCACGGGAGCTTTGGTGGGGACAATAACAGACCCCACCGGCGCCGTCGTGACAGCAGCAGAACTCAAGGTCACAAATAATGCGACCGCGGAAGTGAGGGCAGCGGAGTCCTCTGCGGATGGCCACTACGCGGTCAACTTGTTGCCCCCCGGGTCATATACCGTTCAGGTCACAAAAGCGGGTTTCAAGCGGATCGAGCGATTCGGGGTAACAATTACTGTAACGGAGACAGCGACTCTGAATCTCGGGCTCGAGGTTGGTTCAATTGGTGAGAGCGTGACGGTCACCACCGAGCAGCAACTAGTGCAGACCGATACCAGCGCCTTGGGCCGGGATGTGGACTCGAAGTCGGTGACCACACTGCCCTTGGTCACACGCAACTACACCCAAATTCTTGGCCTTTCCCCAGGCGTGACGATGAATGTGAACAACGCGGGAGACTTGGGACGAGGAACCAGCAGTTCCGAGGGTGGTTCAAACGGAGCGAAAAGCGTCAACGGCGCGCGCCCCTTCGATAACAATTTCGAAATGGACGGAGTCCCCGTCAACGACAATCTAGCGGTGGGTTACGGAAGCGTTATCGGCGCTACAGACGTTAGCGGTGGAGTGCCGGTGCCGAACCCCGATACAATCCAAGAATTCAAGGTGCAGACGGGTCAGTATGACGCTTCGTTCGGTCGCAATGCCGGAGCTAACGTCAATGTTGTTACAAAAACTGGAAGCAATAGTCTTCACGGGACCGTGTTTGAGTTTTTCCGGAACGATGCCCTCAATGCGAATGAGTACTTCCGCAAACTTGCGAATCAACCAAAAGGGGTTCTAAAACAGAATCAGTTTGGCTTTACCCTGGGCGGCCCGGTTCTGAAGGATAAGCTGCTTTTCTTTGGTTCTTATCAGGGCACGCGCCAGCGCAACGGTGTGGCAGTGGGATGCCAGGCGACCCTCATCAGTCCTCCTCTCACCAACGATCGTTCGGCAGCGGCGCTGGGAACCATTTTCGGAGGCCAGACGGGATTATTCGGAGGCGTTCCGATTGCTGCAGACGGGTCGAACATTAATCCGGTAGCCCTGAATTTATTCCAATTGAAATTTCCGGATGGCCAATTCCTCATTCCAACACCGCAAACTATAAAAGATGGACAGGGATTTTCGGTTTTTAGCCAAGCTTGCCCGTTTAATGAAAATCAGTATATGGGAAATATCCAGTTTTTACAGTCGACAAAGAGTACGTTTGCTCTGCGCTACTTCGAGGCAAGAAGCGATCAAGTAATCACCTTGGGTTCAAGCAACGTGCCAGGGATTCCGAGCCCATCGAAGCAAACGTTCCGGAATGCTTCATTGAATCACATCTACATCTTTAACCCGAGGCTCATCAACGAATTTATCTTTGGATACAGCTATATAAACGCAAGCCAACCGGATGGCAGTGCTTTCAAATGGCCAGATCTGGGTTCGCAATATCCAGCGGAATGGGGTGCCTTTTCGCAACTGCTTATTCCCGGGTCCTATGCGGTGTTACCACAGACTGCTTCTGGTTCTGTCCAGCCGACCTATAACGTGGTTGACTCGATGGCGTATTCTCGCGGATCCCATACGTTGCGGTTCGGCGGGGACATCACGCGGTCATTGACGAACACATCCGGGTTTTCGCTGGCGGACGGCGGGCTGGTTTTCTTGAGCGTTCCGGACTTGCTGCTAGGCTTGCCGGGATGCGCTCCCGGTACATTTCCCGTAACCTGCAACCCCTTTGTTCCGGGGGCAACGAATGGACTTCCGATCAGCAATCTCATTCAGGATTTTGGCGGAGTGATCCTGTACGCTCGCAAGTACAGGAAATGGGATTGGAACATGTTCGTGCAGGATGACTACAAATTCTCGCGCCGTCTAACTCTGAACCTGGGCTTACGTCTGGACCATCTTGGCGCCTACAGCGACGCCCTGGGCAGGCTTTCCACATTCGACTTCTCCAAGGCAAATCCAAACCCGCCGCCGGCAGGATCGCTTGATGGTTTCGTCGTGTCGGGAAACTTTCCTGGCACTCCCCCTGCAGGAGTATCCAAAACGAATCACGATTACGCAATCAACGGCGATAACCAAACGGGCCTAGCGCCCAGAGTAGGGTTGGCATGGCAAGTACTCCCCAACTCCACTCGGGTCGTTCTTCGCGCCGGGTACGGCGTCTACCGCTCCACACCTCCTGGAGTCGCAACTTTGACCGGCACGATTAGTCCACCATGGATCGTCAACCTGGCAAATTCCGGAGTGGTAAATCCGAATATTTCGCTGTTGAGCCCATACGGCCCGGGTCCATTTCCCACGGCAAGTCAGCTGCCTGTTTTTACTCCGTACTCGCCGACAACACTACAGTCTCAACTCCAATATCAAGCCCTTGGTTTCCGTCCTGGATACGCTCAGGAATATAACCTGAATGTTCAGACGGACCTGGGTCACGACTACCTCCTCGAGGTCGGGTATGTGGGATCGAGAGGGCTGCATTTGTCGCGTGGCGTTTTGCGGAATCAAGCTGATCTTGCGAGTCCTTCCAATCCGATTCGGGGCGTGACAACAAATACGCTCGCAAACATCACGCAGAGAGTGCCGATCTTGGGATTCGCCCCAGCAGCCCTGATCGAAGACAATACCGAGGGGGCTTCATGGTACAACGGACTACAGGCCAGCGTCACAAAGAGGTTCAGTCGCGGGTTGCAGTTCTTGGCCTCCTATACTTTCTCTAAGACTCTCGACATCGACGCCGTTAGCATCGCTGAGGCCAGTCAGGGAACGGCTGGGAGCGCAATAGGAGATCAATCGGATCCGCGTCGCCGCTATGGACGAACCAATTTCGATCGACCACACCGCTTTGTGTTGAGTTATACGTATGATTTTCCGACGTTGAAGGATGGCTCGCGCTTCCTTGGCGGATTGATCAACGGTTGGCAGCTCAGTGGCGTCACAACTATTCAGTCTGGCAGCGCTCTCACTGTAACCGGCACAAACTCGACAAATGTTTCCGGAATTACTGCCGATTTTGCCCCCTTGTCGGGTTCATGTCCGGGATTCGTCTCGCCTGGGTCAGTGCAACACAAGCTGAACAACTACTTCAGCAATAGTTGTTTCGCCACTGGGCCAACAGGTGCGCCGGTGTATCCCGTGGTGGGCGATGATGGCGTAGCAACGGGATTCGGCAACAGCGGGGTTGGGATCACGAATGGTCCGGACCAGAACAATTGGGACATATCGCTTTTGAAAAAAATCGCCATAGGGCGGCTTGGCGAAGGCGCAAACCTGCAATTCCGTGCGGAGTTCTTCAACGCGTTCAATACGCCTCAGTTCTCTAATCCTGATACAAACCTGAGCGACCCAACCTTTGGGAGAATCACTTCGACATCCGTGAACCCGAGGATCATTCAACTCGGACTGAAGTTGAATTTCTAATCGGAAGCACAAACCACCGAGGACTGAAAAGCGATGGAGACGCGAGTGTCAAAGACTACCAGAACCGTCGAGAGAATGATGGCGATTGCTTCCGTAGTGACCGTTTCGTTGTGCTCTTTTGGACAACACACGGACGCGGCAGCGGACGCAGTACATGACGTCAGCACTATGGATAAGAACGGGACGGTTCACATTTCGCGGGTGGTGCCGATTCCTAGAACCATAAGCCCCGAAGCGCAAGCAATACTGGCTACGGCGTTCCCTCCACTTCCAAAAGACCTTTCCTGGGATGTGATCAAACAGTTGCGCGTCCAATCGGACGCAATCCAAAAGCAGTTTGGTGACGACGAACTTAAGGAATATCCGGTCAATGTGACCGACGGCATTGTCGCGGGGGTACCGGTCAAGACTTTCACTCCGTTGCGAGTGCCACGGAAGAATGAAAAACTTGTCCTGATCAATTTCCACGGCGGTGGATTTGTTCTGGACTCAGGGTCGGTCACCGAAGGCATTCCGATTGCTAACCTGACACAAATCAAGGTCATCGCAGTGAGGTACCGATTAGCGCCAGAATTTCCGTTTCCAGCGGCGGTGGACGATGCGGTGCTGGTGTACCGGGAAGTCCTGAAGACGTATAAACCTCAACACGTCGGAGTGTTCGGCACCTCAGCGGGCGCAATTCTGACTGCCGAATTTGCTATAAGAGCGCGGCAACTTGGCCTCCCGCTTCCCGCCGCGCTGGGATTCTTCAGTGGCACGGCTGACTTCAGCAACGCGGGGGATTCAGAATCCATTTTCGCGTTAGGGGGACTAAACGGGGACCCCGAGCCTGTTTACGAAATACTCAAGGATTATATCGGCCAACATGACCGGAAGGATCCAGCTTTATCGCCTATCTACGGTGACTTGAAAGGCTTTCCACCAACGCTGTGCATTAGCGGGACGCGAGACACTTTGCTAAGCGCGACGACGATCTTCCATCGGACTCTGTTGCGATCAGGCGTTGACGCCAGGCTCGTTGTTTTTGAGGCCATGCCGCATGCGCATTGGGGACTCTTTCGATTGCCCGAGTCAAAGGAAGCGCTGGAAATCATGGCCGGCTTCTTCAGTACCCAACTTGAAAAAGCTGCGGAATAAATCTCATGAAGTTCACAAGCTAAAGTATGAAGACGATATCAATCTCGCGGCTTAGCTTATTGCTAGTGGTAGTCGCGCTCCTGCTTCCTGATGAGTTCCAGGGCCAGGCAAAACAACAAAACAACGAAACCTACCGCTTCACGACAGTGAAGCCTGACTCGGTAGGATTTTCGCCGGAACGACTCGACCTGCTCGATACCACAATTCAGAAGATTGTCGCCGAACATCAACTGGCTGGCGCGGTGACATTGCTTGCGCGGCACGGCAAAGTGGTCGCCTTCAACACATATGGCTACCAGGACATTTCGCGGCAAGTACCAATGCGAAAAGATTCGATCTTTCGCTTGTACTCTCAAACCAAACCAGTAACCGGCGTAGCAATGATGATCTTGTACGAAGAGGGTAAATGGCAGTTCGATGACCCGATCAGCAAGTTCATTCCTAAATTCGCCAATCTGAAGGTATTGAAAGGCGTAGACCCCCAGGGGCATTACGTTCTCGAAAATCCAACTCACCCTCCAACGATGCGGGAACTCATGACTCATACCGCAGGCTTCGCCTACGGGCTTTCGAGCGATAACCCGGTGGACAAAGCCTATGCGCAACAGCAAGTCCTCCAATCGACCTCCCTTCAGGAGATGATTGATAAGCTCTCCAAAATCCCTTTGCTTTATCAGCCAGGCACACGTTGGACATATTCGATTTCTGTGGACATACAAGGGTATTTGGTCGAGAAACTTTCCGGTAAGTCCCTTCCTGAGTTCATGCGTGACCGTGTCTTCCAACCCCTCCAAATGAAGGATACTGCGTTCTATGTCCCCCCTGACAAAGTGGATAGACTAGTCACCACCTACGAATGGGACGACAGGGGAAACGAAGTCGCTCCTGCGAAAACGGTATTGTTGGGCATTAACTATCTGAGCCCCCCGGAGACGCCTTCCCCAGGCGCCGGCCTTGTAACGACTGCTGAGGATTTCTTCCGCTTTGCGCAGATGATTTTGAACGGAGGGGAACTGGACGGAGTGCGCATCCTGGCGCCACGTACCGTTCAATTACTCTGCTCGAACCACTTGCCAGAGGAGCTAATGACCCGCGAGAACGGTATTGGACTCTACCACTTCGGACCGGGGGTAGGCTTCGCTATTGATATGCCCGTTGTTGTGGATTCTCTTAAGGCGGGTACTCTTTCGGGAGATGGTTCATTAACATGGGGTGGTGCCGGCCAAACTTGGTTCTGGGTTGATCCAACTTATGACGTTGTGTTCGTCGGAATGATTCAATTGTTCGGCCTTAGTCCGAACAACATGGACGCAATCTCGCGAACTCTGGTGTATCAGGCGCTACTCAATCCTCAAAAATAGTTGCTTTCGGTGCGTAACATGTCTCGTAGAAGCATTTCCGATCTCGGTAAGGCGGGTTCCCTCGCGATTCTAGTCCTTGCTCTATCACCCGGGATAACTGCAAAGACGCATTCGCTGTCACTCCAGACCATATCGAGTCGACCTGACATGGTTTCTGGGGGCAATGTTCTGGTCCAGGTATCCGGACCAGCGCTGGCCGACGTGAAAATTACTCTGAATGGAAGCGATGTCACGAACTCGTTTCGGCCTGCTCTCAACGGTCGCGCGATCATTGGACGCGTCGGAGGCCTCCGGGTAGGCTCGAACCGGCTGGAGGCGAAGTCCGGGAATAACCGACAGCGATTGGAGATCGTAAATTATCCGCCCGCAGGCCCTGTGTTCGCGGGTCCTCACCAGGTTCCTTTTGTTTGTCAGACCGAAGCGATGGGACTGGGTGCTCCGCTTGATGCAGATTGCAGCGCCCCAACTGTGGTCGGCTACATGTACAAGTCCACGGACTTGACGCGTCCGTCTCTAGTCGAGTTCTTTTCCACAGCTGCGCTCCTACCCGGGTTCAAACCTTTCGATGCTGCGAAGCCGAAACCAGCCGACATGGCGCAGACCACGACAACTGAAGGGAGGACCGTAGACTTTATCGTGCGGGTGGAAAAAGGGACCGTCAATCGTGCGATATACGAAATCGCATTTCTTCACCAACCCGGTACCCCTCTGCCCGACCCTTGGACGCGAATCCCGGGGTGGAACGGTAGACTGGTCTACCTTTTCGGAGGGGATTGCAAGGCTGGCTACCACCAAGGAACACTGATGGCAGCCGCCCTAAGCGACTCAATCCTGTCGCATGGCTATGCTATGGCGGCCTCTACGCTCAACGTTTTCGGCAATAACTGCGACGACGTGATTTCCGCGGAGACAATGATGATGGTGAAGGAACTTTTCACCAAGAAATTTGGAGTGCCACTGCACACGATAGGCACAGGCGCATCGGGCGGCTCCATGCAACAGCATCTATTGGCGCAAAACTATCCGGGCCTGCTCGATGGCATTATCCCGGCCGCCAGCTTTCCTGATATCACAACAATGATGGCTCCATTCACCGACTGCTTTCTTCTGGACCATGCCTTCCGGATAAGTAAATCGGAGTGGACCGATGTCCAAAAAACTGCGGTTTCTGGATTTGCGACATGGAAAACATGCGCGAACTTTTTGCCGACGCGTGATACACGCGCCTGGGGGCGCGCCAACTCTTGCGATGAAATCCTTCCGCGTGAAAAATTGTATAACTCGACGAGCAATCCTAACGGCATACGGTGCACTCTCTACGACAATGAGGTGAATGTGTATGGCCGCGCGCTAGGCAAGCGTTACGCACGACGGCCCCTCGACAATGTCGGGGTGCAATACGGCCTGAAGGCATTCAACGCCGGCACCATCAGTTTCGATCAGTTTCTTGAATTGAATCGGCTTGTCGGTGGACTCGACAACAACGGCGAGACTGCCGGGAACCGCGAAGTCGCAGACCCTGATGCACTGAGGGTCGCCTACGAGTCGGGCCGTGTGAACAATGGCGCAGGTCTGGCTGCAATACCGATCATCGACATTCGACCATATCTTGATCCTTCGGGTGACATTCACGACCGATTTCGGTCCATGATCACACGGCAAAGGCTGATAGATTCGAATGGAGATGCGGAGAACCAGGTGATCCTTCTCGCCCCCGGACCTCCGCCAGACTCGGACCCGACAGCCGCAGCGATGCTGTTCTTTGATCCGAAGAGTATCGTTTATCAGCAATCGGACAAAGCACTGTTGTTGATGGACAGATGGTTGGATAACATCGCCGCAGATAGTTCGCCATCCACCTTGCGAGCAAAGGTGGTTAAGAATAAGCCCGCTGAACTCGTCGACGCGTGCTGGACAACCGATGGTCAGAAGATAGCCGAACCCTTTAAGGTTGATGGGAGAGGCCGCTGCGATGACTTGTACCCGCGCCATGGTGACCCACGCATGGCAGCTGGCGAGCCATTGGCGGAGGACACTCTAAAATGCCGCCTGAAACCAGTCGATGTAAAGGATTACGCCGGCGCACTGACCGTTGACCAAATCGATGCACTCCGGCAAGTGTTTTCCTCGGGCGTCTGCGATTTCAAAAACTCACCTATTGGTAAGGAAGGATCGCGCACTTGGTTGCGGTACTAAAAATCTAATGTCGCGCTTCTTCGCTGCACTTCAGATTTTCGTATTACTGGCGATCAATGCCGGTACGCAATTACAACCGACGCCCGCGCCGGCGCTCGGGCCCATCCTGCAATATATCGACGCGGGATGGGACAAGCTCACCCAGTCAATGTCTGACTGTGCTTCGGTGGTCGATCCGAAGATGAAAGTGAACCCGGTGCTCTATCTTCCCGCCGGACTTGCTGTGCCCGCAGCAGTCGAAAAGCTTCACCACGACTGCAACGTCGAAATTGAGCATCTGCCGAAAGTGATCCAGCGGCTCGGCGAGATCGACTCCTCCGAGTTCCAACCTCAGGGCCTGCTCTATCTTCCGAACAAGTACGTGGTGCCCGGCGGACGCTTCAATGAGATGTACGGCTGGGACAGCTACTTCATCATTGTTGGCCTGCTTCGCGATCGTCGCTTGGATTTGGCACGCGGCATGGTCGAGAATTTCTTTTTCGAGATTGAGAACTATGGAGCCTTGCTGAACGCGAATCGCACTTACTACCTGACCCGCTCCCAGCCTCCGCTTTTGAGCTCGATGGTACTCGCAGTCTACGAGGCGGAGAGGCAGGCCGAGAAAACTGATCAATCATGGCTGAGGCATTCGTATCCATATCTGGAGAAGGACTACTCGATGTGGACGCGGGATCCGCACCGGGCGGGATCAACGGGGTTGGCGAGGTATTTCGATTTAGGTGAAGGGCCCGCACCGGAGAGCCTGCAGGATGAAAGTGACTCTTACCGGAAAGTAATCAGCTATTTCACAACTCATCCCGAGCAGGCGGATCACTACCTGGTCGAGCAGGCCAAAGACAAGGCCGCCATCGCGCCTGGAGCAAGTTATGCGATCACGGTTTGCGATGCAGCGATGACCGCAGCCAAGCCCGAATGTGAGCCCGAGCGTCTCTTTCGTTTGAGCGCAGACTACTACAAGGGTGACCGCTCCATGCGCGAATCAGGATTCGATATCTCTTTTCGCTTCGGCCCTTATGGCTCGGCCACGCATCACTACGCGCCGGTTTGCCTGAACAGCCTGCTCTACAAGACTGAAAAAGACATGGAGCAGATCAGCAATTTACTGGGCAAAAGCGACGAAGCCAGGAAATGGCGTGGGCGTGCTGAAGCCCGCCGGAAGAGCATTCAGCAGTACCTCTGGAACAGTTCCCGGGGACTTTTTATGGACTTTGACTTCATCGGCGGCAAACAATCCACCTACACCTATCTGACGACTTTTTATCCGCTGTGGTCGGGACTGGCGACTGCCGAGCAGGCCAAAGCCGTCGTCAAGAATATCCCAGCGTTTGAACAGGCAGGCGGTTTGGCAATGAGTTCAGAGCAATCTGGAGCACAGTGGGACTATCCTTACGGCTGGGCGCCGGTGCAGTTGCTCGCCATCGAGGGGTTGCGCCGCTACGGAAATAACGCTGACGCCGACCGCCTCTCGATCAAATTTCTTTCTACCGTACTAAAGAACTTCGAGCGGGACGGCACCATCCGAGAAAAATACAACGTCGTGACCGGTTCTTCTGAAACGCAGGTCGAAGTCGGATATCAAGCCAACGTTGTCGGTTTTGGCTGGACCAATGCCGCTTTCCGTGAACTCCTGCACGGTTTGCCACGACCGGCAGTAGAGGCGATCGAGAAGATGCGTCTTCCCCCTCGAAAGTGAGCTGGGCCGCGATTCATTCTCCCAAATTGTCGCCCATCCCGAAGTTATCCATAAACGGGCTTGTAGTAAATCATGCCCGGATTGCTGACTGGTCTTCGCTTAGAGCCCGAACCGAGGTGACTACCGCCGCAAAGCAATTCACTCGACTGTTTCCGCCTTCCCCCTACCCTGCTCTTCGCCTTCATGCCTGAAGATTCTTCCACGCCGCAACGGCGGCGCAGGAGGACAGGATGCAACGCGGATGTATGCAACGAAACAGTCGCAAAGAAGGCCCTGATGTCTGGCAGTTTCGCTGGTCTGAGACCAGGCTTGACGGCAAGCGTCTTTACCACAAAAAAATCGTCGGTACAGTCGAGCAATACCCTGATGAAGATGCTGCGCGCCGCGCCGTGGTCGGGCTGGTCTCGGAAATCAACACCGACGCCCGACCAACGAATTCCGGCGCAATGACCGTTGCTCAACTCTGTGATCACTTCGAGCAACGCGAACTCGCAAAGGAAAACACTTGGCGCAGTCACGCGACAAAGATAATCTACAAAGCGTACTTGACCCGCTGGATTCGCCCTCATTGGCAGAAATACGAGTTGCTGAAGTTAGAACTATACAGGTCGAGTCCTGGCTTCGCACTCTGCCACTGGCGAAGAGCAGTTGTGCCAAAATCCGAAACCTGATGTCCGTTCTCTTCAACCATGCCTGCCGATATGAGTTGTTTGACCGCAACCCAATCTATCTCGTTCGCCAGAGCGCCAAACGCCGAACACCACCCGCCATTCTGGTGCCGGCCGAAATCAAGGCGCTAATCGATGGTCTGGCACTTCGAGAACGCACATTAGTCCTCCTTGCCGCATCAACCGGGTTGCGGCAGAGCGAGATATTCGGCTTAAAGTGGGGCGATATCGACTTCGAGCGAGGCACGATGAGCGTAATACGTTCCATCGTGTACGGAGTGGTAGGCCCGTGCAAGACCGAATCATCGCAAAAGCCCGTGCCAATGCATCCGACTCTCGCGGACGCTCTGATGCAGTGGAGAAGACTTTGTGCCTACATCAAGCCTGAGGACTGGGTTTTTGCAAGCAAGCGCTATCGGGGCCGAAGACCGTATTGGGGTCAGGCGATCTTGCGCAAATACATACGTCCTGTAGCGCAACGAGTCGGAATTCAGAAGCGATTCGGATGGCATACGTTCCGGCACACCTACTCGACCCTGCTGCGAAGCGTGGGGACCGAGTTCAAGGTGATGCAGGAGTTGCTGCGGCATTCATCGTTCCGCTCTACGCTGGACGTTTACACGCAGGCAGTAACACCCGCGAAGCATGCAGCGCAGGCGGCAGTGATGTCGCTGGTCTTTTCTTCCGACAAGGATGGAGGGACACTCGTTGCTGGATAGGAAACTTCTGGTCGCTGAAAAGGGCACAAAAAGGGCGCGAAACGTGCCCTTTTTGCGCCCTCAATGGTTTCAATGAAATCCGCCTAACTGCTTTGGAATGAATGGCGGGGACGACGAGACTCGAACTCGCGACCTCTGCCGTGACAGGGCAGCGTTCTAACCAACTGAACTACGTCCCCACATGCCAAATCAACGAGATGCGAAATATCCAGTGTTTATGCGGATTTGCGCGATTTGCATATATTGCCCAATCTGCTCCGGACGACCCAGATTGCTTCCAATCGGGCCGAAACCGCTGATGAGAAACTGAGCAAATCGTCGTCACCGAATTATCCTAACAGCTTCCCTTGCAATGCGAAAGGGCGGCCCCCGATTGTGCAGCTCACTATGATAACGACCTGCTCGTCCGCGGAATTCCTTTGCAACCGAATGACGCACGCTTGGAAAAGATGATGAATATCGCTCGTTTGTCATCGGGTACAGTGAAGAGGATGAGAAGGCGCAACCCCGAGGGCGTTGCGACGTGAAGGAGGGTCTCATGGCCGAGAGAATTGAGCGCAGGACAGGTACGGCACGTGACGGCGTGATCATCGTGTACTCCGCCGCCGGACCGGGACCCGTGGGGCTTGTCTTCATTCATGGCGGGTTGGCCAACCGCACTTTCTGGGATGATCAACTCAGAGAGTTCGCCGCGGATTACCGGGTCATTGCTCCTGACCTTCCGGGGCATGGCGAATCGGGAACCAACCGGGAGAGATGGGGGATACCAGAATTCGGAGCCGACATTCAGGCCGTCGTCGAGGCCGAGCACCTCAAGAAAGTTATCCTCTTCGGCAACTCTCTAGGCGGTCCGGTGGCGATCGAGGCGGCTTTGCTACTAACCGATAGAGTCCTCGGAGTCGTCGGAGTGGACACGTTTCAAAGCCTCGCCTACACGATGACGTTGGAGCAAGCCCGGCAAAGGGCAGACGCCTTTCTGGATGATTATGCCGGCAGCCTTAAGCAGATGGTCAAATCCCTCTTCCACGCCGACGCAGATCCGACGCTTCTCGCCGATGCCGAGCGGCGCATGGAGCGAACCTCGCCCGAGGTGGCATACAGTCTGTTTCTGTCTCTTGCCGATTATGATGTAGGCGCGTCCGCTCGCCGTTTGCAGGTCCCGCTCCTCGCGATCAACGGTGATCTCTACCCTACGGACACCGAAGCGGTTCGAAGAGTGAAGGCTGATTTTGACGTCATTGTGATGAAACACATGGGCCATTACCCTATGCTGGAACGGCCCGCGGAGTTCGACCGCCTAGTGGCTGCAGTTGCGGACCGCCTTACTCGACGAGAGTGTAGTCACGATTAACGTCCTTATCGACGCGGCCTAAGAGATTCGAATAGTTGCGCGCGCATTTCTGTGACACGATTCAGGTTGACTCTCTGACACGATCCAGGTTGACGATCGTGGAGCGATGGATTCTGACAAATTGCTCACGATGCAGCTTTGGCTCGAGCGCATTCATCGGCCAAGTGGGGCGTAGATTGCGATGATCGCCTAGTGGCGCCGCAGCCGAACAAACACTGTCACGTGAATTATTGGTGCGAAAGGGGGGACTCGAACCCCCACGGTTTTACCCGCCAGATCCTAAGTCTGGTGCGTCTGCCAATTCCGCCACTTTCGCACTCGGGCCATCACAAGTCTAGATGCGAAGCTCGGCTGCTTGCAACGTCGTTACGTTGAATATTGGTTACGTTGAATATTGGACGAGCCGAAAGCAGCCTGCTAGTTCAGGCTTCCCTTCTTGCCACTAACTCCGCTGTCGCCTTTTCCGACACGTCCTCTCGGTAGTGCAATACGTTCAGGCCGCCCGCCAGCTTCAAAAGTTCGCCCGGTTCGAGCAAGTGCGCCGGATTCTTCGGGCCACTCGGCAGTTTCGCCTGCCCCCGCGTGTATGTCTTGTAGATGAGCAATCCACCCGGCCGCAACGCTGTCACCACCTCAGAGAAAATCTCGCGTTCCAGATAGAAGAACGCCATCACCACGTCGAACCCTGTTTCGAAGTCGGTTTGCGAAGTCTTGAAGTGAGTGAGATCATCTACTACAACGTGGATGTGGGACGCGAGCGGCCCGGCATTCTGCCGCGCCTGTTCGACTCCGGTCTCGGAGATATCAATGAGCGTGACTTCCCAGCCCTGTTTTGCCAGCCAGATGGCATGCCGTCCGGCGCCTCCCGCGAGATCGAGCGCGCTTCCTGCTTGCGGAAATAGCGGCAGAATGTATTCGGAAAACGCGCGCGGCAGGAAGGGATCGGGGACCAACCATGCTGCGGGCTCTTCCCGATATTTCCGGTTCCAGTGCTCGCGTTCGTTATCGGAAATCGAAGGCGACATGCGCTGTGATTCTAATCCCAGTCTGCTCTGCGAGCGGAGGTCATGGCCCGAATGACGCCATTCTCGACGCGCTCCACCGGCCACCACGGCGCCTCGCTTCCACCCCGCACCGGCGGAGGTGACGATGGCCGCGGGCGCGACGGCGGAGACGGCCTGCCCGACTCTATTCCTGACTTTATGCCGAACTATGGCGAGCGCTTGCGTCGGGCCCGGATGGGGTTGGCCGTTGCCATGACGCCTATCGTCATGCTCTTCGTTTCTTTCACGGCGGTATACCTTATCCGGCGCGGATTCCTAAGTTTCGATCTGAGCAGCGCAGGCTACATCCGAACCTGGCTCCCGGTCCGACTGCCCTGGACGTTGTTGTTGGCCAACACGGCTGTCCTTATCGTCAGCAGCATCACGATCGACTTGGCGCGGCGCGAAATCACGCGAGAAGCCGCGCTCGCCCCGGTGCAATCGATTCCAGGGATCTCGCTGGGCGACGAGCGCCACTTCCCCTGGCTTGCCCTGACGAGCGTTCTCGGAGTGCTGTTTCTTGCCGGGCAGCTTTTTGTTTGGAGCAAGCTTTCCGCGGGAGGGTTTCACCTTGCCGGCGGCACCAGCAGTTCCTTCGTATACATTCTTACTGCGATGCACGGCCTTCATCTGGCCGGGGGCATTCTCGCTCTTATGTGCGCCAATGTTGCGGCAGTGCTGCGTCGTCCGGTTGAGACCCGGCGCATTGTCGTCGACGTCACTTCATGGTATTGGCACTGCATGACGGGACTGTGGATTTACATTCTTGTGCTGTTCTCGTTTGCGGCGCAGTGAGTGCGCTTTTTATACCGTAGGCATCCTCGAACTCATTCCGTGCTCTTTTGCAATCCGATTCGACGCGGGTCTTCGAACAGACGTGCCGTGACCGCTCCGAAGATGAAGCCTCCGATGTGCGCCAAGTAGGCCACCCCTCCCGTCTGCACTTGCGCCACCGCTCCAGCATTGAAAAGCTGGGTGAGGAACCAAAAGCCGATTAGGAGCGCGGCGGGGATGAAGGTGATCCTGACAAACACAAAGAGAAATAGAACTGCGCGAATCCGATCGCGAGGATAGGTGACCAGAAACGCGCCCATTACTGCGGCTATTGCACCGCTCGCGCCCAGGTTTGGAACGGTAGAATGCGGATCGGCTGCGACCTGGGCCAGCATGGCCACCAACCCACCAACAATATAGAAAGCGAAATACCGCCCTGGACCCATCGCGTCTTCGATCTCGGGAGCAAAGGCCCATAAGAAGACCATGTTGCCGATGATGTGCGACCAACTGGCGTGCATGAACATCGCGGTCAGAATCGTGATCCACTGATGGCCGGAAACTATTTGGGCGGGGATCGCCGACCACGTGGTCACAAATGTTTCGCCACCCATCAGCTCGCGCACAAAAACGAAGCATTCACGAGGATGATGAGGATCGTGACGATGGGGATGCGTGCAGGACGTCTCGATGCATCCCCTAACGGGATCATGCCTCCCACTCGGTGTTCCTCCATTCGCGCGGGCAAAAATGGGACTTCATTAAGCGCGATTTTCCGCGCTGGCCAGACTTTCCAGCAGCCTACGGAACCTATGCCGCCGCAGTCGTCGCCTTGCGCACCGCCAATGACAGCATCACGCGGGTAACGCCGCTGATGATCATGCTTACGCCGACCAGGATGCCTATCGCCCAGGCCGAACTCGACGGCCATTGGAGGTAGATCATCAGCCCCAGCAGCAGGGTAATGATCCCGTCCACCAACACCCAGCTTGATCCACCCAAGGAGCGCATCTTGAAAAACAGAATGATGTCCAGGATGCCTTCAATCAAGAAGAGCGATGCCAGAATTAACGTAAGCGACGCCACACCCAGCACTGGATGCATGATCAGATATGCACCGAAGAAGAGATATGCGAGCCCAACCAGCAGCTTCCAGATCATGCTGCCCGCTCCATGAGCGCGAAATGCGAGCATCAGGTGGGCTACGCCTGCCAAGACGATGAGCCACGCAATGATCACGTTGACCGCGACGGCGGCAAGAAATGGCGAACCAATCGCTACCATGCCGAAGATAATCAACAACACACCCCACAGGATTGACAGCGCCGAAGCCTGACGTACGATATCGACCGGAGCGTTCTGTGCCATGTGACCTCCTCAAGAAGCGGCCTAATCCTACCGGAAAAAGCAAATTAGCTGAAGGCTGGAATCGCGGTGCTGCTGCGATTTTGGAATCATCTCCTGACCAGTCTTTCGCCTAATCTGAATTCGCCGCCAAACAACCCTTTATAATAGAAAGATTCGGTTGCGCGTTTTGATCCGTCTGTAGTGCCAGGGGAAGATGTCGACAGATAGCATTGTGGTTCGCGGGGCCCGGGTTCATAACCTCAAGAACATTGATTTTGAGATTGAGCACAACACTCTGACCGTCGTTACCGGGGTCTCCGGTTCGGGCAAGTCGTCGCTTGCTTTCGACACGATCTATGCCGAGGGACAGCGGCGCTATGTCGAGTCGCTGTCCGCATACGCGCGACAGTTTCTGGAGCGGATTGAGAAGCCGGACGTCGATCTGATCGACGGGATCGCGCCTGCGGTTGCCATCAAGCAGAAGAACTCCACTCGCAATCCGCGGTCAACCGTCGCCACCGCTACCGAGATCTTTGATTACTTGCGCCTACTCTTCGCCCGCGTGGGGCGCACTTACTGCCTGCTCTGCGGGCAGGAAGTGAAAAAAGATACGGTGGACGAAGTGGTTGACCGTCTGTTGGCTTTGGGCGAGGGCACTCGGCTGAATGTGTTCTTTCCGATTCATGCGTACGTACCCGCTGTTGAAGAGAAGGGCGTAAAGAAGTCTCGCGCGAAGAAGAAGGCGGCGGAATCCAATCTTCCTTCCGACGCCATCAAGGCGCGGCTCTTCGATCTGCGCAAACGCGGCTTCAACCGGCTCTTTCAGAATGGCCAGGTCTTTGAGTTCTCGACTCCGGAGTCGCTGCTCGACGTCAATTTTTCCGAGCCCGTGTTTGGTTTGGTGGATCGCCTTGTCGTCTCCGCCGACCAGCGCTCCCGCATCGTCGATGCGGTTGAGATAGGCTACCGCGAATCCGGCGAAGTGATTTTTGAAACTGCGCTTCGGAATGGGAATGGCGATGGCGAAACTGCTCAGCGACTGCGTTTTTCCCAGCGCTTCGAGTGCAAGAACGATGGCAGCCGCTACGACGAGCCGGAGCCGCGCCTGTTTTCATTCAACAATCCTTATGGCGCCTGCCCACGTTGCCAGGGCTTTGGCAACACCATCGATTTCGATCTCGATCTCGTCATCCCCGATAAAGGTAAGACCCTGAACGAGGGTGCGATCGAGCCTTGGACCAAACCAAAGTACAGGACGCTGTTCACCGAGTTCAAACGTTTCGCGCGTCAGGCCGAAATTCCGCTCGACGTGCCCTGGTATGAACTCGACGCCGAGCAGCAGAAGTTGGTTGTCGACGGTGGCCGCGGTTTCGGCGGCGTTCGTGGCTTCTTCCAACATCTGGAGCGCAAGAAGTACAAGTTGCACGTCCGCGTCTTTCTCAGCCGCTATCGCGGATATTCGCTATGCTCAGCTTGCGGCGGGACTCGCCTGCGCGCGGAAGCGCGCCAGGTGAAGATCGAAGGCAAGAACATCTGCCAGGTGTGCAGTATGACGGTCGAAGAGGCAGCGCGCTTCTTCGGTCAACTCGTGCTCTCGCCGCAACAGGCCACGATTGCGGAAAAGCTGCTTATCGAACTTCGGGAACGCCTGCGTTTCCTTAACGAAGTCGGCCTTGAATATTTGACGCTTGACCGTCTGGCCTCCACGCTGTCCGGTGGCGAGGCGCAGCGCATTCAGCTCGCTACTTCTCTCGGCTCGCGTTTGGTCGGCACCCTGTATGTGCTTGACGAGCCTTCCATCGGCCTGCACAGCCGCGATACGCACCGCCTGATCAAGATCCTGCACGACCTGCGCGATTTGGGAAACACGATCCTAGTCGTCGAACACGATCCCGACATCATGCGCGCCGCCGACCGCATTCTCGACCTCGGCCCGGGCGCCGGAGAAAATGGCGGAAAAGTCGTTGGCTCCGGCACCTACAACGAGATCATAAAGATGCCGCACTCGCTCACCGGCCGTTATCTCGCCGATGAACTTCACATCCAGATTCCACCGAAGCGCCGCCAACCGGGATCGCACAAACTCCGCATCACCGGCGCGCGCGCGCATAATTTGAAGAGCATCGATCTGGAGATTCCGCTCGGCATGCTGGTGGCGATTACCGGCGTCTCGGGCTCGGGAAAATCTTCGTTGCTGCATGATGTTCTCTATCAGGCACTGGCTTCGGCCAAGCGACAGACGAATGGCAGCGTTTCCAACGCCATTTTGTGGGACAGCATCGAAGGCGATGAGATTCTCGATGAGGTTGTCCTCGTCGATCAATCGCCCATCGGCCGCACGCCGCGCTCGAATCCGGTCACTTATATCAAGGCCTTCGACATCATCCGCGAGCTTTTTGCTTCACTGCCCGAGTCTAAGAAGCGGGGCTTCCCTGCCGGGCATTTTTCTTTTAATGTTCCCGGGGGCCGGTGCGAAAACTGCCAGGGTGATGGCACCGTTACTGTCGAAATGCAGTTTCTGGCCGACGTGGAGCTGATCTGCGACGAATGCAAGGGTACGCGCTACAAGCCGCAAGTGCTCGAAATACACTACAAAGGCAAGAACATTCACGAGGTGCTGAACCTCACGATTCGCGAGGGGCTGAAGTTCTTTGCCGATGTTCCGCGGCTCACGGAGAAATTGCGCGTGCTCGACGAGGTCGGCCTCGGCTACTTGCGTCTCGGCCAGTCGGCGACCACGCTCTCCGGAGGCGAAGCGCAACGGATGAAGCTGGCCGCACACCTTCAGCCTGGAAATCGGCAGCCCGGAACTCGTCAGGCTGGCGCTCGCCCGATGAGCCGATCCGCGGAGGGCGGTGACGGTCCGAAACGCAAGCGCCGCATGCTTTACATTTTTGATGAACCTACCACCGGCCTGCACTTCGACGATGTCAGCAAACTACTTTCGGCTTTTCGCCGTCTAATCGATGCAGGAGGCTCGATCGTCGTCATCGAACACAATCTCGAAGTCATCAAAACGGCGGACTGGGTCATCGACCTGGGTCCGGAGGGCGGCGATCGCGGCGGGAACCTCGTCGGCTCGGGCCCGCCGGAAGCGATCGCGGAGCTGGAGAACTCTTACACGGGACAGTACCTGAAGCGGGTCTTGAACGGAAAGGGCGTACTCCATGGTGATCGGTAGAATGGAACGGGTCCGATGTTTGTCGCACGGGATGATTCGGGACTGTGGGTGAAAACTCGGTCGTCCCTCCGGGGACTTGAATCAGTTTTTTCTCTTTTCCCAGCGCTAAAGCGCTGGGCTAAGGTCGGTCGCCCCTTCGGGGCTGGATACTCCCGCGCATGAACCGTTTGTTCGCCAATGCGATCCTGCTAGTTGTTCTTACGGCTTGGCTAACGACCTGTGCCTTTGCGCAAACCCATACCACCGTCCGCCATTACAAGGAACGCGTCGATGACACACCCCCGGAAATCGCGCAGGCTGAAGATGCCATCCAGAAGAACGACTTCACTGGCGCAGAAACGCTGCTGAAAATGGCAATCGAGAAAGATTCCAACAACTACCAGGCGTGGTTCGACCTTGGATTCGTCCTGAACCGCCTTGCCCGCACTGACGAATCCATCGCTGCGTATCGTAAGTCGGTCGCCGCCAAGCCTGATGTTTTTGAATCCAACCTCAATCTCGGCGTGATGCTGGTCCGCGCCAATAATCCCGAGGCCGAGCAATTCCTGCGCGCCGCCACAACTCTCAAACCTACCGACCATATAGAAGAAGGTCAGGCCCGCGCCTGGCTTGCGCTTGCGCATCTGCTCGAGAATACGAAACCGGAGGACGCACTTCAGGCTTACCGCAAAGCTTCCGAGCTCACGCCGAAGGACCCAGAACCGCATCTTTCTGCCGGTCTGCTGCACGAGCGGCGGAAGGAATTCTCGGACGCCGAAGCGGAATACAAACAAGTCCTGACGCTCGATCCGCACTCCACTGATCCGCAGACAATGGAAGCAGCTATCGGCCTCACCAACATCTATATGAAGTCGGGCCGCCTGGCGGATGCCGAGCCCCTGCTGCGGCGGCTGGCCACCGAACGTCCCGATGACGCCGGCATTCACCTGCAACTAGGGCGCGTACTTGCCGCGCAAGGCAAAAAAGACGACGCTATCGCGGAGATCCAAGCTGCGCTGAAACTCGCCCCCGTGGACTCCGACGCGCAACGCGAAATTGCCGACCTTTATGCGAGTGCCGGAAAAAACGATCTCGCGGAAAGCACATATCGCGCTCTGGTCGCTGCCCAGCCGAATGACCCGGAATTGCACCGTGGGCTGGGCAAGGCTCTGCTGCTTCAGAAGAAATTCCCGGAAGCCCAACAGGAGTTTCTGGCGGCGGTCCGACTGAAGCGCGATTGGCCCGATGTCTACGTCGATCTGGCCTTTGCGGCCAACGAGAACAAAAATTACGAGCTCACGATCAGAGCCCTCAATGGGCGCACCATGTTAAATGCGGAGATGCCCGCGATCTGTTTTTTTCTTCGGGCCTCCGCTTATGACCACTTGCGTGACTACAAACAGGCCGCGGTCGATTATCATCACTTTCTGGAGGTTGCCAACGGGAAGTATCCCGATCAGGAGTGGCAGGCTACGCACCGCCTGATCGCCATTGAACCGAAGAAGCGATGACTGCCATGCGCCGGCTAACCTTGATCCTGTTTCTGCTCGCACTCGCCTCCACCTACGGCGCCGCCAAGGAGGAGACCGTCGACCAACTCAAGGCTCGCGTCGAAAGTGCGCGTCCCGAAGATCGCTCCGAACTCTGCATTCGGATCGCACAGCACCAGCTTCGCAATGCCGACAAACTCTACATCGATGGCAAGATCGAAGAAGCTCGCGCCGCCGTCAATGACATCGTTACCTATTCCGAGAAAGCCCGCGATGCCGCGCTGCAAACGAAGAAGCGCCTTAAGAATGTCGAGATCGATGTGCGAAAAATCGCTGACAGGTTGCGGGACGTCAAACGCACTCTCGCCTTCGAAGACCAGCCTCCGGTCGAACAGGCCATCCGCCGCCTGGAAGACGTCCGGACCACGCTGCTCAAAGAAATGTTCGCCAAGGAAAACAAGAAGGGGAACAAATGAAGCCGGGCGACCACCACTGGCGCAGCGCGCTCGGCCTGGCTTTTCTGCTCGCCCTCCTGCTCTTGCCTCCGCTTCAGGCCCAGCGCCGCCGCGACCCGCTCAATCCTCTGGAGATCGACCAGCTCCGCGACGCTATGCTCGATCCCGACGAGCGCTTAAAGCTCTACGTGAAGTTTTCCCGGGATCGCATGACAAAGCTTGAGCAAATGCGCAGCGATCCGAAAGTGACTGAGCGCGCCCGCCAGACCCATGACATGCTGGAAGATTTCCTCGCCGTCTACGATGAACTGAATGACAACATCGATATGTATGTCGGGCGCAAGGACGACATCCGCAAGCCGCTGAAGGTCATCATCGAAGCCGACACCGAATTTCAGTCCAAGCTGCGCGCCCTCAAGAACTCCCCCAATACCAATGCCTCCGAGGCCAACCAGTATGAATTCCTGCTGACGGACGCTCTCGATACCGTAGACTCCAGTGCCGAAGACCACCGCAAAACCGTCGCCGAAGTCGAGGAGTACATGAAGCGCAAAAAGAAGGGGAAATAGAGCGACGCCGTCCGCACCAAACTTCTCTACCTCAGGGGGCAAGGGGGAACACAGGGGAAAACCTCAGGGTACCCTGTGTTTCTCTGCGCTACTGTGGTTAGCTTTTTGCGATCTCAGTTAAGATAGTGCGCCATGCAATTCTGGTTCGCCCGCGGTGGTTACTGCTGCTCCGGACTCGTACCGGTCCTAGCCATCGTCGCCCCCCTCGCGCTTTCCATCGGCATTTGCGCGCTCCCGGTCCCAAAAGCGCCGTCCGCTCCGCTCGTTGTCCGCATAGTCCAGCAATCGATTCCCATGGCCGACGGCGTCCGCCTCTCGGCCACTCTTTACATGCCCGACGATGTCAAGCCCGGCGAAAAATTTCCCGCTCTCCTCGAATATCTCCCCTATCGCAAGGACGACGCCACTGCCGCCCGCGATTATCCCATCCATGCTTGGTTCGCCGCCCACAGATACGTCAGTGTCCGCGTCGATATCCGCGGCTTCGGCTCAAGTGAAGGCAAGCCGACCGACCGCGAATATTCCGAGCAGGAGCAACTCGACGGCGAGCAAGTCATCGCCTGGCTAGCCGCTCAACCCTGGTCCACCGGCAAAGTGGGAATGTTCGGTATCTCCTGGGGAGGCTTCAATTCCATCCAGCTCGCCATGCGCCATCCGCCCGCGCTCAAGGCCATCCTCGCCGTCGATGCCACAGAAGAACTCTTCCACGACGACATTCATTACATCGACGGCATGATGCACTTCGACGAATTCGAGCTCAACATGGACCTCGCGCCCTCCATGACTGGCGCTCCCGATTACACGGTCGACGAAAAAATTCTCGGTCCGCGTTTCGAATCCGCGCCCTGGTCCCTGCTCTATCTCAAGCATCAGCGCGACGGACAGTTCTGGCGTGCCCCCGTCCGGCCGCTCAACGAGATCAAGGTTCCCTGCTTCTTAATTGGAGGCCTGCTCGACGGCTACCGCGATTCCATCCCCCGCATTTTCGAGCAAGTCAAAGCGCCGCTCAAGGCGATCATCGGCCCCTGGAATCACACCTTCCCCAACGACGCCGAGCCCGGCCCGCAAATCGAATGGCGAGATCAAGCCCTTCGCTGGTGGGATTACTGGCTCAAGAATCGCAACACCGGCATCATGGAAGAACCGCCGCTGTCGATTTACATGCAGGATTGGCACGTTCCCGATCCGCACCTGAAGACCGTGCCTGGGAAATGGCGCGGCGAAATTGGCTGGCCTCCGAGGAACGTTGTCAACACGACGCTCTATCTCTACGACGCGCACGTCCTCTCTACCGGCCCCGCCAAACCCGCCGCCCAGCAACTCCGCTACGTTCCGAGCATCGGCGTGGAAGCCGGATTCTGGTGGGGAGAGTTGCTCACCGACCAGCGCCCCGTCGACGCCTTCAGCCTCACTTACGATTCCGTTCCGCTCAAACAGGACCTCACCATGCTCGGACGGCCCCACGCGCTGCTTCAAGCCAGTGCGTCCGCACCGCAAGCGGACTGGTTCGCGCGCCTCTCTGACGTGGCTCCCGACGGCACCGTCACTCAGGTCACCGGAGCCGGACTCAACGGCGCGCAGCGCGATTCCGCGTCCGAGCCGAGAGACTTAGTACCCAATCAGAGTTACCCGCTGGATATCGAAATGCACCTAGCCACCTGGACCTTTCCCAAAGGCCATCGCATCCGCCTCGCCATCTCGAATGCGCTTTGGCCCATGGTCTGGCCAACTCCCTATGCGATGGCGACCACTCTCCAACTAGGCGGCGACACCGGATCCCGCCTGACCCTGCCGCTAGTCCCACCTTCTATGTATGCCGCGCCGCAATTCGCGCCCCCCGAGCCCTCCGAACAACGCAACGACATTCAGTCCGCAGGCTCTCTCTGGCCGGGGGATTGGAAAACAGAGCGCGACGAAGTCAATGCCAAAACAAAAGTGACTTGGACCGGTAAGTCGGAAGAAACTTATCCGTGGGGAAAAGAAACCGATTTCGAAGGAATATCCTACGTAGCCGACGATAACCACCCTGAAACCAGCTCCGTTCAAGCGGACGCTGAAATCGTCATGGCCCTGAAGCAACAAACCCTAACCTGGCAAGGCCATCTCGCGCTGAGCAGCGACGCCCTGAACTTCTACTACAAATACACCCGCCAACTATTCAAAAACGGCCAGCAGATCAGACAGAAGACCTGGCAGGAAACGATTCCCCGAGACCATCAATAAGAGGCCGGCAAGAAGCGACCAAATATAAGCTCGCTTAGAGGAGCCACATGGCGGCTGCTTTCGCAGCCGGGCGGAAATCTCCGATGCGAGCGGGTCCCGTATCAGCGCATCGCTTTAGCGATGCCACAATTCCGCCAAATCAGATGCCCCTTAGGGGCTGGGCATCGAATATTGGCATCCTCTATTCGCATCCTCCAGCACAAGGCCGGTTACTGTAGTTACATTCGCGCCGCACTAGATTGCCCGTAAGCTAACGGCAGTGAGCAAGCTATCCATGCGACCCTGTTTTGCAGCCGTCTTAGTGGCTCTCTCCTTGGGACTGACCGCCTTCAACCCACTCGTGTCTCGCGCTCAAGAACAGCCGGACGGAAGGCGGAAGATAGCGAGCAAGGTGGTCCCGGCGTATCCAGAGCTAGCCCGAAAAATGCACATCCTGGGAACCGTCAAGGTGGAAGTCGTAGTCGCGCCTAGCGGAAAGCTGAAGTTGGCGCAAGTGGTTGGCGGCAATCCATTGCTGGCGAAAGCCGCGGTTGACGCCATAGAACAATGGAAATGGGTATCCGCTCCGCAGGAAACCAAGGAACTCATAGAACTCAATTTTCATCCCTAGCGACTGCGCTCGGGGTTAAAGCGGGGCGCCCCACGTTTCGAGGTTTTCGAAAACTGGCAGTCGAAGCCACGCCTGCAACACTCGACGCTGCTGTAGACTATCTGCTCCTGAAGCGGTTCCCTTCCCATGACCAAAGCAGAGAAGAAGCGCTTATCCACGGTCATACGTACGACTGAGTACCTGTTCCTCGAAAACATCGCGCTCAAACTGGTGCTTGAACATCGCGCTGTCCCCAACTGGCAAAAACTGCTGGAGCGGCTTTTATCGGACAAAGAGATGTTGGCGGGGGTACGTCTGAAATTTCGAGACCTCTACGACCAACTTGAGGAGTCAACCGACCCGTCAGCCGCCCTCGAAGCGCTCTTGGAAGAACTTCCGGCACCAAAGAAAGAACGATAGTTCGCGGGGCGCCTGTAGTTAAGGCAGGCGCCTCATTTCCCGCGGTTTTTTCGAGACGTGGGCGGGGGAACGTTAATTCGGGGTTCGGGTTGAGAGGAACGGTTCCGAACTTTCTTCGGCGGACCCCGATGGCACGCGGGAGTGCGTGCGGGAGTGCATTCTAACGATCAGCAGTCCGATCAGAACCGCACTGACCAGCATGACAACCCTTATGTAGAGGCCGGCGTGAAAGGCCTGGTCGCCGGCGGCGGTCCGAAGCAGGCCCGAGGTGGCGCTGACGGTGCAGAATCCGAAATAGAATTTTTCCATCCATCCGCGGGAAATGACGAGAAGCCACAAGAGAATGGTGGAGACGATGGCAAAGATTCCGCAGAGAATCCAGGTGCCCCGGGACACCGTGGACACTACCCAGATGCCGGCGGCGGGATTCGCGGCAACCATCTGTCTGACCGCAACCAGGAGGAACACGACGGAATGCACCAGTGCGACGATGGCGCGTTTGCGGTTGGTGAGAATGGAAAATCCGCCCATGCGTGACTCAACTGTATCTAAACGGGCGGACATGAGGCTGTGATCTGGATCACGCTTGGCGATGATCCTTCCCGACACAGAGTCAAAGACCGCGGATGATACTAACTCGCCTCCAGACGTCAGCATAAGGAGATGGGACACGGTACGCTAGCGCACATTTCAAGATCGGAAAGAGAGTAGACTTGAATTGTCTCTTCTAGCATCCTTCCGCCGCGCCATACGGTGACGGTCCCTTGCGAAAATCAGACAGCGTTTACGCTGCGCAAGGAGGCCGTTATGGCAAACAAGACCCGTCTACCTACAAGATCTTCTCCGACGCAACCCATCGCCGACGGCGATGGCAACCACATCCAAAACGAGATACTTCTCGGCCTGCCCCTGAGAGAATTGGAACTGTTGCTGCCGACGTTGGAATTTGTGCGTTTACGGACGCACCACGTGCTGCATGAACCGGGCGACACATTGAAGTCCGCGTATTTTTGCAACAGCGGTCTGATTTCCATTCTGAGCGTCTTTCCAGACGGCAAGAGCGTGGAAGTCGGTCTGGTGGGTAAGGAAGGTTTTATCGGAGTGCCGCTGGTGGCGGGCTTTCGTACCGCGCCCACGCGGGCCATCGCTCAGATTGAGGCCTCGGCCTTTCGAGTGGATAGCGATAAGCTGACCGGACTTCTCCGGCAATGCTCCAAGCTGGAGCGGCGATTACAGCAATTTTCGCAAATCATGGCCATGCAGGCGACACAGATTGCGGCCTGTAATCGCCTGCATGAAGTGGATGAAAGATTGGCGCGCTGGCTGTTGATGAGCGCCGACCGGATCGGATCGAATTCGGTGCCGTTGACGCAAGAATTTCTGGCGCAGATGCTGGGAACCCGGCGCTCCAGCGTAAGCGTGGCGGCTGGAATTCTGCAGAAAGCGGGCGTCATCACGCATGGTCGCGGCGACGTCCAGATTATCGCCCGGCGAAAACTGGAAGAAGCAGCCTGTGAATGCTACGAACTCATGCGGCTCCGGATCGAGGAATGGCGGGAAGAAGCGGAATAGCGCCAGTGCGCGGCAGCGCACATTCGGCAGTTGCTCAGCGTACCGACGCATGGCCAGCTTGGGCATAATGTGAGGGTCATGCGAGCATGGTCCGCGAATCGGAACCATTGCGAATCCTTGCACCTCATAGGAACCCAGCCATGTCAGAAGGCGATCTTATCAATCTTGGTTTTGACAATCATCTCATCACATGCCCACACTGCCAAAAGCAAACTGTCCACCATTGGTCAGGAACCATGATTCTTTTTTCGCCGGCGAAGTGTGCGCACTGCGGCCGGGAGTTTGTCATCGCGCTGAACCAGCCGCGGCCAGGGGCCTGAGTCAGAGATGACGTCCGAGCGTCCACACCCCATCGCCCACGCGAACCTGTCGTTACACTACGATGCACCTGTTTGGTTTTGACAGGATGGTTGTGGTCGGGGACAATGGCGAGTAATCGTGCGTGTCCGGAAAAACCTAATCCACAACTTTGAGAGGAAAATTTATGACGAAAGCGATTGCAATTGCTGTTCTTTCTGTGTGTCTGTCGTTTGTTGCCGGAATGGCGGTTGCCGACAGGGTTCATGACTGGCCAGACCTGGTAAGGGCCCATAACCACACGCAGGAAGCGATCAGAGAGATGGACCATGCCCGCGCGGCGAACCACTACGATATGGCTGGGCATGGCGCGAAGGCGGAAGAGCATCTGCACGCGGCCGAGCATGAGCTGCATGAATCGATCGAGGCAGCTCGCGCGCACTAGGAGCTGTCGGCTATCGGCTAACAGATATCGTCCCATCAGCTGCCCGGCGGCTAGTGACGGCGGATAGGGTAAGAAAGGGCGCGGAGTTGTTCCCGCGCCTTTTTTTTGGTGGCTGGAGTCGGTCCTGCTGCGAGCCGCGGGCGCGGATAGGAATGTCCGCGCCACATTCGTTGGGGCCGGTCAGGCTTGCAGCGAAAAGGGCGACTCGGAGGAGATGGATGCGCCGCCGAGGGCGAACTGTTGCAGTTGTTGCTGCAGCGAGTTATATGCCTGCTGAGCCGAGGCAAGGTTGCCGGACGTCAGGCTCGTGCCGACCTGGTTGAGATCCTGGAGCAGGGAGTTCTGGTTGCCTGAGTCGCCGCTTTCGCCGCCGACATGATGGTGATGATGGGGGTGATTGGTCGAGAGGCGGCCGTTCGAACTCTGGAGATCCTGTTGGACGGTGGCGATATCCTTCTGAGCAGCCGAAAGGTTGCCGGATTGGAGATCGGTCGCAAGCTGGTTGAAGGCTTGCGCCGCCGGGCTCGAAGTCGAGGACGCGGAAGAGAATGGACTGGAAGTGGCGCCAGTAGTGGTGGACGGCTGCGAAAAGGCAGCCTGCAAGGTAGCGAAATCGGACTGCGCAGCCGAGAGATTGCCGGACTTGAGGTCCTGGCTGAGTTGTTGGATCTGTTGCTGGTAATTAGAGCTAGCGCCGCTGAGCTGGTTTTGATTGTAGCTGCTGCTTAAAATCCCGGAAATGGACATATATGTACCTCGATGTAAAAGTTAAAGAGCGTTCTGCACGAAATACGCCGGCGGAGTCTGTTCGCTGGCGAACGTCCGAGAGAACCTGGTGCTGCTGCAGCACGCTCGATTCCATTGACGCAGAACTGGCGCGAGGACTGCCGCGGACGGCATGCTGGAGCATTTTGTGGCGGTTGCGGGCGGTTGCAGAGAATGTTGTGCAGCGAGATTGGGGACGCAGCGGCGGATGGGCAAAGCTTGCCGAGTGTGGAGTGGGCAAGAGTTGCCGCCGAGGCGGGCAAGACTGTGCCACAACTGGTCCGCCCCGCTTCGCGGCTCTTGCGAGTGCCTGACGGATCTAACCCAATCTTGAAACTCGATCCAGAAACAGTAAACTTGTCGGCATGGCGCGAAACTTCAAAGACTTGTCGGAGCGCGAAATTCTGGCGCTGGCGATCTCACTGGAAGAAGAAGACGGGCGCGTGTATTCGGATTTCGCGGATGGTCTGCGGGAAACGTATCCGGCAACGGCAAAGCTGTTCGATGACATGGGCGCGGAGGAGTCGGAGCATCGGGCTTCGCTGATCGAGACTTATCGAGCGCGCTTCGGGGAACACATTCCACTGATCCGGCGGCAGGATGTGAAGGGGTTTGTGCACCGCAGGCCGTTCTGGCTGACGCGTCCTCTAAAGATCGCTGAGGTGCGGAAGCAGGCAGAGATCATGGAACTGGAGACGCGCCAGTTTTATCAGAAGGCAATGGGGCAGGTGACGGATGCGGGGGTCCGGAAGCTGCTAGGCGATCTGGAGGAGGTCGAACGCAAGCACCAGGTGGCGGCGGAAGCAATGTCGGAGAGCATTACGCCGACCGTG
Organism: uncultured Acidobacteriaceae bacterium; assembly: GCA_963731525.1. Taxonomy (GTDB): domain Bacteria; phylum Acidobacteriota; class Terriglobia; order Terriglobales; family Acidobacteriaceae; genus Acidiflorens. Next base: position 82,839 of record CAVSWK010000028.1, read on the forward strand.
AAAAAGACGGAGGACGAAGCGCAGCGGCGTCTGTTTGTGTTGCAGATTGTGCAGCCGGGTCTGGCGGGGCTGATGGATGGATCGGTGTCGACGCTGGCTCCGGTGTTCGCGGCGGCGTTTGCGACAAGGAGCAGTAACGATGCATTCCTCGTGGGCCTCGCGGCATCGGTCGGCGCGGGGATCTCGATGGCGTTCGCGGAGGCGCTCTCGGATGATGGATCGTTGACGGGGCGCGGGCGTCCAGTGCTGCGCGGTGCGGTGACGGGATTAATGACGACAGCGGGCGGGATTGGACATACGCTTCCGTTCCTGATTAAAGATTTTCATGTTGCCTTCATTGCGGCGGTGATTGTGGTGGCGGCGGAGCTGGCCACGATTGCCTGGATCCGGAACCGGTATATGGATACTCCGTTGCTGTCGGCGGCGTTTCAGGTGGTGGTCGGGGGAGTGCTGGTGTTTGCGGTGGGGATTTGGATCGGGAGTTCGTGAGGGGATTGGTGATTGGATAATTTCTAATTTTGGAGTTTGAAGAACTCAATCAGCCAGAAAAACTCTGCGTCCTTGTGGTCTTGCCGGTTATCTATTTCACATGGAAGCAACGGTTCATCCTCCGACATGGAAGACCGTGCTGGCGTTCTCCATCATTTATTTCGTCTGGGGCTCGACCTTCCTGGCCATCCGCGTGGGTGTGCGGGAGGTTCCGCCACTTCTTCTGGCCAGCATGCGTTTCTTCATTGCTGGAGTCATGCTCTTCGCGTGGATGCGTCTGAAGGGTACTCCGTCGCCGTCGCGCCGCGAATGGGCCGCCGCTTCGGTTCTCGCGGTTTGCATTTTCGTGCTCGATTACGGCCTGCTGTTTTGGGCCGAACAGCGCGTGCCTTCGGGAATTGCCGCGGTCATGCTGGCGACCATCCCAGTCTTCATGGCGCTCTCGGAGATTATTTTTCTGCGTACGCAGCGGCTGACGGTCCGGCTCGCGCTCGCTCTTTTGGTGGGTATCGGAGGTGTTGCGGTTCTGCTGAGCCGCTCATTGAGCCTGAGTCTCGGCGAAGCACCCATTGATCGTGCCGGCGCGGGCGCGCTGGTGGTCGCTGCGATGAGTTGGTCGATTGCCTCCGCTCTTACTCGCAAGCTGCCGCTGCCCGCGTCGAAAGCCATGAGCTCCGGAGCACAGATGCTCGCCGGAGGAATCATGCTCGCGCTGGCGGCGGCAATTTTCGGCGAGTTTCGCGGATTTCACATTCAGACTGTCTCCCGCGGCGCATGGTACGCACTTGCCTACCTGATCGTGGCCGGTTCCATCGTGGGCTTCACTGCCTATGTCTGGCTCATCCATCACGAATCGCCCACTAAGGTCGGCACCTATGCGTACGTCAACCCGGTCGTGGCAGTGATCGTGGGATATTTCCTGGGTGGCGAGACGGTCGGTCCGCGAACCTTGCTGGGAACGCTTCTGGTGCTGATCAGCGTGATTGTGATTACCACCACTCGCGCCACCAAGCCGGTCGCTCCGCCACTGGTGAAACCACTGCAAGAACTAGCCGAAGAGTAGTCCCCTTATTAACGGTTACGGAGTTAGCGACTGAAGAGGCCCGCCACACTGTCCTTAAGTTGTTGCCAAAAATCTTTGGGTGGGTCGGCAAATGCCGAGGGCGGTGGATTGCGCTCGATCTGATCCACCTGCTTGAATCCCGGAGGAATCTCGAAGAGCGTGGAGTCGAGAGGGCCTTCCTCGAACTGGGTCACTTGCGTTTCGAACTTCGATTCCGACTGTTTCTTGGTTCCATCCGGAAGCGTGTGCGTGCTCTTCGTAAGCGTTACAGAATGCAGAGCGAACCCCTTTTCGGGTTCTCCTGTTGTGACGAATTCCGGTTTGTCCATTGGTTGGTTCCTACCGGCTGCATGCAGGTAAGCGTAAGCGTGACCCGTCCTTCCCTCAGGCCACTTTCGGTCGCAGGATAGTCTTTGGTTGAGATCGATGCCCTGGGAATCGATGTACCATCCGTCAGTCACCGATTCTTGCGGCTGGGAGTGGGAGCCTTCCAGCGGAATCTGTTTTCTTGTCGTAATGACGTGGCGCGCGGTATGTCCGAAGATCTCTTTCCGCTCGCCGGTGTCGGTGGTCGTTACTTCTATCCGCAGCGTTGGCTTATCCGACGCGTACGTCACCGGAGCCTGTAATCCGCGTGCATCGATTTCTTCCTTGGTCAGCGGCTTAGGCGGATACTGCCTTGAAGTATATTCGGAGGCGTCCAGATTCAGTTCGAAGGACTTTCCGAGGTCACACCGTGTGATCGCCGCAAGGCGTGGGCCGTATATCTGCTGCAGCGAGCCGTCTGGGCGCGCCCGTCCTAATGAACTGCGGAATTCCATTCGCTTCCGGTCTCCCTGCAGGTAGATGGTCTGCTGGCTAGTATTTCCCGCCGCGCCGTGCTGGATCGTCATTTTAATTCCGGGTTTTTCCGAGGCTTGCAACAGTGGGACACCGAGGAAAAGCAACCAGGCGGATGAGAAATTCACGGCGCGCCCTCCACGTTGACGACTAGGAAATCATTGGAATCAGGCTAGCCTTGCGATGGTTCCGAGTCAAGCCTAGCGATGCGGTTCGAGTGGGGAATGCTTCTTCTCGCTGTTCAGGGATGTCGCGCCCCCGAAAGTTCATGATCAGGATACGCCGGGGCATTGGTCGATCGGCCACGGTCCAATGGTCTCTTTCCCATCTGCGAGGTGTGGCGCAAAATCGCCATGCTATGGTCTCCCATGCTCTCTGCTGCAAGCTGTTACGCCCGTTGTTGACCTTGACGTTCGTTTTCCTGTTATCGATCGTGCTGGCTGGCTGCGGCGGGACGTCTCCTTCGTCTTCGCCCTCGCCCGGAGACCCACCCCCCGGCGGAACCCTGGCCTGCAGTGTGATGACTGCCGGGCAGACGGCGAGTTTGGGGGGATTTGTTCCGTTTACGAGCGCCAGCTTGTGGAATACGGATATCTCCGCGGCGGCGGTCGATTCCAACTCTGCGTCCATCGTTAGTAACTGGGTGGGGTCGGTGAACGTGCATCCGGATTTTGGGACCGATCCTACTTACGGCATTCCTTATGTCGTGGTGAATGGCAGCCAGGCGCTTGTAAATGTGAATCTTGAGGCCTACGGCGACGAAAGCGATCCCGGTCCGATGCCAGTGCCTGCGAACGCGCCGGTGGAAGGCGGGTCGGGAAGCACCGGGGACCGGCACGTGCTCGTGCTCGACAACAGCAACTGCTTTCTCTACGAGATGTATAACTCGTCAGTGAATGGTGATGGAAGCTGGAACGCGGATTCGACGGCGGTGTGGGACCTGCTGAGCAGTGGCAACGCGCAGCGGCCCTATACATGGACCTCAGCCGATGCGGCCGGACTGCCCATTTTCCCGGGACTGGTGCGGTACGACGAAGTAGCGTCGGGAAAAATTCAACATGCCTTCCGATTCACGCTGCCGAAAACGAGCGCGGCGTTCACTCCGCCGGCTTCGCATTGGGCGGCAACTTCGAGCGATCCTTCAGCGCCGCCTATGGGCATGCGGCTGCGGTTGAAGTCGAGTTACGACATTTCGAGTTTCTCCGCCAATATGCAGGTGATTCTGGCAGCGATGAAGAAGTACGGTTTGATTCTGGCCGATAACGGCAGCGCGTTGTACGTGACAGGGGCTTCGGACAGCCGCTGGGGCTCCGATTTGGAATCGCTGAAAACCGTGCCCGCCTCGGCCTTCGAAGTGGTGCAGATAAACCCTGTGTATACCAGTGCGAACGTCCCGACGGGCCCGGCTCCGGTCATTAGCAGCTTTACGGCAGCGCCTGCGCATGTTAGCTCTGGAGGCAGCGTGACGCTTGCTTGGAATGCAAGCAACGCACAGTATGTAATCGTCTCGCCGGAAGTGGGTGCGGCTCGGGGGACGAGCGTGATTGTCAACCCAAATGCGACGACAACCTATACGTTGTATGCGACGAATCAGTATGGGCGGACGAGCGTGACCGTGACGGTGAACGTACCCTAGCAGTTACCCTTCTATTTGCCTCACTCACGCAGGTCTCATTTCACGCCGACATTGTCGTGGTCGTCTTTGTTCTCGAAACAGCTGGTGAAGATGACGGAGAGCGTTCGTTAATCCCTTGCCCAGGCACAATACTCACGTTCGGGATGCGGTCATTTTGTTGGCTTTACGATGCGCTCGATCTGGTGGATATGGTTGACATCGTGTCCGGCAATCATGCGGACGATGTGCTCGATGGATTCCTGGCCGCGCTCGGCATGCTGCCCGTAGTGCTTCCATTGATCGGGGGAGAGTGACTTTAGGAGCGCGAGATTTGCTTCGCGCACGACTCTGTGCTGTTCAAGGGATTTGCGGGGATCGCGTTTTTCGTAGTGTCCGGCGGTGACCCAGGCGTTCTGATCGAAGGCCTGGACGGGAGTTCCGGGGGCTCCGAGGATGGAACGCATGCGCCAGCCGACTACGATTTCGACGTCGGCGAGGTGAGCGAGGATTTCAGCGACGGACCACTTCTCGGGCGCGGGGCGCTTGCGCAGTTTGGCGGTTGTGACGCCTTTGATGAGGCGAGTTAGTTTCTTCGTGGTCGTGGATTGGACTTTGACCGGGTCTTGTCCCTGGGCGTTGGCCAGGATGCGCTGCGTGTATTGCTGAGGGGTTTCGGTCATTTGAAATCTCCTTATCGTTTTGTGCAGTCCCTAAAGGGGCAGCTTATGCGAGGAACTTTCGGCATCGCTGAAGCGATGCTTTGATACGAATCTTTGGTTCTTCCGCGGCTAGACATGCGACTGACCGCTGGTCAAAGCAAGAAACGACCGCGATTGAAGAAACTAACGAAACCCCACCCAAAAAGCCATTGAAAAATGGTTTGTCAGTACTGTATCTTTCGTTGACTGCAGGTCAAGGACAGTGGGAGGGGATGGGCCATGGAAGGGATTACGAGCAGTCTGGCGAAACCGACGCAGATGAGGCGGGACGGGAAGCCGCGTCCGCGCTCGGAAGCGAAACGGGCGCGGATTGTGGAGGTTGCGATCCGGCATTTTGCCGAACGCGGATATAGCGCGGCGCGAGTGGAAGATGTTGCAGCGCAGTTGGGCATTGCCAAGGGCTCGGTGTTCCAGCATTTCAAGAGCAAGGATGGATTGTTCTTCGAAGCCTACAAGAAGGCGGTGCAGTCGTTTCCGAGATACATGCAGGCACCGGCGGCGGCGCAGGAGCGGGGATTCTTTGAAGTGCTGCGGTACTGGCTGGGGCGCACGGAAAATATGGTGCGGGACAACTGGTCGTCCTACCGAATTTATCTGATTGGCAACTATGGGACGGACCTGGCGCTGCGGCGGGAAATCAATCGCTTTCTGGTAGCAGAGGATCCTTACGGATGGCGTGAGTTTGTGAGCTTTGGAGTCAAGCGGGGCGAGTTGCGGTCGGATCTGGATGTGGACATGATCGGGTCGATCCTGGAGTGGACGATGGACCGGTTTCAGGATGCGCTACTTACTGAGGAGTTAGATCCTGGACTGTTCCGGAAGTCGGGCCCGGTACCGGAAGAGAAAGAAGCGCGCATGGAGCAGTTTGTGGAACTATTGCGGCGGGCAATTGGATCGGAGAAAGCACAAGTGGTGGGGCAGAAAGCATGAAGGCGGGGATGACGGTGGAGCAGATTGTCGCGAGCTATGACGAGACCGCGCCATTGACGGAGGCATCGACGATTCCGGCGCCATGGTATGTGGATGCACGGATTGCGGAGTTGGAACGGCAGACGGTTTTCTCGCGGACATGGCAGGTGATGGGGCGAGCGGACCAGGTGGAGAAGCCGGGACAGTTTGTCACGGCAACGGTGGCGGGAGAACCGCTGGTGGCGGTGCGCGGGAATGATGGCGCGCTGCGAGCGTTTTATAACGTGTGCCGACATCATGCGGCGGCGGTGGTAACGGAGCCGTGTGGGCAGGCGTCGATTTTGCATTGTCCATATCACGGCTGGAATTACGGACTGGATGGAGCCCTTAAGGGGATGCCGGAGTTCGATGGGGTGAAGAACTTCGAGCGCAAGGACAATGGGCTGGTTCCGGTGAAGGTGGAGTCCTGGGAGAAGTTTGTATTTGTGAATCTGGATGCGGACGCGGCCCCGCTGGCAGAGTTTCTGGGTAGATTGGTTAAGCGCGTGGCCCCGCTCGGATTGAGTAAGCTGCACTACTTTGCGAGTCATAGTTATGACATCCACTGTAACTGGAAAGTGTTTGTCGATAACTATCTTGATGGCGGATATCACGTACCACATCTACATAAGGGACTTAACTCGGTTTTGGATTACAAGCAGTACACGATCGAGAATGAAGACCGGTATTGCCTGCAATCCAGTCCGATGGTGAGCTCGGATGCGGATGCTACCACGGGCACGACGCGGAGAGGCGATCGGGCGTGGTATTTCTGGCTGCATCCAAATTTCATGTTCAATTGCTACGAGGGGTATCTGGATACGAACCGGGTGATTCCGATTGATGTGGACCATTGCCGGGTGATTTTTGATTTCTACTTCAGCGACGTGAGCGAAGCGGCGCGGGCTTACAACGAGCAAAGTGTAGCGGTGGGGAATCGCGTGCAGGATGAAGATTTGGCGATCTGCGAGGCAGTGCAGCGGGGCTTGAAGTCCCGCGCTTATGGGGCGGGACGGCTCTCAGCGCGGCGGGAAGCCGGGGAGCAGCTATTTCATCAGTTGCTAGCGGCGGATTTGAAAGGCGGTTTCGGACAAGAGGCTTGCGGGTAACTCTCCTACACCACAAAATACTTAGCCCCCGGATGATGCACCACAATCGCCGAAGTACTCTGCTCCGGCTCCAGCAGGAACCCCGAAGTCAGCCGCACGCCTACGTTCTCCTCCGGCTTGAGCAAAGCGAACAACTTCGTCTGATCCTCCAGATTCGGACACGCCGGATAGCCAAACGAATACCGCGAGCCGCGATACTTCTGATGAAACAGATCGCGTATGTGCGGGGAGTCCTCGGCCGCGATGCCTAACTCTTCGCGCATTTTCTTATGGTGAAACTCGGCGAGGGCCTCCGCCGTCTCCACACTTAGGCCGTGGAGATATAGATAGCGCGTATATTCTCCGCCCTCGAAGAGGCGCTGCGTTTCTACCGAAGCCTTCGGGCCGATCGTCACCAAGGACAGGCCCAGGACATCCATTTTGCCTGATGCCGGCGCGGCAAAGAAATCGGAGATGCAAAGGCGGCGGCCTTCCTTCTGGCGCGGGAAGGTGAAGCGGAGGAGTTCTTTTGGTTGTGTAGGGGCGTAGACAACCACGTCATTGCCATCGCCTTGCGCCGGAAAATATCCGTACACAACCTTTGGCTCGAACCAGCCCGCGGCTATCACATCCTCTTCCAGCTTCTTTTTGATCGGGCGGTACTTCCCTTCCACCAGCCGCGCGTAATCTTCCTGCGGCGCTGTCTTTAGCTGCCATTGGTTCTTGAAGAGGGCGGTATCATTTATATAATTGAAAAGCTCTCGCAGATCGTAATTTTTCACGACTCGCACGCCCCAGAACGGAGGCTCGGGAATATTCGGCGCATCGGTTACTACCGCGCTGCGCTCTGAAAACACTGGGCCGATCTCTTCATCCACCGCTGCCGCTTTTGCGTATTCTTTTATGGTTCGGCCGTCCTGCAGGCGCGCCTCGCGCTTGCCATCCTCCGACGCCAGGTCCTCCATCACGTGCAACCCCGCGAACGCATCTTCTCCGTAGAAGACAGCATTCGAATACTCGCGCCGCAGATCGTCTTCTACATACTTCCGGGTTAGGGCCGCGCCGCCGCAGATCACGGGAAACCCCAGCTTCTGCCGTTCCAGTTCCTGGATCACGTACTTCATCTCGAGCGTCGACTTCACCAGCAAGCCGCTCAGGCCGATGGCGTCGGCCTTGTGCTCCTGCGCCGAGTGGATGATCGTGTCGCCCGCTTGCTTGATGCCCAGGTTCACCACCTTGTAACCGTTATTGGACAAGATGATGTCGACCAGATTCTTTCCGATGTCGTGCACATCGCCCTTCACTGTGGCGAGAATGATGGTGCCCTTCTGCTGCGACCCGGTTTTCTTCTCCATCTTCGGCTCTAGATAGGCGACCGCGGCTTTCATCACTCCCGCGGAATCGAGCACTGACGGCAACTGCATCTTGCGCGCTCCGAACAGGTCGCCGACCGTCTTCATGCCGTCGAGCAGCACCGTGTTGATCAGGTCGAGGGGCGTGTACTCGACGAGCGCATCTTCCAGCAACTCTTCCAGGCTGCGCTTGGTTTTGCCTTCGCCCACCGATTTCTCGCCATTGATGATTGCGTATTTCAGCTTGTCTTCGATGGAAAGCGTCTCGACGTGCGCCGTGGTCTGCGCCTGCGCCTTGCCTTTCACGCCCGCAAAATGCTGCATATAAACCTGCAGCGGATCGCCATTCGAACGGTCCTGATAAATCAGCTTGCGCGCCAGTTCCACTTCTTCCGACGGAATCTTGTACAGCGGATAAATCTTGGTGTAGTTGACGATGGCAACGTCCAGCCCGTTTTCGACCGCCTCGTGCAGAAACACCGAGTTCAGAACGCGCCGCGGATAAGCGTCGAGTCCGAAGCTGATGTTGCTCACTCCCAGCACCGTCTTCACTTCCGGCAGTTCCTGGTGGATGCGCTTCACCGCCTTCAAGGTCTCGATGCCGGCTGACCGGTATTCTTCCTGGCCTGTCGAAATTGGGAGCGTCAGCGTGTCGAAGAGCAGATCCACGGCGCGGATGCCGTACTTTTGTGTCGCGAGATCGAAGATGCGATGTGCGATCGCGACTTTTTTGTCCGCGGTCAGCGCCATGCCCTCTTCATCGATGGTTAGCGCGATTACTCCCGCGCCGTAGCGCTTCGCCATCGGCAACACTTTCGAGGTCCGCTTCTCGCCGTCTTCCAGGTTGATGGAATTGATGATGGCTTTGCCCGGGATGCGCTTCAGCGCCTCTTCAACCACGTCGGCTTCGGTGCTGTCGATCAGGATCGGTGCGGGTACGCGGGTTGCGATTTTTTCGAGGATGGCGGAAATGTATCCCTTCTCGTCCTCGCCCACGATGGCGCAGCACAGGTCGAGCATGTGCGACCCTTCGTTCGCCAGCTTCTTCGCGAGTGTTAGGATGTCGTCGTACTTCTTGGCCTGCACCAGCTTGCGGAAATGCTCGACGCGCGTTGTCGTATTCATCTCCTCCGCTACGATCAGAGGCTTCGGCTCGAGATCTAGCGGCACTGAGGTGTAGGCGCTGGAGGCTGCGCCTACAGGCTTTACGTCGCGCTGCGCCGGCTCTACGCCCGTCACGGCGTCGACTACGGCTTCTAGATGCTCAGGAGTCGTACCGCAACATCCGCCGACGATGCGTACGCCGTAATCTTTGACAAAATGCTTATGAAAGTCGGCCAGATCTTTCGGCGCGAGCTTGTACACCGCATGTCCGCCGACATTCTGCGGCAGTCCTGCATTGGGCAAAACCGAAATGAGCTTGGTAGAGTTCAGCCCGAGATAGCGGACCGCTTCATTCATCTCGGCTGGACCGGTCGCGCAGTTCAGACCAATAACGTCAATGTCGTAGGGCTCAAGCGCAGTCAACGCAGCGCCAATCTCGGTCCCGAGCAGCATGGTCCCGGATTCCTGCAGCGTGACTTGCACCTGCACGGGCAGGCGTTTTCCCGCTTTGCGCATTGCCTCGATCACGGCGACCGTGGCAATCTTCGCCTGCAGTAGATCCTGGCAAGTCTCAATCAGCATCACATCGACGCCGCCCTCGATGAGCGCCAAAGCCTGCTCTTCATAGGACGCCAACATCGCGTCCCAACCGATGTGTGCGAGCGAAGGCAATTTCGTGGTCGGGCCCATCGATCCGGCCACGAAACGCGGCCGGTCTTTGGTCGAAAATTGTTGCGCCACTTCCCTTGCGAGCTTCGCCGCCGTCAGGTTGATCTCGCGCACTTTGTCGCGCAGATCGAACTCGCCTAGAACGAGCCCCGTTCCGCCGAACGTATTCGTTTCCACGATGTCGCAACCCACGCGGAAAAAGTCGGCGTGAATGTCGCGAATAATATCGGGACGGCTCAGCACCAGGACTTCGCTGCAGTTCTCCTTGCCCCAGTAATCGTCCAGGGTGGGATTCCGCTTCTGGATATTCGTCCCCATCGCGCCGTCGTAAATGACGACTCGTTCCTTCACGGTTTGGAGAAAGTTGGACATTAGGTCGTTGGTCGCTTGTTGCTGGTCGTTCGCTGTTGGTTGTTGGCTGTTCGCTATTTCGTCTGCGCTCTTACTGTTGAGACGGGCTTGCCGGCGGCGGAGACGGGGCAAGCCCCGTCTCTACGGAAAATCAGACGCCCTTTCAGTTCATCAAATCGGCGGTCGTTCGTAAAGGCGCGAACGACCAACGACCAGCGACTGACGACCGCCCCCATACAACAACGCCGGTCCCAACTCGGGACCGGCGTTTGGTAGAAAATCTTGAAGTTCGTTAACTCCCCTTCACGCCCGCATCCGTTTCCGATTGCGCAAAAACCTGATTGGCTCCCATGTGCGCCGGAGCCGGCGCCAGCATCTGCTCTTTGCGGTAAATCAGATTGCTTGCATTGAACGAAGCCAGCTCAAATCCATGGCCATGCGTAATCGCATCCGTAGGACAAGCCTCCACGCAATACCCACAAAATATACATCGATTGTAGTCGATGTTGTAGACACGGGCGTAACGTTCGGCGCCTGAGACTCGCGCTTCCGCGGTGTTTTCCGCGGCTTCTATGTAGATGCAATTGGCGGGACAGGCGGCAGCGCAGAGGAAACAGGCCACACACTTCTCCAGGCCGCTTTCGTCGCGCTGCAGAACGTGCATGCCGCGAAAGCGTTCCTGAAACTTTGCACCTTTCAGGGGGCCGGGACCGTCGGGATAGTTCTCGACGATCGTGGGCTGAAACATCTCCTTCAGGGTGATGGTCATTCCCTGGGCTATGGCGCCGATGTTTTTGATCACGGACATGGTTCATTAGTATAGCGGAATGTTGGGCGGAAGGGCAGCCGTCGGCGGCAGCGGGCAAAGGTGTAGTTTCCGGAACGCCTCGTCACTAAATCGCAGGGAGGCTCGCCTTCCGGGCCAATACTTAATTGATCTAATCGCTAGACGGCGCGCGATTTTGCAACTAAAGTACGGGGTTTGCATCTACGGCAGTAACGTCGGCGAAAATCCATTGGACGGAGGAACCGAGCCATGCCCCTAACTACGGACGAAAAACTGTTGACCCTTAGCCATGAAATTATCGAAGGATTTGACAAAGCTGATGGCGGTATTCATCCAGGGTTCAGGCCCGCTCATGCGAAAGGCATCCTGCTAACGGGGGTGTTTACGCCTTCATCAGAGGCCGCGTCGCTTACGCGCGCACCACATATCAAGCGGAATGCCACCCCCGTGAGCGTGCGCTTCTCGGACTTTGCGGGAATTCCGACTGTCCCTGATAACGATCCTCAAGGCGCGAGCCCTCGCGGTTGCGCGATTCGCTTCCACCTTGACGAGCATGTTCACACCGACATCGTCGCTCATTCGGTCGACACCTTCCCAGCGCACACTGCGGAAGAATTCCTGGAGTTTCTCAACGCTCTGATTGCCACCGATCCGGCGGGGCCGCACCCGAATGCCATTGAACGGTTTCTTGGCGCGCATCCCGCGGCTTTAACATTTGTGCAAACTCCCAAGCCGATCCCGACCAGCTTTGCGAAGGAGTCGTTTTTCGCGGTATCGGCATTCAAGTTCACCAATGCGAACGGCGTGGGCCGCTATGGGCGCTATCGAATGCTGCCGGCAGCGGGCAATGAATATCTAGACGAGGCCGGAGCGGCAGCACAGAGTGCCAACTTCCTTTTCGACGAGATCAGAGAGCGGGTCGTGAAGGAACCGGTGAAGTTTCGAATCGCGGTACAGTTGGCTGAGGACGGCGACACCGTTGATGATGCTACTGTCCGCTGGCCTGGCGATCGCCCTCAGCTTAGGTTCGGCGAAATCACTTTGAAGGAGATTGCTCCGAACAACGCCAGTGAGCAGCAGCAGATCATCTTCGATCCCATCCCTCGAGTGGATGGCATCGAGGCCTCGGCCGATCCTCTCTTTGAGCCGCGTGCGAATATCTATCTAATGACCGGGAGGCGACGCAGAGCAGCCCAAAGATGAATCTTAGCGGAGACAAGGCTATAGCTTGTGCTCCCAGATGCCACGCCGCTTTCCGGTCGGTTAGTCGGCCCACCGGAAACTGACAGTCTTTGGCTACCAAGGACTGCAACACTTTCGAGGACGTGGAAATCTTCTCTTAATGGTTGAGACTCTACCTGTGCGCTGCGTCGAACCGGCGCAAGAGTGGCGTTTCAATTTATGGCCAGCCGTGCTCTGCGCTCTTTTTTTATTGTCGGGTTCGCGGTTGCTCTCTTGGAAGGTGGATTCTCCGTCCGCGCTTTCGGTCAGGAGTCGGCCGGGAAAGCGACGGATTTTTCTCATCAGGAGAACGACCGCGATCATCCCTATCTGCGCGACGATTTGAGCTGGAACTGGAACCAGCGCGGGCGGACTGTGCCTCCGGGGGAATCGGCGGCGGGACTGCGGTTGCGGGCTTATCGGCAGAAGATGGCTATGCGGGCGGCGCGCGCGGCTGCACATCCGCCGGTGTCTTCCTCCATCCAATCTTTTTCCTCACACCCACCCAAGCTGAGCTTGGGTGGGGCACCCGCTTCACCTTCGGTCTCAACCGTGTGGACGCCGCTCGGGCCGGCTCCGCTCGCTTCCGATGCTACGGGAGATGGAATGCAGGATTACAACTGGGTCTCGGGACGGGCTACTTCGGTTTTGATTGATCCTGCGGACAGCACGGGAAACACGGTGCTGCTGGGCGGCGCATATGGCGGTCTTTGGAAATCGACGAACGCGGGCAGTTTGAATTCGAGCCCTGCTTCGGTTACATGGCAGGCTTTGATTGACGATCAGCCGACACTGGCGGTGGGCGCGATTGCTTTGCAACCCGGCAACAGCAAAGTCATTCTGGTGGGGACCGGGGAGACGAACAGTTCGGGCGATTCTTATTACGGCCTGGGAATTCTGCGTTCCGCCGATGGAGGTTCGACGTGGATGCAGCCGCCGATCCAGAGCGCGGGGACGGGACAGTCTTTTCTAGGGATCGGATTCAGCAAGATCGCATTCAGTACGGCGAATCCCAGCCTGGTGGTGGCGGCAACGGCGGGAGACAATGGCTTGTACGTTGGTCTCGAAGAAGATGGGAATTCGACGGCGCGCGGACTTTACTACTCGCAGGACGGTGGCGTGACATGGAGCCGCGTCATCCTGTCGGATGGCGCGGTTCCTGCTTCGGCTACGGCTGTGATTTACAACCCGAGCCAGGGAGCAAGTGGGACATTCTACGCTTTTATCCGGCGGCACGGTCTTTACTCACCAACCGATGGCCAGCATTTCACGCGCCTGACTACGCAACCGACGACTGGTCTGGCATCCGCACTGTGCCCCGCGGGTTCGAACGCGAGCACTTGCCTGATCTATCGCGGAGAGTTGGCGGTGGTACCGGGACGCAACGAGATGTATGTGTGGGCGGTCGATGTTCAACCCGACAGCAACGGGAATCCAGTGCCCACCGACGAAGGCATCTGGCAGACGTTGAACGGTGGAACTGGGAACGGCGGCACGAGTTGGACGCAGATTCCGGACAACGGCATCACGAACTGCGGTGACAGCGCGTTTGGGCCGGACAGCGGCTGCGGAGTGGAGCAGGGTTGGTACAACCTGGAGTTGGCGGCGATTCCCAATGCAGCGGGAACGGATATTTATGCTGGCGCCATCAATCTTTACAAGTGCACGTTAGCGTCCGGGGGCACGACCTGCGCGCAAGGCGACTGGATCAACTTGACGCACGTGTATGGGTGCAACCCAGGGCCGCTGGGAGCGCCGGCGCATGTGCATCCCGACCACCACGGAATCGCTTTCATGGTGGCGAACGGCAAGGCGCCCGGCTACTTTGCACACGATGGCGGAATCAGCCGTACCTTGGATGGCTATACCGGACTGAACACGGGGAGTTGCACCGGGACAAATCAGTTTGACAGCCTGAGCCAGAGCCTGGGATCGATGACGGAGTTTGTTTCGTTCTCAGTGGACCCCTCCGACGCGGACATTCTGCTGGGGGGAACGCAGGATAACGGCTCGCCGAAAACCAGTGCCGCGACCAGCAGCAGCACCTGGCAGAATGCGCTGGGCGGGGATGGCGGATTCAATGCCATCAATCCTACAAACCCCAACGAGTGGTTTGCTTCGAATCCCTACGTCACGATTGTGAAATGCGAATCGGGAACGGCCTGTAACGACAATTCATTTGTCCAGATCGTCGGCTCCAGCAATCTGGGCGGAGATCAGGGCGCTTACTATACTCCCTACATTCTGGATCCGCAGAATACCGGTGAAATGCTGGTGGGCACCTGTCGGGTGTGGCAGATCAGCACCGGTGGAACCGCTCCTCTGCGACTGAGCAATGACTTCGACACGTTGGGAACGGGCGTGTGCACGGGCGATGAGATCAATCTGGTGAATGCACTGGCGGCGGGCGGTCCGACAGCGAACGGCAGTTCCACGGTGGTGTACGCGGTGACGAACGGATACGGGCCGCTGAGCGGAGACCCGGGCGGCGAGGTATGGGTCACGACCAGCGCGGGCGTCGCGTTGATGACGAACGTTACACAGAATGCGAACCAGAGTATCAACCCGAACGGGTATGCGATTTCGACGGTCGCGATGGATTCGTCGGATGCGACGGGCAACACGGCGTATGTGGGGATCATGGGATTCAGCACCCCAGGTTTCCCAACGTCGCATGTGTGGAAGACGACGAATGCGGGCACGAGTTGGACGGACTGGACGGGCACGGGAGTGACGGAACTGCCGGACAATCCGGTGAACGCGCTACTGGTGGATGCGCAAGCGGGACAGGTTTACGTGGGAACCGATGTCGGCGTTTTTGCAAGTTCGACGACAACGTCGAGTTGGGCGGAAGTTGGTCCAGCGCCGGGGCCCAGTGCATCGGGCTTTCTGCCCAACGCGCCGGTAACGGCGCTGCAACTTTTCAATCCTGATGCGGGCACGAAAACGCTGGTGGCGTCGACGTATGGACGGGGCATTTGGAACTACGCGCTGCTGACTTCACCTGATTTTTCGATTGCGGTGACGGCGGCTCCAAATGCGACGGTAGTCAATCAGAACGTAACCTGGAACGGGACGCTGACGGCGTTGGACGGATACAGCGGGAGCGTGAGGTTGACTTGCACGGCGGGCGCTCCGGGAACGTGCATTGCGCCGGCTTCATTAACGCCGACGGCGGGGGAAACTCCTTTCACGGTGACGCTGGGCAGCTCGACGACAGGGACATTCAATTTCACGATCCAGGGAACCGACGGGACGCTAACGCATGCGACGCCGACAGAGACGCTGACTGTGGGAACGGCGCCGGCTCCGGATTTTGCGATTACAGTGACGGCGATTCCGAATACCACGGTGGTGAATCAGAACGTGACGTGGAACGGGACGCTGACCGCGTTGAACGGATACAGCGGGAGCGTGACGTTGACGTGTACGGCAGGAGCCCCGGGGACATGCACGATTTCGCCGTTGACGGTGACGCCGACAGCGGGGGGAACCGCGTTTACGGTGACATTGGGCAGCGCCACGGCAGGAACGTTTGATTTTACGATCCAGGGAACGGATGGGACGCTGGCCCATGCGACGCCTACCGAGTCGCTGACGGTGACGCCTACGGGCCAGGGCTTTACATGGACGGACACGGGCAGCGCCACGGCAACGGTGCTGGCGGGACAGAGTGCTAGCTATTCGTTTTCGGCGGCTCCGGTGGGCGGGTCATTTAGTTCGGCAGTGAGTTTTGTGTGCGCGAACCTGCCGGCGCTGACTTACTGTGGGTCGTTCAGCCCGGCGTCGATTGCGGCGGGCGCGGGGACGACTGCCGTAACTCTGACAATTTGGACCTGTGGGCCGAACCTGCCAACGCTGTGCCCATCTGGGGCGGGCGGGAACGTCCGTCCCTCCACAGGCACCACTCGGACGGCCGGGAGCGGCCGTCCCTATGCTATCGGCCGTCCCCACACTTTGCCATTTTTCACACTTGCTTGGTTGGTGGTGGCTGGAATTGTGGGACTCGGGCGTAAGAGACGCCCCAAGCCGCGTCTCTACGGAGGGATCGCGGGGATATGTTTGGGGCTTGGGTTGATGGCTTTACTTTCTTGCGGCGGGGTCGCGGGCGGTAGCGGCACCACTCCCCCGCCGGTAACGGTCACGGTGAATCCGCGATTAGCAACTTTGTTTGCGGATGAAGCGGGTAACTCATGGCCGGCGGGAATCACTCAGCAACAATTCACGGCGACAGTGAATGGCTCGACTAACCAGAGCGTAACCTGGGCGGTGACGGGCGGGAGCGCGAATGGCACGGTGGACGGGGGGCTGTATTCGGCCCCAGCCGTCGTACCGAACCCGGCGACGGTAACCGTGACGGCCACGTCGGCCGCAGCTACGACTCCGGGATCGACTTTTGTGACGGTGGCGACGCCGACGGCGTTGGGAGCGGCGCAGATAACGGTGACAGCTACGGCCGCGGGCGGAGCGGCGCATGGAGATGTGGTGACGTTGACGGTGCAGTAGGGCAATCTACCGCCGAGACGCGGAGGACGCCGAGAAAAAGTTCTTTGCTTGTGTGGGCGCGGACATCATGTCTGCGCTTTTTTTTGCGTCACATCCTCTTGTTCTTGCGTCACGGTAACAGGAAGCGGTGTGAGGTAGGATCATCTTCGGTGAGGCTGCCGTGTTTTCCGGCTTGGACGGGCGAGGCGCCCGTTCCCACACTAGACACACAAGCTTATGACCTATGACATTGCGGTGATTGGCGGGGGAATTGTTGGGCTTTCGTTTGCCTTGCAGGTGGGCGAGCGGTTCCCTCGTCTGCGGGTGGTAGTTCTGGAGAAAGAGGCTGGTGTGGCTCGGCATCAAACGGGACACAACAGCGGGGTGATCCACAGCGGCGTCTATTACAAGGCGGGGTCGTTGAAGGCGCGGTTGTGTGTGGCGGGGGCGCGGGAGATGGTGGAGTTCTGCTCGCGACATGGGATTCCGCATGAGGTGTGCGGAAAATTGATTGTGGCTACGAACGCGGAGGAAGCGGCGCGACTGGATGATTTACTCGCACGCGGCGTGGCCAATGGGCTCGATGGTTTGCGGTTGCTGGGACGCGAGGCGATGTTGGAGATCGAGCCGCATGTGGGCGGCCTGCGAGCGCTGCACGTGCCGTCGACCGGGATCACGGACTACGCGGCGGTGACGGCGAAGTATGCGGAGATCGCAGTGGGACGCGGGGCGGGGGTTAAGACAGGCGCCGCGGTCGTGGGATTCGATCGAACTTCTGATGCAAAGTCGGGCGCGGTGGTGGTCCGGACGCGGGAGGGAGATTTTTCGGCTCGGTATGTCGTGAATTGCGCCGGGCTTTATAGCGATCGGATGGCGCGGATGGCGGGAGATGATCCGGGGATGTTGCTGGTTCCGTTTCGCGGGGAATATTACGATTTGGCGGCCGCCCGGCAGGAGTTGGTGCGGGGGTTGATTTATCCGGTGCCGGATCCGCGGTATCCGTTTCTGGGTGTGCACTTCACCCGGCGGATTCAAGGAAATGTGGATGCCGGGCCGAATGCGGTGCTGGCGTTCCGGCGCGAGGGATACCGGTGGAGGGATTTCGACTTGGGCGAGACGATGGAAGTGTTCATGGATGCGGGATTTCGGGCGATGGCGCGCCAGCACTGGAAAAACGGGCTGAAGGAGTTTCGGCGGTCGTTGTCGAAGCGGGAGTTTGTGCGCTCTTGCCAGCGCTTGGTGCCAGCGGTACGCATGGAGGATATGACGTCGGGCGGGTCGGGAGTGCGGGCGCAGGCGGTGGGCACGGATGGCGTGCTGGTGGATGATTTCCGGTTTGTGGAGCGAGAACGGTTTTTGCATGTGCTGAATGTGCCTTCTCCGGCGGCGACGGCTTCGTTGCCGATTGGGCGCGAGATATTGAAGATGGTGCCAGAGGAGATCACGAAGTAGGAAGGGTTCGGAGTTTCAAGGAAAACCGTGTGTCGTTGAAGTGCCCCGCGTCGTGTAATCTGGTGGCTTCCGATTGCAGACCGTGGGGAAAGGTGTTTTTGGAGAATTCGCATGGCACAGAGTTTGAGTTCGAAGAAGAAAGTGGCAGTTTTGGGCGCGGGGAAGATGGGATCGATTCTGCTGCAGTCTTTCTTGCGAGATGGATTGCTGTCGCCGGGGCAGACCTGGGCAACGGTGGCGCATCCGGAGCGGGCGCGATTGCTGAAGGAGAAGCTGAAGGTGCACGCGGGCACCGACGACGCGGAAGCGGTAAAGGACGCGGATATTATTTTCCTTTGCGTGAAGCCGCAGGTGGTGGCGGACGTGGTGCGGGAGATTCGCGCGCACTTGAATGGGAAGCAGTTGGTGATTTCGGTGGCGGCGTCGGTTCCGACGGAAATGATTGAGCGGGCGCTGGAGAAAGAAGTGCCGGTGGTGCGGGCGATGCCAAATACTCCGTGCGTGTTGGGCGCGGGCATGACGGCGCTGTGCAAGGGGAAGTTCGCGACCAAACAGCATCTGGAAACGGCGACGAAGTTCTTCGATGCGGTGGGGCGGACAGTGGTCGTGGACGAGAAACACATGGATGCGGTGACAGGATTGTCGGCGAGTGGTCCGGCTTATATCTACATTATTCTGGAATCCCTGGCGGAGGCGGGAGTGAAGGTTGGGTTGCCGCGCGATGTGGCGACGCTTCTGGCGGCGCAAACAACGATGGGCGCGGCCAGGGTGGTGCTGGAGACCGGGGATCATCCGGCGCTGCTGAAGGATGCGGTGACGACACCGGCGGGATGCACGATTGACGGCATTATGGAACTGGAAGAGGGCAAGCTGCGCGTAACTTTGATTAAAGCGGTGGTGAAAGCGGTGCAGCGGGCTAAGGAGTTGGCGTTTTCTTAGCGCGGTGAGAGCCACCCCTCATTCGCAAAACACGAATGAGGGGGCACGCCGAGGTTACTTGGACCTCTCGCCGGTCCCCCAAATTGAAGATTGGCAATGCAGGGCCAGCGTCCGGAGATTACTTCATCTCGGTTTTCGCTGGCTTGGCCGCTGCCTTACCTTTCAGCTCGACTACGATCACATCCATTCCTTTGTCGCCAGTGTTCTCCGGCAGGTGAGTCGCCGCCGCGCTATATTGCGAGTCGCCTGCCTTGACGGCAAAACTTTCCTTTTTCCCGTCCGGATAGCTGAACTGCCCGTTGGCGTCGGTGAGGAACACGGCAACCGTGGCGGGATGGCTGTGCATGACCGACTTCTCGTGCGGGCCGTAATGCACCTTCAGAATTCGTACCTGAGCGTTCTCGCTTACCACCGTGTAATGCTTCGGATCAACCTTGACCGCGTCCTGAGCCGAGAGGATCGGGGCAATACAGACGCACAACACAACACCATAAAGCGCCAGTGGCAATCGCATTTGTTCTCCTTATGCCTGTGGGAATTGTTGGAAAGGCAACCCACCCTACTCCAGCAGTGTTACCGATGTCAATCAGCCGTTCTGTGTCCCCACGCGCGAATCGACTTGATTCAGCTTGAATGACCCTGACGGAAACTAATGACCGCCGCACGCCAGTTGAGTGAGCGATTAGTTGGGGGGGGTGAAGGTCAGGGTCACATCCGTCTGGAACCGGGAGGGATGGTCGTTTTGGCGGTAGGGTTGGTAGCGCCAACTGCGGACGGCTTCGGCGGCGGCGGTGGCCAGGAGGGGGTCTCCGCTTAGGGTGCGGATGTTGGAGACGGAACCGTCATCGGCGACGTGGACTTCGAGGACGACGTTGCCGGCGCGGTGCGCGGCGAGGGCCGCGGGCGGATACTCGGGCTCGGTGCGGCTTTGGAGGAGCTCTTCGGCCTGGTCAGGATCGAGCCTGATGCTTGGCGATGTATCGTTCTTTATTGTGGTGATTTTCGTCGCGGTGTTATCCGTTGCGGCGATCCTGGTTCTGGAAGCTGCTTCCACGATGGAATCGCTGTCTGTCTTGGCGGGAGTGGGCTTCAAGCGGAAGATAACTTTCCCTTTTTCATACACTACTAAGTCGTCTTCCGTTGAGGCGGCGGGGCTCGCAGATGACTTCCTGGACGCTTTCGGTGGAGCTTTTCCCAGCACTTTTTCCGGCACTTTTTCTGGCACTCTTTCTGACGCTCGTTCTGACGATGATTGATCCGCTCGGTAATCGGCAGCGGTGGCTGGCGCGCTGGTCTCGGCAGGGATGAGCTGTGAGGCTTGAGAATGGGACGCAGTGGGGCGAAGCCATCCGATGCGCGAACCGATGAGAACGCTGAGGGCGATGGTGGCAAGAATGGTTAGAGCTCCGAGGACTAGAACCCAGTTTTGGGACGGAGGGCGGCGCGCGGGCAAAGGACCAGCGGCGGTGAAATCGGACGGAGTTAAATCGGACGGAATGAACGCGGGCAGGATTCGGATAGAAGAAGCTGCCGCGACGGGCTTGCGCTGACTGAGTTTCAGTGCAGCGTGGCGAATACGGGCGCACTCCTCGGCGAAGCCGCCCAGCAATTTCTGATCGGAGGTCGAGAAGGCGGCGGGAGAAGTGGAGAAAACTTCGAGAACTCCGGTGAACTTCGCGTTGTCGTTAATGTCGAAGACGGGAACCGCCAGAATGGAGCGGATGCCGAGGCGGCGGGGGATGTCGGGATCGACGCGGGGGTCGCACTCGGTATCGACAGAGAGCTGGGGTTGATGGGTTTGGAGACAGGCGCCGGAGAGACCGTTGCGGGGCTTGAGGGCGATGCCTAGACCGGGAGCCATGTGTCCGGTGGCGGCGCGGCACACCATTTCATCGCCGCGGACAAGCGCGAGGGCGGCGGCGCTGGCGCGGGTGGCTTCGGCGGCGCGGACCACGAGTTCGTTGAGAACCAAGTCGAGAGCGAGGTCGGGTGGAAAATCGGCGAGGATGTTCTGCTCAAGAATATGGAATGGGTCAGGGGGCGACTCCTCACGGCGTAACGCGAACCTCGACATCGGTTCCGGGAACATATTTTGTTCCGACAGCCTGCGGTCATAGGGGGGAAAGCAGGCTCATAAGCGAGTTTCCCGCGAAATGAGGGGGAAGTCAATTGGCGACGAGAGATTTGGCAATGGGGTAAATTTCGCGCTAAATCAGGTCGGGGAGACATCCGCGTCTTTTGTTTGGTTGCGAACGCGGAAAGGCTAACCACAGGAAACGGTGGAGTTGGATCGGTTTCGCGGGCTGACACTCGATGGGGAGCAAGCCGTTCGCGGGCGGGACGCCCGCATCCACACGGGGTCCCGCGACATTTGCGGAGCTACTGGCCGTATTCGGTGAAGACGGCGGGGTTGGATATTCCGGCGGCAGTGGCGGTGATGGTGATGGTTTCGTTGGGGACCGGCGGGAGCGTATAGAGCTGGCTTGCCGTCCCGTTGGTGACGGTGACGACGGGATTGGGGTTGGAGAAGATGCCTCCAGCACCGCCGTCGGAAAAGTTAACGTTGTCGCCGGAAAAGGGATTGCCGAATTGATCGGTCACGAGCACGGTGAGCGGCCCCGGCAATTGGGTTCCGTTAGGAGCGGTCTGATTATTGCCGCTGCTAATCGAGATACTCGTGGCGACTTGGGCAACGGCGTACTCGATGAAGGTGACCTTTTGAGTCGAACCACTTTGAGTTGTGAAAGTGGCGGTGACAGTCACCGTGGCTGGCGTTGAAGGCAACTGCAGAGTAGTACTAGCCATGCCATTGGTGCCGGTGACCGCGGAAGGCGGATTGAAAACGCCCCCCTTGTTGGAGGTGAAGGTGACAGTAACACCGGGGACGGCGTTCTTGTAGGCATCGGTGACTTGGGCGATGAGGGGCTTAGGAAGGTTGAACCCGACCGCGCCGGTCTGCTTCGATCCACTGCTGACAGCTATCTTTGCGGCAGCGGCGGGCGTAGCGGTGGCACTAGTGGTGACGCTACCGGAGGTGGTCCCGTTGACTGTCAGAGTGGACGTCAGGGTGTAGGTGCCGGCTTTCTGGGGAACGGTATAAGTCGTGGAGACGTTGCCGCTGGCGTCGGTCACGGCGGACGGAGGATTGAATGATCCGCACGTGCTGGCGCCTGGTTTGGTGCAGCCGTCGCTGAAGGTCACGGTGGCGCCGACCACGGCTTGTCCGGAGTATGGATTGTTAACCTGAAACTGCAAGGGAGCGGACAGTGGGGTGGCGACGGTTGCAGTCTGGTTGTTGCCTCCGGTAATAGTGATGAGTGCATACAGTCCATAAGCTTCCAGACTATTCTGGGTGGCGACATAGACTCTGCCGTTGGCGACGGTCTGAGTAACAAAATGGCCGACGGCTGGCAACTTGTCGCGTCCGTTGGGAGCCTGATTCGTGGTGTAGAGCAATTGGAACGTAGTGGCGTTAAAAGCCATGAGTTCAGGACCGCTGATGACCCACATGATTCCGGTTTGGGGATTATTGCCATTAGCGGAAATGGATGGGGAGTGACTTCCGACATATTTCCCAGTGGTGAGGGGAGTGCCGAGCAATCCGCTAGGCAGCAATGGGAAGGCCATGAGCGGATTTGCATCGGGGGCAAAGTACACGGTGTTGTTCCAGTAGGCGGGCGCACCGAACTGGACATCCATGTGGGACTGGCCGGGGATGATATTGGAGTTGAGACCTAATTCCTGGATAACCCCAGTGTCGCCCGCGGCGTACATTCCCATCTGGTCGCGATTGAGAACATAGACCACGCCTTCCTTGCCCCCGGCTATGAGTTCATGTTGATTGGGGCCGTTCTGATCCGGGAGCATGATAGCTCCGGTAGAGCTCAAGTCAAGATCGTCGGAGTTGAGAAAGGCCACGTACGACGGGGTAAAATAATCGGCAACTGCGTATTGGTTGTATTGGTTGCCCTGATAATCAATGACATCAATGTCATTGGGAGAAAGCTTGACGACGCTGTTGCAGTAGGTCTGGCCGCCATTTGGGACATCGTAACCGTGGCTACCCGATTCGGCGGTCTCAAAGAAGATGTTGCCCTCGTCGTCAGCGGCGAGACCGCTGCCCGCCTGCCAGATGGAAGTTAATCCCCAGTCGGGTGAGGTGTTGTAGACGGCTTGTTGTGTCAGAGTGGCCTCGTCGTAGGAAAGAACCCAGCCGGTGTTGCTGTCGTTGCAGTAGTTCGAGCCGAAGCCCAGATAAAGAACACCGTTGAGCAACAGAAGACCGGGGCGGTTTTTCTGGTGCAGGCTGTCGAAGGTGGTGACGTGTGGCTTGTAATTGTTCGCGGCATCCGAATTGCTCACGCTGGTGGCTTTGATCTGGACGGGGCTGTTCGGTAGATCATATCCAGTGGTGATATCGAGGGCGTGAAGATGGTGCTGGACAGTGCCGTTGACAACAGTCTTGGCCACCAGATACATGGTGGGATTGGGTGTGGTGTTGGGATCGATGACGGGGGTTCCGACGATGCCTTCCTGGTAAAAACCGCCCCCGGTGCCGCAAGGGAGATTCTTACCACTGGCGGTAGTGCCACCGTCAAGCATGCTGGCGTACCAGAGCTGGGCGCCGGTGTCGGCGTCAATCGCATAGACCGAATCCGCCTGGGTTGTAACGTAGATCACGTTATGGATGCCCTGATTAGGGATGTTTACATTGGGCATGTAGAGAGGCTGGGCCATCACAACGTAATCGACGGGAAAGCTGAAGAGGTGGCCGAAGCTGTAATGGTTGACGTTGCTCGGAGCAAGCAGAGTTTCATTGGTGTTGGCGTTGCTGCGAGTGTTATCAACGTGGCTGGTCGGAACAGGGCAGTTGGGTGGACAGGGCTGCTGCGCGAACGCAGACGACAGAAAAGCAAGGCAGACCACCAACAGATTCAGGCAAAAACGGCGGCCAAGTCTGGAGCTGGGCGACGAGGGAAGCGCACTGCAGCGCGAATGATCCCTGAACCGGGAAGCCGCACCGTAAAGAAAGCTCTCAACTGGGTGTGACAAAAAGTGGCACATTTCTTTGGTTCCCTCCAACTATCGATGCCTGGGGTTGCCTGTCAAACAGCACTTGAAACTCCGGAGAAGAGGTCGGCTGGAAAAACGTGAAATACACAACTAAATACAACGATTAGATGAGGTTTTATACACCTGAAGGAACTGAATCACAATGCTCCTTTTTGGCTAAGCGCAAAGTCTTGCACATTTTGCCCTCCTTGCTTCTTTGGAGCGCGCCTTTGCCTCGACATCGGCGACAGCGCTCCGACTCCTGCCACCTGAGTTACCATCAGACTCCGACCTCGTCCGACAAGTAACTACGCGGAATTTCGACGATGCCTTATACTGAGCGCGCCCGAACGCGGGGCACTGAAAGGCAACGATGACCGACTCTCGACTATTATCGGAACGCAATCAAGCCGAGATTGAACGCAGTGCGAGCGAGGCCGCGAAGATCGTTCTGGAGCCTCTGGAACGGGCTCAGATTGACCGTTACTTAAACCCCCCGGCGGGTACGCCTTACGGACTTGAGTACGCATTTCATTTATTAGGGGATGTTCGAGGCAAGACCGTGCTTGACCTCGGCTGTGGCACAGGGGAAAACATTATCCCATTGCTCGAGCGTGGCGCTCGCGTCATTGGCATGGATATCTCTCCCGACCTGATTGCCATCGCTCAGAAGCGCTTGAATGACGCCAATTTCGAAGCAACCCTCACCACCGGTGATGCGTACGCCACTGGCCTGCCGGATGAGTCTGTCGACGCAATTTTCTCCATGGCGCTCATTCACCATCTCGACATAAAACTTGTGCGCGACGAAATGTGGAGGGTTCTCCGTAAAGGTGGCGTGATCATCCTCAGGGAGCCTATCCGATTTTCCAAGGGGTATGCCTGGGTGCGCAGTTTGCTGCCTGCACGAGACGACATTTCGGAGTACGAGCACCCCCTGACCCGGGAAGAACTGGCCACCATGACTCAGCCTTTCAGGGTCGAGGGAACTCGCTATTTCCGGTTGCCCTTCGTACCACTGGTCTCGCGCGCGCTGCCCTCGAAGAGCGATGCCGCCTGGAGAGCCAGCAACTGGATAATCCAGCACTGGGCGGGAGCCGAGCGTTATGCCTCAGGAGTAGTTACGAGGCTGCAAAAATAGGAATACGTTCCGGGCTTGACTGTTCCGCGGCCCTTTTCTCGACACAAGCAGATTCCGCTTTCTACGGCTTAGTAGCTTCCACGAACCATCGCTTCGAATCATGCCGGAAAGAAACACCGGCGAAGCGGGCGCGCCGCAGCGCGATTTTGATTCCGCGCTCCGTCTGAAAACATTCTCCGAAGTTACGCCCAGCGACGTGGAATACGACCCCATTGGCCAGAACCCAAACTCGGTAGAACGCAGCCCTGGGTTTCGCCAAAACATTACGGAGCTCGGAGAGGGTAAAGCTCACCGGGTGCAGGCTGGCCAGCAATGTCCCGCCAGGAGCCAGAACGCGGTAGATCTCCGCGAGGGCCTTGGGGATGATCATGTACGGTAGCGCGACATTCGAGATCACGCGATCAAAGCTCGAATCCGAGAATGGCAACTTTTCCGCTGCCGAACAGACGAAGGCTCTATGCGGAAAACTGATATGCGCTTTGGACAGGGCCGCGTACTTAACATCGACACCAATAATTTGCCAACTGAGCGGCAGGCTGAGTTTGTCGGGGGTTAGGCCGTCGCCACAACCGAGGTCGAGGACTCTCATTAACTCTGCTCCAGCGCATCTTGGGAAAGCGCAAGCTAGCGCACTTTCCGCTGCCGAGAGAACTCGCAGCGGTCGGAGGATATCATGGCCGCCGCGAATGCTACGGGAAAAAGGTCTTGTTGTTTTCGACGGGCGGGAGCGCCGTTCCCGCACAGGTAATGCCTGCTGTTGAAGGATGCAGTGACTGCGCCCGCGAGATGCACGATTGCTAGAAGGTAGTAGTGAGGCGCATGGCGACGCTCCGCGACGGTCCGATGGCGTTGCCGGAGAAAAGCCCACCGAAGTCAATGACGTTAAGAATGTTGGTAAGGTTCTGTCCGTCGATCTGAAACCGCATGTTCATGCGGTCCGACTTATAAACATCCGCACCCGCCGAGGCATTGACCTGAAAAGCAGGATAGATACGCCCACGGGCAAAGTTAATGCGATCGATCACTTGCTGACCGTATTCGAGGAGCGCCTGTTGTTGAGTACCTTCGAACTCGAATGGCAGCCCGGTGTCGTATTGAATTCCGCCCGCGATCCAGAAACGCGGTTTCACCTGATAGCGAAGGCGTCCGCGAACCGTGTTGCGCTGGTCCTGCGAATCCGGGAAATGGCCGCCGGTCGGCAATCCTTCGGCCTCATCACCTAAGAATAAGCCGCCAGTCACCGGATACCAGGCTTGACCGACGGTATAGGAATAGCTCAAGAACCCGGAGAAGCGGTGCCAATCAGGCAGATCGAGTTTTGCTTCCGCGCCGTAGATGATGGATTTGCGGAATGCAATCGGGAAGCTGATGGCCGTGTTCTCGATCTGATCGTCATCCGCATAGTTGGAAACCAGCCGCCGGAAGTAGTTGGCATCCAGCTTGATCTTTCCGCGAAACGCCTTCGTCAAGCCCGCCTCGTAGTAGTTTCCTTCCGAGGGCTCCACCGGCAGCCGCAGGAAACTCGATGGGTCGATAGACTCAACTGCGGCAGAACTCGAAAGCAGGATGTTCTCAAACGACGGGGTCTGAAAAACTCGGTCATAGGAGAAATGCACGATGAGGTCCGCGGAAGGAAAATAGCGCGAAATCGAGAAGCGCGGGTCCACCGCGTGACGGTTCAACAACAGCTGATAGTGGTCCCAACGCAGCCCGGCACTGATTGTCCAGTTCTTTAGACGGATCTGGTCCTGCACGAATGCGGATTGCTCGAGGTCTGGCCGATTTGCGAGAAAGCTGAAGTCAATCGGAGTGTCCCCGCTAAATTGGGTTGGATCGGTAATGTGGTAGCGGAAGTTTTCGTTCAGAAAGGTGTTGTCCGACTCGAACCCAAACTTCCATTCGCTCCGACCATGATTGATGGTTGTGGTGCCCCTGAAGTACGCTTCGCGGAAGAAATTTTGCTGGAAGACCTCGATGGGAGTCGAATCCGGGTTGGAGTTGAAATCAATCGCGTTGTCGCGGACCATCCCGTGAAAATCGGCCACCACATTGGACGAAAAACTGTGCTGGTACGAGGCGATTCCCATCGTCTCAATGTTGTCGGCCGTTTGGAGCTGGCCATTGGCTTGCTGCACCTGTTCGCTCGGCAGTTCGTAGCGCGAGAGTTCATGGCGAACGATGAATCGCAAGCGATCTTTCGACGTCAAGTCGCGCTCATAATTGACCGAAAAATCGCCCAGCGTACCTGCATTCGTATAGTTTTGCGGGACCACGGGATTCAGATAGCGGTCCGTCATGCTGCCGCTCACACTGGCGCCGAACGTGTTCTTGCCCCAGGCGTACTGCCCCTGCGCGGCGGCACCGGCCGAATCAAAGCTGCCGCCGGAAAACACTAACTGGCCGTGAAAACCTGGCTGTGAATCCTGCAGCGTGTTCACCTCGACCACGCCTCCCATTTTTCGGCCATATTCGGCGGGAATGCCCGCGGTGTAGATGCTCAACGATTGCACGTCGTCCGCGTCAATCGCTGGTCCGAAGCTGGGCGAGCGATTGTCGGTCAGCGGGATGCCATCGACCACAAACTGTGTCTGGTACTCCGAACCACGCGGATGCAGGACGGCGTTGCCTTCGTAGAGCCACCCAGGCTGCGAATTCACCAAATCCTGCAAGGAACGACCGGGAATCGAGCTCAGGCGGTTCTGGATTTGGTCGGAGCCAATCTGACTGACGGCGCCAGCTTGATCGGGGTCGATCAATGTATTGGGCGCAGTCACGGTTACGGATTCATTCACCGAAGGCAACTTGAGTTGGACGGTGTATTCGGTCGCAATCGCGGAATGAATGTCGACGGATTCGGAGGTGGCAGTAAAACCAGGCTGCCTGATTTCGAGCTGGTAGATGCCGTAAGGCAGGCGCTGCACGGCCAGGCGCCCCTGATCATTGGTCGCCAGAGTATTTCGATACTGATTCGCCTGACTGACGATCTGCACAGTGGTTCTAACGCCAAGACCGTCCGGATCGGTTACTTTAAGGCGCAACTCGCCGCTATTGCTCTGGCAGAAGAGCGGCATCGCGCAAAAGAAAAAAATGGCTGCAAATCTCGTCATGAAGAGTCGGCTTTTGTAGTTTAGCTGTTCTCCGGGGTCGGGATAAGAGGCGTTTCCCTCCGCAATGGTTACCTTTGGGGAAGATCATGTTGAAGGAAAAAGGAAAGATGAGCGTATAAGGAACAGCGGCGGCAAAACGTTGGCCGTCCGGGCAGAGCGCGCCTTGGACGGGCGCGAGACGCTCGTCCCCACGCGAACTGTGATCGCAGTCACTATTTTTTGTGAGATTCGACTTCCCATTCCTGGGCTGTTGCCCTCGTTGATTACGACGGGAAGGCCGTCAGGGCTGGAAAGACTGCTACAGTAAGAAAGTGCACACCGACGAGCCGGAGGTGCAACTGAAAATTCAAGGAGAGCAGGCTCGCTATGCGCATCGCGGTGGTCGGATCGGGGTACGTTGGGTTGGTGACGGGCGCTTGTTTTGCGGATCTGGGGCACGAGGTTGTCCTGGTCGATAACGACGAGAGTAAACTCGCGGCACTGAGGAACGGCGAGGTGCCGATTCATGAGAAATTTCTGCCCGAGTTGCTGGCGCGGCACCGGGGAGAGCGCATCAAGTTTTCCGGTGACCTGCAGGCGGCCACGCGTGAGAGCGAAGCTGTGTTCATCGCGGTCGGAACGCCGCCGACCGAAAGCGGCGACGCGGATCTGTCCTATGTGGAGTCGGTAGCGCGGGAAATCTCCGGGGGCGTGGACGAATACAAGGTGGTGGTGGAGAAGAGCACGGTTCCGGTGTACACGAGCCAGTGGATCCGCACCATCATCATGAGGAATGGGGCAGATCCGTCGCACTTCGATGTGGCTTCGAATCCCGAATTTCTGCGCGAAGGGACGGCGGTTGCGGATTTTCTCTATCCCGATCGCATTGTCGTGGGAGTCGAGAGCGAGCGGGCTGCGGAAGTGATGCGCCAGATCTACGGGCCGCTGACCAGCGGATGGTACTACGGGCGGGGAGATGCGATTCCGCGTCCCGACGCGGCCACAGCCAAAGCGCCGCCGCGGTTGATCGTCACCAGCTCGAAAAGCGCGGAGATGATCAAGCACGCCTCCAACGCATTTCTGGCGATGAAGATTTCTTTTATCAATGCGGTGGCGTCGATCTGCGAAGCGGTGGGCGCGAATGTGGAGCAGGTGAGCGATGGGATCGGGACGGATTCGCGAATCGGGCCGCGATTTATGAATCCGGGCATAGGGTATGGAGGGTCGTGCTTTCCCAAGGACCTGCTGGCCTTCCGTGCGGTCGCGAAGGAAAGCGGATACGACTTCCGGCTGCTGGAGGAAGTGATGCGCATTAACGAAGAGCAGCGGCATCGTTTTTTGCGCAAGGTGCGGAGCGTGCTGTGGACTTTCCGCGGCAAGCGCCTGGGCGTGCTCGGACTGGCGTTCAAGGGTGGGACGGACGACATTCGGGAGTCGCCGGCGCTGCTGCTGGTGCAGGAACTTCTGCGCGAGGGCTGTCACATTTGCGCTTATGATCCCGCCGCCATGGAGCGGGCAAAAGAGGTGCTGAAGTCGGGCGTCGAATTCGCGGCGGACGCGTATGAGGCGGCAACCGGTGCGGATGCGCTGCTGATTCTCACGGAATGGGAAGAGTTCGCAGCGCTTGATCTGGAGCGTCTGCGCGCGCTGGTGAAGTACCCGATCGTGCTCGATGGGCGGAATCTTTATGATCCGGCGGTGATGGTGGAACACGGATTTTCTTATTACAGTGTGGGGCGTCCAGCGGCATTGACAGAAGAGTTGCCGGCGAGGATGCTTCCGAAGAAAAAGGAGCATGCCTGAGACCGATGAACGTGCGGCCCATGAATGTGCGACCCACGAACACGCGACGCGCGCTGGTGACGGGAGGGGCGGGCTTCCTGGGATCGCATTTGTGCGACGGGCTGCTGGGCGAGGGCTATTCGGTGGTCGCGGCGGACAATCTGCTGACCGGACGATTGGCTAACATTGAGCATCTGCGCAACGATTCGCGATTTGAGTTTGTGGAGAAAGATGTTTGCCAGCCCGGTGAATGGGGTGCATTGGATTATGTGTTTCACTTCGCCAGTCCGGCGAGCCCGGTCGACTACTCCGAACACGGCATCGAAACTCTGCGCGTAGGCTCCTATGGGACGTTTGAAGCGCTCGAAACGGCGTTGCGTTGCGGCGCGAAGTTCATGATGGCGTCGACGTCGGAGTGCTACGGAGATCCGCTGGTGCATCCGCAGACCGAGACGTATTGGGGGAATGTGAATCCGATCGGGCCCCGGTCGGTGTATGACGAGGCGAAACGGTTTTCGGAGGCGGTGACCATGGCGTATCGCCGCTATCACCAGGTGGACACGCGGATTCTGCGCATCTTCAACACCTACGGGCCGCGCATGCAGATCAACGACGGGCGGGTGATTCCAAATTTTATGTGGCAGGCGCTGCGGGGAGAAAATCTTACGGTGTATGGCGACGGCAGCCAGACGCGCAGCTTCTGCTACGTGAGCGATGAGGTGGATGGAATTCTGCGCCTCGCGCGATCCGCGGAGCATGAGCCGGTGAATATTGGGAATCCGACGGAGTTCACCATTTTGGAGTGCGCGCAGAAAGTGATCGCGACGACGGGGTCGAAGAGCCAGATCAAATTCGAAGCGTTGCCGCAGGACGATCCGAAGCAGCGCTGTCCGGATATTTCAAAAGCGAAGCGGCTGCTGGGATGGGAACCGAAAGTGGAGTTGGAGAGCGGGCTGAAGCTTTCGCTGGAATATTTTCGCCGGGCGGTGGCGGGGAAAGAGTGGCCGGCTTAGCGTGTGAATTCCAGGTTATCACCGCTTGGGTCAGCGGGGCTGTTCGTCCAGCGACGAGCCGGCGGAGAAAACTGAGAGCAAGCGCAGAACTTCTTCGCGTTCGGCGGAGTCGCGGTACTTAAAGCGCACGCCCATGCCAAAACCGGGATGGGTGGTCAGCACCTGACCCGTGATTCTCAACTTCGTGTCGGCGGTTCGGATCAGAATCTCCACACTCGACTTCTGGGGGAATGGAGTCGGCATTTCGACGTAGCAACCACCCTCGCTGAGATCGGACAGGGCGCAGCGATTGGGGATGGTGTTTCCCAGACGGTAGACGTCAGCTCCGAGTTTGCAGGCGAAACGTTGCTCCCCGCGGCGGTTGCCGGCATTGGAGACGAGGGCGTCTTTGGGCTCGAGCCTCGGCTCATTCTTCGGTTCGGAAGCCACGTGAGAATCAGTCGCAGACTTGTTGCTTGCAAGCGGCTGAGCCGACACCCCGGTTGTCGCCTCGGCATGATTGTGTCGCAACCAAGTCTGAATGAGGCGGCGCGAAGACTGCGGCACGTCAAGGAACCGAATTCCCGTGCGACCGCTGGCGTCCTGCCAGGCCACCTCTCCCGATAGGCGCACTAGTTGCTGCTGACCGGGCAGCGCGAACTCGAAGTAGACCTTGCATGCGCGAGGAATGTTAGCGCTCTGGATCGAGGTGCCGCCGTCGCTGAGGTCGGCCAGGAATGCGCTCATTTCTGGCGCTCCGGGATAAGCAACGGTGACGCGCGAGCCCACCGGCGCGCGGGAAGCGCGGCGACGTTCGCGGCGCATGAGGCTGCGCGCGGCGCGCAAACTCGTGCGGGTGCGCGAGGAAGAGAGCGGGCGATAGAGAACAAAGTTGGCGCCGAGCCCGAACACGGGACGAGCGTTAAAATCACCGTCGACGACAGCAATCAGCAGGCTGGCGCGGTTTTTGGCGGACTGACGCAAGTGCGCCAGGAATTCGTCGCAACTCTGGTCGGCGCGATAGTTGATGATGATGGCGTCGAAATGCCGGCTTTCCAGCAGTTCCAATCCGCGGGAGACCGAGGGTGTGTGCTCGGCCGTCATCCCCAACTCGGAGAGGATGAGGGTAAGCAGGCTGGCTGCGTCCTGATCCGGACACACCACGAGGCAGCTTGGTTCCATAGTGAAACAATCGTAAGAGAGGGCCGGTGCCATCGACAAGTTACCTGTGTCACGGTGGAAGTACAATTTAGACTTTCCTTCTTACGTTCTTTTCCCCCGCTCTTGCCTTCGTAAGTTCTTCCGGTTCTTGCAAGCACACGGTAGCCACAACTTTAGTTATCTTTCCCTTTGCATTAGCCGGCGATAAGCTGACAAGACCTTTCGTGGGACTTTCGCTGACCGCATAGGCGGCCCCTGGCACGATCGTAACTCTCCCCGAATTACCTTACGAAAGGCCAGTGTACGAAAGGCCGGTGTACCCCGGTACTTTGACGTACTACGGGCCAGTTCCTAACATCGAGAGTACCAAGACTGGTGTCGGGCCGCGATCTACATGGGGTCGAGGGACACCGGGTTATGGCAGTTACACGAGTTCTTGTGACGATCTTTGACGGGGCCGGGAGCCGCAGAAAGCGGCAAATGCTTATGAGAAGTCTGGAAACAAATGCAGGACACCGGAGTCATCGGGCGAGCGGGTTCAGCTTGCTGGAAATGGTGATAGTGGTGGCGATCACCATCACCCTGACGGTGGTCTCGGTCATCACCCTGGTGCCGTTGCTGCAATCCCAGCACGTGACCAATGCATACAACGCGACGCTGGGAGCGCTGCGGCAGGCGCGCGACAACGCGGTATCGCAACGGACATCATACTCGGTGACTTTTGCTAGCCCTGTTTCGCCAAGCCCTTACTCTACGATCACAGTGGCATGGGCTCCGGCAAGCGGAGAAACAGCACTTCCGAACGGCAGCGCACCGGCTACCGTGACCTATCAATACCCGACGGACGTTGCTTTTCTCGTGCCGCCCTCAGGCACGCCGGCTCCCGACGGCTATGGAACCGGGGCGAACGCGATTGACTTTGGCTATACGGCGGTTAGCACCACCGGAGGAGCAACGACTATTTACTTCTGCCCTGACGGTTCGGCGCAGACCTCGAATCTTTGTGCCGGCGGCGGAAACTGGGATGGGGGCGTGGTCTACCTCGGGCGCTCGGGAAATGCCTTCAGTGACCGGGCGGTAGACCTTTGGGGCGGCACGGGTCGCATTCACGGATGGCGGCTCTACCCCGCTTCGGGGAGCACTTATCAATGGATACGTCAATGATGGGATCAATGACCGGGTACGGCGGGAATACTCGAGTGCGAAAGCCAGCGGAGCGAGGGTTTTCGCTGATCGAAGTTATGGTCTCGATGGCAGTGCTGACGGTGGGAATGGTGAGTCTGCTGGGTGTTTTCGGACTGGCCATGGCTTCGACGCAGACCTCGCAGCAGGACATGATCGCCAAGCAACTGGCGAACGAGGCATATGAGAGCATCGTGACCGCGCGCAACACCGCGCAGATTAACTGGGATGCGATCCAGAATAATGCGGGCACCCAATTCTGCACCACCAGCCCCTCACCCTGCGGCATCTTCGTCGGTAATGCGAGTAGTCCGCAATTTCAACCGATCTATAACGCGGGAGCGGACGGAATCTTTGGGACGTCGGATGACGCAAACGCGGGCGAGGAAACTCTGCAGGATCCGGGGGCAGACGGGGTTTTCCAAACTGCGGATGATACGTTTATCCCTTTGACCGGCTATCAGCGCGCAATTCAGATCGCGCCGCTGTACGACGCATCGGGGAACCCGATCTCTTCGTTACGAAGCATAACTGTCACCGTGCAGTACGGGACTTCCCAGTCCCAAAAAACCCCGAAAACATACATTCTGAATACCTACATTTCGCAGTACCAGTAAAGGGGAATTATGAGCGATCGCTCAACCAAGCGCGAGAATGGATTCAGTCTGCTGGAAATGACGATTGCCATGGCACTGGGCACGCTTGTACTGGGCGCGGCGGTGCAGATCTACATCCAGGGGGTGCAGGCGACCTGGACGACTACGCAGCGGGCGGAGTTGCAACAGGATTTTCGGGCCGCCTCCAACATGCTGACGACGGATCTGAGCCTGGCCGGGGCGGGACTAAACCCCAGTGCCGCGATCGCTCTTCCATCCGCGACCACTCCGGTATATGGCTGCGCTCAAACGACGTCGCCTTACCCGTGCTACATCAACCTCACCTCGGTGGCATATCCCACGCAGGGCGGCGCTGCTTATCTTTACGGGCTGATGACGGGGTATAACGACGGGCCGACGCTCCTCGCTGCACAGGGACCCACCGACGTGACCACGGTGGTGTATACGGACAACAATTTCTATTTGGACTGCTACACCGCGACCATCACGAGCACGACGCAAGTAACTTTCGCGTTGCCCGGGGCTACGAGTGTGAATTGCACGTCTCCGACCGGCAACGCTGGGGCGCAAGCCGTGAACGACTCGGCGGTTGGACTGACGCCAGGCGACTTGGTCTTGTTCACCTTTGGTTCAACGAACGTGGTGGCCGAAGTCACCACCGCGGCCACCAGTTTAGGCGTCGCCACCTTTGCCGCCAATGATGCGCTCAAGATGAACCAGGCGGCAGCAGTCAGCAATAGCCTGGCCAGCCAATACAATTCGAAAGTGCCGGTTATCGGATATGCGACCCGCATTCTGGTGATCAGCTATTACATTGACAACAGCCCCACCCCGTCGCGATTGATGCGGCAAGTCAGTGGACACCCGCCTGTCCCGGTGGCGGAAAACGTCGTTTACCTGAAGTTCACCTATGACCTTTTTAACGACGCCACCAATTCGACGGCGGTGGCCTGTAGCAACCCTGGCGCTGCTAGCGATGGCTGCGGTGGCGCTTCGACTGGACTCCTTCCCAACCAGATCACCAAGATCAACATTCAGAACATGGCGATGGATAGCACGCTGCTGGGCTCCCAGTTCGGCTCGGGAAGCGGCTTTCAGAGAATGGATTTGCAGACATCGGTATGTGCGCGGAATCTGACCTACACCAACAACTACGCCAATTAGCGGGGGATGGCGAAGGCGAGTAAAACGATGGGGAGCGAAGCGATGAGCATTGATACCACGGGGAGTTACGGTATGAAGAGCGCGAGACTGCACACCAGAGGATTCACGCTGATTGCGTCCTTGCTGATGCTGTTGCTGCTGTCGGGGATCGCGATCGGGCTGATGATGATGGTCAACACCGAAGGCAGGGTGGGCGGGACCGATCTGCAGAACAACATGGCCTTTCACGCCGCCGAGGGTGGTATTGAGAAAATGTACTCCGACCTGGCCACGGTGTTCCAAAACACGCAGGCCCCCTCTGCCAGCGAAATCTGCGGTGTGGGCGCCACAGCGAATCAGCCGGCGATGGGGGGAGTCACCTGGACACAGTATTCGGCGACGCCGCAGGGTTTGACTTGCCCAGCATCGGCGTTGGCAACGGTGACCTCGCACTGGGGACCGATCCTTTCCGGACCGAACACGGGCTTGTATGCGCAGATCATCCCGGTGAACATGCTGGCGACAGCGTCCTTAATGGGTGGGCAGGAAGTGAGCATGACACGGCAGGCGCAGGTGGCGCTAATTCCGGTGTTCCAGTTCGGAGTGTTTTGCGATGCCGATTGCTCCATCTTCCCCGGCTCCCCTATGACTTTCGCCGGCGCTGTACACGCCAATGGGGACTTCTACCCGTTCACTAATACTGGCTCCAGCTTGACCTTTCAGAGCAAGATATCGGCATTCGGCAATATAGTTCGGACCGTGCTGCCGAATACGAATACGAGCGCCAAAGACGGCAAGGTATATGTTCCGACTTCCAACAGCTCCACCGCTTGCAGCATCACTGTCGGAAATACCGCGCCATCCACAGCTGCTGCGAATAATTGCCTGGCCCTCGATTCGGTCACATCCAGCACTTACGGGGACGGCAGTGTGACGGGGATGGGGAGCGGTACGGCGCAGATCACGAACTATTACAGCGCTTTTAATAACTGGTCCAACAGCACCACTCACGATGAGGTCATCAACGGCAACTATTACGTCACAGGCGCTACCACGCCTCAGGGAACGGGCGCCAAGAAACTGAAGATGCCGTTCGTCGGTGGGGGAGCCCAGGCGTACGAAATTCTTCGCCGGCCAGTGACGGGCGAGTCGGCCACGTCGGCGTTGGGCCAATCGCGCGAATATAACCTGGCGCAGATTCACGTGCTGCTGAGCGACGATCCGGCGGACTTGCCGGGCGGAGCTTCGGATACGAATAACGTCCGGTTGGCGAATGTAACGCAAACGACGGGCAACGCGACGGTGACGCCGTGGGGAGTGACGATTCCTGCCGCCAATTACCCCACCGCGACGTTCGGTACTTCTGCGGGCAACAACTATAACCTGTACTTCGCCACCGCGTCGAACGCGATTCCCATACCGTCCACCTGCCAGACGACCGCGGGCAATCCCCCAACCTGCACCACGCCAGACTGGCTCTACGCACCCGCAGCGTTTGCAGGCGAATCTGCCACGCAGGGTCTCCAGCCGGCGGGAGCTCCGAGCTTGTGGACCTACGGCAACCCGACGATCGATATTTGTCCGCCGTCAACTTATGCGGCAGGAGCAGTTACTCTGCCTGCCGGCTGCGAGTTGAGCGTGTATCCGTACTATGCTCTCCCCATCTCCGATACTCCTGTTGCCTCCAGCGCCCTGACGAACTACCCGTCGCAGGCCGGTTCCAATGCCTGGAACCTGATTGATGGCTACTTGCGAGTGGAATACCTGAACAATTCCGGCGCATGGGTCGCCGTAACCAATGAATGGCTGCAACTGGGATTTGCGCGGGGAGTGACAGCACCGACGGCTGCCTCTCCGAACCCGATCAATCCGAACGCGATTTTGCTATTGCAACAGCCGGCGGACCGCTCCACGAATAGCACGCTGGCCACAGAACCTGCGCTATCAGCTGGGAGCTGGGCGGTCACGCAAGCGGGGGCCCCGACCTGTAGCTCGACGCAGGGGAGTGGGAGTAGTAAGAAGTGCAAGACTTGGACCGCGGGCAGCCCGGCGGTGCCGTTACTTCTGGCGGATTCGGGAGTATCGGGAGGGCAATGGGCGTTTGGCGTTACCCCTGCCGCTCCCACCACGACAACACCGCAGAGCCTCACGCAGTTCAACTGGTATCCCATCAACTTCTACGATGCGCGCGAAGGCGAGCCTCGGG
The DNA here is from genome assembly GCA_963731525.1 of uncultured Acidobacteriaceae bacterium. Taxonomy (GTDB): domain Bacteria; phylum Acidobacteriota; class Terriglobia; order Terriglobales; family Acidobacteriaceae; genus Acidiflorens. The sequence continues at coordinate 120,323 of CAVSWK010000028.1, forward strand.
ACATAGACTGGTCAAGCGTCAACGGGGTGACGGACAACAGTTGCACGACTAACGGGGTGATGAACGCCGTCGAAATCGATGTGGGCAACCTGCAGAACTGGCTGGCGAACTCGACGAGCGGCAAGCTTGTGAATTCTTCCGCGCAAAACGGCTATATTCTTTATTTCTCGGATCGCCGGGGCATGCTGCTGAATCCGAACCTAACTCCTCCGCACCCTGCGAACACTAAGAGCGGGGACTCGGGGCTGGAAGACACTGTTAACTCCTCCAGTACCGTAGGCACACCCGACGGCGCGCTGGAGACGAAGATGACCGGACAGGCTTATTCTCCCGAGGACGACAACGAGAACAACGCACTCGACAACTGGGGCACGCAGAACCTGGGATTAGGCTTCTACGGAACGACGGCCAGCGCTACCCAGAACCTGAATGCCAAAATCATCAGCACGAACCCGGCCCCCAATCCTTATGGCACCGTGGCGGCGACTGGCGGCGATCGGATTAACAGCTGCGGCACCACCGGACGCAAGAACTGGGTCAGCGGGGCGCGCCACGTTCTGAAACTGGTGGATGGATCGCTCGGCAACGTACCGCTGCTATCCGTTCCAGTTGTCTATAACGGTACAAACTACTATGGTGGATTCACCGTGGCATCGGAGAATCCCCTGTACATCCAGGGCGATTACAACTCAAATGCTGCCGACACGGTCTGGAACACGCCGCCTGTGGACAAAGCTGGAATGGCGGCTGCGGCTGTGATCGCCGACACGGTTACTCTCCTCTCCAACAACTGGGACGACAGGGTAAGCATGGTGGGTACAAGCGGTAACACCTCGCCCACCAACCTAGGGAACCGGCCAACTACGAGCACATACTACCGAGTGGCAGTGGCAGCCGGGAAGAACATGACTTTCAAATACCCAACCGCTTGGCCTGAAGCAGCTGGCGAAGATGACATCGGCACCGACGGAGGTATACACAACTTCTTGCACTTGCTGGAAAACTGGGGCTCAGGCGGAGTCACAGAGAATTACAAGGGCTCGCTGGCGAGCCTGTACTACTCAACCTACAACACCGGGTTTTACAAGTGCTGTACCGCCGTATATGGAGTCCCAAACCGAAATTTCTCTTTCGACACGGACTTCTCTGTTCCGGCCGGCCTGCCGCCCGGAACGCCGATGTTCCGCGACGTGGAAAGCCTGAGCTACCGGCAGCTGCTGACGACCCGCCAAAACGCACAATAGATCAACTTGACAAACTCACTCAACCCCGATCCGCGAGGATCGGGGTTTTTGTTGGCTTCTGAAGGTCAGATCCTCTCAGCGAGGCTTGCGCTGCGGCAGGGCGGGTTCGCTTCCCTTTCGGGCAGCAGGCTCGGGCTGCAGGGCGCTGACGGCCAGATCGGCGGACCAGCAATCGGCAAGAATCTTCCATGTTCCGGCCGGTTGTCGCGCCAGGACGATGAGGTATTTCCCGCGCTCTTCGCGGCGCTTCCCCATGGCGACGGGTACGAGCATTTTGCAGCGGCCGAGATCGATAGCAATCTCACCCAGCATTTCCAGGCGCAGCGATTCCATCTCTACGTCACCCAATCCGGCTTCGACCAGTGAGATAAGAAATTCGCGGATCGCCGGCAGACTGCGAACCGGCGGAACGCTGGAGCGGATCAGGGTCGCGTCCGCGGCGTAGAGTTCGAGCAGGTCGTCGATGTGCTTGGTGTTGCAGGCCTGCGCCCAATCCTGGACAACCTTGCGGGCGCCCGCTTCGGCGCGGCCGCCGGTTGAGATGCCCGGCGATCCGGGCGCTCGGCCGCGAGGAGGAGCGGGCTCAGACTCGGCAGAAGGCACACCGGATGCCGCTTCGGAACCGGGGACTGCGGTGCCCGGAACTAAATAATGATGATAGTGGTGGTGAAAGTGATGCTGCGCTCCGGGGCGGGAGTGAGCAGTGGCATCGCCGGCGACAGGCTGCGTTGGAATTCCGCACCAGAAACAAAAGCGGGCAGTCGCCGGCAGCGCACCACCGCAGGCTGAGCAGGTGCTGCCCGATTCGCCCGTTTCACCGGACAAGGGCTGCATGGCCGCATTTCCCGACATGCGCTGAATCGCTTCTGCGGCCGCAGCCACGGCTTCGGCGTTCGGCTTCGGCCAACGAAAGTTGCCGGGGAGCCTTTGAAAAAACTCTTCGATCTCCTGGCTCTCGGAGGGTCGGTCCTTCGTGGGATCGGCCTTGGGATCGGCGGATTTCTGATTGTCTGCGGTCACGGCAACCTCATCGCAGACATTGTAGGAGAATTCATGCGCTAGCGGATACTGAATCTTACGAGTGCTTCGAAATCGGTGGGAACTCCGTTGCAGAGTGCGGGACGATAGCGCCAAAAGCGAACTGCGTGCAGCACAATCTGATCTTCGTCAGGGCCGCCGCTTTCCATGATGAAGGGGCTATGCACTTTCCCGTCGGTGCCGACAATGAAGCTGACGCGAACTTTCATGTCGTTATCCTGAACTGGTAGCAGTGGGTCGGGAGTGAGCAAGGCTTCGGGCGGACTGACGGTTCCACATTTCGGCAGAGCGAGTGGTTCTGACACGGGAGTGAATTCGGAGATGTGAGCGGGCACGCGGCGCAGCGCCTTTTCCGGTCCTGTGAACGGGGTTCGATGCGGAACCAGCGTCGACCGGGACGCTACTGGGTAAAGAGCGAGAAGGCAACTGAAGCCGGCCAACGACACGACTGCCGCGAGCGCTTTCCTGCTCATAGCTCTTGATCTCGGCCAGAGACACTTCATCCTGCGTGCAGTGGGCAATCCGCTCTCCACCGCCAACGAATTAGAAGTTGTTTATTATCAATAGCTTGGCAGAATTTCCTTGACCACAGTCTTAACCCGGATGCAATCCCTTGCAAATGAGTCGAACCGAATCGTAACCGAAGTAGGAGCGTGATGGTTAGGTTTGGGCTTTGAATCTATGCGAGGAAATGTTCGAGGTGCCAACGCGGCGGTTTCGAAAAGCCGGGCTGCCAGGCGGCAGAGGTCGTCGCCTTGCAGTTGGGTTCCTGAAAAGACCTCTTCCTATTTACTTTATTGCAGCCCGTTGCGGGTAAATTTGTACGCAGTGTTTAGCTTATCGGCGCTCAGTCAGATAGATGCTGGATCCCTGTCACGCAGTGCTGTAGTTATCGACGACAATCCCACTCGGACCGCCGTCCACCGCCGCCGTGGCGATCACGGCATTACCGACCCGATGATGCCACACCGCTAACCTCATCTTAGTCGCTAAAGTTAGGTGCAACTAGCCAGGATCTGGGGTTTGGGCGGCGATGTATTGCTCATTCTGGCCGCGTCGAAGGCTTCTGCTTCCGACCCTATTTCCGATTCTTGACGGCGTGTGGAACAATGAGGGTGCTCCGACCTGGGCCCACATGCATCCATGACCGCCACGCCGACCAGCCTACAACTTGCGCTCCTTTCGGCGGCGATCCTTGGCCTCCATCACGGCTTCGACTACGACCATATTGCCGCCATCACGGACATCACCAGTGTGCAGACCAGTCGCTGGCGCGGTATGCGGCTGGGTTTGCTCTACGCGCTGGGACACGCGGCGATGGTTGCCGTACTGGGCAGCGCCGTCATCATGTTTCAACTCTCGCTGCCTCATGGCATCGATCGCATCGCGGAGCGGTTGGTGGGACTGACCTTGCTGATCCTGGGGGTCTACGTTCTGGGCTCGCTGTTCAAGGGAAACACTGCGCCGCGCAGCCGTTTTCACCTTATGGCCGGGACGCTGCGTTGGGTCCACTGGAAGATGAAAAGCTACTGGCACGATCACGACATCCCGCGCCCGACGGACAAGACCTGGAATTACGATTCGAAATCCGTACTCATGATCGGTGTTGTGCATGGGCTCGGCGCGGAGACGCCCAGCCAACTCATGATCTTCTTACTGGCGGCCAATCTGGGAGGAATCAGCAAGGGCTTTATCGGGCTGGCCATGTTTATCGCGGGACTGCTGGTAATGAACACGGTGATGACGGCGGTGGCCGTTGGACTCTTCGGCATCAGTTCGCGGCTGCCGCGCTTTCAGTTTGTGGTTACCGCGCTGACAGCGATCTATAGCCTGGCGGTGGGCGCTCTCTTCTTGTTCGGGTCGTCGGGACTTCTGCCACCCCTGGGATGAGGGCTGCAGGCGGGCCGTTTGGACGCTTGTTATCCCCGGGTCATTGTCGTTGCGGGTTGTCGTCGCGGCCTCGTTCTCGCGTTGTCATCATGCTCGTCCGACCCACGCCATGTAATCCAAATTCGGCCAGTAATAAATTCTGACAGAACCGGTGAGTTAGTAATACAATGTCCGACGGTGACTTACCCGAGGGGGTATTTGATGACAAATATTGCTAAGGCAATCGTCCGGCTCCGAGAGGAACGCCGGGATGCACAGAACCAAGTCCAAAAGCTTGGGGAAGCTATTTCAGTTCTGGAAAAGCTTACCCGAAGCTCGGGCGCAACCATGCGTGCGGGGGCGCCACATCGCGTCAAGCGTGTTCTCTCGGCGGCAGGACGCCGGAGAATTTCTTTGGCCCAGAAAGCACGTTGGGCCAAGATCAGACAGATGAGAAAGGCAGCCTAAACGCCGGGCGGGCCGCAGGCTGCGCGAAGTCCTCGCGCCAGACTGAAGCCCGCCGGATTTCTCCTTGGTGCAAACAGGCATACTCTGGCCTTAATCTTGTTTCTTGGCTCTCCTTCAGCCACTTGGACCCGCGGAAATCTCCGGGACGGCCTGACCCCCTAGTTGTGTCCTCCGCCAAGTTCGCGCACAATGCTGCCGACAAATGCCTTGGCGTCTCCAAACAGCATCAGGGTGTTATCGAGATAGTAGAGCGGGTTATCAATGCCGGCGAAGCCGGGATTCATGCTGCGCTTGATGACCATCACGGTATGGGCTTTGTCCACGTCGAGGATCGGCATCCCGTAGATGGGGCTGGAAGCATCGGAGCGAGCGGCAGGGTTGGTGACGTCGTTGGCGCCAATCACCAGGGCGACATCGGTCTGCGGAAAGTCGCCATTGATCTCGTCCATCTCAATCAGGCGGTCGTAAGGAATATCCGCTTCGGCCAGCAGCACGTTCATGTGGCCAGGCATGCGTCCGGCAACGGGGTGAATGGCGAAGCGCACGTCCACACCGCGTTTGCTGAGACCATCGTAAAGTTCTCGCACCTTGTGCTGGGCCTGGGCCACTGCCATACCGTATCCGGGAACTATGATGACCCGGTTCGCGGCGGAAAGGATGGCCGCTGCTTCTTCCGGCGTCGCGCTGCGAACGGGCCTGGCTTCTTCTCCCGCAGCGGCCGAAGTTTGTACTTGGCCAAAGGCTCCGAACAGAACATTAGTGAAGGACCGGTTCATGGCCTTCGACATGATGATGGAGAGGATGAGGCCCGACGAGCCGTCGAGCGCGCCCGCGATGATGAGCAGCTTGCTGTCGAGAACAAAGCCCATGGCCGCCGCCGACAGACCGGCATAACCGTTCAACAACGAAATGACGGTCGGCATGTCCGCGCCCCCGATGGGGATGATCAATAACACGCCGAACGCCAGCGCGATTAAAATCATGAACGGAAACAGGGACCGCGAATCGGGATGCAGGACTAGAGTTACGGCGATGACCACGGCGCCGGCGAGAAGCACAAAGTTGACGAGGTTCTGGCCTTTGTAAGTCAGCGGCCGCTGCGGCAGAATTTCCTGCAGCTTGCCGGCAGCCATCAAGCTCCCGGTCACGGTCAAGCCGCCAAGAATGACCTCGAGCGACAGCACCGCCATCATGAAGCGCGAGATATCGGGTGAGCGCAAGTAAAACTCGGCCGAACCGACCAGCGTTACGCAGAGTGCGCCAAAGGCGTGACTGAGCGCGGTTCGCTGCGGAACCGCCGTCATCGCCACCCGCCCGAGCGGAACGCCGATGATGGTACCAAGCACCAACCCAATCGCGATCAGCCGGTAGTCCACGATGCCGTGGTGCAGCAGCGTGCCGCAAATCGCCAGCAGCATGCCCGCTTCGCCCGCCCAGATGCCGTGGCGGGCCGAGGTCGGCGAGCTCATCCACTTCAACGAGAAGATGAACAGCACGCTCGCGATGAGATATAAAAGCTCGATGACGACTTGGCCGCCTGCGAGTTCGGTTGTCATCATTTGGCCGCCGGTTTAGCCGCGGGACGGCTGGATTTGAACATCTTCAACATGCGGTCCGTGATCAAGAAGCCGCCGACGATGTTACTGGTGGCGGCGACCACGGCGATAAATCCAAAAATAGCGGAGAGCGTGCTCTTGTGCTCGCCCACGAGCACGATCGCACCCACCACCGCGATCGCATCCAAGGCGTTGGTGAGCGACATCAACGGAGTGTGCAGCAACGGCGAGACTCGCCGGATCACTTCAAATCCGATAAATCCAGCGAGCACAAAGATAAAGAGTGCGTTGATCAGGTTCGAATTACTATTCATCTTTCCTCCGCTCCATGTTTTTAGTGGAGAGCCGGGCGTCCCCACCCGGCTGGACGGGCGAGGTGCCCGTCTCCCCACCGTCACTTTGCCAACGCTGGCAACTTAAAGAACTCGCGGACACGCGCGTTGACAATCTCGCCGCCGCGCGTGAGCAGCGTCTCGCGAACAATCTCATCTTCGAGGTTCAGATTCAACTTTTGATCTTTGATCAGGTGCATCAGGAAGGCCGTGATGTTGCGGGCATACATCATGCTCGCGTGATAAGGCACGCCGGTGGCCACGTTGATGGCTCCGATGATGGTCACGCCATGCTTTACCACGGTCTTGCCGGTTTCCGTGATCTCGCAGTTGCCGCCCCGTTCGGATGCCAGATCGAGGATCACCGAACCCGGCGCCATTCCCTTCACCATGTCCTCGGTTACCAGGACGGGCGATTTCTTTCCCGGAATCACAGCCGCGGCAATCACCACATCGCTTTCCTGGACCACTTTTCCGAGCAACTCGCGCTGACGGCGATAGAAGTCCTCATCCTGCGCGGTGGCATATCCGCGAGCATCCTGCGCATCTTTCGCCTCGATGGGCAGCTCGACAAAACGTCCACCGAGACTCTGGACCTGCTCTTTTGCCGCGGGCCTTAAGTCGTAGGCCGAAATCACCGCGCCCAGGCGGCGCGCGGTCGCGATCGCCTGTAATCCAGCCACACCGCAGCCGATGACGAACACGCGGGCGGGGGTGATGGTTCCCGCCGCGGTGGTCAGCATGGGAAAGAATCGCGGGTGGCAGTCGGCCGCCATCAGCACCGCCTTATATCCGCAGACGGTCCCCATCGAGGAGAGCGCGTCCATGCTTTGGGCGCGAGTGGAACGGGGCATTAACTCCACGGCAAACGCGGTGACGCCAGCGTGCGCGATCTCCTCCACCACCTCCGACGAACCGAACGGACGTAGAAACCCGACCAGGATCTGCTCGCGGCGAAAGAGCGGTACGTCCAGTTTGCCGGTTATGTCGTTGGAACCGTAGCAAAGAATCTGCACGACAATGTCAGCTGTGGCAAACACCGCCGCACGGTCGGCGACGATCTTCGCGCCCTTGTCGGCATACTGGGAATCGGGATAGCCGGCCTCGATTCCAGCGCCGGATTGAATGTGGACTTCGAAGCCCGCCTTGGTCAGCGTCGGGAGGACGGAGGGCACAAGCGCAACCCGCCGCTCTCCCGGATAACTTTCTTTCGGAACACCGATGATCACGAGACCCCTGCCTGTTTAGCGATTCTCTGTATCGCAGTTGCGAAGATCGGAGCTGCACGGCGCACATCAAGCCTGCGCTTACCGGCAACTTCTAGGGAACCGAGGATTCTAGTTGAGCGCATGGCCGCACGCAATTGGCTTCTTGCAGAAAGTTCAGACTTTACAGCGAAAGGCTCAGACGGAAGCCGTTTTCATCATCACAGGATGCTCTGATGTCAGCGCAGTTTTGAACGATCCAATCGGCACCGGCCTCTTCGAGATCGCGGCGGACCATGGTCGTGCGGAATGCAATCACGCGGGTGCCAGCGGCCTTTCCGGCGCGAATTCCGGACGGCGCATCTTCTATCACGATGCATTCGGAGGCGGCAAACCCAAGCTTCGCTGCCGCCTTCAGGTACGGCTCGGGATCCGGCTTGCCGATCTTCACGTCGCTCGAGGTAGTCAATGTCCTGGGGATGGGCAGGCCCGCGGCCCGCAAACGCACCTCGGCCAGCGGGCGCGTACAAGAGGTCGCAATGGTCCAGCGTTCCGGAGGCAAGGTGTTCAGGAGTTCCCGAGCGCCCGGCAGCAAGACCACGCCATCGAGGTCCTCCATTTCCCTGCGTTCGACTTCGCGATCTTCGCGGTCAATATCCGCGTTGGGCAGCAGCTCGCGGATGGTGGTTCGACTCGGCCGCCCGTGCGCCACGCGGACCACGGTCTCAGGATCAAGGCCATGCTCGGCAGCCCAACGAGACCATACCCGCGCCACCGCGGGAGCGGAATCGATGAGCACGCCGTCCAAGTCAAACAGCACGCCACTACAGCGGATCGCAATCATCCATTTAATTTACATTACCCAGGGAGGTTCAAAATCCGAGCAACAATTCGATAGAGGTGACAACCGTCGTAAACTAATGGCTGGTACGGCTTCGGAGACCGGCTGGCGAATGCCGGCCGGTGAGAATGGTGAGCGCGGCAGGAATCGAACCTGCGACCCACGCCTTAAAAGGGCGTTGCTCTACCAACTGAGCTACGCGCCCCCACCAATTTCAATCTAACATATTTTCCGCGCGTATTCCTGCGCCAGCGCGCGTGACGTCGCCTGCGCAAAAGCGATACACTTTGTGCATTCATGACGCGTTCCCCTTTTTCTTGGGTAAAACTTGTGTTCCCGATTTGCGCGATTCTGTCTAGTGCGGTTCTGTCGCCAACCCTAAGCCACGCGAAGAAAAAGCAGTTGCCCACCGTGCGCTGGACCGCTGATGCGTCGGGTTGCACATTCGAACACCGCGATGACGGCAGATACCTCTGGACGATGACTGAGCGTGATCTCACCGTCACTCTCCTCATGGATTCACAGGAACTAGCACATAGCCGCCACCGCAGCTTCTATCATCCCCTCGCGGCGTACATAAGTGTGACATACACCGGTCAGGACAAATTCGAGTTTCCGGCAGACGTGCGCATCGACTTCGTTCGCCATCACGACGTTCAGGAGGCCTACGAGGATCCCACGGAACTCTCCAACAAACTGCAAAATGACGTGGACACGAAGATCTTCGAAACCGAGCGCCAGATCAAGAAGAGTCCCGAGACCGCCGAAGAGAAAACGGCCCGCTTGCGGGTGTACCAAAAGGAAGCGGCGGAGTTCATCGAGTTTCTCAGCACTCAAACCCTCGATCCCAACACGGTGATGCTGACCCCGGGCAATCCCGAAGTTCACGGCTGGGTCTTTTTCTCAACCAAAAACAAGTGGATCGGCCCTTGGAAAGAGCGGGAGGATTTTATCTTCAGCGTCTGGATGAAAGACAAAGTTTGGCAATTTCCCGTCTCGTTGCCTCCGGCCGAAGGCGACCTGATCCTGCGCAAGCCGCCCGAGTAACGTGTGGCGAGCGCGTCTGGGAAGTGTGTTACAGTTTCGTGCTCATAGGCCATGGTCATGGAGACCCCTCCGAAAGCAGCGCCAGTAGCCCAGAAACCCGCGGTGGTGTTTTACTGTCCGGTCTGCGCCGTAGAGGTCAGCGACCCTCTTACCTGCGGCGATTGCTCCGCCGTTATCTGCCGTCGCTGCGGAACGCCGCTGGAATCTTCGGATGAACTGGGCATGGGATGAAGCTCGTCGTTGGTCGTCAGTCGCTGGTGGTTGGCAAAACCGAGCAGCATCGAATGACGCCGAGCGAACGACTAACGACGTGATCTGCGGATAAAGAACTAATCGGCTACTGAATGAAGAGCGCTCCCGCTTCCCTGCCTACCGAAACTGAACTCTCCAGTCAAAAACCGAGTCTCGTCCGCGGGCTTACCCTGCTCGACTCGGTGCTGTTGCTGGTGAGCGGCATCATCGGTTCTTCTATTTTTCTTACCGCCAAAGATATTGCCGGACCTTTGCCCAACCCAACTTTGTTTTTTCTGGTGTGGGCGCTCGGCGGAGTGATTTCGCTGTGCGCCTGCGTCGCCTTCGCCGAACTCGGCTCCATGTTTCCCGACTCCGGCGGACAATACATTTACCTCCGCGAAGCGTACGGCGACCTGGTTGCGTTTCTTTATGGCTGGATGTTGTTCGCGGTCGCCAACGGCGGCAGCATCGCAGCGCTCTCCGTCGCCGCCGCAGCCTACATGGGCAACATCGTTCCCTGGATGTCGCAGCAACACGTGATGGCAAACATCAATCTGCCGTATCCCGCGCTGGTGGATGGTCGCATTGTCGAGGCTATATTCACTATCGTTTTCACGCGCGCGCATGCCGTCGGGCTGTTGCTGATCGCCATCCTCACTTATGTCAACGTCTACGGACTGCGCTGGGGCGCGCTTCTGCAGAACGTTTCCACTTGGACAAAGTTCACCGCCATGGCAGCTTTCGTTGTTCTCGGATTTGCCGTCGGCAAGGGACATTGGTCGAACTTCAGCGCGCAGGCGCCGGGCGGACTGACGATGGGATTGAGTCCAGGACAATTGATCTCTGCTCTGGGCGTCGGCTTGATTGCCGTGTTTTGGGCCTACGACGGCTGGGTCTACATCACGTGGGTTGCCGGCGAAGTCAAAGAGCCGCGACGCAATGTGCCGCTGGCCATGGTTTTAGGCGTGCTCGCGGTGGGCGCGATTTATCTCGCGATGAATATGACATACGTTTACGCCCTGCCGCTGAATGAGGTCGCAAAATACGAAACCATTGCCCACGCCGCCGCGGCTGTGCTGTTTTCGCCTGGCGCAGCAGTCTGGTTGTCGGCGATGATCGCGATTTCGTGTTTCAGCGCAGCGGCAACCTGCACCTTGTCCGGCGCCCGCGTCTACCTCGCCATGGCGCAGGACGGTGTGTTCTTCCGCCGCATGGCCGTCATTCATCCCAAGTGGCGCACGCCCGCCTTCAGCCTGATCGGCCAAGGCATCTGGGCCGCAGTGCTAACCATGAGCGGCCGCTACGACCAGCTTTACACCTACGTCATCTTTGGCATGGTGCTCTCCTACACGCTGACCGTCATCGGCCTGTTCGTGTTGCGCTGGAAACGACCCGACGTGCCCCGCCCCTATCGCTGCACCGGATACCCATGGCTGCCCGCGCTCTACGTTATCGTCGGAGTTTCCTGGACGCTCAACACAATTATCCAGCGGCCAACCGAGGCCTTCTGGGGTGCGACCATTGTGCTGATTGGCATCCCGGGATATCTGTATTGGAAGCGAAGCAGCCGTAGAATATCCGCTTCGGAGTAGTTCCATGTTCGAGCGATTCACCGAGAAGGCACGGCGCGTCATCTTCTTTGCGCGATATGAAGCGAGCCAATATGGTTCGCCCAACATCGAAACCGAGCACATCCTGCTGGGACTGCTGCGTGAAGACAAGACTTTTGCCAGGAGAATCTTGCCAGTCAAAGCCGCAGAAAAGCTTCGGGCAACGATTAATGCCCGCTCTCCGCAGAGGCCTAGGACTTCAACTTCCGTGGATCTGCCACTTTCCGAAGAATCGAAACGAATCTTGGTTCTTGCGGCTGAGGAAGCGGATGGCCTCGCGCACAGTTCCATTGGCACCGGCCACTTACTGCTAGGGCTGCTACAACTGAAGGAATGCTTCGCCGCTGAAACCTTGTGTCAATTGGGAGTCCAACACGAAAAAGTAAAGGACCTTGTCCGCGGGTGTTCCGGGTCGGAAGTGCCGGATGCGTTCTCTTCGCTTCGACATCGACTAAATGAAGTGCAACACCGTTCCCGCTTGGTGGAGACGAGGACGGTTCGCATTCACAACACGGAACACGACCTGGAAGTTATTCGCGCAGCCGTAAGCCGCCGCCGCGGCATGTTGTGGCATTGGACGCAGAAAACATGGCAACCGCGGGACATTGTTGTCCGCCGTTCTGATGGCCGGGTTTCCTTCGACCTTTCTCTCGCGGAAGATACGGCTAACTTCCAGTTGGTGCAGAATGGGTGGAACCACGACGTCTGTTCCATTTGCGGCTGGAAGTTGTATTTAGCAAACGAACCGGAGTGCTCAACAGGGTACACAAACGGAAGGATTTGGGTGTGCACGGAATGCTATGACAAATTTCTTTCGGGCCCTGATTACTTCGCCTCCTCACACACAGACATCACTTGAACATGCCGGAGAATTTCTTGGCCACGTCCCTCTCTCTGATAGTCCTTACTGCTCACCTTTTTTGTTAAGTGACCGGCGGAAATCCGGCCGCGTCGCCGCAGGATGATCCAAATAAGCCACCTGGCGTCCTCAAAATCGTCGGTGGCCCCGGAGCGCTGGCGCTGATCGGAATTGCGCTATATTGGGCCGGAGAACGGCGTGCGCAGCAAAACCCCGATTTAACGCGTTGACAAATCCGCGCTCCGAGCACAGAATTTGAGACCGGTCGCCCCCCTGAATCCAGCTAGGGGAAAGGGTTTCACCCACCTAAGAGGAGAATGTCTATGCCGAATATTACGAAGATCTCCCTCATGTCCGCCGCCCTAACCGTCATTCTGGTTGTCATGCTCTGCGGAAGCGCAGCGGCGCAGCACATCACGGGCACCTTGCCGGACGGCGCAGCCTATGTGATCGATGTTCCGCCACTCTGGAACGGCACTTTGCTTCTTTACAGCCACGGATACGTCACACCCGGATCACCAAATCCCGCGGAAGATGTAGGCGATCCCATCACCGGCGGCTTCATGCTCGCGGCGGGTTATGCGCTGGCAGGTTCATCCTACGCGACCACTGGCTGGGCAGTTCAGCAGGCGATCCCGGATCAGATTGCGACGCTCGACGCTTTTGAAACCATCGTCGGAACGCCACTCAAGACGATCGCCTGGGGACACTCGCTCGGGGGCATGATCACCGCCGGATTGGTGCAGGAATTCCCCGATCGCTTCAACGCAGCGCTTCCCATGTGCGGAGTCCTCGCTGGTGGTGTGGGCATTTGGGATGGTTCGCTCGATGCCGCATTCGCCTTCAACCTCTTGTTAGCAGGTGGTTCATTGCAAGTCGTCGATATCACCAACCCGGAACTGAATCTCGGCACGGCGGAAGCCATCCTCGCCGCGTCCCAGGCGACTGCAAAGGGCAGAGCGCGACTTGCGCTGGTTGCGGCCCTTGGAGATTTGCCCGGCTGGTACAACCCCACTTCCCGGGAACCCGCGTCCACCAACTACAGAGCCCAGGAAGCCAATCAGTTTTTATGGATGCAGAACGTGGATTTTCCGTTCAGCTTTGCTCTGCGCGCGGAACTGGAAGCCCGCGCCGGGGGAAACGTCTCGTTTAATACTGGCGTGGACTACGCACGGCAACTGAAGAACTCGATCAACAATGCAGAGGTGCAAGCGCTGTATACCGCTGCCGGACTGAGCCTGGATGCCGATCTTGCGACACTCAAGAGTGCCCCTCGAACTTCGGCCGATCCGGGCGCTTTGACTTACTTGAGCGAGAACATCATCTACAACGGCCAGCTAACCATCCCCGTGCTGACGCTGCACACCACCGGCGACGGACTCGTGCCGGTGGAAAACGAGAGAGCCTATAGAAGGGTTGTCGGTGAGGCGAATGACATAGCGCTGTTGCGACAGACATTTGTGCACCGCGCCGGTCACTGCGCATTCACCCCTGCGGAAACGATCACTGCACTGCAAACGCTCGACGAACGACTCACCACAGGGATATGGAAAAACCTTTCTGTTTCTACCCTGAACAGTGAGGCGGCTTTCCTGGGCGCTGAGTTTAATGTTTTCGAAGTCAACAACATGTTGGTGCCCACGCCGCCGGCTTTTCTGCAATTTGAACCGTTGCAATTTCTGCGGCTTTATGACGCGTTCACGCAGCAGTAGAGCGGTGGGGAAAGACGCGGCCCGATTTGTCGGCCCCCGTTAACACGCTGACTCGAGCATAGGAAGGGTTGTCACCCGAAGTAGGGAAAGGTCGAAGTTCGAATGTCGAATATCGCGAGGAATATCGTCTTGTCCGCGCTAACCGCCATTCTGCTTGCCGTTCTCTGCGAAGGCGCAGCGGCGCAGCAGCACATCACCGGCACCTTGCCGGATGGCGCAACCTACGTGATCGATGTCCCGGCAAATTGGAACAAGAAGCTCCTTCTTTACAGTCACGGCTATGTCTTTCCCGGTTCGCCAAATCCCGCATACGATTATGGCGATCCCTACTCGGCTTACTATCTCTTCACGGAGGGTTATGCCTTTGCAGGATCGTCTTACGCCACGACGGGTTGGGCTGTTCAGCAAGCGATCCCGGATCAGATTGCAACGCTCGATGCGTTTGAAAGTGCCGTCGGGACTCCGACCGAGACTATCGCCTGGGGAGCATCCCTGGGTGGCATGATCACCGCCGGACTGATACAGGAGTACCCGAATCGTTTTAACGGTGCGCTTCCCATGTGTGGAGTCCTGGCAGGCGGCGTCGGCTTTTGGAACGAGGCGCTGGACGGCGCATTCGCCTTCAACACCCTGCTGGCCGGCGGGACTTTGCAGATCGTCAACATCACGAACCCGACGCAGAATTACACCAATGCGGAAAATATTCTCGGCGCAGCCCAAACCACGCCGCAAGGGCAAGCGCGAATCGCGTTGGTCGCGGCGCTGACGGATGTGCCCGGCTGGTTCTATCCCGGTACTCCGGAGCCTTACGTCTATGCCACCCAGGAGGCCAATCAGTTTCTCTGGTTTGCAAACGACGATTTCCTGTTCCCCTTCTATCTCCGCGCCGAACTGGAAGCGCGAGCCGGCGGCAATCCTTCGTTCAACACCGGCGTCAACTACACAACACAACTGAATAAGTCGATCAATCGTGCAGAAGTCGAGGCCCTTTATGTCGCTGCCGGACTAAGCCTGAAAGCGGACCTGGCGACGCTGAATAACGCCCCGAGAATTACCGCCGATCCGGGTGCTTTGACATACTTGAGCAATAACATTATCTACAACGGCCAGTTGACGGTCCCGGTGCTAAGCCTGCACACCGTTGGCGATGGACTCGTTCCGGTAGAAGTCGAGAAGGCCTATAGCACAGTCGTCCACGAGGCAAAAGACTCTGCCCTGTTGCAGCAGACATTCATAAACCGCGCGGGTCACTGCGCATTCACCCCTGCGGAAACAATCACCGCGGTGCAAAACCTCGAAACGCGCGTAACCACGGGAAAATGGCCGAACCTCAACTCCTCCGTCTTGAATCGTGAGGCGGCTGCGCTTGGTTCTACCTACAACATTCTGGACATCAACAATAGTTTGGTGTACACCGCGCCGGCGTTTGAGACCTATCAACCGTTGCAATTTCTGCGGATCTACGACGCGTTCACGCACTAGCGCGAAACCGCGCTCCATACTTTTCGATCGAAACGCGGACGTAAGCAACTATACCGGTACCGCAGTCTTCCGCTTCGGATTAAAGAACGGCAGCGACACCACTGTCGCCGTCGTCGTCATCCGTTGCGCTTCGATCGTCAACTCCATTTGCAGCTTGGTGCCGGGTTTCGAATACTCAGTGCCCACGCTGGCCAGCGCAATTAACTTCTTCAGCAGCGGAGAGAACGCGGTTGTCGTTGCCTTGCCCACGTGCTTGTCATTGGAACTGGAACTGGAATTGGCATAGACCGGTACCGCTACGCGCGACGCCTGGCTGGGCGCTGCCGGAGAAAGCCCGAACTTGTCGAACTGCTCTTCCACTTCCACCCAATCGACTTCGAGGCCGACCAACTGCCGCGCCACGCCCTGCTTGTGATCTCGCGCCAGCGCACGCTTGCCGATGAAATTTTCTTTATCCAGATGCACCATCTTCCCGAAACCCAACTCATACGGCGAGTACTTCTGCGATGGAATCAGCGCCCTCTTGGAGCTGATGTAGTCGACCTCGATCAGCAGCAGTCCCGCCTCCACACGCGACACGTCCAGCGCCAGCATTCCGGCGGCATGAATATCGAACTGCTTGCCCTTGTCCATCAGCGCGTCCCAGACTTTGACGGCTTCGTTCCATGGCATCCATATTTCGTAGCCGAGGTCGCCGGTGTATCCGGTGCGTGAAATATCGACGGGCACGCCGGCAATCTTGCCGCTTGTCTTGCGAAAATACTTCAAGTTGGTGATGTCGGCCTCCGCCACCGTCTTCAAAAGTTTCGCGGAGGCCGGCCCCTGCAGCGCCAGCGCCGCCGTTTGCTCGGAGATGTCCTCGACCTGAACGTCCATGTTCAGGCCGTTCTGCCGAAACCAGCGCAGACTCGGATCGGCCGCCGTCCAGCGATACTTGTTTTCTTCGAGGCGCGTAATCGTACCGTCGTCAATGACCTTCCCGTCTTCATCGCACCAGCAGGCGTAAATCACCTGCCCCACCGCAACTTTGTTAACGTCACGCGTGATGATGCGATTCACCAGTTTGGTCGCATCCTTGCCGGTGACCAGATACTTATAGAGCGGAGAAATATCAATCAGTGCGCACGCATTGCGGATGGCGTTGTACTCGTGCTCGTGGTGCACTTCGTAGACGCTGACCGTGTAGTACCCCGACCACTCGCGATAATTCAGACTCTGGCAGAGAGCGAAAGTTCTATCGTGAAACGCGGTTCCGATGGGCAAGGCGACCTCGTATGACTTTGGGTTTGGCTCAATGAACGAACCACAAACCCTGACGCCGGATTATATGCACGGCAAGTATTCTGCGGCAAGAGCCGAAAAGCGTTGACCATGAGTCAGCAATCACGCGTAAGTAGAGACAAACCGATGCTTTCTCGATAGAATAGCGAGTCATTTTTTCCTAACATTACGGGTGAATCTGGGCAATCTGTCTGGGCCAACCTTTCCAGGTCAATCTATGCCTGCTGTTTCAAGTAGTACGAAGTATGACGTGATCGTGATTGGCGGCGGCCACAACGGCCTCACCAACGCCGCCTATCTGGCGAAAGCGGGAAAGAAAGTGCTGGTGCTCGAGCGCCGCCACGTTCTCGGCGGGGCGGCTTGCACCGAAGAAGTCTACCCCGGCTTCAAGTTTTCCGTTTGCTCTTACGTTGTCTCGCTGCTCCGGCCTGAGATTATTCGCGACCTCGATCTTCCCCGCCATGGACTTGAAATCCTGCCGCTCGACGGCACTTTCACTCCCATGCCGAACGGCGATCATCTGTGGCGGGTGAACGATCACGGCAAGACGCGCCGCGAAATTGCCCGCCACTCCCGCGTCGACGCCGAAGCTTACGATGAATTTGGCAAAGCGATGCAGGCGATGTGCCGTTTCGTGAAGCCGATCCTCAGCATGATTCCGCCCGACCCGGCAACGCTGAATCCGAAAGAACTGATGAAGCTGCTCTTCATCGGACGCCGCTTCCAGGGAATGTCGAGCGAGGACAAGTACAACCAGGTCCAGCTCATGACCATGAGCGCCATCGACTTTCTCGATCAGTGGTTTGAGACGGATGTGCTCAAGGCAACCATGTCGGCCTCGGGCATTATCGGAACTTTTCTCGGCGTGCGCTCACCCGGCACCGCCTACGTCCTGCTGCACCACTACATGGGCGAGATTGACGGCGCTTTTCGTGCCTGGGGATTCGCGCGCGGCGGCACCGGCGCCATCTCGAACGCGATCGCCGACGCGGCTCGCGAAGCCGGAGCCGAAATCCGCACCGAAGCGCCGATTGCCCGGATCATGGTCACGAACGGGCGCGCCACGGGTGTGGTTCTCAGTAACGGCGACGAACTTTATGCCGACGTTGTCTCCTCCAGCGTCGATCCGCGGCTCACGTTTACCAAGATGATCGAGCCCGGCAATCTGCCCGATGAATTCATGGACGGCGTGAAGCACTACAAGTTCCGCGGGTCTTCAGGCAAGGTGAACATGGCCCTCGACGGCTTGCCGAATTTCAAATGCATGCCCGGAGTCGGCGCGCATTTGCGTGGCGCAATGTCGATCTCGCCGAGCGTCGAGTATATGGAGAAAGCCTACGACGACGCGAAATACGGGCACTGGTCTTCGCACCCATATATCGACATGGTGATCCCAACCCTGACCGATACGTCGCTCGCGCCGCCAGGCAAACACATCCTCTCGTGCTTCGTGCAATATGCGCCATACAAGCTGGCGCCCGGCCTCGATTGGGACACAGAAAAAGAAAAGTTCGGCGATAACGTGGTGAATACCATCGCCGAATATGCGCCGAATATCAAAGACATCATCCTGCACCGCCAGGTCGTCACCCCGCTCGACCTTGAACGCGAGTGGGGATTGACCGAAGGCAACATCTTCCAGGGCGAGCTCTCGCTCGAACAGTTGTTTTTCCTGCGCCCGGTTGCCGGCTGGGCGCAATTCCGATCGCCGATCAAGAACTTATATATGTGCGGATCGGCCACGCATCCCGGCGGCGGTATCATGGGCGCGCCCGGACGTCTGGCGGCGCTTGAAATTCTGAAAGACGGGGCAGCCTGATGTCCGCAGAAAGACCAATGGCCGAAACACGCGATGTAATCATCGTCGGTGGCGGACACAACGGTCTGGTCTCCGCCTTCTATCTCGCCAAAGCTGGCTTCAAACCGCTGGTGCTCGAACGTCGCGCCCAGGTTGGGGGCGCGGCCATCACCGAAGAATTTCATCCCGGCTTCCGTTGCTCCACGCTGGCGCACAACACCGGCCCGCTCCGCTCCGACATCGTGCGCGACATGCAACTAGAGCAGCACGGCCTCAAGCTGACAACTCCCGAGGTGAGCACCGCCTCGCTGCTGCCCGACGGCCAAGCGCTCGTCCTCTACTCTGACGCAAAAAGGGCCGCGCAGGAAATCGCGCAGTGGTCACAGAAAGACGCTGCTGCCTACGCGGACTTCGGCACCGCCCTGCGAAAGATCGGCAAAGTCATCGGCGAAGCGCTCGCGCTCACGCCGCCGAATATCGACAGCCCAAGTAGTGGCGATCTGTGGGGAATGCTGAAGACGGGCCGGTCGATAAGGAATCTCGGCAAGAAAGACTTGTATCGCGTCCTGCGCTGGGGACCGATGGCCGCCGCCGACCTGGTCGCTGAGTTCTTCGACACGGAACCGCTGCGCGCCACCGTCGCGACTCGCGGCATCTTCGGGACGTTTCTCGGTCCGTGGTCGGCGGGCAGCGCTCTCGTGTTGATGTTGCGCGCCGCGGCCGATCGATCTGCCAATCCAAATCCCGCCGGAAGCGTTCAGTTCCCTGCCGGCGGCGTCGGCGCCATCACTCTAGCTATGGCCACCGCGGCAAAACAGGCAGGCGCGGAAATTCGCACCAGCGCTGACATCACCGAGATTCGCGTGAAGGACGGCGTCGCTACTGGGGTCGTGCTCACCTCGGGCGAAGAAATTGCCGCGCGAGCCGTCGTCTCGAACGCCGACCCCAAGCGGACGCTCCTGCGCCTGGTCGATCCCTCGCACCTCTCTCCCGACTTCATACAGAAAATCAAGAATTACCGCTGCATGGGGACGGTTGCGAAAATCAATCTGGCGCTCTCGGCGATGCCGGAATTTACCGCGCTGAAGTCGAAAGGTAACGGCAACTTGCTTCAGGGCCGCATCCAGATCAGCCCTGAGATCGATTACCTCGAGCGCGCCTTCGACGAATCGAAGTACGGTAAATTCTCGCGTCAGCCCTACATTGAGATTACGTTTCCGTCTCTTTCGGATCCGTCGCTCGCACCAGCCGGCCAGCATGTGATGTCCATCTACATGCAATACGCGCCCTACAAGTTGAAAGACAGCGACTGGGAGAGCCAACGCAAGGCGCTCGGCGACACCGTGGTGAAGACGATTGCGCAGTACGCACCGAATCTGCCGCAGACCATTCTGCGCCACCAGATCATCACGCCCAAGGATCTCGAAGAAACCTATGGCCTCACCGGAGGCCACATCTTCCACGGTGAACTTGCGCTCGATCAGTTCTTCACCATGCGTCCCCTGCTCGACTGGGCGCGTTATCAAACGCCGATCGAGCACCTGTATTTATGCGGCAGTGGAACACATCCCGGAACAGGGCTCACGGGCGGCTCCGGTGCCAACGCCGCGCGCGAGATTGTGAAGGCGCTGAAAAAGTAGCGCCGCCGTCCCGGCGGCACGAGTGGCCGGCGAGGACGCCGGCGCTACACTTATTTATGCCCAGCTCCGCCATCCTTCTCGTCTCCTGCCCCGACCGCAAAGGCGTGGTTGCCGCGATTGCCGAATTCATCTTTCGCCACAACGGCAACATCCTGTTTGCCGATGAGCATGGAGACGAGGCCTCCAATCTCTTTCTGACGCGGGTCGAGTTCGACGCGGCAGATTTCGATTTTGATCTGTCCCGGTTTTCCGAAGAGTTTGCTCCCATCGCCCGCGACTTCCAGATGAGTTGGCGTCTCGCCCACTCCACCGACCGTCCGCGCATCGCCATTTTCGTCTCGAAGTACGATCATTGCCTGCAAGACCTCCTTTACCGCCACCAGAGCGGCGAACTCCGCTGCGAAATCCCGCTGATCGTTTCCAACCATCCCGAAAGCCAGCGCATCGCCGACTTCTATCGCGTCCCCTATTTCGTCGTACCGGTCACGAAAGAGAACAAGCGGGAAGCGGAGCAGAAACAAATCGCGCTCGTCCACGAACACCAGTGCAGTCTCGTCGTTCTCGCTCGCTACATGCAGGTGCTTTCGAACGAGTTCATCGCAGCTCTGGGATCCGGGAACCTCATCAATATTCATCACTCTTTCCTGCCCGCGTTCATCGGCTCCAAGCCCTACCACCAGGCGTTTCAGCGGGGCGTCAAGCTGATCGGCGCCACCGCGCACTACGTTACTCAAGTACTCGACGATGGCCCTATCATCGAACAGGATGTAGTCCGCATCTACCATCGCGACACCATTGACGACCTCCTCCAGAAGGGCCGCGATATCGAGAAAGTTGTCCTGTCGCGCGCCGTCCGCTGGCACGTGGAAAACCGCATCCTGCTGTATGGGAATAAAACCGTGGTCTTTCAGTAGCACGCGCCCCTGATTCCTGTGGAGATACGGCTTGCCGCGTCTCCTAGCAACAGAGTGAGACGGGGCAAGCCCGGTCTCTACACGCGGGTGTTGGTCCACCCACTTCCGTAACCAGGTAGCCAATTGCGTTGCCGCTACCTTTCGGTTTTACTGAAGTACGGCCCCGTTTGGACACATTACTGCGCGATCTCGGAGGAGCTGACTTTGGTTGAGGACCCTAAATGGGAACTGGCCTTACTGGCCACCGTGCAGGGCTTCTACCAGCGGCTGCTGAGCGACCAGCTCGGCGGAGAACTGCCCGCGCCCGCCCAACTCGCCCCTGACGTCATCAGCCGCGCCGACGATGTGCGCTCCACCCTCGACCAAATGCAGCTCTGGATCCAGCTCCTCGACATGGCGATTACTCCCGCCATGCTGCGACTGGGAGTGCAATCCGACCTTGATCCCGAGGTGGCCGAGGCGCTGCTGCGCTACTTTGCGCGCCACCGCGACGATTCCGGCGCCAATCGCGACAAGACCGATTTGGTTGCAACCTTCCTGTTTCGCCATCCCCGTGTAGCTGGCCAATGGGAGCGGCGTGGCTACGGCCTCGATGGATCGATTCCACTGTCTCCGTTTGAAATTGCGCTGCTGGAAATCCTGTCCGAGTCCGACGTACCCGTGCTCTCGGATAGCGACGTGCAACGGTTGCGCGAATTCAACCCCTTGCTCGATCAGGCAAACCGCTTCCAGAACTTCACTGCGCTCATGGACTCCGGTATCATCCAGCGGGTACGGGAGTTGAAAGCTTCGCTCGGCGAATCGATTTATCACCCCGGGGTTCTGGCCACTCTCGCGCCTTATAATGCCGCCTTCGGCTATCGTTTCCATACGCTGTTCTCCGCCGCCGCACAGGAGATCAAGGACTTTGCCACCCGCCTGGAAGAACTCGGCGGCAGCATCCTCAGTACCGTCGACGGCGTCGAGATCACCGTTGAGCATGTCGCCGCCCTCAACCCGGAAGCCTTGATGAAACTTGACTACGCCGCGGCCCTGGAGAAATTCCGCCGCGTCTCCCGGCTGAAAAAGGAATTGGAGCGCCGGCCGCCGATCCGGCGCTCCACCGCGAACCACGCACCCTCCACTCACGCGGTGGGAGCTACCAGCGCAGCCGCTGCTCCGGCGCTAGCTCCCAAGTACACGCCCGCTACCGTCACGCCGCAGGCGCTCTCCGTCGAAGAAGCCAAGTTACGAAAAGTAGAAGAATCGATACGCGTGTTCGTGCGGGTCGCCGATCCCAAATTCCGCCAGATCGTGCCCATGCGCTATTTCAACCTGATGCTCACTCCCGCCGAGGTTGAGGCCTATAGCGCCGACTCTCCCGCGCAAGCGGGCCCGCGGGCGGACGCCACGAGACGCCTGCTCCGCGTCGTCGCTGTAACCGCGCGTATCACCACCGAGATGGAGGAACTCAAGCGTTTGCGAAGTTCCCCGTCCGTTTGGAAGCTGCACGCCGATTCTTTGGTAGTCCTCATCGACCTCGCCAGGCGTCTCCCCGAAGGCGTGGGGCGGCAACCGGAGACGCAGTCAAACAGTGAGCCTCTCCGCGGCTCGCTGGAAAAGCTGCACCAGCGCATCGCCGAGGCCGCAAAACTCCTCGCCGAAGCGTAACAGCAAAATAAAAAAGGGACAGGCTATTCACCCGTCCCTCATGCTGGAAACCAGCGTTCTTCGACCTGGCTCAAACCGCCGCCAGAAACTCAGTGAATATCAAACTGCTCCTGGTGCAGCGCCGGGTCCGATTTCACGATGATCGTCTTTTTCGTGAGCTCTTCCATCTCATTCAAAAGTTGCGCGTTGTTCGCCTTCAGCACTTTTGCCACTTCCGGATTCACGCGCAACATCACGTCGCTGTGCTCGAGATGCTTTGCGATCTTGCGCATCTCCACGTAGATCTCATTGCAGATGGTGGTCACCGATTTCACGAAGCCCGTGGACTGGCAATAAGGACACGGCGTTCCAATCGTCCGTTCCAGCGACTGCTTCACCCGCTTGCGGGTGATCGCCACCAGGCCGAAATCATTGAACTGCAGCACCTTCGACGGCGCCCGATCGAAGCGTAAAGCCTCTTCCAGCGCCTGCATCACTTTCTGCCGGTTGCGCCGCTCGTCCATGTCAATGAAGTCGATGATGATGATGCCGCCCAGATCGCGGAGCCGCACCTGGCGCACGATTTCCTTGATCGCATCCACGTTCGTCTTCACGATCGTATCTTCAAGGCGGGCGGTTTTGCCGACGTACTTGCCGGTGTTCACGTCGATCGCGACCAGCGCCTCGGTCTGATTGATGACGATGTACCCACCGCTCTTCAACCAGACTTTCGACTTCAGCGCCTTGTTGATTTCCTCGTTCAGCCCGAATTGATCGTAGAGCGGCGTCTCCTTGGTATAAAGCTTGACCCGCTTGACCAGGGCCGGCTGGAAGCGATTCGCAAACCGCAGAATGCGCTCGTATTCCTGCTCCGTGTCGACCCAGATGACGGAGAAATCCGAGCTCACCTGATCGCGCAGCACCCGTTCAACCACATTCAAATCGTGATAGATCAGTGCCGGAGATTTGCTGCTGTCAGAGCGCGACTTGATCTCATTCCAAAGATTTTTCAGAAAGCGGATGTCGGCTCGCAGTTCTTCGTCCGTAGCCCCTGCCGCCGCAGTCCGCACAATGAAACCTCCGCCGCCGTTTTCACGCTCGCTCTGGATAATCCGCTTCAGCCGCTGCCGCTCTTCTTCGGACGAGATCTTGCGCGACACGCCCGTGTGGTTCACCGTCGGCATGAAGACCAGGAATCGTCCCGGAAGCGCAATGTGACTGGTAATGCGCGCGCCCTTTTTCCCAATCGGCTCCTTCGCAATCTGGATCAGCACTTCCTGCCCTTCTTTGAGCAGTTCGCTGATCTGCGGCACCACCGTGTTTTCGCGACTGCGGAAACGCCGCCCACCGCGGCGTCCGCGCCCTCGATCGAATCCGCGCTCGGGGCCGCGACGCTGCGTCCGCTGCAATAACATCGCTTCCGGCGCGGGACCGCGAACTTCCGCGCTCGCATCCACTGTACCGCCGCCAATCGCCTCGGCTTCCAGCAGCGCCTCAGCTTCGGCTTGTGCTTCTTCGAGTTCCAATTCCGCCGCTTCTCGTTCTTCAGCTTCCAGTACGGCTTCCGGAACTACTTCGCCGTTCGCTGCCGGCTCGCCGCCAGTTGCCAACCCTGGAGTTGCCGACGTCGGAACGGTTTCTCCCACTCCGGATCCCAACAGCTCTCCACCAGCCGCCCGCGTCTCTTCTTCCAGTTCTTCGAAGCCCGCGTCGTCTCCCGGCTCTTCCCCATAGGACGTGAGTTCGGCTTCTTCTTCCTCGATCTCCTGCTCCTCCACCGCGCCGTGCGTGACATCGTGTGCAGCCTGCGGAGCTGCCACGATGTCCAATTCTTGTGCAGTTTCCTGCGCTCTAGGCAGCGGCGCCGCATAAGCCCCCGCTCCCGCGCGCGCCTCGTTCCTCATTTCCGCTATTTCCGGCGCTGCGCTGGAAACGGTTCGTTGCACCTCCTCATAAACTTCCGCGTCCAGCACGTGCTCATGTTGTTCGTGAAGGGGCTCGGAAACCTCCGTCGCGAATATAGGCTCATCTTCAGGAAAGCTGGCATTGATTGCGGCCGAGGCTGGCGGCTCCTCCTGTGCGCTCTTCGCCGGCACGGGCGCAACACCCTGACCCTGCCGCTGGTATTTCGAGATCGATTCACCCGGAAGCATGATCGGTTGATATCCCGGGGGAGGTCCGTAATCGTAATCGCGACCGGTGCGGGCGGCCGGAGCTGGCCGCTGGAATCGCGAGTCAGACCCGCCGCGCCCTGGACGATCGCCGCGACCAAAGCGGTCGTTTCTTACTTCGCCTCTTACTTCACCTCTTGCTTCACCCCGTGGTTCACTGTCGGTTTCACTGCGGACGTCGTTTCGTATTTCGGGACGTATCTCACTACGGGGTTCACTTCGAATCTCGCTGCGCTCCGGACGCTCGCCGCGTCCGCCCCGGTCTCCGGTTTCTCCGCGACGTCCACGACGACGACGACGTCCGCGAAAGTCGCGCGAACTGCTCGGAACGTTGCCCGGTTCCGAAGAAACCACTTCCGGTTCGTCCCCCTCGTCCGCTAGGATTCCCGCCTCGGCAAGCTGCCCGTCACTACTAATCGCTGGACCGCCCGCTTCCAAACCGTTGCGCGGACGCGCCTCTGTCACTGGACGATTTGCCGGAATCGCCTCATCCAGATCCTCGTCTGTCTGTTCCAGATCCATGAAATCGGAAACGTATAGAAACGCGTCGCGTTCCAACCCAATGTCGACGAAGGCCGACTGCATGCCTGGCAGCACGCGCGTCACTCGGCCCTTGTAAATCGAGCCCGCTAAGGTGTACTCGTTTTCTCGTTCGAGGTAAATTTCTGCTAGCTGATCGTCTTCCGTGATCCCCACTTTGGTTTCGTGGGGCGTGGTCGATACAAACAATTCCTTGTTCATTTCTACTCCGGTTCTTCTTTACCGGACCAGAAGCGCAAGGCGGACCAGGGGATCGATAGCGTTCAGCGCCGCTCCGGGTAGGAGCGGGCGCGGTCCTGGAATTCTTCCCGGGACCTACACTGCAGTGAATTGTTCTTGCTCGTCTGCACTGATCGCGTTAAGCCTTCCGTCAGGTCTGTGGCCACTCTCTCGCGTTCAACGCTGAGGGGGCCGTTCCCCGCCTGACTGGCTTCAATCCTGTCCGGCTTCGACTTCTGCCGGCATTCTGCCCTCCTTTTTCGCGAGGGCCTTCGTAATCTTGTTTCTTACCGAATCTTGTTTCGTGGCGCCGTTCTCGTAGTTGAAAAGGGCACCCCAACTTCTGCCGACCGTCTCAGTTCACGAAACGGCGCATGCGGACGTTCATTACCATCCCCAGCGCCAAGAACATGAAAAGAACGGAAGACCCACCGTAACTCATAAGCGGCAGAGGTATTCCCGTGACTGGCATAAAGCCAACCACCATGCCGACGTTGACCAGAACGTGAAAGCTAAGCACAGCCACCACACCCATCACCAGGAATGCCCCAGCGCGGTCGGGCGCCGTTTGTGCATTCTGGGTCAACCGCATCAGCACTATAAAGTATAACAGCAGAACCCCCAGAGCTCCTACAAACCCGTGTTCCTCGGCAAAGGCGGCAAAAATGAAGTCGGTCTGCGGTACCGGCAAAAACGCCAGGTGTGTCTGCGACACCTGGCTGCTGCCCCATATGCCGCCCGAACCAACTGCAATAAGAGATTGCGTCACCTGGTAGCCCGAACCCTTGGGGTCGGCGTCCGGCTCACGGAAGCTGAGCAGCCGCTGCTTCTGGTAGTCCTTCATGTGGTGCCAAGCCAGAGGCATGCAGAGTGCCCCTAAAAGAAGCACCACCCCCGCCTGCCGCCATCTCAGTCCGCCCAGGAAAAGCCCCATTAAAGCAATCGGCAGATAGGTCAGCGCCGTCCCCAGGTCCGGTTGCGCCAATACCATCAGCATGGGAAAGCCGACGATCAAACCCGCCTTGAGAAAGTCCGGCCACGATAGTTCTCGCTCATGCAAATCCGCGAAGTACTTCGCCACCGCCAGAATCAGGATCAGCTTCACCCATTCCGACGGCTGAAAATGCCCGCCGCCAGGCATCCTGATCCAGCGCCGCGCTCCCAGATATTTCTGCCCGAACAGAATCACCGCGATCAACGACGCCAGCGAGGCAATATACATCCAGTGGATTTGTTCCAGCACGGCTTGATAGTTGAGCAGGCTGACCAGGAACATCGCGCCCATGCCCGCCACAATCCAGTAGATTTGCTTGATGTGGGACCCGGCAAATTTCGTGTGCTCGGTCGCACTGTGAATCTGCAGCACGCCCAGCGCGCAGATCACCAGCACGAAGCTGAGCAGCACCCAGTCAAAATCTCGATAGGAAACGTAGCGCGACATGGATTCAGTCGCCCACCCCAGAACGCATTGGCAGGAACCAAGGGAAAGAACTCACAACAAGAAACTCGATCCACCGCAAAATCACTGGCAGGGATTCGTCCGGCAATCCGGACTGACCGGAGACGGCGACCGTGTCCACACCCACACTGCAGCCCCGCCGATGACAGCTATTCCGCCGACGACCGCCGGCGTCGAACTCAGGACTCCTCCCTTAGCCGCCGCCTCCGCTCCCTGTCCGCGCCGGCGCTTTTTCTTCTTTTTATCCGTATCCGACGTGTCGTCGCGTGTCGTCGTCTGCCCTTGCGTCACGGTGGTCGTTCCCTTGTCGTCTTGAACGGTGACGTCGCCCTTGTTGGCCGCGATTTGCACCCGCCCATCCACATCGGTTACTTGAAACTCGGTCCACGAATCGCTCGCTGGTTTCACCGTAACGTCGCCGGCGCGAGCCGCCAGCCCCCGAGATGTCGTCACCCTCACCGCGCCGTGCTCAAGCTCTACCGCCGGCCCCTGGAATTTCACCAGCGAGTCCGCCAGCACCATGACGTTCGATCCATTCGCTTGAATACTGGCCGTTGAATCAGGCCGCGTCTGCAACAGATCTCCCGCGAACACGGCTGCCGATTTCGGCACCTCGCTCCCGTTCAACCAAGCCGCGCCATTCGTATACAACATAGCCGCCGCCGTGTCTCCCGCCAGCATCACTTGCGCCGGAAACACAAGCACCAGCAAACAGCACACCGCAGACCGAAACGCTGACTGTGACATGGGTTCGGATCACTCCCACATTTCTGGATTTTCGTTATGGTAAGCCCGCAAAGGGTTACAGGTCAATGCGTTTGTTGGCTTTTCTGCACTCCTGAGTTACTACCGTTCGGCGGGGTGCACTTCGTAACGCGCTGGGACAAACGGGGCGTGTCGGTGTCAGTCGAGGCGAGCGTTCATTTTCCGGCCCATAGTGATTCGGAGATCTATGGATGGGGGAACGCCATGGTGCTCACGAACTTGGCGGCTATGAGTCTGAGTCTTAGACAAGGATTACCATCGTTTCCGGCTCGGAGGCAAGCAGCAATGGTTAGCAAAGCTCCATTCTCCACCTTCCCCATTTTCATTCTGCTTCTACTCTCTTTGCCGGCTCGGGCCTCGAATGCAGTGCAAGCAGGATTCGAACTTCCCCAGCCCAATGGCTGCCACCCCGTAGGCACGAGAACGGTTGTGTTGAGAGACCCGCATCGCGGCCGGGATCTGCTCGCCACCATCTGGTATCCAGCAGTGGAGTCTAAGTCCGCACTTGCGCCCTACATGGACAAGAAGACTGCGGATGCGCTGGCCGAAGAGTGGAAACTGCAACCTGATTTCCAACAATTTGTGCGCACGCACGCTAGACTTCTGGCACCGATCGTCGAAAGCGGCCATTTCCCAGTTGTTCTTCTAGAACATGGCTCAAGTGTCGTGCCTGCCATCTATACAGTTCTGGCTGAGGGTCTGGCGAGTACTGGTTTCATCGTCGTCGCTACCAATCATCCCCCTGACTCCCTCATTTCGGTGTTCCCGGACGGGCATGAACTCAAATTCACGCCATACTGGCCCGCTGCGGCCGATCGACGAACTCAAGGCGTGGCCATTGGTAGGTTCGCGGACGAGGTTTTGGTGGCAGATGTCCGATTCGTTCTCGACCAACTCCGAGAGATGAACTCGCATGATCGGTTCTGGCGTAACCATCTGGACCTGTCCAAGATTGGCATCGTAGGTCACTCGATGGGTGGGACGACTGCGGCACTGGCCACACAAGAGGAGCCCCGAATTCTGGCCGGCGCCAACCTGGATGGGTCCACCTATCCTGGCATGAACGCGGATGTTCGGCCCATTCCTGTGCACAAACCGTTTCTGTTTCTTGCTACCCAAGAGCACGTGTCGGGGGAAACTCGAGCTCGTGAGTACATTGGCAGCGAATTTAATACCTACTACGTGGTGGTGACCGGGGCCGATCACATGAGCTTTAGCGATGCGCGCCTGGTTTCGAGCCGGTTCACGCGTGACCTGAAACCAGATGACAGTGCATTTCAACGGGCCCTGCTCACGTGCGTCTTAACCCGATCTGTGGTCGAGGAGTTTTTTGCTAAGTACTTGAAAGCTGCAGTTGCCCCCGATCTCGATCTGATTGTGCAGGTGGAGAAAAAGTAGCGAGCGAGCGAAGCCGGAGTCTTCGGAACGCAAGCGCTCCGGAAACCCCTTCCCTCTGGGGAGCACGGACATTTTGAAGATCAGCGGTGAATGATCTTAGACATGCCCTGCCATGAGGGTCTCGCCATGCGCGCCTTCGACTTTCACATTCATCCAGCGGTTCGCCTCATGATGCCCGGGAATCTTCATCTTCAGGTAGTTCTCCGTCAGCGCCTCGGTGAAATCCGCGCCGCTCGATTGCAGCGTGATCACCTCGACTTCCGTCCCCACCAGCGACCGCATGAACGCTGCCTTTTTCCCCGATGCGATCTCCCGCAGCACGCGGTTTCTTTCCCGGGCCACTGGTACCGGAACCTGACCCGGCTGCTCCGCCGCCGGTGTTCCCGGACGCGCCGAATATGTGAACACGTGCAGATAAGTAAACGGCAACTCTTCGATCATCTGCCGCGTTTCGTCGAACTCCGCTTCCGTCTCACCCGGAAATCCCACCATCACGTCGGCGCCGATCGCCGCAGTCGGCATGACCGCTCGAATCTTCAGTATCTTTTCCCGGTAATGCCACGGCCGGTACCTGCGATGCATGCGCCGCAACACCGCATCGCTCCCCGACTGCATGGGCACGTGCGCATGCTTGGCGATCCGCCCAGATGCCGCCATCAACCCGATCAGTTCATCGCTCCAATCCATAGGCTCGACGGAACTGATCCGCAATTTCTCAAGCGACGTTTGCTCGAGAATGGCGCGAACCAGGGATTCCAGTCGCTGCGTGCCAACGACCAACGACCGACGACCAACAACCTCCAGGTCTCTTCCCCACCGCCCCAAATTAATCCCCGAGATCACCACCTCGCGATAGCCCGCCTCCACCAGTGTTCTCACTTCTGCAACGACGCGCTCCATCGGCAGCGAACGGCTTTGCCCACGAACATACGGAATCACGCAGAACGAACAGCGGTTGTCGCATCCATCCTGCACCTTCAGGTTCGGACGCGTCCGCTCGTTGGCCGCTTCAAACACCGGAGCCGCCAGCAGCTCGGTATGCGCAAAAATGTCTCCCACAATTACGTTGCTGGCTCGCTCCTGGGAAAGCTGATCTTGGGAAAGTTGCCCGAGCGGCACGAAGCCGGAACTTGAAGAAGAAGTCGCAATCTCCGCCGCTTGGTGCTTGTGGGAATTACCCACGACCCACGTCACACCCGGCAGCGCTGCCAGTTCTCCCGGCGCGCGCTGCGCGTAGCAGCCGGTCACCAGAATGCGGCAATCCGGATTCACCCGCTGCAGCCGCCGTATCGACGCTCGTGCATCTTTATCTGCGCCCTCGGTCACCGTGCAGGTATTCAGCACGACAATTTCAGCGTCGCGGGCCGCTCCCGCGCGCTCCAGTCCGCGCTCCAGAAATTGCCGCTCCAGTGCCGCCCCATCCGCTTGCGTAGCGCGGCAGCCAAAATTCTCTATGTAGAAGCGAGTCACGCTCCTATACTAAACGAGTGGAAGCTGCGGCTGAAGCTCCCGGCGGCCCCACATTCGAACGCAACATATTCGAACGCAACCTGAGGACCGCTGCGAGCTGATTCCGCCATGCACTGCATCTCCGCCTCCCCGTAACAGGTGCACATGAAACGCCGCATTCTTCTTGTCGACGACGACCTCGCCGTCCTGCTGACCCTGAAAGCTGTTCTCGAACTCCACGGATTTGAAGTCGAAACCGCTGGCAGTTCCGCCGAGGCTTTTGCCCGCATGAACTCCGGCGTTTACCAGATGGTAATCAGTGACTTGCGCATGGAAACCGAAGAGGCTGGACTGGAAGTCATCCGCACCGCCCGCCGCCAGGCCTATGACCCCGCAACCGCTCTGCTCACAGCTTATCCGCCCTCTGGAGAACATTGGCGCGGGGAACGTCGGAACGGAGAAGTTCGAGACGGAGAAGATTGGACCGGAGAGAATTCCGACTCGTTGCTCATCAAACCGCTCGGGACCGGCGACCTTCTGCGTCAGGTGGAAGCGCTGCTCATCCGCCACGCCGACAAGCAACTCCAGCAGCGGAACTCCGCCCTTAAAGCGCAAGAAACCAAGCGCCGCGCGGGATGAGCATCCCGCTGGCCCCACTTTCCCCAGCGTTCGTTCCCGGGACGTTCAAAGGATAATCAGGCGCTCGCGACCTGCCGCCCGTGCTGATAACACTCGCGACACAGCACCGGCCGTCCCTGGGTCGGACGGAACGGCACCGTGGTTTCTTTCCCGCACTGCGAACAGTTCGTCCGGGTCTCCGTCCTTGCATGCGACTGCCCGCGCGACGGCCTTTGCGAGGTGGCTCCAAGCACAGCCACTCGCTTGCCCTTGCAGTTCTTGCAGCGTTTGGGTTCGTTCTTGAACTGCTTGTCGTGGAAAAACAGCTGTTCACCCGCTGTGAACACGAAATCCGTGCCACAATCGATGCACTTTAATACCTTGTCCTGGTATTCCATTGAAGAGGCGCTCCCATTCCGCGTCCCTGCTCTGCACGGGAGACCCGAATAGGGAAGGATCCGGTTCACAACGTGGGCAGGAGATTTACATCCCCCTCATGCGTACCCCTTGGATTCGGCCCGCCACACGGTGTGTACCGCATGGTCACTGCTTTACTGGATCCTGCTCTTACTTACTGACCTGCGGGGACGCGACCTGCCGCGTCTCCAACTTTCAAGTGTGGGGAACGGGCCGCTCGAGTCAGCGAACGACCCGTTTTTCCTTAGTCCTGTTCCTTGCGTGCTTTCTTGCGGCTGCGTTTGCGAGCCAGCGCTTCCTTGACTCGCTTCCTCTCGCCGGGCTTCAGGTAAAACGAGTGACGCTTTACTTCCTTGATAATGTCCTCGGTTTGTACCTTCCGCTTAAACCGCCGCAGCGCGTTTTCGAGGGATTCACCCTCTTGAAGTCGAACTTCCGCCAACGGACTACACCCCCCTACTCGTCCTAACTGGACTGGTTAGTTATGGCAAGCATTGCCCTCTTAAGTCAAGTGGAATGTGCAGAAATCTTCACCCGCCTCAAAAATTCAATCGCATCGACACTTGCATCTGTCGCGGAGCAAACGAGCTCGTCGGTTTCATGAAACTTGTAGGTTGCTGATAATAAGCCGGATAATAGATTCCTCCCACGGATTGCGTGTACTTAATAAACTGGCCTGCCGTACCCTGGAAGCCATTGTCGGTCACTACCAACCTCTCATTGTTGCGATTGAACAGATTGAACGAATCCCCGCTCAACTCCAGATGAAATCGTCCGCCCAAATTCATTATCCTTCCCACCTTCAGATCCATGCTGGCGTAATCCGGACCGGTAAATGAATTGCGCCCATACCCCGGCAAACGGTCATTGCTCGTGTTCCCATCCTGATTCGGATCGCCCGACACCGTCGAATTCGCCGGACGTCCGCTGCCATAGGTCATAATCCCCGAGATTTTCCAGTGATTGAACAGGGTCGCCAGAGTCTTTTGTCCCTCCGCAAACGGGTGCGGCTGTTCGATCGCTGAAATCGTCAGCCGTTGCCGCTGATCGGTCACGCTCGGCCCCCGCTCACTCTTCGCTGCGTATGAGTTCTGCACCGTTACTGGCTGTCCCGCCACCAGTGCGTCCTGCCCGTCGTCGGTGGCATGCGCCCAGGTATACGCCAAGCTGAAATACATCCCCCCCGACATCCGCTTGCGCAGCGACACCGTTGCGCCGTGATACACGCTCGTGGCCGCACTCTCAAACTGGTCGATGGCCCCCAATTGTGATATCGGGCGGCTCAATGTGTTGATGCAGGGGGGATACGGACAACTGATGCTGTAACTCGTCTGCCACGTGGCAAACGACTCGACGTCATAAAACGCATTTTGAAAAGTACCGCCGGTCGGGTCGAAGATCGGATAGCTGTAATAAGCCGGCGGCGGCAGATTCACATCTCGCGCCCGGATCATATCCACGCCATGCACAAACAGGTAAGATATCGTCCCCATGACCCCGCCGCCCAGTTCCCGCTCCAGACCCAGACTCGCCTGCTGCACGCGGGGTGTCTTAAAGTTCGTCGCAAATGCAGACGCCTCGCTGGTCGCATATTGCTGCCACGCCGCCGGTATCGTGCACGAGACCGGACCCCGCGGACAATTCACCGCCGCATTCGGATACGTCGGAAACACCTGTCCCTGGTAGTAATTCGTATTATCGAGAGAAATAAAGTTATCGCTCAGCCCATTGTCATTGATCACCGCCGACTGATAAATCTGCGGAATGCGGGTATAGAAAATTCCAAACCCCGCCCGCACCATCACCGGCCGATCGTTGCCGAACGCGTACCCAATTCCCACCCGTGGCGCAAAATTCGTCCTGTTCAGCGGCATCTTTCCCACCTGTGACCATAGCGGATTACTCACCATTCCCTTCTTCGAAAACGTCTGGAGGTCGTAGCGCGCTCCCACACTCAAGCTTAAGTGGGGCGTCAAGCGTGCCGTGTCCTGCGCGAACCCTGCGTAGTCGTTGCTGTCCGGATGCGACACCGGATTCCCGAAATTCTGCTCGTAGTATCGCGGCACATTGTGCGCCCACGCCCGCAGCGGCGTTAGCTTTAACCCCTCCTCCATCGGCACAAACGTAAACGGATTCACCGAAATGTTGTCGTAGAAATACTCTCCACCGTAGAGCGACGGAAAGTAGCTGTAGTCCCAGGTCACCATTCCGTCGGCCCCGAACTTAAACTGATTTCGCCCGCGGCTCCAACTCAACGTCTCCGCCAGGTGCAAAAGGTGTTCCCGGGTTCCCCGCGGCAAGGTCGACGATTGCCCAAAATCCTGAATCCAATCGTAGATGTCTGTCCGCGTCCCGGTGGTATTGGGAGACGACCGCTCCAGATCGCGCGAAAACTGCACCCGCAGATGGCTCGTCAGCCGCGGCGTAATGCCGCTCAGCAGCGTGAGCGATGCGCTTTCCGTCGCTACGTCCTCTTCCCCATTCGCGCTGATCGAATCAAAGGTGATCGGACTCCCCGGATCAAAATTGACGTTGTTCACCCCGTAGGACCGGGATGCACTCAGTCGCGCCGAGAGAAACTGATGCGGTGCCAGCACCCGGTCCAGCTTGAAAAATCCCGTTTGCCCGAGCAACTTCGCATGAAAAGTACCGCCCAACGTCGACAGCTGGGCCGCCGACGCCAACACCAGCGCCTCATCGCAAGCGATCCCCCCAATCGCGGGATTGCAGATCTCGTAATCCCCTGGAGTCGGGTAAATGCCTACCTGCGGAACCACCACGGTCGATCCGTTGTAGAACTCCACCACCGCCGGCACATTGAAAATGTGCTGATCGTATCCCGCGAACAAGAACGTCTTGCTGCGCTGGATCGGCCCTCCGATGGTCGCGCCAAACTGGTGCTGCTCATTGCTGGGATTGAAACCCACAAATGCCGGCGCCGCTCCCCCTAGCTCACTGTCACGCAAATGATAGAAAGTGCTCCCGTGCCAATGGTTCGTGCCCGACTTCGTCACCACATTCAGCACCGCGCCCCCAGCCCGCCCCGACTCCGCTCCATAACCGCTCGACTGCACGCGAAACTCCTGGATCACCTCGTCAGAAAATTGGTAAGGCGCGCGATACCGTCCCGATGCCTGCGCATAGAACCCGTTGTTGTTGTCACCTCCGTCCACCAGAAAGCTCGTGTTGTATCCCCGAATCCCGCCATAAGAAAGATCCCCATTCGATCCCGAAGTCAGCCCACGAGGATCCTGGGTCACGCCCGGCGACAGCAACAACAAATCGGTGAACCTCCGCCCATTGAGCGGCAGATCCTTGATCGCCCGCTCATCCACGAGCGCCGATATCGAACTCGGGTCTGCATCCGTCATCCGCGGAGCCTCCGACACCGTGATCGTTTCCTTCGGCCCCGCCACCTTGAGCTTAAACGTCAACTGCGCCACCACTCCTATCTCGATTCGAATCACCGGCGAAATTTCCGGCGACATCCCCTCCGCCTCCGCCCGCGCCGAATACTGCCCCGGCGGCAGCAGGTCCATCGCAAATCGTCCCGCCGAATCCGTAGCCGAGTAGTAGCGGATCCCCGTCTCCATCCGAATCGTCACGATGTCCGCGTTCGTTATCACCGCTCCCTGCGCGTCCAATACCACTCCCCGCAACGCGCCCGTGGACGCATCCTGCCCCCAAGCCCCAGCAGTAATAAGGATGAGTTGGAAGAAGAATACCCGGAAGACAACTACCGAAAAAACACGACCAATCGCAACTACAAACAGCTCACCGCGGCGGCCCATACCAATCCCCTCGTGTCCAAGACTTCGGAATCGGAGGGGATTCCAGAGACCCTGCTCATTCGTATACCACCGTGCATCTCACTCCGCGTGTGACGCACGCACCTGCAATATGTTCAGTTTTGTTTGGGTCGTTAGTCGCTAGTCGTTGGTCGCTGGCGGGTAAAAGCCTCTCAGCCCGTCATTCCCTCTAGCCAGCGACCCGAGTCGAAGCGCGAACGACTAACGACAATCGACCAACGACTGCACTACCCATTCAATGTGCTGGGGCTGCTGCCGGAGCCGCCGGCTTCGCGCCAAAGTCCACCTTCGGCGCCTGCCGCGAAGCTTCCGTAGCCTGGAAGTAAGCCGGGTTCTGCTTGTAGCCGGCAAACCCCGCATACAGATTGTTTGGGAACTGCAGCAGGTAAGTGTTGTAATCCTGCAACGTGTCGTTATAACGCTTGCGCTCGACGGCGATCCGATTTTCCGTCCCCGCCAGCTCATCCTGCAAGCGCAGAAAATTTTCATTCGACTTCAACTGCGGATAATTCTCCACAATCAGCAGCAGCCGGCCGATGGCCCCATCCAACTGCCCGTTCGCGGCAATCTTATCCGACGGAGTCTGCGCCGAGAGCAGCGCCGATCGCGCCTTGGCGATGTCCCCAAACACCGTCACTTCCTGCTGCGCATAACCCTTCACCGTCTCCACCAGGTTCGGAATCAAATCGGCGCGCCGTTGCAGCACGATGTCCACCTGCGACCACGACGCCTTCACCGCCTGATCCTTCGCCACCAGTTGATTCCGCACTCCCACGTACTGTCCAAACAGAGCCAGCACGATCACCACCAGCACCACCAGTACAATCAAGCCCTTGCTCATGTCACTCTCCTGAAAACGAAATTAAATCTGCCCAATATCCCTTCAGCGGTTTGTCATCCTGAGCAAAGCGGAGGATCTGCTCTTTGTCGCAAAATGCGGGCCCATCGCTTCTACGCCGCCGGATCCAGCATCCTGTCCACCGCCGCCGTCACCTGTTCCACCAACTTCAGATAGCGCGCAAATATTTCATCCACGTTTGCCGCCTTCCGATCTTTCTTCCGCTCGCGAATATCCAGCAACTCGCCAAACACGCCGGTGTCGATCCCCAGCTTGCCCGCCAGCGCCGCCGCCACTTCCCGCTTCGATCCCGCTCCCGCATCGCTCAGCGCAATCAGCGTATGACGGAACAGCGTCCCAAACGCTGGCAGCGACCGCAGCAACAGCTCCCACTTCGCCTCGTCGGTCGCCGAAGCCACCAGCAACTGCTGCCTCAGCAGGATCGTTTTCTCCCGCAGTTCATACTCCACCTGCGCCCGATGTAAGCGCATCGGGATCTCCAGCGTCTTCAAAACGTCTTCTCCCCACAGCAGCCGATGGTTCCGCCGCATGTCCAGAAATTCAATGGAGAACACATCCGCCGACCGCCGCATCTCTTCCGCACTCATCAGCAGCGGCGCCCGATGCTTCTGCTTCCCCCACCATGCGATCGCCGGAGCCAGCGCCTCAATCGCAGCGAAAGAAGTCTCGCCGAGCACGCACAGCAGATTTACGTCCGAGTGATCGGTAACGTAATCTCCCGCCGCCGCCGACCCATAAAGGACCACCGCGAGCAGATTCGTCCCCGCCGCTCCGCGCATCCGTTCGACAAACTCGTTAATCAGTTTTTCCGGAACCATTCCGCGCCTCTCACTCTCTGGCAGGTGGAGCGACGGGCGTAGCGCCCGTCAAGGTTGGGCGGGGCCGGGCGGGGAAGCCCCGGCGCTCCACTACCAACTCCCACCCGCCCCGCCGCCGCCCGTGCTCCCACCGCCAAAACCGCCAAACCCTCCTCCGCCACCACCGCCGCCAAAACCACCAAACCCTCCTCCACCATATCCACCACCCCGACCGCCGCCCATGTTGTTTAACAGCATGCCCCACAGCAATCCCGACCAGAATCCAGATCCGCCCCCACCTCGCCCACCTCCGCCTCCTCGAAATATCGCTCGCAAAATAGAAATCACAATAAAGACGAGAACGATTACAACCCACACCAGCCCCACGCCAGGCGCGCGTTGCCGTCGAGGAGCTGCAAATCGAGGCTGATTGTCCAGAGTGACCCCCGCATCCTGCGCAATCACCGAGGCCACGCGCGTGGTCATCAGCGTGGCCGCCGCCCCATAATTCCCGGCCTGCAGGATGGGCACCGCTTCGCGTCCGAACCCGCCCACCTTGCCGTCCGGAAGAATCGGTTCTAGCCCGTAGCCCACCTGAATGAAACGCTTCCGATCCTGAATTGCGAGCAGGATCAGCACCCCGCGATTCGTATTTTTCGCCCCAACCCCCCATTTCTGAAACAGCGCCAACGCATAACTCGACTCGTCCTGCCCGTCAAGCGACTTCACCGTAACCACGGCAATCTGAGCATGCGCCTTCTGATCGACCTGCCGGCAAAGATCGTTCAGCCGCGCCTGCGTAGCCGGATCGAGCACTCCGGCAAAATCATTGACGTAGTTGGTCGGGCGCAAAGAAGCAATAGGCTCGGCGCCAACCCACACCACCGCGCCCAGCAAGATCCAACCAATCCAGAGGATCGCCGAAACTTTCACCCGCTTCTTCATTCCGGAAAATTGTACAGGAGTGTACTCCGCCAAAAAATTGGACAAGACAACTTGCTTCATGAATGGGTTGTCCCAGCGATGGCCGGGATGATTGAAAAACAGCAGGCGCTCAACTCAAAGCTTCCGCATCGCAGTCCGTCCCTCAGGGAAGTAGGCAGGGTTCAGCTGGAACGAGCAACATCGGCTGAACGTCCTTTTACTTTACTTGGTCGGCTCGCCAGCCATCTCATCTTGCTGCTCTTCAGCCTTTTGCCAGCCGGAACCGGGGTTGTATTCCGTCATGGCCTTACCGAGAACATCGGTCTTCTTGCCGAGATCCTTCTCAAATACGGTTCCATTCTCGTTAACGATGAAGGTCATCACGCCAGACGACCTGTATTCCGCCGGATAGGCCACGAAAGCGAAGCCCTCGGTCATTTTGCCATTCACAAGGTAACTCTTCGGGCCGCCGCTAGCATTCTTTCCCTGCCGCGTCAGGATGTGGAAATAGTAACCCCGGTAAGGAGTCGCAGCGCCCTCATGGCTCTGGGCATAGCTCCCCCCAGCAACCGCCGATGCTACCAGCGGACCGATAGGACTCTGCGGCTCACCGTTCGCAGCTTTCCAATAAAGGCCATTCTGCCCTTCATCGCTGAAGATTTTTTGGGCATACTCCTTGTGCTGGGCGGAGTATTCCTTTTCCGACGCCGCCAGTTCCTGGCAAACGCGGATAGCCGATAGTTCATTCCGGCCAATGCGCCGGTATAAAATTTCCTTCTTGCCCGCCTCGGTGTCGAAATACCACGAATTTCCTTTGTGCACGAGTGGGATGGGCGTCGGCCAATTATGCGCGCCGATATACAAAATCGTGGTGCCATCCGGTTCTTTCACCAGACGGTGCATTTCCTGATATCGCTGCACGAAATTAGCGCGGCTCTCGGCGTCCTCGGCATCGTCTCCGGACGAAACGATTCGCTTTCCCTCCGGTCCGAGGATTTCAAGCATCGCTTTTTCGTCATTGTTCTGCGCTGCCGTGACCAGCGCACTGCTCGCCTCTTCCGCCGACGAAAATGTTTTCTGGCCCGGTGGCTGCGCCATCGAGCGGGTGGGAAAGCACGCCGCCAAAAGAAGTGCGAAAACGATCGCGACCACGGCTAATTTCGGAAGATTGGCCCCATGAAATTTATCGAAGTTCAGCTTCGTTCGCCACATATGGCTCATCTCCATCTCCAAATTTTTCAAGCTCCAGGAACCTAATGACCTTCAATCAGTGACTTCAATCAATGACGCCCGCCGCCGCCGTGAGATCCGCCGCCATGAGCTCCTCCGCCGCCACGCGCTCCACCGCCCATGCTGGCGCTTCCGCGTGACGAATAGCTCCGGGCCTGTCCGCCATGGTCGTAGCCACTGAAGGCGCCCGAGCGTGTGCCGCTCTGGCCGCGAGGTGCTGCGTATCCTCGAGCCGCCTGCCGGTTTCCGTTGAAAGGCCTGGCCGCAGCCCCGGGATGGCTGTTAACTCCGCCGCGCGCGACTCCGCCACGCACGCCGCCGCCGCGGTAGAAATTGTTCCGGTTATAAAACGTTCTGCTTCCAGAGTAGTATCTACCGTGGTTAAAGGTCGCATAACGGTTATGCCAGTCGAATCCCCAATGACCCCATCCCCATCCAAAGCCGCCGAACCATCCGATTCCGAAGCCGATTCCGAATGAAAAATACGGGCCGCCAAACCAGATTCCGGGATACGGATACCATCCCGGCCAAGCCACGATCGGATACCCGTAAATCAGCCACGGATTATAGGCCGGGACATACACCACATCGGGCTCGGCAGGCTCAATGTCGATATCCGGGCCATCCTCTTTAACGACTTCGTGCTGCGGGTTCTTAAGAGCGCCGGCTTGTTCCGCTTTGTGGCGCATCACCTGGATCGCATCCATCACATCCTGCTGCTGGTTGTAGTAAGCGTCACCCAGAGACGACGTCCAGGAAAGATTCTTGTCCATATTTCCCAGGACGCTTGGAAATCCGGTGAGCGCCTTGACGCTCGGGTCCCAGGGTTGCTGGTCCACCGCTTTACCCAAAGCCTCACCCTTCAAATCAGGGTTCGCCTGCACCCATCGGTCAGCTTCGACGACTTCGTCGGGAAACGTGGATGCCGCCAGGACCTGCGCCACCAGCGAATCCGGATACAGCGCAATCGGGGCAACTAACCGCTGCAACTGCTCGGGAGTCTGCTGCGCGTATGGCGGTGCCTGCCCGCCCTGTGGCGGGGCTTGCGCACCTTGCGGTGGCGGGGATTGCGCGTCTTGGTCTTGGGCCGACAGGCTCAGCGGACAAGTCGTGAACAACAGAGCCAATGACAAGAGGCAAACCAAACTCTGCTTGCCCATCCCCGGCCTTGAAATCCCTGCGCTATGTCCAATAATGTTCATATTCGTGCATCTCCTCCGCACCTTCATCGCTTGCGTGCTTCTCACAAATCTTGAAGCGTCAATAATACTTCAACAGTATCAATACTAATAAAGATGCATAAAACGCAGCTTTGGCTGCAGATTCCATTTTGAGATTTTTCCTCAGCCGTAGACCCACCCTTCCCGGCTCGTAAAGATTTGTATGGCTGGTGAGTTTCCGATTGTCCGCGCAATTAACCCCGCTGCGGAGCGCGCTTCTTCTTCGTCCCCGTATTCTTTTCCACCCGTAGCTTCCAAGCCGTGCGTAGAGCTCCGGTCAGCACGTCCTCGTTCGCTTGCGCCAGCCGAATGTGAGTCGCGCCCATCCGTCCCCATCCGCCGTGAATGGGCAAAAAAACTTCCGGCAACTCGCGGACAAATTCCGCCTGCAGTTCCGGAGTGATCATCAGGTTGCCGTAACCTTTATTCTCGGAGGCCAGCGTGGCGAAGATCTTGCCTCCGACGCGGAAGTCGGCCGCCCCCATGTGCGAGCCTTCCTCGGCGCCTTCAAAGCTCAAAGCAATCCTGCGGAAATCTGCCGCTTTCATAGCCAACCACTCCAAGTCATCGAGGATGCCGCACCACGCCAGTCTTTTGGACAACCGCCCAGTTTGTGGTGCGACGACGAATTCTCCATTGCAGAGCGTTATCGATCCGGCAGCTTGTAATCGTTGCGGTCAGTCGGATCACTCGAGAAATACTGAACAAACTCCCAGTCGTTGCCTTCGGGGTCATAGAAATACTGACGCTTGCGGTGGGGATGCGCGTTCGGCGGTGTGGAATCCTTGTATCCGGCTGCCGCAAGTCGTTGGCGCAACGCCTCCACGTCATCCACTACGTAGGCGAGATGGTTTACGCCTGGCGCGCCGCTGTAGGGTCGGAAGCTGCCCGGTTCAACTCGGGATTCGCTTAAGGCGATGTAGGTCTCGTCTGTGCCGACATGTACCCAGTGGGCGCCCTCCCGAGTCGTCCCTTCACCGCGCACCCGAAACTCCGGAAATGCCGTCTGCAGGAAACGGATCATTCCATTGATATCGCGAACCGAGATGTTGGCGTGTTCAAGACGAATTGCCATGGCAGCACCGCATGACGGAAATCCCCATCATGTCGCATGCATTCTAGCCTATATTGACAAAATCAGGCTGGCGTCACTTCTGCCCAAGGCAGCCTGACGTCGGCAATCGCTCCATGATATGTTTTCTCTTCGCAGCCCAAAGCTGCGCTCAAATCATGATCCGCTCCTACCAAGGCGTCACTCCCCAATTCCCCGATACCGCCTACATCGACGACTCCGCCCAGCTCATCGGTGACGTCATCGTCGGCGAGCACTCCAGCATCTGGATGAACGCCGTCCTCCGCGGCGACGTCCACCAGATCCGCGTCGGCCACTACTCCAACATTCAGGACAACTCCGTCCTCCACGGCATGAAGGAACAATACGGCGTCTACGTTGGCGACTATGTCACCGTAGGCCACAGCGCCATCCTCCACGGCTGCACCATCGAGGCCCGCTGCCTCATCGGCATGGGCGTCATCATCCTCAACGGCGCCGTCATCGGGTCCGGCTCCATCATCGCCGCCGGCACTCTGATTCCCGAGAAAACAATCGTCGAGCCGAATTCCCTTTGGATGGGCTCCCCAGGAAAATTCCGCCGCCACCTCGACAAAGAAGACGAGGAAACCATCCTCCGCTATGCCGACAATTACGTGGGATACAAGAAGACCTACTTAAGGGAGAGAAAAGGCTCCTAGCGATTGCTCTTCGATCTAAACAGCAGAAGATCTGAGCAGCGGTAGATCCAAGCAGCCGAAGAGCTGAGCGGCAGAAGTCGCGTACCGAGAGGATACCTTCACGGCTGGTATAGATTCATATCAGGGCAGACTGGTGTGGATTCGTAATCGGGGCAGACTGGCGTGGATTCGTAATCGGGGCAGACTGGCGTGGATTCGTATCAGGGCATCGCTTTAGCGATGCCGAACGCCGGGCTCAATTCACTGCCCCTTTAGGGGCTGAGGGAGGCAGCTTCGAAGCGCTTCCGGCATCACTGACTCGCCCGATTTTTGAAGCTGGAAGCCGCCCCAAGCCCGTTCATCACCGCGCCACCCACCAGAAGTGCCCGCCCGAAATTCCCGTGACGTCTTCTGTGCAACACATAAGCGGTCGCGATTTCCGCCGCGAACAGCGCCGCTAGTAGCCACCACATGCACCCCGGTTGTATGCACAAATGGACGTGCCAGCGGATCGTGTTCCACGCCGCCCGCAGCCGATGTTTTCGTGCGTGACAAAGCTGTCGGCCGCCTTTGCTGCTCCGTTCAGCGCGACCAGCGCAATCGTGGAGGGCGACCAGAAGCGTGAAGCGGCCAGATCTCCTCGCGTCAAGTGAGAATGCAGCGCAAACGGGTTAGGCGAAACCTGAGCTCGCAAGTCCTGAGCGCGAAGATCACCAGTTATCGCTGCCAGCGCCAGAATTACCGCGAGCATTTTCATGGGGGAGCGGGTCGCGCACAGAGACCCTCATACGCCCATCGGGAGACAAGCAGAATTCTTGACTCAGGTAATCAAGCCCGAAAACGAAAGTAACCGCAGTCAGACTGGCAAACGACATAGCCGTTCGACCGCCATGTGGTTGGAATTTGCTGGATAAGATTGCCCGGCCCGCCGCTTGGGTGGCGGCTGTGTGGGGTCGTGGGGTGAGGACCGGGCAATTCTCTTACTACTCAGGATTGCAACTTGACTATATTTCTACTGCACCAGGCCGATTCTGCCTGTGATGGCGATCACCATTCTGCGTGATTAGGACACACCAGGCTGTGACAAAGATCACCGCCAAGGCGGACGCCACCGGCTAATCTACCAACGAAACTGCGGCATAAAAAACCACTCAGGAGACGCAATCATGGCTTATGTAATCACCGACACCTGCATCAAGGACGAACTTTGCGTGGA
This sequence comes from uncultured Acidobacteriaceae bacterium, assembly GCA_963731525.1. GTDB lineage: Bacteria > Acidobacteriota > Terriglobia > Terriglobales > Acidobacteriaceae > Acidiflorens. The sequence continues at coordinate 163,904 of CAVSWK010000028.1, forward strand.
AGTCTGCCCGACCGACTGCATCCATCCCAAGAAAGACGAGCCCGAATTTGAGGCCGCGACCCAGATGTATGTCGACCCAGAGGGTTGCATCGATTGTGGCGCCTGCATTCCGGCGTGTACCTCGGATTCGATCTTTGTGGCCGAGGAACTGCCGGAGGACAAGAAAGAGTTTCTGGAAAAGAACGCCGCCTATTACCAAGAAGTAGGGTTCCGGTGATTCCCGCGGGTTTGGAACCCGCACGACTTCCCAGGCTGCTGAAGAACTCGGGTTTCGTATCAATATCGGTCTAACGATACCGAAGGTTCTTCTGCTAGAGACACGGCAATCCGTTTTCCGCAGCCTGCGAAGACAAAGGTGTCGCACGTATCGGTCCCATGCCGAAGCGCCATAGAGACAGATAGTCTCCCTCTCCTTATTGTCCCCACGACATCCCCCACGACATCCCAACGACCCTCTAATTTTCGCCAGCCGAGGTTCTCTCCAGCTTAGGTTTTCGCCAGTCCAGGAGCGTCGTCAAACCAACCAAAGGCTCGCTATCTTGTGATCTTCTCTTTGCCCGAACGGGAAACTCGTGCATACTTCAAATGGTCCTTCATACCGGAGGCTCTTGTTGCCATGGCTTCTCGTATCATCTTTACCGCGGCCCTCCTGTTTGCGCTACTTCTTCCGATTCACGCCGCCGATAATCCGGCCGCTGCCCCTAACTCCTACCCTACTTACCAGCAACTTCGCAACCTGACGCTGTCAGGTGAGGCGATGAGCGTAGCTAACTTCGAGTTGAAACGCGATGCTGGCACTTTCCATCTGCACTCGGGAACGGTGTGCTTTGTCGCGCCGGTGCAGGGCAAGGTCACCGGAGCAGTGTTTTTAGGTGAAGGCCACTTTGTCCTCGACCCGCCGCTCGAGTCCGAGCGCAATAGTTTGAAACTGCTGACCAAAGAAAACGAATTCAGCGAGAGCTTTACTCAGGTGGTCTTCCGCTTTACCGACTCTACGTATGACGACTTCAAGAAAGCCAACCGCCCCGCCTCCGCTGGCTGCGATGCGAACCTGCTGAAGGACAGCCAGAATACGACACGCCACAAGTTCAAGAACAACCTGGAGGCCCGTATCCTCGAGGATGTATTGAGCCCCGAACCGGGAGGACTGTTCGTCGCCTTCATCCACGGCAAGCGCTACAGCGACAAAGAAATCTATGAGATTGAACCGAACCGCGGAACCGACCAAGTCAGCTTCCGAACCTACGATGAGAACAAATGGGGCAACTGGGCGTTGTTCAATTTTTCCGGGGAACACGTGCCGGGCAGCCTTGGCCGGCTGATGCGGATCGTACATCAGCAACTGGATGTAACCTTCGAAAAGAACGGCTCTCTCTTCGGAAATGCTACAACCGATTTTGTGGCGCGCCGCAACGGCGTGCGGGTTGTGCCCCTCGACCTGTTCCGGCCTTTACGGGTGCAGAGTGTAACCTTGAACGGACAGCCTCTTCCCTTCATTCAGGAGGACAAGAACGAAGACGGCAGCTTCGCGGTTATTTTGCCCAAAGTTCTCAGCGCAGGAGAAAAACTAACACTCACGACGAGTTATGCCGGCAAAGAGGCCGTGAGCAATGAGGGCGGCGGCAACTACTATCCGGTCGCCCGCACGAACTGGTATCCGAACGATCCCGGCGCGAGTTTTGGAGAATATACGCTCTATGACATGACCCTTCGTATTCCCAAAGGAATGAAGATGGCCGCCACCGGCGCACTCGTCTCCGAGAGCAACGAGGGCGGCCAGAATGTAACCGTCTGGAAAAGCGAAACTCCCCAGACCGTGGCGGGTTTCAGCTTTGGACGCTTCAAGGAAGACGAAGTCAAGCTTACCAAACCCGAATACTTCATCCAGTCTTTTGCCGATGAGGACTCTCCGGATTGGGTGGAAGTACTGAAGCGTACGGGAGGGGGAGCGATGGGCACGATGAGCACGACTTCGCTCAATAAAAAAGCGCTGGCGGAGGGCGAAATGGCGGTAGAACTGTACACCGATTATTTCGGCCCTTCGCTGTTCAAGCACATGCAACTCACGCAGCAGACAGCGTGCAACTACGGCCAGTCCTGGCCGGAACTGGTGTGGATTCCGCTCTGCTACTACTTTGACACAACCGTGCGCCATCAGTTAGGCCTCGACCACGCCGATCGCGGATATTGGAAGGTGGTTACAGCCCACGAAGTCGCGCATCAATGGTGGGGACACACGGTCGGTTTCGCCTCCGGCCGCGACCAGTGGATGAGCGAAGGTTTCGCCGAGTTGTCCGCGTCCCTCTATGTCAGCATGATCGAGAAGAATCCAAAGAAATTTATCGAGTTCTGGAACGACGAGCGCGAGTTGTTGCTGGAACGAGATGCCCAAGGTTTTCGAGCCATTGACGCCGGCCCCCTAACTATGGGATACCGGGCCAGTAACTCGCGCACGGGATTTAGCACGACTCGCCGCCTCATCTATCCCAAAGGTGCCTACATCCTGCACATGATCCGCATGATGATGTGGGACCGCAAAACCGGTGACCAGAATTTCAAAGCTGCCATGCAAGACTTCGTGCAGACGTATTCCGGCAAATCGGCGACCACCGAAGATTTCAAGGCAATGATGGAAAAACACATGACTGCCGAGATGGATCTCGAAGGCAATCATCGCCTGGACTGGTTCTTCAACGAATATGTCTACGGTACCGCGCTGCCCGCGTATAAGTTCGCCTACACCTTCGAAAAGGACGCAAACGGCGACGTTGTCTTTGGCTTCAAGGTCACGCAATCGGGCGTGGACGATAAGTTCCGCATGATCGTGCCCGTCTACCTGGAGCTAATCGATGGCCGCACCGTAAACCTGGGGCGCGCGCGCCTGGTCGGAAATACTTCAGTGGAGCAGAAGGTTCCGATGAAGGGATTGAAAGATGTGCCCAAACGCGCCCTCGTGAATTACAACGACGATGTACTGGCTTCGAACTAGCTTTGTTGGCAGCCTGTTAGCCCCAGACGTAAACAGGTCATACTCCCCAAACGGCGTCGGACTTATTTAATCAATTCTCCGGACGATGCCCGCGGATAACCAATCAGATAAGTAATCGGCACCATTCCGCCCGAAAGCTCGCCGATCTCCCACACGTAGTAGCTCGCCGTCAGTTTTTCGACCATCTCGCGCAGTTCCTGCGGTCGATACGTCCGCAGGCAAGACACCACTCCATCGAACAGCAATACCAGCGGAACGATCGGAACCAAATACGTCCAGAGCAATCGTGACCAGCGAAACGGACGGATCCACGGAGTGCAAACGAACAGCATGAGAACGAAAGGAAACGTAAGGCCGATGGTTGACGGAGCGCGCTTCGGTATTTCAAATATGCCGATCCCTTCGCCGGCATCGACCGCATTCTGGAGTATGGCGCGAGCCTCTTCCGGCGGAAAGTGATGGAACGACGTGAACATCGTTCGAAACCCCCTCAACTCCAGAGGAACTGCCATCGCGTCCACCGAGCCCGGGTAGAAATGAATGCCATCCGCAGAGGCCGCTCTGACATTTTGGAACGCCCCGAGATTCGGGTATTTATCGGTGAGCCAAATGTGAAGGGCCGGTGGGTTTCCGTGGAGCCTTCGACAAAGGTCTAACCACGGTCCGCCGCCGCCCGAACACATATCGACAATCGATCGGCTTCCCGTAGAGTCCGCCACGCGTTGCAGCACTGGAGCGATAGGCGCGTAGACCTTGAAGAGATTGAACCCAAACTGCAGCGCATCCGTAACGTAATCTCGAAGAGATGACGGGAACCACGGTTGATCATGGAGTTCGATAAACTGTACGCGACGCATGGCAAGTCCGCAAAAGGCAAATTCGACGTTACACTAATAACGCACCGCTGTGGATCGAAGATGCTACGAGGTTCAACTGAAAGCTGAGAACCCGCGCGCGGATGACAAGCTTCATGCCGAGGCGTAGGCGAATCGCGAACGACCAAATGATCAAATCCCCCCGAGGAACCCGCGACCTTCTCCCGCCCGATACGGAGCTCTGGAACTTCGCCGAAGCCGCCGTCCGCGACGTCTTCCGCGCCTACAACTTCCACGAAATCCGCACCCCGATCTTCGAGTCCACCGAACTGTTCGCCCGCGGTGTAGGCGAAGAGACGGATATTGTCGCCAAAGAAATGTTTACCTGGGAAGATCGCGGCCGCGCCGAAAGCGATAAAGGCCAGTCCCTGACTCTCCGCCCCGAGAACACAGCCGGCGTGGTCCGCGCCTACATCGAGCACAAGCTCTGGGACCGCGGCCTCAACAAGCTCTTCTACATCGGACCGCAATTCCGTCGCGAGCGTCCGCAAAAAGGCCGCTACCGCCAGTTCTATCAAATCGGAGCGGAAGTCATCGGTCTCCCCGCCTCCGGCAGCCAGTCTCCCGCGAGAGACGCAGAGATTCTCGAACTCCTGGCCACGCTACTCGACCGCGTAGGCATCACCAACTGGACGCTCGAATTGAACTCCGTAGGCTGCCCCGCCGACCGCGCAAAATTCAACGATGCTCTCCGCCAGGCGCTTGCACCCGTAGTAGAAAAAATGTGCGTCGACTGCCAGCGCCGCGCCGTAACCAATCCGCTGCGCGTCTTCGACTGCAAGGTTCCCGAAGATCAGCCCATCATCGACACTCTCCCCACCATCAGCCAATTTCTGGACGAAGCCTGCCGCACCCACTACGAAGAAGTAAAACAAATCCTGAACGCCGTCCAGATCCCCTACGTCGAGAGCCCCCGCCTGGTGCGCGGTCTGGATTATTACACCCGCACCGCGTTTGAATTTACCCATGGGTCGCTCGGCGCGCAGAATGCGATTCTTGGCGGCGGACGATACGACGGTTTATCGGAAGCCCTCGGCGGCCCGCCCGCTCCGGGGATTGGTTTTGCGATCGGAGAAGACCGCCTGGTGCTTTCTCTAACCGCGTCGGCGGATTCGGTCGTGCGCAAGCCCGATGTGTACATTGCTCCGCTGGGCGCCGGAATGAATCGTGAAGCTGCCCGCGTAGCGCGCGAACTGCGCCGGCACGATCTGGTGGTCGATCTCGGCGACGAATCGTTTCGTTTGAAGAAATCTTTCGAGGCCGCCGACAAGATGGGAGCGCGATACATCCTCATCGTCGGCGAGAACGAAGTGAAAGCTGATGCCTTCGCCCTCAAGCATCTAGCGTCCGGCGAACAAGTGACAGTTCCGCGCGGCGAGATGGCGCAACGAATTTTGCGGAAGTAGCACGCAAAGCCTGACCGAGCGCTAGTGAGCACCCATCCGCCGGTGGTAAACTTCGCCTATGGCCACCAAGAAAACCAGGAAGAAGCAAACAAAGGTGAAGAAAACTGCTGCGAAGAAGCCACCGCAGGGGACCCTAAGAAGGAAGCTGGCTAAGAAAGCAACCCCTAAGAAAAAATCGACGAAGAAGCCCGCGACACAGAAGATGGCCGTGAAAACTAAGGCTAGCACCACGAAGAGAACCGGCGCGAAGACCGCGGGCGCTTCCAGGAAACGGGTTCAGGGAAAGGGCCAAAACGCAACCCTCGAGTCATTTGGAACCGAAGAAGTGAAAGCAAGGTCGGCGGGGCAATCGGGAAGTTTGCAGGGGTTGTCCAACGCCGCAGGTGCCGATTCGGAGAGTGTGGACGAGTTGATCGAAGAAGGGAACGCGTTCGAAGGCGGCGTGGTGTCGGGCGTCGAGGCCGCCGACAGGGCCGACGAGCAGGAAGTGCGCACGCACGAGGTGCCGGAGGATGATGTTCCCGGCGAATATCTGGATCAGGATTAGGGGACGCGGGCGCTTTCACGCCCGACCTCTGGAGCGCAACCGATCTGCATTAACCTTCATTGACACTTGCTGCCTGCAGGCGTAAGGTTCCGAGCGAAACATAACCCAGAAAAACTCAGGAGGAATTACAAGAATGAAGAGGAATTTGTGTGGGATTTTTGTAGTCGTGTGCACCCTCGCGATGATGGCCGCCTGGACCGCACCCGCGTCCGCGCAGGACGAACCTAAGGAAAAACCGCCGATGTACAGCTATGCCGGCTTCTGGAACATTCCCCGCGCCCACTGGGCCGACATGGAAAAGGCCGACGCCGCCGACCAGAGCGTTCTCCAAAAGGCGATGGCCGATGGAACGATTATCGGCTACGGCAACGACATAAACCTGGTGCATCAGCCGGACGGGGCCACGCACGACGGCTGGTGGTCGGCGATGTCCATGGCCGGGATATTGAACGTGCTGGACAAGTTCTATAAGAATGGCTCGACAACCACATCCGTGCTCGCCAGCACCACCAAGCACTGGGACAACATTATGGTCAGCCGGTATTACGGCTGGCATTCAGGCTCGTTCAAGGGCGCCTACACCCGCGCGGCGCAGTACAAACTGAAGCCCGATGCGCCGAATGACGCCGTGGAGACGCTCAGTAAACACCTGTTCGTGCCGATGCTGGAAAAGATGCTGGCCGACGGCGCGATTATCGAGTATGAAATCGACACCGAAGCCATCCACACCGACGACCCCGGATCCTTCTGGGTCATCTTCATCGCAACCAACGCTGACGGCCTGGACAAATTCAACGCCGCGGTGCGGGATCTGCATAAGTCGAACCCCCTGGGCGGGCCGGCCATCGGCTCGATGGTGGACTTCACACCGCATCGCGATTATCTATCGAGCTCAACCGGAACCTACAAATAGCTCGCGGGATCGCATCCCCAGCCAATCGTAATCGCGCGAATTCTCGATGGCTGCCCCGTCCAAGCTCCGAGCTTGGACGGGGTTTTCTTTGCCGAGCCCAATTCTGCCCTCCTATCACACCGCACGGTGATGTCTGTCATTGCAGGGCACTACCAAAAGTAGGTAGCTTTAGCCTGACGTTCCGAGCCCTTCTCTGTCATAAGGTCTAACCAGACTAAATCAAGGCAACTCGGAAGCATCGGGTTTCCCCGACCTGAGCCCTGCACTCGTCATCGCTCTCCGAGTCGCCGGAAAACCCAAACCTCGAACTCATATAGCGGATAGCGGATTGAAGGGAGAAGTCTTATGGCAGCCAGTCCATGCGTCGCCCCACAAGTGTAGCCTGTTTCCAAGAAGAAAACCCTGGAGCTCTGTGAGCCGAAGCATAACCCGAAGCCCAGGCCGAAAACGATTGGCCAGAAACCACGGGTCCGAGATCTGGTGGCGGAGATCTTCGAGGGATACGAAGAATTTCTTGGTTGCACTTCCGACTAGTCCGCGCAGCCAGCCCAGCGAAGTCAGCTCGCGCAGCCGGCGCCCGCTACCAGATCGTCCCCATCCTGAACAAGTGCCCCAGCGCTATCGGTTTGTCCTGCGTGGCTATGTTGTCATGTCCAAGCGTTGACTTGCGCCCTCCGGATGTCTACTATCAGCAGCCGAGGTATAGATCCCCTCCGGTTCTAAGCGACAATTCAATTTCAGGAGACGTTTCTATGACGCGTACGTCAAAATGCACGCTGACCCTTTTCATAGCCGCCCTGCTGCTCACCGCCCTGGCCTCGGCGCAAATGACCATGCCCAAGCCCGGCCCCGAGCATAAGAAGCTCGACTATTTCACCGGCAACTGGACCTGCGACTCTGACCTTAAGCCAGGACCTATGGGGCCCGGCGGCAAGATGACATCGTCCGACGACTCCAAATGGATGGATGGCGGCTTCTTTGTCGTCATGCATTCCCAGTTCAGCGGTGCCATGGGTAATGGTAGCGGGCTCTCCTTTCTGGGCTACGATACCGACGAAAAAAAGTACACCTACAATGAGTTCAATAGCTGGGGCGAAGCCGTTGTTTCCAAGGGAACGGTGGATGGCGATGCCTGGACCTGGATCGGCGACATGAAGCAGCCGCCTGGGAAGGGCCGCTTCAGCGAGAAGATTCTGTCGCCCGATTCCTACACGTTCAAGTTTGAGATGTCATCCGATGGCGCCAACTGGACCCCGGTCATGGACGGGAAATGCACGAAGAACAAGTAGGCTGAAGTCGAGTGGCCGGGCGTCATGAGTTTGGCTGAGAACGGGGACGGCGTTTTGCACGTCCCCAGTCATGAATCGGCCAACACAAATACCGGCTACGGGCTTGTCACTTCGCCATCTTCAGTGACATCACATGAACTTGGTTCTTGTCCGCATACACGTGTGCGTTCAGAATCACATGGTGCCCCTCGTGTCCCTTGACCGCTTCTGGGTTCACGATGGTCCAGCTCTTGCTGTCTTTATCACTCACAAAAGTCTTGCCATCATCGCTGATTTTGCCTTTGACGTCAACCGCTTTGGACGAATCAGCCTTCATCGTGTCATGGCTCATCGTGTCCTGAGCCACAGCCACTCCATAGGTCAGAATGGCCAGTGCGAAACAGAGCGCCATCAGTTTCTTCATGTTGTTCTCTTCTCCTGCGGACAGATTTGTACAACTTGCCGTTGGCCAGTATATGTTCGAATCCGCCTCGGAGACTAATTTTTTTGCGAATTGAAACCGGGCACCAAGCAACCCATTCCCCCCCTGAAGCATCGCTGCGCCCCTGCCAGTCAAGCTTTCCCATTTATAATCATCGGTTCAGCTCACACCCGTAATTTCAGCTGGATCATTCCGGCAAGACAAGGCGAAAACGTGCTCGATTTTTTAGGCGACCTCAGACGGACTCATATGTGCGGAGAGCTTCGGCTCTCCGATGCTGGCAAGAAAGTTGTGCTCATGGGATGGGTCAACCGGCGGCGCGACCTGGGCCAGATCATCTTCGTCGATCTGCGCGATCGCACCGGCGTGACCCAAGTCGTGTTCAGCCACGAATTGAGCGCCGATATGCACGAGAAGGCGGAAGCGCTGCGCAACGAGTTTGTGATCGCGGCCATCGGAAAGGTCAAGCGCCGCGATGCCGACACTATCAATCCCAATATCCCAACTGGCGAAGTCGAACTGGTGGTCGAAGAGCTGCGCATTCTGAACGTGTCGAAGCCGCTGCCCTTTCTGCCCTCGGACACGGTGCTGGCGAACGAAGAGATGCGCTTGAAATACCGCTACATCGATTTGCGCCGCGACGCCATGCAGTTCAACATCGAGCTGCGGCACAAAGTGGCGCTGGCCATCCGCGACAACCTCGCTTCGCAAGGCTTCTTTGAAATCGAAACGCCGTTTATGACGCGCTCTACGCCCGAGGGCGCGCGCGATTATCTCGTCCCCAGCCGCGTGCAGCCGGGTTCGTTTTATGCGCTGCCGCAATCGCCGCAACTGTTCAAGCAGATATTGATGATCTCGGGCTTCGACAAATACTTCCAGATCGTGCGCTGCTTCCGCGATGAAGACCTGCGCGCCGACCGCCAGCCGGAGTTTACCCAGATCGATCTCGAGATGTCATATCCGCAGCCGGAGCGGGTTTGGGAAGTAGTCGAGAGCTTTTTGACGGCTGCGTTCAAAGCCGCGGGACACGAGATCAAGACGCCTTTCCCGCGCATGGACTTCGACGATGCCATTCGCCAGTACGGCATCGACAAGCCCGACCTGCGCGTGCCCGCCTTCACCGATGTGGGCGATTGTTTTGCGCCGGATGAGCTTCAAGGGTTAGCCATAAATAAAGATCTGCCGGTGATTGCCATCCGCATTCCGCACGTGGGCGAGCTTTCGCGCAAGGAGCGCGACGACATCAAGCCGCTGTTCGTCTCCAAGGGCGGAGCGCGCGTGTTCGAAGACTTCAAGCGCATCGAGAACAAACATCCCGAGGCGGGAGCAAAAATCCGCGCGAAGGCCGGCGCGACAGCGGACGATCTGCTGGTGCTGGTAGTGGGCTCGGCGCAGTCTGTTCGAGACGACCATCCGGCAGGCAAGCGCAAAGTTACGCCGGCGGAAATGGCGATCTATGCCTCGGCGGGACTGCTGCGGGTAGCGCTGGCGCAGAAATATTCCGACCGGCACAAGCTTTTCCAGAAAGGCGATTACCGTTTTCTGTGGGTGACGAACTTCCCCATGTTCGAGTACGACGAAGGGGACAAACGCTGGATGGCCGCGCATCACCCGTTCACCTCGCCGCACGACCGAAGACATGGACAAACTGGAAAGCGATCCAGCCATGGTGCGCGCTCTCGCCTATGACGTCGTGCTGAACGGAACGGAATTGGGATCAGGCTCGATTCGTATTCACCGCCAGGACGTGCAGAGCAGAATCTTCCACGCGCTCGGCATGACCGAAGAAGAAGCACGCTCCCGCTTCGGCTTCTTCCTGGAAGCGCTAGAGTACGGAACGCCCCCGCACGGTGGGATCGCGCTCGGCCTCGATCGCATCGTGATGATTCTCGCCGGAGCGGATAGTTTGCGCGAAGTAATTCCCTTCCCCAAAACCGCCGCCGCCAAGGATCTGATGATGGAAGCGCCGACGCCGGTGGCAGAGGGGCAGTTGCGGGAGTTGGGCATTGGGATTGTCGTGAAAAGGTAGGCGCGGCGAAACCGACCCATGGGCAGTCGCGCGGTGAATCGTGTGCGCCGCGTTCGCACCGCAACTCCGGTGGCTCCAAACTCCAGACTACTGGGATCGTTTGACAAAGGCGAGATAATACGAGGAGCGGAGGCTTTGTGGACGCTAAGAATGCAACGCTCGATCGAGTTTTATCGGAAATCCCTGGTGTGGTGCAATCTGAGCCGGTGGAGAACGCGGAGTTCATCCGGTTCACGGTCCAACTCCAGATAGATCCATCGGATCACCATCAGCCACCTGAAATCTTCCTTCTATTTACGCAGTCCGAATTTCGGGAAAACAATCTTATTCCGCGTACATTAGAGACGGCATTCAGGAGGAAAATCGAGCAGTATTCCTTCAAGGAACCCAACGGCAACGTGGTTCAAACCAGCGTTCGGAAAACCAGTTCGGGCCTCTGGCACGCGTTAGCCATAGACGGCTTGCCATGGACGTTCGACACGGACAGGAAACAGTGGATCAAAGACAAGGCCTTGGCCGCCTAAGACCCGCCCCGCACGTTCGCGCTCCTTGCGAATGTGTGGGTTCACTCCGCCGAAGCCACACACCGCGCTGCCCCGACCAGAGTCCCGAAGGGACGAGCCACCTCAGCCCAGCGCCTCGGCGCTGGGTAGGCGTCCAAAATCAGATCCAGTCCCGGAGGGACGGCCCCGGCCTAACCCAACACGTGCGCCGGATCGTAAGAAATGCCGTATCTCCGCAACAACTCAACAAACTCTTCCTCATAATTCCGCGTGGCATGATGCGCGGCCTGATTCTCGATGTATGCGACGACGCCATCCGTCTGCGATGCGCTCACGCTGAAGGCGCCGTAACCCTCCTGCCAGGCGAAATTCGTTCCCGCCACTCCCGTGTCATTGAGCCATTTCGACGAACAACCTTTGATCGACTGAACCGCCTTCGCAAGCGGCATCGCAGGGGGCACGACGAGGAGAGCGTGAACGTGATCGGATGCGCCGCCGATCTTGACCGCTTCGAATCCATGATTTTTCGCAATGCCCTTCATGTACCCCAGAGTTTTGGTTGAAGATCATCGGCAAGATTCTTCTTCCTGTCTTTCGTCGAAAAGACTACGTGCACGCGATTGCTGGCGTATGTGTGCGATATGGGTCATCCCTCCGGGACTTGATCTCTTATTTGGCTGCCTCCCCAGCGCTGGAAGCGCTGGGCTCAGCTAGCTCGCCCTCCGGGCTCTGTCTGTTGGCAGTGTGCTTGTAACCACCTTGTTGCAGCCGTGATGACGATCACGGCATCTTCGTTCGGTTTCGCGGATGCCTCCGGCATTCCGAATCCTGCAATCTGACCTCTGACCTTTTTTCATCACAAAATAGCTGTGTGCGACATCACAGACGTCCAACCCGCTCTGCGCGATAATGACGATCTGATCGGCGCAGCCAGACGTGCGCCGATCTCTCAAGACGGCCAGTGAAGCCGCCCCAAACCCGTTTTGGGAGCGTCCTTGACAACCAGCGAAGCAAAATCGTCGCTAAGTCGTTGGTTCTGGAAGACCTTACCCGAAACTCCTTTAAATCCAAAGATCTGGCGGGAATTTCTTCCTAACCCGATGATTCTAATCACCGGAGGGGGGGAGGGGGGAGGGGGTACCCGTCAAACAGTAAGTATCCCCCGGCAGAGCCGGGGGCTTTAGTCTGTGAGCCGCTCGAAGCGGCTAGGCGGGGTCGCTGACGCGGCCCCGAATTTCTGGGGCCACCGGAAACGGTGGCCGTTAGCGCCACAGGTTGATTTGGTCCAATCGTTTGTCCTCTTGCTCCTGGTTCCGGATGTAGTCCCGAATCACGGTCTCATCTCGCCCCACCGTGGACACGTAGTACCCCCGAGCCCAAAAATGTTGTCCGACGAAGTTCCTCTTCCGCTCCCCGTACACCCGGGCCAGGTGAATCGCACTCTTCCCCTTGATAAACCCAATCACTTGCGACACCGCGTACTTCGGCGGAATGGCGATCATCATGTGCACGTGATCGGGCAGCAGGTGCCCTTCTTCAATTCGACTTTCCTTCTGCGTGGCCAGTTTCCGGAATACCTCGCCCAAGTGCTGCCGCAGCTCCCCGTATAGCGTCTTTCTGCGGCACTTGGGGATGAACACCACATGGTATTTGCACTCCCACTTCGTATGGCTTAGGCTTTCCATTTCGTCCATCGCGAAACTCCTTTTCGTGTGCTTGGCGGCTCACGTTCTGGAGTTTCTGCGATGGACTCCTGTATCTGTCAAACTTTTGCTGCCTCCCCGGCAAAGCCGGGGGGTCTCCCTTCGTACTAGCTAACGCCTTTAGAGGAACTGGGCAAGAGCTTCACCATAACGCACCAGGCCAGGCCTGTAACCTTCCACCTTTACGCGCATCCTGTATGTTTAAGGTCGGAGAAATCTATGGTGAATCGGCGACAGTTTCTCGGCAATTCTGTTGTGGCAGTCACAGGGGCAAGCCTGCTTGCATGTTTCAAAAGCCCGGTTCTGGGAATGGCAAACGCTACCTCAGCGGATAACCAGGAGTCCGTGACCATCATCCGGTTCAGCGACTCCGGGCAAAATCTCGGTCCCGTTCAAGTCAGCAAGGTACATAAGACCGATGCCGAGTGGAAGAAGCAACTGACTCCGCTGCAATTCGAGGTCACGCGCCACCAGGGCACGGAAAGAGCGTTCACCGGCCAATACTACGACCTGCATGAAAAGGGCCTCTACCGCTGCATCTGCTGCGATAACGCGTTATTCAGTTCCGATACGAAGTTTGAGTCGGGGACGGGATGGCCCAGTTTCTGGGCTCCGATAGCGAAAGAAAATGTTCGCACCTCGACCGACACCAGCCTGGGAATGGCACGGGATGAAGTTTCCTGTACCGAATGCCGGGCACATCTGGGTCATGTTTTTGACGACGGTCCGAAGCCTACCGGCCTGCGTTATTGCATGAATTCCGCGTCCTTGAAATTTGTGAAGCACGTCTAGTACTTTGTCCGGCAAATCGGCGTTCTGGATGCGTTTGACGCGCATCCGGGAACAGAGCGAGGCTTGCTAGTGCGTCGCCGTCAGTCGCTCCTCCACCAACTGCTCGATTCGGTTGAGGACTTCGTCCTCGCTCATATTCGTCGAGTCCAGCACCACGGCATCTTCCGCCGGCACCAGTGGAGAAGCAGCGCGGGTGCGATCCCGCCGGTCGCGCTCGCGAAGTTCCACCGCCATCGTCTGCGCCGATGGACCCTTCACGCGTTGCTGGTCCAGCCGCCGCTGCTCGCGAATCACGGGATCAGCATCGAGAAAAATCTTTAAATCGGCGTCGGGAAAGACTTTTGTCCCAATGTCGCGGCCCTCCATCACCACGCCGCCTCCGATGCCCATTTCGCGCTGCCGCGCCACCATCCACTCCCGCACCTTGGGATGCACCGAGACACGCGACGCCCCTTCGGTCACGTCGCGCTCGCGGATGCGCGCGGAAATGTCTTTGCCGTTGAGCAAAACACGATTGCCGCCGATAACCCGATCGAGCGTGATTTGCGAATCCTGCGCCATCTTCAGCAGCGCGTCCTCATCGTCAAATGACGCGTCCCACTCGATCGCCCTGAGTGCGAGCGCGCGGTACATCGCGCCGCTCTCCAGGTTCACGTAGCCAAGTTTACGCGCCAGGCGGGATGCGATCGTGCTCTTGCCCGCTCCGGCAGGACCGTCTATGGCGATGATGAGTTTGCGTGGGGACGGATCGGTCATCGGGCGAACTGAGCATTGGGCGAACTGAGCATTGTACATGGACTGTGCGAGAGCTAGCTTACCCGCTGCGGCCGCGGCTTGGGAACGTACGCCTGCTTCGGCGGAGTCACCTGCAGCAGCGACTTGCTCCCTATATGGACGAAGCTCAATTCGCGCGCCGATAGCAACGCATGGATGGCTTCTTTCACCCGCGTCCGCGGGACGAAGTTTGCGAGGAAGTTCTCGACCTCGCCTTCCTCCACGGCAATCACGCAATCCAGATATTTCGAAACGAGCGCGGAGAGCGCTTCGGGCACCGAGATGCCCACGCCTTCGCGCACTACATCCGGAGCCCAGCGTGACAACTCATCCCACACCGAGCCTTCCTCCACCGTGTAATCGACCCGCGTGATGCGCAGTTTGGCCCACAGTTCGCTCAGCGCGCGATCAAGGCCGGCGTTCGAAACCGACCCGCCCAGCATCTCGCCCAGCTTCGATTTCGAAATCGGTCCGCGCCGCCGGATGATTTCGAAAGCGTCACAGGCCAGCGGCGAATAAGGAGACCGCGGTCCGGTGGCGGGCGCTTGCTTCGGGTTACGCTCGCCCACAAGCGAATAAAAATAGGGAAACACCGAAGCGGCCAGCAGGAACGCGTTGTTCTCGTCAATCAGCGGAGCCTCATAGGCTGCCTGATCGCGCAGCGCCCGCACCATTCAGTTCGGTCGCTTCCTTCGCTCGCGGATCGTTATAAGCATGCTGGCGCATAGGAAGCTTGTCATCGGCCCCGACCCAGGCTCCGACGAAAGTGGGCAGCAAGATCGCTGGCCGCTTCGGATACATCAGACAAAATCCCACCGACTCGAGGAAAACACGCGCGTCATCAAGCGTGCGCACGGGCTGGCCGTCGAGGCGCCACTTTTGCGCGCGAGCCTGCAGAAGTTCCGGGTCGGTCATGATCTCGATTAGAACACAGTTGAAAGCAGCATTTAGCAACTAGCAAGATCACCCTAATTGCTGCCTTCAGATCCTCTTGAATGCCTTCTGAATATCCTGCATGGAATAACGCAGCACCACCGGCCGGCCGTGCGGGCACGTCATAGGATGCTCGGTTTTTGCCAGCTCCGCTAGCAGCCACTCCATTTTGTTCTGCTCGAGGGGCATGTTGACTTTGATCGCGGCGTGGCACGCGATCGATGCTGCGATGCGCGTCCGGACCGCTTCCAGATTGATGGCCTGATCTTCGCGCGTGAGCTGCTCGAAGATTTCGTTGAGCATGTGCTCGATCTGCGCCGCGTCCACGCCCGCCGGCGCGATCTTCACCGCGACGCTGCGCGCGCCGAAGGGTTCTGCCTCAAAACCATTGTGCGCAAGTTCTTCGGCAATGTCGCTGAAGATCGCTTGCTGCGCCGGAGTCAGTTCGATGATCAGGGGCATGAGCAAATGCTGGCTCTCCACTCGCTGCGCCGAGCGTTGCCGCAGGACTCGCTCAAACAATACGCGCTCGTGCGCCACATGTTGATCGATGATCCAGAGTCCGTCTTCATTGACTGCAAGAATGAAGGAATTTTGAATCTGGCCTAACGGACGCAGGGTGCGCAGCGACCCGAGAGTCGGTGCAGCTTGCGGCTCCTGTGCAATCGGCGGCGCGCAGCCGTGATCGGGAATTGCATGCTCGGCCATCGTTCGATCGGCAATCACTTGATCGGCAATCGCCGCGGGCGCGCGTGCCAGCGATACTGCCGCGTTGGCCTCAACGGCGATTCCGCCTTCAAATTCGAGGCGTGCCGTCGCCGCGGGAACGGCCGGCGCCTGCAGCGCGAACCCGCCCACTGTCGCTGGTTCGTACAAGTCGCGCCACGGCGCATGCTGCAAACCATCGCCGCCGCGCGCGCCATCGGAAAAGCGCGAATCCCTGAGGCCAGGACTGGAGAGGCCGGCACTCGCCGATGGCTGCGCGTTTATCTCCGTCAAGAACTGCGGCACCGGCCGTGCCTTCATCAGCGCCGCCCGCACCGACTCGCGGACGAAATCGTGAATCACCGTCTGCTGCCGGAAACGCACTTCGGTTTTTGACGGATGCACATTCACATCCACTTCAGCGGTGGGCATCTCAATAAAAAGCAGAACCACCGGAAACACAGTGGGCGGCAGAATGTTGCGATACGCCTCGGTGATCGCATGTTGGATGAGACGATCGCGAATCAGGCGTCCATTCACAAAGATATAAATCGAATTGCGATTGAGCTTCTGAATTTCCGGCTTCGAAACAAACCCATGCAGCCGCACTTCGCCGAAATCGTGTGGCGCGGGCGCCCCCGCCCGCGTGTCGCCGTCATCCGAACCGCCTGCGGGATGCCCCGTCCCGCTCGCGCCAAAAGCAGTGTCCGCTCCCCGCCTCCACGGTGGAGGCTGTGGCAGGCCGACACGCTCCAGAGGTTGCACCGCCGCGAGCGGAATCAACTGGTCGAGGGTCTCGCGTCCAAACACCTGGTACACGCGCTCGCGATGATCGGCCACGGGCGGCGCCACCAGCAACGCATTGGTCGCCGAATGCAATTCGAAGTGCTTCTCCGGATGCGCCAACGCGTAATGTGTGACCAGCGAAGCGATGTGGGAAAGCTCGGTCGACTCCGACCGCAAGAATTTCTTGCGCGCCGGAGTATTAAAGAAGAGATCGCGAATGGTGATCGAAGTCCCCAACGGCAGTCCCGCTTCTTCCACGCGGATGATCTTGCCGCCGTTGATTTCAAGAACCGTCCCAGCCGACTCCTCTTCCGCGCGGGTTTCCAGATGCAATCGGGCTACCGAAGCGATGGAAGGCAGCGCCTCGCCGCGAAATCCAAGGGTCGAAATGCTCACCAGGTCGTCGGTGTCTTTGATTTTGGACGTGGCGTGGCGCTCGAAGGCCAGCATGGCATCGTCGCGCACCATGCCGCAGCCGTTGTCGGTGATCTGGATCAGCTTCTTTCCGCCCGCCTCGACCTGAATGCGGATGCGCGTCGAACCGGCGTCCAGCGCATTCTCCAGCAACTCCTTGACCACGGACGCGGGGCGCTCAACCACCTCGCCGGCAGCGATCTGGTTGGCAACTCTCTCGGGAAGGACGTGAATCTTGCCCATGGGATCCGTGGTCCGTGGCTAGTGGTCAGTGTGCCAGATTTGGAGGCGCAGCGTAAAGGCGGCTCGAAGTTGGCAATGACCGCATCCAAAACTGGTAGCGTATAGTTTTTCTGGGAGCGCGGCATGAAACATGCAATTTTGGGAGCGGGGGCCATCGGAGGTTTAGTCGGGACGGCGCTGGGATCTCTCGGCGAAGACATCACCGTCATAGTTCGACCGGGAACGTTGGCGAGTTTCCCGGCGAGTTTGTTGCTGGAGCGTCCGTCAGGCTCTCTTACTGTGCCGGTGAAAGCCGTTGCCGCGCTGACCAAGCCGGTGGACGTGCTCTGGATCGCGACCAAAACCTATCAACTGCAAACCGCGCTGGAAACTGTGAAGGCATCGCCAGGCTGCGTGGTTCCGTTGCTGAACGGAGTGGATCACATCGCGGTGCTGCGAACTCGATTTGGAAAAGACCGCGTGGTCCCGGCAACAATCGCAGTCGAAGCGGAGAAGCTCGCTTCGGGACGATTCATCCAGCGCTCGCCGTTCGTTCGCCTCAACCTTGCCAGCGGCGGCGAGCCCTTATTGGGAGACATCATTCGACGGTTGAGCGATCTTGGATTTACCTGCCAGTTCATTCAGAACGAGCAGACTTTGCTGTGGGGCAAGCTGTGTTTCCTGGCACCGTTGGCGCTAATGTCATCTGCATCCGGTATGAGCGTAGGAGAGTTTTCTGCGGACGCTCTTTGGAAACAGAAGCTGCGCTTGGCGCTCGCCGAGGCGTGTGCCGTGGCGAAGGCAAGCGGCGCGCAGGTTGACGCGCTGCAGATTCAGGCGGTTTTCGACAGTGTGCCGCCGGGCATGCGCAGCTCGATGCAGAAAGACCTGGCCGCCGGGCGGCAGCTTGAGCTGGATGCGATTGGCGGTCCGATTGTGCGCGGCGGGGAACGCTACGGGATCGATGTCTCGACCACGATGAACCTGATAGCCGTGATTCTCTCGAAGTCCGTCGCCTCGCGCCCGTGAGCCTTCGATACTCAGCGCTTTCGATCGTTCGCGTAGGTGACCGGACTGGGCAATTCTTCCAATCCCCGGCCTGCGAAGATCTCCCGGAACTCGTGCAAGAGTGCGTCGTGCACCAGTCCATTCGATGCCAAGGTTTCGCGGCTAGCGATCTGGAATTCGTCGCCCCAAAAGTCTGTGACCTTGCCGCCCGCTTCTTCCACAATGAGCACGCCCGCCGCCGTATCCCACGGATTGAGATTAAATTCCCAGAAGCCGTCGAACCGGCCCGACGCGACATTGCACAGATCCAGAGCAGCTGATCCCGCCCGCCTTACACCGTGGGTGCGCAGCGTGAGCTGGTGATAGAAATAAATGTTCGGGTTCTTATGCCGCTTGTGGCTCGGGAAGCCGGTGGCGATCAGACACTCCCCCAAGTTCGGAGTAGCCGACACGTGCATCGCTTTGTCGTTCAGCCGCGCACCGCTGCCGAGTTTGGCGGAGAACATCTCGTCGCGCGTCGGATCATAAATCACTCCCGCGATCCGTTGTCCCCGGCGTTCGACCGCGAGTGAAACGCAAAATACCGGATAGCCGTGCGCAAAATTTGTCGTGCCGTCGAGCGGATCGACGTACCACTTATACTCACCGCCGGTTTCGATGCGCGTTCCTTCTTCCCCCATTACGTCATGAGTCGGAAACTGCCCGCGAATGCGCTCCAGAATCAGCGCCTCCGACTTTCGATCAGCCACCGTTACCAGATCTACGTCGCCCTTATATTCAATCTTCACGTGCTGCCGAAAGTAGTCCATCAGCAGGCTGCCCGCTTCACGAGCCATAGCCTGCATGGGTGAAATCAGGTCGAGAGATTGATGGGATGTCATGCGATGTCTAGACCTTCGTTGTCAGGGTTGCACGCTGGGTTACTGAGAACCGGGAACTGAGAACTGACCCAGGCTACTTCTTCTTACTGTCTTCCGCGATATAAACAATCTCATGCTTGAAGATAAACAGATTCGGCCCATCCTCACGCGTCACCCGCACCATGTTCTTGTCGTAATACTCAATCCAGCCGCGGACCACTTCACCGTCAGCCAGCTTCAGGCTCACGACTCTCTGCTTTTCCCCCAGCGCCTTCAGATAAGCCGCTTCTTCAAAAGTCTCATCCGGAGGCGGGGTACGCTTCTTGTTGAATGTGGGATTCCCTGGTTGTAGCGGCATAGTGTCATTTTACAACGTCACGCCGCCGGCTCAGGCTTTCTTCGTGGAGATAGGGATATAAAACGCCGCTTCTTCAGGCCGCACGACTCGCGGTATCCACAACGGACGGCGAAGACCGCCAGGCCCCGGAGCGGGACGAGCAAGCGCCTTCCACCTCTGATACACCGCAAAGGAAAGATTGGTATCGACGAAGATATCGCCATAGTGGTCGTCAGCGGAAGCCCGCTCCACGCGTACCATCTGGTGCCAGCAGTGCATGCCGGTGATGGGATCGGGATGGACGGGGAACGTAAGGTTCTGATGTACGCCGGCATCGCTCCACCAGACTCGTTTCGTATCGGGATCGGTTGTGGCGTAGGCCTCCACTCCCGAGATCTGGCGCATCTTCCATTGTCCCTTGCCGACCTCTTTCAGATCGACCCACGCGCTCGACATGCGTTCGATCTGATCGTCTTTATTAAGGCGCCAGCGTCCCATATGGTGAGAGCAGGCAACCACGCCCGGGGCCAGGCCCTCGGTCACCCACGCATGCAATACGAAGAAACCGATTTCGGTGTGCACCTTGAGCAAGTCGCCGGTGCGAACGTCGCCGAGCTTCTGCGCGTCCACCGGATTCACCCACAGCGGATTCTTATGCGCGATCTCGTAAAGGAATTTCGAGTTCCCCGATCGCGTGTGAATAAGATGCGGCAACCGGAAAATCGGCAGCAGAGTGTATACCTCGCCCTTGGCATCCTTTGGCCATTCCACCAGAGGCGCGTATCGTCTATCGAAATCCGGATCGAAATCTTCCGCAGGCTTGCCCATCGACGCCGCTTGCGCTGCGCGATGAATGTGGCTGCGATAGTATTCCGGAAGCGCGAATTCGGGCCACTTCCAGTCCGCCATGGTTTTCGAAAACAACTCCAGTTTCCGCGACGGCGTGTTGTAGCCCACGACCGCCTCCCCATCGACCATCACGCCCACCGCTTTGCCTTCTTTGGTGACCACGCCATTCGCTTCGACTTTCGAGCCTGAGAGATCGGCGGGAGCCACCGGCTTCTCGTTCAGCTTGTAGACATCAGTGGTCACTTCGTAGGCGCCGTACTTGCGCATGTATTCCAGCGGCTTCAATCCTTCCTTGGCGGCGGCTTCGGGCAATCCCGGAACTGAATTTTCAAAAATCCATCCGTAGTATTCGTCGACCGTCAGTTTCTGTCCGGGACGATACGGAGATTCGAACCACTGCCGGATGCCCATCGAACCATCGGGATCGATCGCCCACGACAAGTTGATCCAGAATTCATCTTCTTCCCAAACTTCTCCCGGATTCGCCTGATACGTGTAATCGAATTTCTTCCCTTCCCTTTCCTGTAGCACACGCAGCACGGGTTGGCGAAATCCGATCCACTTTCCGGCGTACGACTCCTGGCTCATCAGGTCGTGGCGTTCGGAACTGAAGCCCATGGGCAAAACATAATCCGCAAACCACGCCGTCTCGCTCCACGTCGGCGTCAGCGCGGCATGCAAGCCAACTTTCTCTTCGTCGCGCAACATTTCGATCCAGGAAAATCCGTCGGGGTAGGTCCAGACAGGATTGAACACGCGAGTGAAATAAGCTTCGATGCGGCCGCGGCCTTCCTTCAGAAAATGAGGAAGCAGGGGCGACATTTCATGCGTGCACAGCGGCCATTCCAGCGGGTAAAGCAGTTCGTTCCAACGCTTCTGCGGCGGCGGATTCTTGTACGGACGCGGCACGAATTTGTTCCACGCATTCAGATTGTGTCCGCCGGGAGTTCCCACGGAACCGGTCAGCACGTGAAGCAGCATCAAGGCGCGTGCCGGTTGCCATCCCCCGAGATTGCCGGAGGCGCTGCCCCGCCACAGATGCGATGCGAAGCGACTGCCGGCGGCCGCGATCTCGCGCGCGGTCTTGACGATGACCGCCGCCTTCACACCACTTTCTTTTTCGGCAAACTCCGGGGTGAATTTCGCGTAGTGCCGCTTCAGCGCTTCGATCAGAGCTTCGAAACTTTGGCCCCGCGCGGAGAATCCATCGACCTCAAGTTCTCCCCAGTTCGTCCAGTTCTTCACGAATGGGGCGTCGAACTGGTTCTCGCAAAGAATCACCATTGCCATCGCCAGCAGCACGGCCGCTTCGGTACCCGGGTAACTCGGCATCCAGTAATCCGCCATGCTCGCGGTGTTTGAGAGCCGCGGGTCCATGACGGCGAGTTTCGCTCCCGCCATTTTTCCTTCGATAATGCGCTGCGCATGAGGATTGAAATAGTGCCCCGACTCAAGGTGCGCGGAGAGCAGCAGAATGAAGCGCGCGTTCGCGTGGTCGGGCGAGGGACGGTCGGCATAGTGCCAGAGCAGATAACCAAGCCGCGCCGAGGACGAGCACACATTCGTGTGCGAGTTGTGGCCGTCGATGCCCCATGCCTGCAGCGTGCGATCCATGATGAAGTCGTGCCCCGGGCGGCCCACGTGGTACATGACTTCTTCGCCGCGATTTTCCTGAAACGCTTTGCGGATGCGCGCCCCGAAAGTCTCCAGCACTTCGTCCCACGAAGTCCGCGTCCACTTTCCGCCGCCGCGCGGCCCGGAGCGCTTCATCGGATAAAGGATGCGATCGGGATCGTGAATCTGAGTAATCGTGGCCGGCCCCTTCGCGCAAAGGCGTCCGCGGCTCGCTGGATGCTTCGGATTGCCTTCAAACTTCGTGACCTGTCCGGTTTCCTTATCGACGTAGGCGAGAAGTCCGCACGCCGATTCGCAGTTGAAGCAGATGGTGGGCACGAGCTGGTAATGCTTTTCGACGCGGCGAGGCCAGGCTTCGGCATCGTACTCGACCCAATCGTCCCACTTCTCGACCGGCGGACAATATGAAAGGTGGCTGCCGTCGCGCTTGAACTCGGTCATTGCTGAATCTCCATATGTCTTCCAATCCCACGTAGGGACAGCCGCCCTCGGCTGTCCCTACGCATAACCTTAGCTGTTCGGCACGCTCTGGCCGGCCATCACGAAGCACCACTCAAAAATCAGAAGTCCAGCCAAAGCCAGCACGCTGGCCACTCCGGCCGCGATGCGGCTGGGCGCGCCGAACAGTTGAAAACCAAGCAACAGAAGCAGCAGCGGCACAACTCCGCCCATCGCAACCGCGCCGCCCCAGAACGCGCCCGCGAACGGTCCGTGTGTCATCAGCCGAGCCCCATAGCGGGCGTTGTCAGTAGTGTGCGGCATCGCAACCTCGCCGAGCAGCATGAGCAAGTGCAAAACCAAACTAATGATCAATGTGGGAACCGCAACCGATATGGCTCGCGCCGACCCACCGAGCGCGTCCGGAAGCAGCACCAGCACCGCCGATCCACAAAGCAATGCTTGAACAATCAAATGTGCCGGCAGGAGCGGCGTTTGCCACAGGTCGCGACCTTCGCATTGTCCGAAGAGAAAGGCGGTGTAGGCCGCTGCGCAAAGTCCCACCAGCACCGCGGGCCACAATAAGATCGAAGTAACAACGGAAAATCCCGCCACCGCCGCCAGCCAGAACACGCTGCACAACCCGCTGTATGCGATCAGAATGAACGCGCCCCGCGCCAGCCACGATTTACTTTGCGGCGTAAACACTACCCGCAGGAATCGTTCTTTGTGATCGAGATCCCAAACCAGCAGCACCGTGGTGAGCGCAGTAAAAAAGAGTGCAACGGTCGCCAGCGCAATGTCGCGGACTCGGTTGCCCGACAATCTTCCAAGCGCCATCGCGATCGCCGGCACCGCAAGCGCGCCCGCACCGATCGACTTAGTCCAACAATAAGCCGGAACTTGCCATCCCCACGGACGCGCGTGGGAAACGTCATAAGCCGCCAGAGCATCCTGTTGCAGCAAAGGACTATCGAGCGTATAAGCAGCGCCGCCACCAAACACAGCCGCATTGCGCTGCGACCACATGTAAATCGACTCGTGGCGCGCCGCCGTGGGAACGATCGCGCTCTCATCGGCATCGATGTAGTAGAGCTTGGGCTGAGTTCCCTGCTCGGGCTTGCGCACGCGCACCGGTTCCCGCGCCATCAGTTGCGCCGCTTCGCTTGCAGGATCGCTCAGATCTCCGGCAATGATGGCGTGCTCCGGACATACGATCACGCAGGCGGGTTCCAGTCCGACTTCGGTGCGATGCGCGCAGAAATGGCACTTGGTAGCAGTGCCATCATCCGGATCCATGTAAATCGAATCGTACGGACAGGCCTGCATGCAGGCCTTGCAGCCAATGCAGCGGTCGGAATTGAAATCGACGATCCCGTCCTTGCGCTGGTACATCGCGGTCACGGGACAGATGGTGACGCAGGGAGGCTTCTCGCAATGGTTGCAGCGCGTGACCTGAAATACGCGGCGCGTGTTGGGGAAAACGCCTTTCTCGACGTACTTGACCCAGGTCCGGTTCACGCCCACCGGCACCTGGTTCTCGGTTTTGCACGCCACCGTGCAGGCGTGACAACCAATGCACTTGCGGTTATCGATTACGAAACCGTATTTCATCCGCTGGAGATCTCGACCGGAAAGCGATCATACTGGTCAATCATACGTTGGGTCGGCATCGAAAGGGGAGTGATGGACGTTGTTCGGCAGCGCTTCGTCGGGCAACGCGCGGGCTAGATCTGGTAATCGATGTCTTCGATGATCCGCTGCATGGATTCGGACAGCGGCTCACTTCCGCCCGTGCCCTCCAGTTGGTGCACTCGTTCCGCTAACCGGTTCACCTCAGACGCAACCGCGGCCAAGGCTTCCGAAAGCGGATCGTTGATCTGCTTGGGGTCGGTGATCACCACGCGCTTGCCTTCTCGAAAAATGATGTGTCCCGGCACGCCCACCACGGTGGAATCGTCGGGCACGTTGCGCAGCACGACCGACCCGGCGCCAATCCGGCAATTGCTCCCCACCGTGATGTTGCCGAGAATCTTCGCCCCGCCGCCGACCACCACGTTGTCGAGAAGCGTCGGGTGCCGCTTCCCGTGTTCCTTGCCGGTTCCACCGAGCGTCACACCCTGATAGAGCGTAACGTCCTCGCCGACAATAGCAGTCTCGCCAATCACCACACCCATACCATGATCGATGAACAAACGACGGCCGATCTGCGCCCCGGGATGGATCTCGATGCCGGTAAGCCAGCGCGCGACCTGCGACAACCAGCGCGCCAGGAGAAAGAAATCGTGGTTCCACAACCAGTGATTCATGCGATAGAACCACACCGCATGCAGACCGGAGTAGCAGAGATAAATCTCCAGGCGCGACTTCGCCGCGGGATCGCGCTCCAGCACGGTGGCAACGTCCTCGCGGATTAGCGACAACAGATGCGGCATGGGTCCAAGATTCGAGACTAAAGATCAAAGATCAGGCCGGAACTTGCGACGTCGGAATCTGCAACGCCTGGTTCCGGAGTCCTTCGAAGAGAATACTACTCAGGTAGCGCTCGCCGAACGACGGCAGAACCACAACGATCAATTTCCCGGCATTCTCCGGACGGCGCGCCACCTGCAAAGCCGCGACCACCGCCGCTCCCGAAGAGATGCCGACCAGCAGACCTTCTTCGAGCGGAAGCCGCCGCGCCATGTCAATGGACTCTTCGTTGGTTACGGTGATGACCTCGTCAACGTAATCCCGGCGCAGAATGCTCGGAACAAAACCGGCGCCGATGCCCTGAATCTTGTGCGGCGCTGGCTTTCCGCCGGAAAGGACCGGGCTATCGGTCGGCTCCACTGCCACGGCCTTGAACGACGGCTTCTTCGGCTTTATGTATTCGGAGACGCCGGTGATGGTCCCGCCGGTGCCGACGCCGGAGATCAGAAAATCGACGCGCCCGTCGGTATCGTCCCAGATCTCAGGACCGGTGGTTTCGAAATGAATCTTCGGATTTGCCGGGTTGTCAAATTGCTGCAGCATGTACCCGTCTGGATTGCTCGCAAGCAATTCCTCGGCTTTCAGAATCGCTCCCTTCATTCCCCGCGGACCCGGCGTAAGAACGATCTCCGCTCCCAAAGCAAGCAGCAGCACGCGCCGCTCCAGACTCATGGTCTCTGGCATGGTGAGGATGAGTTTGTAGCCTTTCACGGCCGCCACAAAGGCGAGAGCGATCCCGGTGTTGCCGCTGGTCGGCTCGATCAGAACAGTCTTTCCGGGCTGAATCCGGCCGGCACGCTCGGCATCGGCAATCATGCTCACGCCGATGCGGTCTTTCACACTGCCCAGGGGATTTTGGCTTTCCAGTTTCGCCACCACTTCGGCAACCGCGCCCTCCGTAACCCGATTCAGCCGCACCAGCGGCGTGTGGCCAATCAGTTCCGTTACATCTTTTGCGATTTTCATAGATTTTCGATTCTCAGATTTGACGGTCGATTCTTTCGATTTCTGCGTCGCCAGGTCGGGTCAACCTCCCCGATGCCGTTTAACACGATTAACTCTACTATGTTACTAGTCTATATTCAAGAGATACATATCGCGCACTGGCCCCAACTAACGCGGACGCGGCTTTCGCCGTCCCACCCGCGCCAGGATGCGACGCACTTTCTTGGGAGAAATCGAGAGCCGAGCCGCCACTCGGGACACTTTTCGGCCTTCGCGCTCCCAAACCCGCGCGATCACAATCTCCGCAAACTCTTCACTGATTTGCCTGAACGTCTTCTCGCCCACCGCACCCTGCGACCATGCCTTCAGCGCTGGATGGACACTTCCCTTACGAAGAATTTTCGCTCCCAACGTCTGCAGATCCTGCCACATGTTGTTGTCGGGCTGATTCGCCCCGCAGGAAGCCCGCGCCAGGTCATACGACTCGCGCGCCGCTTCCGGATTGTCAAAAAACGAATTGCACTGCGTCAATCCCTGCCACAGATGCGCGTTCGCGAGCAACAGATGATGCTGGGTATGCTTCGCCAGATCAATCGCCTCTTGACTGCACTCGAGCGCCCGTCGCGCATGGCTTCCCGGATCGGCGCCCTCACCGATCTCTTCCTCCACCTTCGCATTTTCGATCATGCACTCCAGAATGCGCGCCCGGCCCATCAGAATGTAGTCCTGCTTCTCTTCGCCGAGTTCGTACGCCGAGACCGCTTCTGCCTCGGCCCGCTGAAAGTCTCCACCATCGAGATGGATGTACGCGGCATTCAGGTAAACGGTGCCGGCTCCGTGATGGTTCGGACGCTGCCGGTAGATGTCCCGGGCGGCCTCCAGGTGCTCGATCGCTTCTCGGCGAAGCTGGGCCAAGCGGCCGCGATAGTCATGCTTGCGCGAATCCTGTTCCGCAGTTGTTGCCATGGGCTTCGCGTCGCGGCTGGCCGAGGTCTTTCGCCGCCGCTGGGCATCGCGGTCGATTCGTTTCTGCAACTGAAGAGCGATTCCGCGCTTGGCGAGCGCCATGTTGGCCAGCGATCGCGCCAGGTTCAGATGCCGCGGATCCCGCTTGCCGTAATAGCGAATAGCGCTCTCGAAAAACTCAATCGCTTTATCGAAACGGCCTTCCCGGCGCGCCATGCGTCCGTAGAAAGATTGAATGTTGCCAAGCGTCACATAGTCGTCGGTCTCGCGCAGCGCACTTTCCGCCGCCTGCGAGATGCGCACCGCCTCTTTCCATTTGCCCTGCTGAAAAAAAAGCCAGCCCTCGAGCACCTGCATCACCGCCGCCATGCGCGGATGCCCTAACCCAACCGCCAGATCTTTTCCCTTCACGGTGTAGATCAAGGCTTCGTCGTATTCGCCTCGTCTCCGCAGGCAGCGACCCTTCCAGAAATAGACAATGGCCAGCAGAAACCGGTCGTCCAGCTCTTCCCCCAAACTCAGGGCAAAGTCAAAATGGCTAATCGCCGTTTCCATCGCCTCTTCCACCATCGCCGCCATGCCCTCGGCCATGCGCAGGCAGATGTAGTCGGCGATCGAGAGCTTCGACCGCAATTGCGGTTCCAGGTGTTCAAAGCGTTGCAGAAGCTCTTTGAGGGGTGGCCCGTTGTATCCGATATCGGTCCAGATCGCGATCTGCGCCAGCAGGCGAGCGGCATTTTGCTGGGAGGGATCGAGCTTGGCGATCAGATCCTGGTGCGAGCGAAGACAGGCAATCCCGCGCTCGATTTCGCGCGCAGCAACATGTTCCCGTAACTGCGAGAGGAAGTCTAGGTCAATCGCCACAAGATCAATCGGCGCAAGGTCAGTCGGGAGGTGGGCCGGAGTACCTCTGCGTTCGTGCATCACCATCAATTGACGTTCTAGTCCAATAAATCATAACTGGCAAGCGTTAGAAATTCCGCAAACTCCGGGCTCGTCGTCAAGTCTTCGAGGACTTTGGCGGCCTGCCGCAGCTTTTCGTCGTTGCCCAACCCGGCGCCCAACTCCGCTGCCCGGTGATGGATGATCTCCTTCACCATGCCTTCCGTCACCAGTCTGCCGTCTTTCAGGTGGGCACCGTGCTTGATCCATTGCCACACCTGGGCGCGGCAGATTTCACACGTCGCCGCATCTTCCATCAGGTTGTAAATAGGAACGCAACCCGATCCCTGCAGCCACGAATGCAGGTACTGTAATCCCACGTCGATGTTCCAACGCAATCCTTCGTCGGTAATATCGCCCGTGGGGACGTCAAGCAGATCTTTAGCTTCCACCGCTCGGCTCGTTCGTTGCGCAGAAATCTGATTCGGTTCCGGCATGTACTTGTCGAAGATTTCCTTGGCCACCGGGACGAGTCCTGGATGCGCAACCCAGGTGCCGTCATGCCCCGCCTGCACTTCCCGTAGCTTGTCGCGCCGCACTTTTTCCAGCGCCTGTTCGTTGGCCGCCGCATCGTTTCGAATCGGAATCTGCGCCGCCATCCCACCCATCGCGTGGATGCCGCGCCGGTGGCAGGTTTGAATCAACAATTCGACGTAGGAGCTCAGGAAATGCCGCTCCATCGTGACCTGCGACCGATCCGGCAGCACGAATTCAGGATGCGCTCGAAACTTCTTGATGAAGCTGAAAATGTAGTCCCAGCGTCCGCAGTTCAGCCCCGCCGAATGGTCGCGCAATTCGTAAAGGATCTCGTCCATTTCGAACGCCGCCAGAATGGTTTCGATCAGCACGGTGGCGCGAATCGTTCCGCGCGGAATGCCCAGTTCGTCCTGGGCCAGGCAGAACACGTCGTTCCACAGCCGCGCTTCCAGGTGACTCTCCATCTTCGGCAGATAAAAATAAGGGCCGGTACCTTTGCTCAGCAGCGCCGCGACGTTGTGAAAAAAGAACAGGCCAAAATCAAACAACGACGCCGAGATCGGCTTCCCCTCCACCAAAAAGTGCTTTTCGTCCAGGTGCCATCCCCGCGGCCGCACGAACAGCGTTGCCAGATTGGGCCCCAGTTGATACTGCTTCCCTTCCGGGCTCACGTAACTTATCGTTCCACGAATCGCGTCCCGCAGATTGTGCTGGCCTTCAATATTGTTGCTCCAGGTGGGCGAATTCGAGTCCTCGAAATCGGCCATGAAAACGCTGGCCCCGGAGTTCAATGCGTTGATGATCATCTTGCGATCGACCGGCCCGGTGATTTCCACGCGGCGATCGAGCAAATCCTTCGGGATCGGCGCCACTTTCCACTCGCGTTGGCGGATTTCAGCCGTCTCCGACAGAAAGTGCGGAGATTTGCCGTGATCGATCCCCTGCTGCACGGTTCGCCGCCGCGCCAGCAGCTCCTGCCGCCGGGGCTCGAAACGAGCCGCCAGTTTCAGCACGAATGCGCGGGCTTCCGCGGTAAGAACGCCGGCCTCAATCTCCTTCTGGGTCAACGCCTTGCTCTCAACGGAATTGTTCTCCACAATAGTCGGGTTCATAAGACAACATCATAGTCGCTCACCGCGCCATTTGCAGGCCCACATCCTACCCACTAGGTCATTTTGACCCACTGGTCCCTGACGGACAGCGCGGTTTGCCTGAGGATAGCAATCCAGGGTCTACTGCACCAGGACGCAAATTTTTGAGTAGGGATTAAAGATATGACGACTTCGACTTCGAACCGGCAAACCAGCAACATCGACGACCCAACCGTGGAGGCAGGATACAGCCACGGCATTGCCGCCTCTGCGGCTCTGTACTATCCGTCGCTGATAGGCAACTGCTGGGACGACGAACTGCTGCCGTCGGGAGATTAGCACCGGATCGCGCCGGTCCTTTGGGAGCGGCGCTGCACCAGCCGGCAAACCAGCCACCAGCCCTCGGTGGCGTGGCATCCCGCGTCCGTGAACCCCACGATGTCGATTGAAGTCAAAAAGGGGATTCCGGAGCAGAAACAATTCCCCCATTAAAACCCTGAAGCCGATTGGCGGAACGGCGGGTTACATAGAGGCAATCCGGCCGTGGTGGAAGAGGCATGCGGCAACATCATTGGGTAACATCGTCACGGATGGAGCGAAGGACAGGATTATCCCTGGAGGCAGAAAATGTTGATCAGCTCGGAGAGCCAGGAAACGGCCATGACTAGGACGATGACGATGTTCGAGCAACAGGTCGCGGCCGCCAGGGAGTGGTTCGCCAGCCCCCGGTTCGAGGGGATCGTCCGTCTCTATTCCCCGCGCCAGGTGGCCGAGCAGCAGGGCACGCTTTCCGGCGACTACACCGTAGCGCGACGGGCGGCGGAGGAGTTCTACGCGCGGCTGCGCGAGCTCTTCGAACAGCGCCGGCAGATCACCACCTTCGGTCCCTATTCGCCGGGCCAGGCGGTGATGATGAAGCGCATTGGCATGGAAGGCATTTATCTGGGCGGCTGGGCGACCTCCGCCAAGGGCTCGCTGGCCGAGGACCCGGGTCCCGACCTGGCCAGCTATCCGCTCAGCCAGGTGCCCGACGAGGCCGCCGGACTGGTGCGGGCCCTGCTCACCGCCGACAAGAACCAACACTTCGCCCGCGCGCGCATGAGCGAAGAACAGCGCCAGGCGACCCCGGTCATCGATTTCCGGCCTTTCATCATCGCCGACGCTGATACCGGTCACGGTGGAGATGCGCATGTCCGCAATCTGATCCGCCGCATGGTCGAGGTCGGAGTACCGGGTTACCACATCGAAGATCAGAAGCCGGGAGCGAAGAAGTGCGGCCACCAGGGCGGGAAGGTGCTGGTGGCGGTGGACGAGCAGATCAAGCGCCTCAATGCTGCCCGCCTGCAACTCGACATCATGCGGGTTCCGGGCATCATTGTCGCCCGAACCGATGCCGAGTCCGCAACCTTCATCGAGAGTCGGAGCGACGAGCGCGACCAACCTTTCATCCTCGGCGCCACCAACCTCGATCTCCCCAGCTACAAGGCCGGTTATCTGGCCATCTTGCGGAAGCTGTACGAACTGGGGGTCGAAGAGGTCCGCGGACACTTGCTTTTTGCCCTGTCCGAGGCCGAGTACCTGGCGGCCTTCGCCTGGCTGGAGCGGGTCGGGCTCATGTCCCTGATCGCCGAGCGCGCATCGGCTCTCCGGGATATGCCGGCAACCGAGCTCGACGCCGCCCTCGACAAGATCGACACGCGTTATGTGGAAACCTGGCAGGCGGAAGCGGGGATGAAAACCTACGGGATGGCCGTCGCCGAGGTGTTAGAGTTCCGCACGGCCGAGGGCGAGCGTTTCGACATGACCGTCGAGGAATGGCTGGCGTTCGCGAAACGGGCTTCTTTCTACGAGGCCCGCGAGCGCGCCAAGTCGATGGGCGTCCACGTGATCTGGGATTGCGAGCTGCCTAAGACTCCCGAAGGTTTCTATCACCTCCAGGCCGGAATCGATTTTGCCATCGCCAAATCGCTGGCGGTAGCGCCCTTCGCCGACCTGCTGTGGATGGAAACTAAAACAGCGGATCTCGAAGATGCGGAGAAGTTCGCCCACGCGATCCACGCGCAGTATCCCGACAAGATGCTGGCGTACAATCTCTCGCCCTCGTTTAGCTGGGACACCACGGGCATGAACGACGAGCAGATGAAACGCTTCCCCGAGGAACTCGGGAAACTCGGCTACGTGTTCAACTTCATCACCTACGGTGGCCACCAGATCGACGGCCTGGCGGCCGAGGAGTTTGCGACCGCATTGAAGCAGGACGGAATGCTGGCCTTAGCTCGCCTGCAGCGCAAGTTCAGATTGCTGGAGTCGCCGTATCGGACGCCGCAGACCCTGGTCGGTGGCCCGCGGCTGGACGCCGCCTTGATGGCCTCGTCGGGACGCACTGCGGCGACCAAGGCAATGGGCAAGGGCTCGACGCAGTTTCAGCACCTGGTGCAGACCGAGGTTCCAACCAAGCTGCTGGAAGAGTGGCTGGCGGAGTGGAGCAAACAAAACAACTATGCGGCCAAACTGCGCGTGCGGCTACGTCCGCACACCGCCGGTTCGGAGTTGTTGGAGCTGAGTGTCTTGAACGACTCCAGCGGGGAGAAGCTCGCCAACGTGGTCTTCGCCTACATCCAGGATCGTCGCGGGCGCAGCATCCTCTCGATTCGCGACCAGAACACCCTCCCGCCGGTGCGCAAGAAGCGGCTGATGACGGTCGCCCAACTGTTCCTGATCCACCGCTACAATGCCAGCTCGGTGCACTACGTCACCCCGACCGAGGACAACGAATTCCAAACCCAAAGAATGAAGAGCGTGGGGATCTTTTCGGAGGTGCACACCGAGATTGGTCAAATCATCGTCGCGCAAGTCAGCAAGGAACGTGTCGCCGAACTGCTCCAGCCTGACCGGGTACAACTTTTGGAGATCATCCGTAAAACGTCGTCCGCATTGCAGATCCAGACGTAGATACCCAAAACGGGCGCCGCCGGACGTATTCAATTCGAGTTATTTAGGAAGCGGTCTTGGCGCCGGAGTATCCTGCCAAACACTCACGCGTGTTCGGTTCTTGATCGTTCGCGCTTGTCTTCGCGAAGTTGCGCTGCCGTAAAGGCCGAGCCGCAAGTCCCGCATCTCCAGCTTGTAAACGCGCTGGTCACCAGGCTTGGCCCGTCGTTTGTACTCTGGGGTTGGCTCGCACGAACCGCCAGAACCAACTCCCCACCGCAATCCGAACATTTACGTTTTTGCATAGTCCCAGTCAAAGTCTCGTTCAAAGAATAGGCCGCCCGACCGCTGCGTCCCCTGATCTACTTCTGCTCTCTAAAACTTCCTCTTTACACTATTGCACAGATATCGGCGAACAACTGGTCAATATTGACCGTCTTGGGTGCGCGACGCCGCGATCCGTGGAATGTACGGCAACCTGAGCTGTGCCGAAGGGGTACGTCCGCTTGGTATTGATGCGATCGGCTGTTGCCGATACTGTCCGAATATGAGCTATCTTGCTCAGACGCGCAGTTCCCAAACTGTCATCCTGTGCTTACTGGGTGCGTAGACGGAGCCGAGAACGCCGATTCGTTGCTCTCATGGTTAGGTCGCTGCCAATCTCATCAAGCCAAGGCCAAGCGGCCACATCCGGAGAGATCGGCATTCTTCATCCGTGTGTACGCCGCACAACTTCGCGGTGGGACACGATTCGACCCTAAAAAGTCTCGCGCATCAAGATCAGGGCAACACCTCCAGGCGGATGAGATGCGTTAGCCCGACCAAGGAAGGTCAAAGATCATGCCTTTAATTCAACTGCTGGAAGTTCTCATCGTGGTGGGTGTCCTCCTGTGGCTAGTGAATCGCTTCATTCCCATGCAGGGATCCATCAAGTCAATTTTGAATGGCGTTGTGGTCATTGCCGTGGTTCTGTGGCTGCTGAATGTTTTTGGACTTTTTAGCTCGCTATCCCGGATCCACATCGGAACCTGAAGAATAACGTAAAGGAAAACCGCCAAAACTCCTCCGGCCAGCAACAGGACAGGA
Organism: uncultured Acidobacteriaceae bacterium; assembly: GCA_963731525.1. Lineage (GTDB taxonomy): Bacteria > Acidobacteriota > Terriglobia > Terriglobales > Acidobacteriaceae > Acidiflorens. The sequence continues at coordinate 197,242 of CAVSWK010000028.1, forward strand.
GAAATTGCACCTCTCGTGTCCGGCGCGGCCAACCGCCCCTAAACGCGACCACACAGGAAGTTTGCCCTGAAGCAGGCGTACTTAAACGAGCCTGCTTAAACGATCCAGGAGACAACACCCATGAGACTAGTTGGAGTTATCAGCACAGCAGTCCTGTCTTTAACCCTCGGAGTCACGGCTCCGGCGTATGCCCAGCAGGAGCAGCACGAGCAACAGGAAGAACAGAAAGCCAAGCCTGCCCAGCCAGAAGAGAAGAAAGCGCAACCGGAGAAGTCTGCGAAGCAAGAGGAAAAGCCCGCGGCGCAACAAGAGAAGAACACCAAACAGGCCGAGAAGAACACACAGCCAGAAGAAAAGAGCACTAAGCAAGAACGGAAAAGCGCACAGCAGCAGGAGAAGAACACCAAGCAGGAAGAGAACAACGCAAAGCAAGAGAACAAGAACACCAAGTCAACAGAGAAAAACGCCCAGCAACATCCACAACAGGCGCAGTCCGCTCAGCAGGCGCAGCGCGCCGGTGGTAACGGTGGCGGCCGCATTCCGGAAGCCCGTTTCCAGGCCAATTTCGGACGGGAACACACGTTTCGAGTAACCCAGGCCGACTACAGCAATCACCGCTTCCAATACGGTGGCTATTGGTTCGGATTCGCTGACCCGTGGCCAAGCAACTGGCTCTACACGCAAGACGTCTTTGTGGTCGACATTAACGGCGTCTATTATCTGTGCAACCCGATGTATCCCGGCGTCAACATTGCACTCAGCTTCACACTGTAGCGACCCGTCTGGTGTGGCTGGAGAGTCAGGTTGATCGTCGCCTCACTGCAGGAGAAAAGGAGCAACACATGCTTGGAACTATCTTGATCGTGATTTTGGTCTTAGCACTCTTTGGTGCGCTGCCACGGTGGTCGCACAGTCGAGACTGGGGTTATGCCCCGACCGGAGGATTGGGCCTTATCCTCTGCGTCGTCGTCATTCTCCTGGTTCTCGGTCGAATCTGAACCGAAGGGTAGGTCGTCAACACAGATAGCTCTTGGCGCGGGCCCACCCCGGGCTCGCGCTCATTCTGCCTTGGCGCTGAAAAAGCCGTCCATGTCAGGAGCTTCCTTTGCACGGCCGGGAAAACGCTCGACTCCCAGCGCTCGCAGGCTCAAGCGCAGAACACTCTCGTGGTGATAAAGGCCATCGCGGGTAGTGCCGGCGGGAGTTCGTGAGCTTATGATCAGCGCGGGAATGTGTCCTCCGCCTTTTAGATCGCGTCGATTCGGATCGTATCTCCAATCCGCTTTCGGGCCTGCCTCACATCCCTCATCGAAGACGATCACCAGAAGGCCGGCGCGTTGGAAGGTTTTCGATTCAATCAGCGGCTGCATGTTGGTCTTCAGCCAGGCATCGATTCCCTGCAAGGCCCGATGGTCTCCACAAGGTGCGCTTCGCTGTGTCACCGGATCGTTGTGCCCGTCGTTGTACAGGTTGGGCACGATGAACGAGTAATCGGGCAGAGTATCGTGCTGCAAATCACCGGCAAAACTTTCAAAAGGGACAATATTGGCCGCTTGTGAAGCTTGCCCCGAGACAACTTTGCCCTGGCGGACGCTCTCAAAATACGCGAATGGATTGTGCCTCTTCACATAGGGAAAGTGGTCACCGTCCAGGTAACCGGCCCGGGGGATGCTCTCGGCGTATGCTTTCCAGGTCTTGCCGTTCGCCGAGAGAATGCTGGCGATGTTGTCTCCCGCCACTTCCCCGGGGAACTTGTCGGCCACATCCCCGACCCAAGGCGAGCGTGTGCCACTGCGTCCGGCCGTCAAGTAGAAGTAATTGTTTATCGAGGGATGAGTGTTCGCGTAGTAGTTCGTGGCCACGCCGTATCTTGCAGCCAGCGTGTTCAGGTAAGGCAGATCCTTTGTGTTTCCGATCACCTCGTCGTAGTTCTCGTTCTCCTCGACGACCACGAACACGTGTTCGAAGCGAGCCATCTCCACCGGAATGGGAACTGCGGGGACCGGGGAAACCGCACCCCGCTGCCGCGCGCAGGATACCCAACTGGCAATGACTAGAACTATGAGTGGAAGAACTCGCAACTGCACTCGCATACTCCATTAGCATACAGGCTGTGGTTGGACCGTCAGTGTGCACTCTTGACCAGAATCGCAACCGGATCAATGCCAGACTGGTTCTGGAGATTGTCTGTAATTCGCCTAGAGGGTTCAGGAAATCGATGCCAAGCCCCGATCTGACTAGCCGCAATCCGACCAGTCGCATGAAATCATTGCCGCCCCGCGCTGCGGGCGACGGTTGGCGCGGGCTGGCCATGCGTGGAGTGACCCTTCTTCTAGTCGTCGTGATGTGCAGCGGCAGTTCGCTCGCTTACTCGGTTTTGACCCACGAGGAAATCGTCGACCTGCTCTGGTCCGACGAGATCCGCCCGCTGTTGCTCAAGCGATATCCCGGCCTGACGGACGATCAGATCAAGGAGGCGCATGCCTATGCCTACGGAGGCGCCGTTATCCAGGACCTGGGTTATTACCCGTTTGGCAGCGTGGAATTCAGCGACCTGGCGCATTACGTTCGCAGCGGAGATTTCGTTCGCGAGCTGTTGCTGGAAAGCGCCGATGTGAACGAGTACGCTTTCGCCCTGGGCGCGCTGGCACACTATTCCTCTGACATCACCGGTCACCCGGCAGTGAACCAGGCGGTGGCCATCGAGTATCCCAAGCTGCGAGCGAAGTTCGGCAAGTCGGTCACCTATGCCGAGGACAAAACCGCACACTTGAAAACTGAGTTCGGTTTCGACATGGTGCAGGTGGCGAAAAATCGCTACGCCTCGCAGCAATACCACGATTTCATCGGGTTTCAGGTGCCCAAGCCACTCCTCGAGCGAGTCTTCCCCGTCGTGTACGGAATGCAATTGAAAGAGGTAATCGCTCATGAGGATCTGGCCATCGGCTCCTATCGCTTCTCCGTCAGCCGTCTAATTCCAGAGATGACCCAAGTCGCGCTCAAGACCCATGCGAAAGACATGATGCACGAGCAGCCCGACTTCGCGAAGAAGAAGTTTCTCTATCGTCTTTCGCGCTCCGATTACGAAAAAGAGTGGGGGAAGGACTACACCAAGCCTGGCTTCGGCGCCCGTATCCTCGCAATATTCTTCCGATTCATGCCGAGAATTGGTCCCTTCAAGGGATTGGGCTTCAAGAACCCGACGCCGCAGACAGAAGATATGTATTTCAAAAGCATCAATGCGACGGTCGATCAATACCGGACCTTCCTCCACGCGGTGGGCGCGGACTCGCTCCAGTTGACGAATTGCGATCTGGATAGTGGCAAAGTGACCCAGGCGGCGGAATACTCGCTCGCCGATGACACCTACGCAAAGTTGCTGCAGCAGTTGTCAGCAAAGAAGTTCGAGGGTACGAGTCCGGAGCTGCGCGCCAACATTCTCGATTTCTATTCCGATGCCTCAGCGTCAATCGGCACGAAAAAGATCGACACTAAAAAGGGTCAAGGCGATTCGAAAAACATACAGACAGAACTGGACCAACTGAAGGCGATGACTCCGATTCCAACCGCTGTGGATATGGATAGGCCGCACGGCGACCGCACACCCGGGACCGAGCGCCCTGCGATGTGCAGTTCGGGCCAATAGAAGTGGGGTCAGAAGAAGGACCCCGACTAACCGAAAATGCTAGGCGCTAACCCGCACAGATACCAACTCTGGGATGCAGTGAGAATTCTGCATGGACTTGACCGCGTCTTCCGCTGTAAATCTCCCCATCACCAGGGCCAGCTTGCGGTTGGTTGTCGTCTGAATGGGAAGGCGATCGATCCGCAGCACGTATTGAGGAGCGTGGGCGCCACGGTTCACTTTCACAAGAAACTTGATGTTTTTCATGGTTCCTTCCAGGTTCTTCGATCTGTCTTACTGTCTTATCGCTGCCACATCGACCTTGATCGGCTTGGGTTTGGAGTCGAAAAAATCCCCAGCGGACCGGCAGTGTCATGACTCAGACTCCTCCTAAGCAATCCAGAAGGAGACAGTTTTCAGATAGGCTAACTCAGAGGACCTGAAAGAGTTAAGATAAGTTGCTTGCTCAATATCAATCCTAGGCTCGTAAGCTGCCATTGTCAAGTTTTCCACCGCAGCCAGGCCCCACAACTTGCACCAAAGTTCACCCCGCGCAGGGCCAGTCCGTCGAAACCGGTTGCCCCATTACCGCAATGCGGAGGCCGGAAACGTAGGTGTCAGGTCATTAGATGTCAGGTCTCAGGAAAACCGAGCAACAGAGATCGGCGTCCAAGCCTTTCCTGACACCTAAGACCTAAGAACTAGACCTGCGGTTTGTATGCCGATGTGAGCAATCTTGCTCAGCTTTACTGGCCCTCTTCGTGTCATCGTTACGTTGGCGAAGTTTCAGCTTGTTGGATGAGGGAATAAAACCTTCCTCAAAAAGTGCTTCGCCCGCTTGCTTTATATCGAACCCATCCGTGGACAGGGAAAGAAGGTGGATTGCCGATGGAACGCGCTTTTCGTCAGTTGCGCGATCGTTTTCGTAGACGGCTCGCCAGAATCACCGCGTCCGTCTCGAAGCTGTTTGCTTCCGTTACGCCACCGGTTCGCGGTTACGCATCGCAAAGGATGTGTCCGTTTTGCGGCTTAATCACCTCGCGGTCCAAGACGTCTTGCCTGGAGTGCGGGAAAGCTCTGGCTCCGGCCGGCACGACATGATAGATGATTTTTGTAGACCCTAAAATGAGCGAAGGAGATCGACATGCTTTGGACAATTTTCGTTGTGCTTCTGATTCTGTGGCTTCTGGGTTTCAGCCTCCACGTGGCTGGCGGTCTGATTCACTTGCTGCTGGTGGTTGCTCTGGTTGTACTGGTCATTAATCTGGTGAGCGGCCGGCGTCTTGCCTGAAGCCGCCGCTTAAGCTTCCGAGGAAATAAATGAGAAAACACTACCTGCACCTCTCTGCCTATTCTTGTGACAAGTGTGCGGGCCCGGTCGTAGCGGGTTCGATCGCGGTGCGCGAGAACGAAATATCGAAAGAAACCGATGTCCGGACCGTAGGGGCGATCTGTCTGACGTGCGGCCATCGGCAAAGCAAGGCGACCGAACCGGGCGTCACTCGCAACTTTCCGCCCTCGCTGTGGGACCCAACCAAAGCGATCGACGCGAGCCGCGCTACAACCGCATAGCCCGGGGCACGGGCAATCCTCGGCTGCAATGCTAGTCCAATGCTGGCCCTGGAATGCTGGCCCAAAGAAGACCGGTTCGTCCCACGAACCGCGCCCCCGCACTGCGAGGCATCGCCGATATCGGATTGCGCATCAAAGCCTTGCAGCGGAGCGAAGCATGTCAATTTTCGACGAGCAATACAGAGTTGTCGCCATCGAAGGTGACTGCCTCCTCATCCGGGGAATTCTCAGCGGCGATGTATTGACGATCGTCAACCCCGAACCCGAGACTCCGCTCACGCCAGAAGACTATCCGCCCGGAAAATTGATCGCGCTGACCGATCCGTCCGCTGCGTCTCTGAATTAAGATGATCTGAATTAACTTTGCATCGAGAAGTGTCTCTCCCCACAGGTCTTAGCGGAGAGAAGTCAAAAGCCGAAAAGATTGGCAGCCCGGCAGGGATTCGAACCCCGATACGCAGCTCCAGAGGCTGCAGTCCTACCGTTGAACGACCGGGCTCTACCGCGATTCTAAACCATTTCACGAAGACCGCAAAACGGCTTGCCCCCCGGCTGGACGCGCGATTAACCAGATCCGCGTTAGAATCTCTGGCAGCGGTGCGAGGAGTTGCCATGCCCAGCAGCGGAACATTTTCAGGAACTATTTCAAGAACTATTTCAGGAACTATCCCAGGAACTTTCTCCGAAACTATGTCAGCCGACACCGATTACGCCGAGATGGTGCGCCGTCCACTGGAGGCCGAACAGTGCGCTCTCATCGTTGTCGACATGCAGGAGAAATTGCTGCCTCCAATCTGGGAAAAAGAACGGCTGGTGCGAAATGTGCAGTTGCTGATTCGCCTGGCCGGAATCCTGAAGATACCGGCGCTCGTGACAATTCAATACGCCAAGGGCTTGGGCAACACGGTGCCGGAGATTGCGTCCATGTTGCCCGACACTCCGCCTATCGACAAGCTGACGTTCTCCTGTTTCGGCAGCGATGTGTTCTGCTCCTTGCTGAAGCGCTTGCCGGGCCAGCGGACGACCGTACTGCTGTGCGGTATGGAATCCCACATCTGCGTAATGCAGACTGCGCTCGGTGCGCTGCGGGAGGGCTATCTGGTACACGTGGCTTCCGATGCTATCAGCTCTAGGACAGAATTAAACTGGCGAATCGGGCTGGACCGCATGCGCGCCGCCGGAACTATTCTGTCCTCGACCGAAATGATGATCTACGAGTTGCTGCGCTCGTCAGGTGCGCCCGCGTTTCGAGAACTGCTGCCGTATTTAAAGGGCTGAGGATTTACTGCGGCAAGTCGCTTGCCGAAATTTGCTTTCCCGCAGACACGGAGCTTGCCCCGCCTCCCGCTGGTGAGAAATTCAGTATGCTTCGTATCAGGGTTTGTTTCGTATCAGGGTATCGCTTTAGCGATACCGTAAGTTCGTCGAAATCAGACGCCCCTTTAGGGGCTGACTGACTCCGCCCACACTACCCGGCCGCTGCTTTCTGTTTCACCCGGACGACCGTGATCTTCGAGAACCCCTCCTCAAACGTCGGAGGCTTCAACTTGCCCGCCATCTTGCGCATGATATCTTCCGGCACCGCGCGCCCGCGGCGCTGGTGGCGTTCCATGCAAACTTCCAGCGGGACATCGAAGAACAAGCCCTGCACGTCGTAGCCGTAATCCTTGGCCAGCTTGATCCAGCTATGGCGGTCGTGGGGAGTTAGGTTGGTAGCATCCACGTAGTTCATGGGACGCCGCGCAATCAGCCGCGCCTTCAGCATCGACCGCAGGTTGGAGAACACCAGATCCTGAAAGCGCTGCTCCTGCGCGTCATCGAAAAGAAGTTCGCGCAGCAGATCGCTGGAAAGCGGATGAATGTTGTGCCGCTTGAACCACGAACTTTTGCCTGATCCCGGCAACCCGATCGCCAGAACTACCGTTCCCTTGCTGGCGCGGGCGGGAGCCGCCGCGGACGCAGCCTGGGTCGCCACAACCTGGTCTAGCATAGTTTGGTCCGGCATAGTCGCGGCCGGCATAGTTTGGTCTGGCATAGCCTGGCCCGGGATAGCCTGATGCCGCGCAGCTGCAGCCGGTAACGGCCCGGCCAGCCCCGGTTCCGGGGCGGACGCTTCCGCTGCCGAAGGTTCTGCCGCGGGTGCGGGCGCAACCGCTGCCGCCCGCTGACGAGATCCGCCACGACCTCCGCGGCTGCGACGACGGCGAGTTGTTCGCGGTCTAGGCTCAGTTGTTGATGCTGCGGCTGTTGCCGAAACAGGCTCAGACGCGGGCGCGGGCGCCGGTCTCGACGATCGCCGCGATTCGACTACGGGAGCTTCAGCAGGAGCTGCGGACGGCGCGGCCGGCTCATCATCATAGAACCTCGGCTGCAAAGGCTCCTGTGCCTTGGTTGCTTCCTTGGTCGAGCCGTCTCCGGGCTTCTTGCGGCGCTTCAAGCGCTCGCTCATCCATTTACGCATATAGCTTGCTTGTAGCACACCTGTGCACTATGGAGCAATCCGCGTCCCGTGGCAGGCGGGATACCCGGGGTTCGACGAGGATTGAGAGGTTCAATCATGTTTCTCCGATTACAATAGTCCACAAGGAAATCTCATGAACCCCGCTCACCCCGAAACTCTACCCGTTGCCGTCGGCCAACTCCCCGCCGTGCCGTTGACCATTGAAGGTTACGCCACGCTTCACCAGATGATGCGATTTCGCCGGACCGCATGGCGCGCGCTCCCCGAGAACACCCGTCGCGAGATCGCGAACGAAGCCGCAAAAGTGCTGGCCGGGATGGAAGCCGATTCCGAGAAAACGACCGAGAAAAAATCCGAGGGCCAGTCCGCCCTCTTCTCCTTGCTCGGACACAAAGGCGACCTGATGCTGGTCCACTTCCGTCAAAGCTTCGACCAGCTCAATCAGGCCGAGCTCGACCTGGCACGCCTTCGCCTGAATGATTTCCTGGAACCCACGACTTCGTATTTGTCTGTGATTGAGCTGGGGCTGTATGAGTCCTCGCTGAAGACCTACAAGGCGCTCGCCGAGCGCGGCGTGGAACCGCATTCGGAAGAATGGAATAAGTCGATCCAGGAAACCATCGCGCGCCAGAAAGAGGCGATGAAGCCGCGCCTGTTCCCGGCGATGCCGCCGAACCGCTACATCTGTTTTTATCCCATGGATCGCCGCCGCGGTGAAGACAAGAACTGGTACATGCTCCCCATGGAGGAACGCCAGCGCCAGATGAACGAGCACGGCCTAGTCGGACGCCGCTATGCCGGAGAGGTTAAGCAAATCATCACCGGCTCCATTGGCTTCGACGACTGGGAGTGGGGCGTCGACCTCTTCGCCGACGATCCCCTGGTTTTCAAGAAGCTGATCTACGAGATGCGCTTCGACCACGTCAGCGCTGTCTATGCCCTGTTCGGAAGTTTCTATATCGGATTGCGCTGCCCGGCGAACCGTCTATACGACCTGCTGGAAGGAAATTTGCCGTCCGTCTAGGGACGGGCGCCCTCGCCCGTCCAAGCCGAGCGTCAGCTCGGCGGCTGCCTGCGCGCAGACGAACGCCTGCGCGCTACCCGCGAGCCCGCTTCTTTTTCGCAGGCTTCACCTTCCGAAAGTGAAACTCGTGCCGCTTCATATCCACGCGCGCCCCGCGAAAAGTCACACCCTCCATGCGCAGGCGGAATTTCTGTTCCGCGGCGTTTTCTCCGCCCAACTTGATCGCCCCGCCCGAGCCGACCACGCGATGCCACGGCAATCCAGGAACCTGTCGCAGGATGCGCACAACCTGACGGGCAGCGCCGGGCCAGCCCGCAGCCTTGGCTATCGCTCCATAGCTCGATACAGTTCCCGCCGGCAAGGCGCGAATGCAGCGCGCGACGCGGGCACGCTTATCCTCCCCCTTGCTGCTCCGGGATTTGGATTGAGATTGTCGATTCACAGCGCAATAATTTGTCGCTCAACGATTTGCCGCACAATGTTTGCCGGGAACGTTTGCCGGGACAACGTGTTAACTTAGATGCACCAATACAAAATTTTACACACGTCCGCAAAACCTGAGATTACGATATCTGCATCTCATGTTCTTAACACTACCAAAACTGCCTTTTGGAGAATGCCATGTTTCGCTTGTTGAAGGCCCTGCCCCTTACGCTAGCCCTCGCGGCCCTGATCATCTTCGCCGCCTTCGCCGCCAGTTGTGGTTCCAGTAATTCGCAGGCTCGTTTTGTCAATGCCATCCCGGATGCCGGCGTCTTGGATATCGACGTTGGCGGAACGAAGGAATTTTCCTCGGTAGCATTTGCCACCGCTTCGGGGTCGACTTACGTGGGTGTCCCTTCGGGTAGTGTCACCATCGAAGGGCTTGCATCCGGCACCACCACCGAGGCCTTCACCACGTCCGGGGTTAGCTTGAACTCTGGGTCGGAATACACTTTGGTGGCGGTTGGATTTCTTACCGGCACGGTTAACGTTTTGAATCCAGTTGACAACAACACGGAGCCGCTAGATGGCAAAGTGGCATTCCGCGTCATCAACGCATCGCCGAGCGGCCCCTCCTCTGTGGATGTTTATTTCATCGCAAACCCCGTCACCTGCCAACTCGGTAGTACTGGTTGCACCCCTTCGATTTCTAGCCTTGCCTACCAGAGCACGAGCACCTACGTGAGCCTAAACTATAATTCCAATGGCATGGGTTACCAGATGTATTTGACTACTGCGGGGAGCACGACACCAATCTTTAGCGGCGGCCAAACCATCAGCGCCGGCAGCTCGTCCCTCGGCTCGATTCGTACCATAGTGCTCACGGACATCTCAAATGGAGGTTCGCTCAACAGCCAGGCCATAGTGCTGGATGACCTCAACTAACCGCAGGCGAGCTGCTTCGGCCCAACCGGGCGTCGCGCTGCAATCTTCAGGGCAAGGAATCGGGCCTCGACCGAGGCCCGGTGAACCACCTAACAAGCTGCTAAAATCTTCTTGCTCACCACCAACTGCCATCTGGAGAACTATAAGGATGTCTCGCTGGTTGAAAGCCCTGCCCCTTACGCTGGCCCTGGTGGCCTTGAGCCTCTTCGCCGCCAGTTGCAGTTCCAGCGGTACGACGCAGGCTCGTTTTGTCAATGCTATCCAGGACACCGCTCAGTATGGCACCGCCCTCGATATCGATTTCAACGGAACCAAGGAATTTTCCAACGTAGCATTCCTCGGTTATCTGCCGGCATCTGGCTATACGACCGTACCTTCGGGCAGTGACAGCGTCGAAGGGCTCAAAACTGGCACCACCACCGAGGTCTTCAGCGCCAACATGAGCTTGAACCCTGGTTCGCAGTACACCATGGTCGCGACTGGATTTGCTATCAACGCCAGCAAAGTTGCCATCATTTCTGCAACTGACAACAACACGGTGCCCGCCACCGGCAAAGTGGAATTCCGCGCCATTAACGCATCGCCGAGCGGCCCCTCGGGTGTGGATATTTATATCGTCCCGGTCGGGTCGAGCGGCTCCATCACTCCACCAGCGACGATCGCTAACCTTGCCTACCGGAGTGTGAGCAGCTACGTCACTCTTCCCTACAATTCCAATAGTGTAAACAGCGCGAATTATACGATGTTCGTGACTGCAACCGGGACCACGACGCCAATCCTCATTACCCAGGCCCTCAGTGCCGGCACTTCGTCCGAGGGAGCGATTCGTACACTGGTGCTCACCGACCAAGAGAACATAGATCAATTGAATCCGCTGGCCATCGTGTTGAATGACCTCAATTAACGCTCAATTAACTCTGAATTTAACCGATGACAAGCCGCTTCCGCCCAAACGGGCGCCTCGCTGCATCCTTCAGGAAAAGGAACCAGACCTCGAGCAGGGCCCGGCGAAACCGCCGGACAAGCTGCTAAAATCCTATTTGCTCACCACCAAACTGGCTTTTGGAGATTTAAGGATGTCTCGCTGGTTGAAAGCCTTACCCCTTACGTTGGCCCTTGCGGCCTTGAGCATATTCGCCGCCAGTTGTGGCTCCAGTGGTCCAGCGCAGGTTCGTTTCGTCCAGGCCATCCAGGACGCCCCCGCCTTGGATATCGATGTCAGCAACAGCAATGTCACCCCCACGCAGGACTTTACCAACATCTCCTTCCTCGGCGTTCAGCCAAACCAACCCGGTTACACCAGCGTACCTTCGGGCAGTGACACGCTCACCGGGTTTTTGACGGGTACTACCACGCAGGTATTCAACGACACGGTTGGCTGGGCCAGCGGGTCGCAATACACCGTGATTGCAACTGGATTTTCTGAAACCGGTACCAACGGCAGCAATGTTGTCATCTTGTCGATTCCCGACAACATCCCAACGCCGCCGGCGGGCGACGTTTCATTCCGTGTCATCCATGCATCGCCCAGCGGGCCCGGCGCCGTGGATGTTTATATCGCACTGAACCCAAGCAGCGGTCCCGGGCTCCCAATTACGATTCAGGGCCTGGCCTACACGCAGGCAAGCAACTACGTATCCTTTGCCTTCAACCCCAATAATGACACCACCCCCCCAGGTTATACGGTGTATGTGACTCCGTCGGGGAGCATGAAACCAATTATTAGCGAGCCCATCTTTCCGGCCACTGCAGGAGCGGTTCGTACCCTGGTGCTCACGGACGTTCAGCATGGAACAACTATGAATTCGACTTTCCTGGAGCTGTCTGACGTCGATTAAGCGCAGCGATGCTTGGCGTCATATCAGGGCATCGCTTTAGCGATGCCGCAAGTCTTCGAAATCGGACGCCCTTCAGGGGCGGCGCATCTGAAGCCGCAACCACCTAAGCTGCATCTCTCTTGAACGACTTCGCGGCCGTTTCTTCATCGTCGAACACTTCAAAAATTGTAAGCAGCTTGGTCACTTGAAGAAGATCGCCCACACGCTGGCTCAGCCTCGCCAGTTTCACCGCGCCTCCGGCGTTGCGGGCAGTGGTGAAGAGCGAAACCAGCGTGCCCAGCCCGCCGCTGTCGATGTAATTCACTTCGCGCAGATTCATCACCACCTTCGGGCTCTGGACCAGCAGCTTCTTGACCATGTCGCGCAGGCTGGCCGATTCTTCGCCGAACACCAGCCGGCCGCTACAATCCACCACCAGTACGCCCTCCAACGATCGGGTACTCATTCTCAGTTGCATAAGCGCTTCATCTCCAAAGATCGCGTCCAAAGACCGCGTCAAAGATCACGGAAAAACTCAATGCAAGAGCGTACCCCGCCCGACTCCGCCACGCAAGCGCTAGGGCGCCCACGTGAGACTGTATAATCAGGGTTTCGCATGAGCTATCAGGTCCTGGCACGCAAATACCGGCCGCAGAAATTCTCCGACGTCATCGGCCAGGAACACGTCACCCGCACCCTGCAGAATGCCATCGCGCAGGAGCGCATCGCCCACGGTTATATTTTCAGCGGTCATCGCGGCATCGGCAAGACGACGGTCGCCCGTATCCTGGCCATGTCGCTGAACTGCCGCTCGAGTTCCAACGACAAGCCAGTCCTCGAGCCCTGCGGCATTTGCGATTCCTGCACCGAGATTCGCGCCGGCAACGCGGTGGACGTGATCGAAATTGACGCCGCCACTAATCGCGGCATCGACGAGATTCGCGAACTGCGCGAGGCTGCACGTTACCGCCCCGCCCGCGACCGCTTCAAAATCTATATTCTCGACGAGGCGCACCAGATCACCGATGCGGCCTTCAATGCCCTGCTCAAGACGCTGGAGGAGCCTCCCGGCCACGTCATCTTCATGATGGCCACCACCCAGCCCGAGGATATTCCCCAGACCATCCGCTCGCGCTGCCAGCACTTCAGTTTTCGGGCGGTGAAATTCGAAGACATAATGGGTCAACTCCGCGACATCGTGACGAAAGAGAAAATCCCCGCCGACGACGATGCCCTGGCCCTGCTAGCCGAAGCCGGCGACGGTTCGCTGCGCGACGCGCTCTCCATCCTCGACCAGGCCATCGCCTCCACCTCCGACCACTTGACCCTCGATTCGGTTCGCAGCCTGATCGGTTCCGCCCCGGCAGCGGCGCTCGAAACGGTAATGCAGGCCGTCGCGGAAAGTTCAAGCGAAAAAATCCTGGTGCTGGTTGACGAACTGATCGGCGAAGGCCACAGTCCCACGCATTTCGCCCGCCAACTGCTGCGCTTCCTGCGGAATGTCACGGTGGCAAAGATCGCGGGCAAGGACTCGTCGCTGCTGCAGATTTCCTCCGATGAGCGCGCCCGCGTGAACCGCATCGCCGATCTGTTCAGCGAGGAAGATCTGACCAGGCATTTGCAAATCATGCTGCGCACTCATGGAGAGCTCGGATACCGCCAGGAACAGCGCTTCCACCTCGAACTGGGACTGCTGAAAATGGCGCACGCCCAGCGTCTGCTGCCGATCGAGCAGTTGCTGAGCGATGCGTCGTCCGCACCAACCCGCACTGCGCCGAGACCGGTTCTCGCCCCAACCACGGAGGCCCGGCGCACCGAGATTCCCACCCTGCCGCGATCTAGTTCAGTGTCCCCGTTCGCGGCCGACTCCGCCCGCAAAGGCACTCCCAAAGCGGAGTCATCCAGCGATGTCGCCGTCGCCGCCTCGTGCAGCGCGGACACTCTTGTCCGCGACCGCCGCAATATCGTAATCATGGGATCGGCCGCCCCGGCCTTGGAGGAGTTATCGCCGGAACCAATAGCAAGTGGAGCGACGGGCGTCTCGCCCGTCCCGCCGGCCGAGGGCGCGGTGCTCTCCGTCAACACGAGCGGACGAGGGGTGGAAGTCAACGCCGAATCTCTGCGCGACGCCGTTCTCAACGCGCTGGGCAATCAGCAGATGCTGGTTTCGATTTTAGAAGCGGCGGAGTGGAGCCTGACCGGAAATGCTCTAACCGCAAGAGTGGCGGCGTCAGGCACAATGATCGAAATGTCATTCCCTGCCGATGCGCGCCGCATCGCCAGCGCCGCCGCCAGCGGCTTGGCCGGAAGACCGATCAGGATGCAAGTCGAGTCCGGTGGCGCGCCGCAGGCGTCGTCCACGGCACGCCGCGCATCCAACGGAAGCGCCCGCAGCCGAGCCGAACAGGATCCGGTTGTGCGAAGAATACAAGAAAAGTTCGGGGCGGAAATCCGCACCGTGATCGATTATCGGGAGAAAGGATAGAAGCAATTGGTAATTTGCGATTTGTAATTTGTAATTAAAAAGCCCTGCGCATCTGCGCGTGGCATGCACTTCAAATTGCCAATTACAAGTTACCAATCACAAATTTCTATGTCCGGATTTAATTTGCAGGAACTCATGTCGCAAGCCAAGCAGCAGTACGAGACGCTGCAGAAAAAGATGGAGCAGACCGTGGTCGAAGCCTCGGCTGGCGGCGGCACGGTCACCGTCAAGATGGACGGCCGCAAGCAGGTGCTCGGCATCAAGATTGATCCCGAGGCAGTCAAAGCCGGCGATGTCGAGATGCTGCAGGATCTCGTGATGGCCGCGCTGAACGAGGCCGGACGCAAAGTCGATCAGGCAATGCAGTCCAGCGTAGGCGGAATGCTCGGCGGACTGGGAGGAATTTTATAGATTTGTGATTGGCAATTTGTAATTTGTAATTTTAAGGGCCTTCCAATTATCAATTACAAATCACCAATTATAAATTCTATGTCCAACTTTGCCGAACCGATGACCCGGCTCATCGATGAACTCAAGAAGCTGCCGGGAATCGGCAACAAGAGCGCCCAGCGCCTCGCCTTTCATATCCTGCGCTCGAGCGCGGAGGATGCCGAAGCTCTGGCCTCCGCGGTTCGCGACGTCAAGGCCAAGCTGCGTTTGTGCTCCATCTGCAACAACATTACCGACGTCGATCCCTGCGTGTACTGCAGCAGTCCCACCCGCAATCAAAAGCTTGTCTGCGTGGTGGAGGAACCGACCAACATTGCCGCAGTCGAGAAGACGCGGCATTTTAACGGCGTCTACCACGTGCTCCACGGCTCGATCTCACCATTGCACGGGGTAGGGCCCGAACAGTTGCGCATCGCAAATTTAATGACCCGCGTCGGCCGCGGTGAGATCGAAGAAGTCATCCTGGCGACCAATCCGACGGTTGAGGGAGAAGCCACCGCCACCTACCTCGCCCAGCAACTGAAGCGGCAGGGACTCCGCGTTACCCGGATCGCCATGGGTATTCCCGTAGGCAGCGACATCGAATACACCGACGAAGTCACCATGCTGAAAGCCATGGAAGGCCGCCGGGAAATGTAGCGTCTATCCCGGGGGGGGCAGCACCGCGTTCTGCGCGCCTCATTTCAAACCGGCTTGTGTCAGCTTAACCCCGCATCCCGTGTCCGCAGTGCCGTCTCCGCAGGTCAGGGTATTCGCGACTGGCATGAAATAGAAGCTCGACGCTTGAAAAAAACCGATGCCCAAAGCTTTCCCGGCACAGGTTCCCGCATCCGGGCAACTGGAGAGCCCCGGGTTTGCTGTGTAGCTGATCGAGCTGGCCGTTGCTCCCGCCGCACACGAAGCCCCAACACAGGTAACGACCGCAGAAACGGTGTTGTACCCTGTATACCCTTTAGCCATACCCGAGACTTTGATATCCTGCCCCACTACGACCCCGAGTGTGGTCGAGGTGGTGATCGTTGCCGTAGTGCCGGATTCTGAAGCGGATGTAACCGGGGAGGCTGTAGTGTTTGACACAGGAGCGTCGTTGTCCACAACCATTCCGCCCGTCCCGTTCATGTTTACTATATCCCCACTCACTCCTGGTCCGTAAGAGCTATTCAGGCCTGTAGCCATTGTGGGGAGAAGAATAAGAGACATCACGCACGATTCGTCGTCACAGCCGGTCGTCTTGCCATGGTTGTCGAGGCTAAGAAAAAGCCAATCCTTCGCGGTGGCCGCATTGTAAATTTCCGCTAGCGGAGAGCAGTTCCCAGAAAAGCCGGTAGTAGTGAGCTTTAGCGGGGTCCCGTTTACGCTCGCCAGCGCAATCGTGCCCGAGGTGTTGGTGAAACCGACTCGATATAAGTTGGTCACCCCCTTGGCTCCAGGTCCGCAAACATAGTAGTAACCGCTTGCCGGATCGGAATAATAGTTGTTATCGAACGCTCCGGTATGGTGGGCGAGGCTGTTCACTTCGCCTGCTAGCGTCGTCGAATTGAATACACTCAACGATATATTCGTCTGTTCCACGGTGGCGTTGGTGCCGTCCGCATCGGAAAACTGCGTCATCACCAGGCCATCCGAGGTATCCACGACCAACCCGTCGGTAAATCCCTGCTGGTTTGACATGACCAGACACGTGGGGCCGGGATTGGCTGCAGCACAATCCGCTTGCGAACCGGCGGCTGCGGCAATGCCTGTTCTCGCTCCCGGCAGACCCACACAGGGGTAGAGGACTCGCCCGGTGACGCACGACCCGACCGCCGGGGACGCCCCTGGGTCCAAAACATAGTACAGGCTCCCATTCTGGTCGCCCACGAAAACGTTCTTCGAAACGAAGTCGAAAATCGGCCCGTTCAATGCGACGTTGTCGAGGTGGTTTGACGATCCCGTCACGTAAATCGGCCATCCGCCCCCCGAGCCTATGTTTGTCCAGGTCACGGTGTTATCGGTTGTGGTGGCGTTCCATGTTCTGCTCCAACTAGGCTGGCCGCCGGGACCCGATGTTCCAGCCGTAGTGCATTTCTCGATGAAGCCGTTGCTGTCGAGGATCAGACTGTTGAGGCTGTACGCGTGCGAGGCCTGCCAGCCCGCAGTGATTATTTCCTGAAGCGCCCCGGGCGCAGTGAAAAAGGGACTAATCTTGTGCAAATAACCGTCATTATCCCCCACGTATGCGGAGTCTGAAGTGTAATCGACAAAAATTTCTGAGGCCCTCACGCCGCTCGTGGGATTGTGCGTCGCATTTCCCAGGGTTAGAGTCTGCAGCGAAGCCCCATCGCCGCCTGACGCCGCCGAGCCCATGCACGCGGGAGCTAACACGCTCTCATCCCCACCCGCCACGGTAGCCCCTGTGCCATAGGTCACGATTTGAACCTTTCCCGTCGTAGTGACCCAGGCTACTTTGGTGCCGTCAAGAGAGAGCACAGGGGAACTCAGAATTGGATCGCTGCTCGTCGTCGCGGGACACGCCGCGTTGATGTAAGCCCAGTAAACCGAAGGTCCGGTAAGGCCGCAAAAGCCAGTGGTGCCGCCCTGCGAGCTGTAGAGCTGGTTGAAAGCGATAATCGATGCCTGACCATTGAGGCTCATCGGATCAGTGGACGTTGTGCCGCTGGCGCCCGTCGGAAATGTTACGAAGTCGTTCTCGCAGGATGGTGTGGCATTGATATCGAAATTGTATTTTGCGGGATACGAGGGCGCAGAATTAATGGCATTGACAAGGTTGAATTGGGTAGCCCCGAGCGAGACCCCCCAGTCCCTTTTGCTAATGTGCTTCACTCGCTCGGACGCCGGCCTTGGTTCTGGACCGGGCTCCCGAGACGGGCTTTCGATGAGACTGCCGTCAGACTGCCGGAAGGTGTCGAGCGAAATCGGCTCGCCATCCGCGACCCCCTGGAATGCAGTTCGGTTCTTTCTCAGCCATTGGTGGAATGCCCGCGGATCTTGCTGGATTATCGTCAGGACCGCGGGGTCGTCCGTCTTGCTGAACAGGAGATGTTCGTGCGACCAATCCCAGGGGAGTCCGATCCGTTCTGGCCCGGCGGCGAACACCCGGCCAGTGTTTCCGCAATAAATCAAAGCTGAAATAACGAGGCCGCACAGCGTTCCATAGAGCGCTAGCCGTCTGAGAATGTCTGGTCGTGTCAGGCCCGTTAGCATCCTTCGCGGCGAGATTCTCCTTAATTCTCTAGCTTCTTTGCGAATAACCTGCGTCGCGACAATTGGCATGAGTGACCCCCTCGTTGGTTATGCCTGACTGTGCTATGGGTATATTATAACCACCCTCACAAACATCCGTTTTGGAAGTGAATTTCCTGTTCCGAAAACCTGACATTTCAACACGTGCGACAAACAGGCCCCACCATCTAACTAAAACGACAACCCGAGCTCTTTCCCTTCACGCTGCTACCCGCCAGAATTCCCTGCCGCCGGCCATGACGCGTCCAGATTTAGCACCCGTCGCTGTGCAACACTTTGAAGTACTCCGATGCCAGCAACCTTGGACTGGCGGCGTCAGCCGATTACACCCAGCAGAACAATAGCTTTTGTTTCTGTATTTTGCGGGAACAATTGAAATCATCGCATGGAATTTTACATTGGCCACATAGTTGCTTCATCGGTGACGTCCTGTCCTCGCTCCTTTGCACTCTTTGCTGGCGCGAGACGCAGAAGCGGACGCGTACCGCGCCTGCGCAAATCTCCAAAGCCAGCCAGCGTCAGGCTGCGATGTAAACGCATCTCAGCCGGCGCTATCGAAACCGGGCCTAACCGCCCGGTTTCTTTTTTGTCGCCCCGCAGAGACGGGTCTCGCTCCGTCCCCGGCACTCTCAGTCGCCCGCGGTTCCCAACAAAAATCCGTTGGCTTCCTCTTCCTCAGCCACCAGTCCTTCCGGCAGCCGACCCCGGTTGTACTCTGCCATGCGGTTTTTCCACTTGAGGAAATCGGTGATGCTCTCCGGTTCAATGCGGATTTCCACCCGCCGCAAACTCGCCAGCAGAAGATTCATCTCGTTCTGAAACCCGATCGCGGAACGCAGATTTTTCGCCGACGGCTTCACTCTCGCGATCTCGCGCCCGCACGCCTCGAGCAACCCCCAGCCCGCAGGAAGCTCCTCCGTCCGTATCAAGCCCCGTGGCGTCAGATAATACCGCTCACAGCCGACGCCGATCTCTGGCGTTTGCCGGAAAGGCTTCTCGCGATCAACCAGAAAATCCGCGCGCGACACCTTGCTCTCGACCAGCACCGAATGGCACGCCTTTTTCCAGCCAATAGCGTCGGGCATCTCGCCACTGACGCAAGCCTGCTCGCTGAGCACCACTCCACACCGATAACGCCGCAACCAGTGCACCGCCATCGAAACTAATTTTGCATGACTCACAAAATAAGTTTGGAAGCAGAAGGTCGTCCTGAGAAGTGTCAGAGTAGCTTCACGTAGGGACAGCCGCCCTCGGCTGTCCAGCGGGGCGAAGCCCCGCAACGCCTTGAAGCGCGAAGGTGAACGAAAGGAAAATCCGGACGAGCGTCGCGCGCCTGGACAGCCGAGGGTGGTTGTCCCTAAGTAATTGTGCGTCCCGCGGACCTGCTGCCTCCCGCCGAACTCCGCAATGCCCGCACCAGCACGGGCCGCCGCAGCACAGTTTCCAGCAAATGCCGAGCCGCCGCCACCCCTTCCGCTGAACTATCCAGCGCCGAGTATCCCGCCACCCGCGCCAGCACGAAATGATCGTGCACACTGACCTCGAGCCGCGGAGCGTCTTCGTTCTCACTCTTGGTCCCGTTGCGCCCCTGACGCGTGTCCAGCGCATTTGCCAGACGCAAAACGCCGGCCAACTCCAAGGCGATCGGCCGATCCGGCAGTTCCAGCTGTTGCATGGCTTTTCCCCGCGGACGCGGCAACGGCCCGCGATGATACCGCGCCACCACCGCCGCCAGTTCCAGTTCTCGCGCACTCCAACCCAAAGGCCGAGGCAGCCCGCGAATCATCCGGTAAGAACTCTTTTGGTGATTGCCCGCGCCGCCCTTAGCTTTGCCGACATCATGCATGAGCGCCGCCGCCTGCAGCACCGCGCGCCACTCGCGCTCCGCATTCGCAGGGCCAAAGTTCGCAGCCGCAGAGTTCGCAGCCGCAGAGTTCCCAGACCCAGCGCCCGCCGTCAGCAGCCCCGCATCCTTCAACCCGTCATACAAAATAAGCGCCAGTTGGGCCACGCGTTGGGAATGCAAGAAATCAGGATCCAGATATCCCGCCCATAGCCTAAGACGGCTCATGGCCGCCGCGCGCAACTGCGGACCCGACGGCAACTCCGCCCGCCACACGCGCCACAGCGACTCGCGTCCGATCATCTTCTCGCGATAGCGTGCAATCCTCTTGTCGCGCTCCGCATTCAACTTCACCCGCCAGCGCTCGCGGCTCTCCGCATCGGGAAACGCCTGGATCTGAACCGCCGTGGCCCACAGCACATCCAGATCGTGCACCTCTCCCAACAGATCCTGCAGTTCTTTCAGATCGTCGCCCCAGAGCGCGTGCTGGCGCGGCAAGAAATTCTCCACCGTATAACGAAAGCGTTTGATGCCGATGCGCAATTGATGCCAGCTGGCCTGTGATCGCGTCTGCAGCGCGCGTTTATGCAGATCGTAAGCCGCAGTCCACTTCTCCAGCGCCAGATGCAGATACACCACGCTTCCCGGACGCACTCGAGCCGCGCGTCGCGGCAGCGTTCCGCTCCACTGCCGCCATTGCTTGCGGTCAAACTGCTGGAGATCTTTGAACGCATGCTGCTTGCATACGGCTTCGCGGGCATGCACGTGAGCGAGCAGCTTGACGGCCACTGGATCGCCGGACAGACGGTCGCTCGGATCGCTGATATTGTCGGGATCGCCGAGCTTTTCGATCCACTCCTGCATGACCTGCATGTCGCGCAGTTCGCCCAGCGCCTGGAAAAGTTTCTTTCCCGCCTTCTTCATATCCTTCCACGAAGAATCGGGATCGAACGCCATCAATCCATCGGCCAGCGAACGGCAGCGCCGCAAAGAAACTCGAAGGTCGTGCACCGCGTCGGTGTCGAACCCCGCAGCCGTCTGATCGCACTCCACCAGCACGCGCTCCATCCAGGCGCGCAAGCCGAGCTTTGGCTTGGGGCTCGCAGGCTTCGGGTCCGCAGACTTCGGAACGAGCTTCAGAACTGGACTGGCGACCACCGCGGTTCCTTTCGTTGATAGGAACCATTGTCGCCTCTTTGGGGGCAGCTGTCAGCTCTCCGCTGTCAGCAAGAACCGGTTCGGCTGGCGTTCATTCCGTCTTCATTCCGTTTTGGGGTTTCTCTGACTTGTTTGCTGCGAGGGTCATTAACCTGTGTTTGCTGCCATCCCTCTCCCTCGGTCTTGTGGAATCAAAGACTTAGGAGGAAGGAATTTTGGGTGGTCTTTGATTCTAAAAGACTTAGGCGTAAGGTATTTTAGAATGTGCTGGTTAGCGGCTTGATTGGCGGGAAAAATCTTGTCAAGAGGGCAAATCGCCGCTTTTCGCGCTAACTTGCTCCATTCACGGCAGATATATTTTCGGCAAACTTGGCGGTGTACCCCCCTGAATTTGAAATAATAGATATAGAGATCAAGAAAATCAGCGCGGCCTGCGGGCCGCGTTTTTTATTTTGAGGTCGTTATTTTGTGATCGTTATTTTGTGGTGAAGGATGGGAGTTATGGCGAGTTATCCGATTGAAATCCGGCGTTGCCGGCACGTCAAAACCAATGGCACCCAGTGCGGATCTCCGGCGCTCAAGGGCAAGGAACTGTGTTACTACCACGAGCAGAACCGGCCCCAGCCCGTGGAACTTTACATGGACGGAGAACGATATTGCGATAGCCAGATTGTGCTGCCGGTGTTCGAGGACGCGCATTCGATTCAAACCGTGATCCGGCAAGTGGTGCAACTGATGCTGACCCGGAGAATCGAGCGCAAGGACGCGGGGTTGCTGCTGTACGCGCTGCAGATCGCCTCCGGCAACCTCAAAATGATGCAGGCGGAAAAAGCCAAGCCGACGCAGGTGGTGGTGGAACCGGAGAAGGCGGGGGAGACGCCGCTGGGAATGACTCCGTGGTCGGCCGGCGGGCAGGAACATGATCCCGAGGAAGGCGAAGGAGAGACTGAAGAGCAGAATTCACCGGGCCGTCCGCCATCGGTTGAGGAGTGCTATGCCGCCATGAGCGCCGAGGAAAGAGTCGCGATGAAAGGAGGTCTCGAGAAGGCGGGGTTGATTAGCGCCGGCGCCATCGAGGACAGGATTTTCGGAGGTGGTCCTGATCCGTTGCTGCCTGTGATGAAGCAGCTGCGGGAGGAAAAGGAGCGGAGGAGACGGGTGTGAGGGGGTGATTGGCAGGAGGGCCCCTTCTCGAAAAGCGCGAGAAGGGGCGCACCCCCAGTTATTTCGGTGCACGTCGAAGAAGCCTGGGTTGTGCTTCGCCGTTAAAGTGGCCCACCCGCCCATGGTTTCTCCATTGGTTTAGACCACGTTACTAGGGCTACATTTCCCGTAGATTAAATGAAAAGCGAGATTCGGTCACAGCCTACTGGGAGCCGGAGCCGAGCGCGACGGCACGAAAGTCGTTGACACGCGTTTTCGTTGAGCGTTTAATAACCAGCCCCGGAGGTGGGAAACGATGCCAATCAGGTGGCGAGCTAGACGAGCAAGTATATCTGGCGCAGAACGAGACATATTCGAGCGTTATGGTGAGCATGTTATTGGATCGGTCCTCGCTGGGGGTTTAAATCCAACAGCAACAGAACTCATACCCGTATATGCCAACCAAGAGGTGATACTGCACGCTAGAGACTGGCTGACTGAGTGCCGCGATTCGCACGAGATACGCGAGCGTCGGTTGGAAATCTTGGAATGGGCAATCGTCGTGTTGATTGTGGTAGAGATCGTTGTGGCGTTGTGGCCGTGCGTCATTTCTCATGGCGGCCGAGAGGTCGGACGGTTTATCCAATCGGATGCTGGATCGTTCATCCTCACGGACACCAAAACCGGACAATGGTGTTTGGCCGTCAACAAGAAGTCGCCGGAAAGCGATATGCCGTTCTGCCGCGATCTTCGGTGAGGTTGGCTCTGATACTGCTGCTTCGGGCTCAACAACGGCACCGACCACAGACTTCCCATCCCCGCGCTCCATATTTTTCGTCTAGCCATTTCTTGGCTTCGTTCAAATCATCAAAGAAAAGTTTCTGGTACGCGCTCGTGGACATGACTTCCAAGGACTCGCATTTGACCTGATGAAGCATCCTTCGGTCGAATCGGTTGTTGAGGATAAACCCGCTACCTTCACGAATAAGCTCCGCCAATTCTTCGTGGCTTTGTACTCTCCGCATAACGCCTCCCGCAAGGATTTTATAAGAATCTACGTGGGGAAGAAGCAGCGTGAGCTGTCACTGGGAAGTATGGATGAGTTGCCCAGCAAGAAGCACCGGGAGGATGCGAGCGGACTCCAACCCACCGGCTCCTTCGGGAGCCGGTTTCTTATTTCGGCGCTCGCTTAAATCCGGCGGCTCGCAGAATTGGGAGCGAGGTCTCGACGCCGCGAAGATATGCGTAATGCGAATTTGCAAGCGGTCCAAGGATAACGTCGCCAACGAATGACCGACCTTCATGCTCAAAAGCCGTTCTCAAGGTCCGCTCATTCGTGGCATCGGTCGGCGGTGCGTGATGGCCGAACGTAATCTCCTTGATAATCAGCGCGTTGACCGAGATTCGATCAGCGTCAATCGCGGCGCTCCATGAATGTTTCTCATCCAGCGTAGCTAGTCTTGCGGTAGGCATCACATCGGATATCATGACCGATCGGGGACAACAAAAGCAAACGACGCCGGGTGCCCCAGACAAAGCGGGTGCCCCACTCATTCGCGTTCTTTGCGAATGAGTGGGTTCTTGAGCTCGGCAAAATTCTGGACTGGACGACTTTTGAATTCCAGCGCCCACTCTTGAAAGTTCACGCGCACCGGCCCCGTTTCTCCGTAGAGATAGGCCCGGAAGCTGCTCCACTTCCACTGCTCGGGTTTTTCTACCAGTCCCCGCTTCACTGGGTTCCGGTGCATGTAACGCAGCTTCTCGACGTGTTTCTGTTCAGTCCACACATTGAAATCGTAGAAGCGTTTCTGCCAGATCTTCGCCGGTTCGCGACGCGGAATCCCACTCATCGCAAAGGACGCGATGAGTGGGGCACCCTCGGTTCTTAGTTTTCTTGTGAACCTTTCTTTCAAGACTTTCATTACTACCGAGGGATCGCCGATCTCGGGTTCGGTGATGAGCAGATGGAAGTGCTCGGGCATGACTACGTATCCGTGGACTACGAAACGGTACTTACAGCGGGCCTCTTCGAGGATTGTCAAAAATAAGTCGCGACGCCAGACCGAATCCAATTCTGGTTGGCGGTGGTAACAACTGCGGGGATGAAGTGCAGATCGTTGGTGCACAAAGGTTAGAGTGTGACGGTGATCCCGATACAGTCGGGTTGTGACGAAACCCACTCATTCGCGTTCTTTGCGAATGAGTGGGTTCTCGACCTCGGCAAAACTCTGGACCGGACGACTCTTGATTTCCAGCGCCCACTCTTGAAAGTTCACGCGCACCGGACCCGATTCTCCGTAGAGATAGGCCCGGAAACTGCTCCACTTCCACTGCTCGGGTTTTTCTACCAGTCCCCGCTTCACTGGGTTCCGGTGCATGTAACGCAGCTTCTCGATGTGTTTCTGTTCAGTCCACACATTGAAATCGTAGAAGCGTTTCTGCCAGATCTTTGCCGGTTCGCGACGCGGAATCCCACTCATCGCAAAGGACGCGATGAGTGGGGCACCCTCGCGCTCATCGGCAGCTTGCTTTCGCTTCCGGTTCAGTTGGCGGGAGAAACGCTCCTTGATCACCTTCATCACCACCGACGGGTCGCCGATCTCGGGTTCGGTGATGAGCAGATGGAAGTGCTCATGCATGACTACATATCCGTAGACTACGAAACGGTACTTACAGCGGGCCTCTTCCAGGATTGTCAAGAATAAGTCGCGACGCCAGACCGAATCCAATTCTGGTTGGCGGTGGTAACAACTGCCGGTGATGAAGTGCAGATCGTTTGTGCCGTAATAACGATGGAGGAGCTTTGTCACCCTGTCAGAATAGTCACAAGGGTTAGAGTGTGACGGTGATCCCGATACAGTCGGGTTGTGACGAAACCCACTCATTCGCAAAGAACGCGAATGAGTGGGGCACCCTCGTCATTTGTGGTGACGGTAGATCAGGGGCAGGGGCGCCCACAGGAGATCTGCTTAGGTGCTGAGCACCTTCTCGCGTTCCTCGGCGTCCTGGAGTTCCTCGCGCGGAGAACTGGGCAACGCGAACTCCAGCACCTCGTCGATGGTCTTCACGTAGTGGGTGGTCAGTCCCGTCAACTGCTCGGGCGTCAGATCCTCTTCGACATTGGTTTTATTTTCGGCCGGCAGGATCACGTCATGCACACCGGCTCGTTTGGCAGCCAGCACTTTTTCCTTGATGCCTCCGACCGGCAGTACGTTCCCACTCAGCGTGATCTCGCCCGTCATCGCGGTCAGCGGACGAACCTGCTTGCCGGTCAGCAACGACACCAGCGCCGTCACGATGGTGACGCCCGCCGAAGGACCGTCTTTCGGGATCGCTCCCGCAGGCACGTGAATGTGGATGTCATGATTGGCGAAAAATTCCTCGTCGATGCCCAACTGCTTCGCGTTCGAACGCACCCAGCTTAACGCCGCCTGCATGGACTCGCGCATCACGTCCTGAATCTGGCCGGTGATGGTCAGCCCGCCTTTGCCTTTCATCTGGTTGGCTTCCACAAACAGCACGTCGCCGCCCGACGGCGTCCACGCCAGTCCAACTACTACGCCGGCGCGCTTCGTGCGCTCCGCAATCTCGCCCTCGCTACGAACCTTGATGCCGCCCAGAAATTCCTGCACGATCTCCTTGGTAACGACCAGCTTGTCGGTCTTCCCTTCCGCCAGGCGGCGCGCCTGTTTGCGGCAGATGGTGCCGATGGTGCGTTCCAGGTTCCGCACTCCCGCCTCGCGCGTGTAGTGACGGATTATGTAGCTGACCGCTTCTTCCGGGAATTCGATCTGCTCGGGCGTGATTCCGTTCTCCTCGATCTGACGCGGAATCAGGTACTGGAACGCGATGTGAACTTTCTCTTCCTCGGTATAGCCCTGCAGTTCGATAATCTCCATGCGGTCGCGCAGCGGCTCCGCGATCGGATCGAGCATGTTCGCGGTGGTGATGAACAACACCTTGGAGAGATCGAAGGTCACGTCCAGGTAGTTGTCGCGGAACGTCGCGTTCTGCTCCGGATCGAGCGCTTCCAGCAACGCCGACGCCGGATCGCCACGGAAGTCGCGCCCCACCTTGTCAATCTCGTCCAGCATGAAGACCGGGTCTTTGGTTTCCGCCCGTCGTATGCCCTGAATGATCTGCCCCGGCAACGCTCCGATGTAGGTGCGCCGGTGACCACGAATTTCCGCTTCGTCGTGGACTCCGCCGAGCGACAAACGCGTGAACTTGCGCCCCAGCGCGCGCGCGATCGATTTGCCCAGCGAAGTCTTTCCTACGCCCGGAGGCCCGACAAAACACAGAATCGGCCCTTTCATGCTGGGCTTTAACCGCCGCACCGAAAGGTAGTCGAGGATGCGGTCTTTCACTTTCTGCAGGTCGTAGTGGTCGGTGTCGAGAATCTCTTTGGCCTTCAGGATTTCAATTTCTCCCCCCGAAGTCTTTGCCCAGGGCAGTATCGCCAGCCACTCGATGTAATTCCGGGTGACCGAATAATCCGCCGCCATCGGCGACATGCGCACCAGCCTCCCCAATTCCTTCAGTGCTTCTTTCTTCACTTCGTCGGGCATGCCCGCGGATTCGATCTTCTGCTTCAGCTCTTCGGTGTCGCGCTGCCCCTCATCCTGCTCGCCCAGTTCTTTTTGGATGGCCTTCATCTGCTCGCGCAAGTAATACTCGCGCTGCGTCTGCTGGACGCGATCCTGCACTTCCGACTGGATCTTGTTGCGCAGTTGCTGGACTTCGAGTTCTTTGGCCAGGTGCTGATTGATTTTTTCCAGCCGCACCCGGACGTCGGTCGTCTCCAGCGTCTCCTGCTTGTCGGAGGTCGACAGCGACGGCAATGACGAGGCGATGAAGTCCACCAGGCGTCCCGGCTCTTCAATGTTCATCGCGACGGTCGAAAGCTCGTCGGAGAGAGTCGGCGAACCGGCCACGATCTGCTGGAACAACGTGAGCACGTTGCGCTGCAGCGCTTCAATCTCGGAATCCTTGGGCGGAATGATCTCTGGAATCGTAGTGACCCGCGCCCGCATGAACGGCGAAAGCTGCGCGAAATCGGCGAGCCGCACCCGCTCCAGGCCTTCGGCAAAAACAAACAGGCTCTGGTTCGGCATCTTCACAACTTTGTGTACAACGGCCAGCGTTCCGATGGCGTACAGATCGGTCGGCTGCGGCGCGTCCACGCGCGCCTCGCGCTGCGCTACTACCACGATGGTCTTGTCTTCGCCGAGCGAGTTGATCAGCTGCACCGAGCTTTCCCGGCCCACCGTCAGCGGCAGCACCGCATGGGGGAAAAGCACCGTGTCGCGCACCGGCAGAATCGGCAGCGACCGCTCGGTGGTATCGTAAGATATTTGCTCGTCGGAACTGGAACCGGAACCTGAATTAGAAATGAGATCGCTCATGATTTTCCCTTGAGTGACTTCCACTCAACCTTGGATGAACCAAACCACCAAAAAGATGCAAGCTGTCGGGCTAGGCTGTTGAATTCTAGACCCTTTTTAGTCTTTTGCAAGACACAGAAGGAGATTGGTCCCCACTTCGGTAACGGGCTTGGGGACGTGACTGCCCCTCCAGCACGCCCCCGGGCGCGCTCCCGCCAAGTCAGCTATTTGCCTGCGTTCCGCGCCTTCACTAGAACACGTGCTTGGCGCGATCACCTTTGAATACGAGTTCTTGCAGCACCAGGCCATTCGCCGCATTCAGGGTGTACACCTTCTCATCCTTACTGGCCTTCTCGCCCAACGGAACCAGTGTGCACTTCGCCCGCACCTCAACCGGTTTCTTCGTCCCCAGTTGACGGAACACCATGATGTGGTTCGAGCCCTCCATTACGTGACGGATCTCGTAATCCCCCTTCGGCAACAGGGTGTCGGCCACCTGAACCTTCTGTGAAAAACTCACCTGATAGGTGTCTCTAATTCCCATCTGGTTCTCGGCAGCCGAAACCGCGCCCAGCATAACCACACAGATCAAGATAAGAACTCCCGCAAAGATCTGACGCATACAAGCCTCCTTTGGCTCTGGGCCGGAACGGCCCACTTTCAGGCTAGACCCACGGGGCGGTTCCCGCAGTGCACTACCTCACAGCAGGTTGTGATGATTGCGAGCCCATGAAAGGAAGGCTCCGGAAGTGAATACTGTCCCACGCTACTGCACGTCCACAATCTTCAGCATCGTCACTTGTCTCACCCATCGCGCCATTCTTTTTTCATCGGGGATGACGATGCGGTATGGCCCCTCCTTGGTATCCAGCGGCTTCCCATCCTTCAAGAAAGCCAGCACAACCTGTTTGTCAGTGAATGCCGGGTCAATCTCGGGCAGGGCAATCAGTACGCGATACCCGTCGGCGGCTTCCACGAGCAAACACGAAGCCATCCATTTTCCCTTCATGGCTTCCCCAAACCCAAATCCCGATCTCTCCAACAGAGCCTTCAGAGGGACGCCCTCAAACGCTGTGGCCGAACCGGAAGCGCCGGTCGTGACCTTCACGCGCGGCAAGGCCTCGATGTCAGCGCGCGCCAGGACAGTCTGCTTTCCACTCTGATTCTGAACGGTAAGTTGCTGGCACGGTGCGAGGGCAGCCTGCAACGTCAGCGCCAGGAGAACTGCAGCAAGGCATAGGCGATTTCTCATGTCACGCTTCTCATGTCAAACACGCAGAATCATCACTTCGGTTGCCTTTATGAGGGCGGCCGCAGTCTGCCCAGGCTTCAACTGCATCTCCCGCGCCGAGGTTGCCGTGATAATCGATGTGATCTGCTGGCCGCCTATCGAAATCTTCACTTCCGCCATCAGACCACTGATGCGAACCGAATCGATTCGTCCCACTAGCTGATTGCGCCCGCTGACGCGGCGGACGACCAACTTGCGCTCCTTCTCCGTGCCGCCTCGGGTTCGAAAGAGCAGCTTGTCCACTTCACTCTGCGGGATGCGGTGGTGTCCTCCGGCCGTCTGAACGCTGCGAATTTTCCTTTTGTAAATCCACTGCTTGATGGTGGGGAAGCTGATGCCCAACTCTAAAGCTGCGTCCCGCAACTTCAGCAACTCTTCAGTGTTCCGCTCGGATTTGGTTTTCCCCGGCATCGGAACGAAATCGTACAGTCAACGCCGGGCACGGTCAACCAAGCTTGGATCTCCCGGCAGTACAGTTAGAGATCCGTTTAGTGAATATAAATGCATATTATTTGACAGTAAATCTGTATCTACAGTACACTTCGTGGTTTCTTTAGCGTCCAATTCGGTATCGGAGGCTCTTAATGCGCAGCGTTGCTCTGTTTTTCGCCGCCCTCGTTCTCTGTCATTCGTCAGCACTGGCCTTTGCGCAGGACGGATTTTTTGCCGACTGGTTCAACATGGTGTCCAAAACCCAAGCCGAACAGCCGCACTGGATCACTCCCCTGGCCACGACCACTCCGCGCCTCGAGCAGGAGTTTCGCTACGACATTCAATGGCAAACCCACAATAGCGGCCAGGTTACGGACAACTACGGCGTGAACAAAGGCCTGGAAATCATCCCTGAAAAAAACTTCGAGGTCATCCTCGCTGTTCCTCCCTATGTGGTCAACAACCCCGATTCTCCCGACGGATTCGGCGACTGGCAGTTCCTGGTGAAATATCGAATCGCGGCGGGAAACGAGGAGCACGGAAATTACATCCTGACGGCCTTCTTCCAGATGAGTCTTCCCACCGGGCAGTACGAACAAGGCGCGTTGAATCCGGTGATCACGCCCACGCTCGCCTATGGAAAGGGCTTCAGAAATTTCGACGTCCAGGGAACGCTGGGAGGCGGTTTGCCCACTGGAAACACAGGGCAAATCGGACGCACTATATTGTGGAATAATACGCTGCAGTACCGCCTCTATAAGAAGTTCTGGCCGGAGACGGAGTTTAACTTCACTCACTATTACGAAGGCTCGCACAGCGGCCACGGCTTGCTATACGTCACGCCCGGCCTCGTGCTGGGCAGGTTTCAGATCCACAACCGTGTCGCTTTCACTTTCGGCGGCGGGTACGAAATCGCTGCGACGTCGTTTCATCCCACCAACCACATTCCGATTCTATCGATACGCATCCCGTTCTGAGGCTACCCGGACGGGACCCGGATCTGCGCGCAAGTGCCACCAAGCAGACTCTAATGCCCGATTCCGGAAAGCACGCCGCTCACTGAATCCTGCCACGCGTGGGCGATCATTCCAGGGCGAACGCTTCCTCGCCAGTGGGCCAGAATCCCGAACATTGCTCCGTACAGGCCAATCAGAATCACCATGCGGAAGCCCTGGTACGCGTGAGCCGCGCCAAATGCCGCCGCAGAAAGGAGAATACCGGCGGGAACGCTCTTCGTCAGCACTATGAACTGACGCTGCAGGTAGCCTCGAAAGACCGCCTCCTCGCAAATACCCGCCGTAACCGAGAGTGCGAGCCAAAGTGTTATTTCGACGCCCCCATGCGGGAGCATAAACTGCACATTGCGACCCAGCTTGGCGATACGCAGGAGCCAGCCCAAAACAAAGAGGAGGCCTGCCGAGACTACCCAGAACGCCACAGCGATTCCAATATCCCGCAGTACTTGGCGAACAGAATGCCATCGATCTCCGAGAATGATAAGGACAGGGGCGCCGCTACGCCGCACGCCCGCCACTACAAAAGCGAACAAGAACCATTCAAAAACAAGAGTGAGCAGATAAAAGCGAACACGGTGCGGATTCACCGCCGCCCTCATCTGGCCCGCCATCATATTTCCCAGGAATGCCCACACTCCTAGTATGGCGAGCACCACAATCGTGTGGATCGGGCCAGCGGCTTGGGGGTAGGGGTCTGACGCGGACTGACCCAGAGCCATGATTACCTCCTCTAGCAAACGCTACCATTACAGGCTGGACGTCGACTTCTATTCCAAACAGTTTTAGCGAGCGCTTAAGTGGGCGCTGCCCCCCGCCTCAAGCCCTTGGATAGATTCCCAGCACCTTCACCAGATCCGAGATCTCGCCTAAATGCCGCAGGGCATTGCGCGAATCTTCGTCGTCGCCGCGCAGCAGATCCACAAAAAATACGTATTCCCACGGACGCCCGCGCAGCGGCCGCGACTCGATCTTGCTCAAGCTGATGTCGCGCAGCGCAAACACGCTGAGCGCCTTGAACAGCGCTCCCGGAATATTCTTTACGCTGAACGCCAGCGAAGTCTTATCCGCACCCCGTGCCGGCCGCGGTTTTCCCCGGCGGATCAGAAAGAAGCGGGTAAAGTTCTTCTTGTCATCCTCAATCCCGGCCTTCAGAATCTTTCCCCCATAAACTGCAGCCGCCCGCCGGCTGGCAATGCCCGCCGCATCGCGCAAGCGCTCCGCGACCACATGCTTCACGCTTCCAGCCGTGTCGTAGAACGGCACCGGCTCTAGCTTCGGATTCTTCGCAAACAGGTCGCGGCACTGATCGAGCGCGACAGGATGCGAGAATACGCGCCGGACATTTCCAAGCTTGGTGCCCGGCTGCGCGATCAGGTTATGCACAATGCGCAGGCGAAACTCGCGCACGATGTGAACATCACGGCTGAGTAGAAGATCGAAATGCTCAGCCACGGAACCGGCCAGCGAATTCTCGATCGGAATCACCGCGCCATCTACCGTTCCCCGCTTCACTCGGTCGAAGACCTCAAGCGAACGCGCGCAAGGCGCCACCTTCGCCCGCGGCAGCATCGTTTCCGCCGCCTCGTGGCTGAAAGAACCAAGTTCCCCCTGGATCGCAATCTTCATCAATCTCTCTCAACTTTAGCGGATGGGTGCTGGCCGCGCAGCCCCTAAAGGGGCATTTGATTTTGCTGACTTTCGGCGTCGCTAAAGCGATGCCCTGATACGAATCTCGTCGACGCAATTTAGCCGACCGGCGACCGCGCCAACTCCTTTGTCATGACCAGAGCATCCAGCCCGTTTGAATAGTACCCGCCAACCGTCTTTTCGACGAAGTATCCTTTCTGTTTATAAAAGCGGATTGCGGCCTCATTATTCACCGGCGTCTCGAGTGCAACCGCTACTGCGCCAGCGCGCAGCAATTTCTCTTCCGCAGCCCGCAGCAAAGCCGAGCCGGCGCCCAACCGACGCGCCTCCTCGACCACATCGATGGTAATGATGTGTCCACTCTTGCGGCGAGTCTCCGCCACGATGAAACCTACAATCCCAGCAGCGGACTCGGCCACCAGAGTAAACGACCCGGGCCGGCGTATATAGAACGCCATTTCCGGCCGCGAGTACGCCAATTGCGGATCGAAGCAATCCTGGTCAATCCGCCACAGCGTATCAAAATCGGCCTTCTCAAATTGTCGGATGCGGAATGGCACGCCGCCATTGTAGCGGGAGCGTGGCGAGAGCGCAGCGTTCGTGCTTCGATTTGAGTGAGCTACGAGCCGCCAGCAACGCGCTGCGGGCGAACGAGATGAACTGCTTGCTCGGAGACTCGCAGCCAGCATGGGCATCGACAATTTGACCTTTGCCACATCCGTCTGCTCTCCACTTTTTTTCCTCTTTCTCCCCTTGCGCAGTTGCATCTATAAGAAGTAGGATTTCTCCCCAGAGGCGACCGTGGGGCGTTTCATTCTCATCGACGTAGTGGTGGCGCTCGCACTCTCCTTCTTCTGGTACGCCTGGTTCGTCCACTACAATCGGCGCCGCGCCGGCAACGTGCTGCGCTGGGTCGAGGCGGCATGCCTCGGAAAAGGACGCGTCGTCGAGCGGCGATGGCAGGCCAGCAGTTCGCGGCTGAAAGCCACGCTTCATCTGTCCTCGCGCTGGTTTGAGGAAGCCCATCTCACCATTCGCCTCTTGCCGCGCCCGCTCCCGGTACAGTGGGCCCTTAGTCGCTGGCGCCAGCAGCAGGAAACGCTTACTTTCGAAGCCAACATGGGATTCCCCCCAGGCTTCCACCTCGACGTCATCCGTCATCGCTGGTCGGGTCACTCGGGCGCGAAGACTTCCACCCGCACTCGCGCCTGGACCATCACTCGTCCCGGCCCAGTCATTCTCACTACCAAGGAAGACTGGCCCGTAGAACTCAGCCCGGTGGTAAATGCGCTGGCCTCCTGGCGCGACAAGGATTTCGTCGGCGTTCGTTTCAACTCCACCTCGCCGCATTTCACCGCCACCGTGGCTCTCGAAAATCTCTCCGATCAGAAAGCCGCAGCCGCCCTGCTCGGCCTCTTCCGCGAACTAGCCGCCAGCTCCTCCGCCAAGCAGCACTGACGAAATTCGAATCGTCGAGTCTTGATTCAATAGCCTCACTATTTTCGCCATGCCCGCGCGAAATCGTGTACGATGCTCGCGTTCCTTCCATCCACTCTCCGGCAACAGATTGAAACCCGTTTGGTGTCGCAAGCAAGCCACCTCAAATGTTGCTGACCGAGTGGAAGTGTGGGAACCAAACAACCTACCAACGAAAAGAGGAAATGAAATAAATGAAACGAAACCAGTTGTTGTCGGCCGTCGGGATTGTCTTGTTCGTAGCAGGTTCAGTGGCCGCTCAGGAAAAACCCGGAACGCTGGCCGCGATCGAGTTCCAGAGGCCGAAGAACGGAATGGTGCCGCAGTACGAAGCCGGACGGAAGCAGAAGGCGGCCTGGCATAAGGAGAAGAACGACCCTCAGCCCTTGCTGGTATGGGAGACGCTCAGCGGCGACAGTACGGGAACCTACCTTGTTGGCCGCTTCGGCCAACACTGGACCGATCTCGACAAGCCGGCCATTGCAGACGCGGACGACACGGCGGAGTTCCAGAAGGTTTTGGGCAGCTATGTGGACTCCGTCGCCGATCGCTACTACGAGTTCATGGCCAAAATCAGTAATCCGCGCCCGGAAATGAAGCCGTCCAAGTTCGCGGAGGTTCTGATCTTCCAAGTACGCTACGGGAAGGGCTCGGATTTTCGATCGGCTATCAGCCGCATCTACGAGGCATCACAGAAGACGAAGTGGCCGCCCAATTTCGAATGGTACGAGTTGGTGAACGGCGGACAGGAAGGGGAATGGGTGCTGTCCCTGCCCCGCAACAGTTGGGCGGATTTCGAAGATAAGCCAGACGTGAAGCCCTTCCGCGACATGCTCAAAGAAGCATTTGGACAGGCCGAGGCAGACTCCATTATCGATCGGCTTGACCATTCCGTGGAGAAAAAGACGAGCGAGATCATCCAATTCCGTCCCGATTTGAGTTACATGCCGGGCAAATAGCGGCGCGGGATCAAACAGAAGCGGATTCAGAGTTGTTGTTGCTCTGCTCGTGTGGGGACGAGCGCATCGCTCGTCCAAGCCGAGCGCGCCGGGGTGGAGAAGCTTCGGCAGCGGTGCTCACGGCAACTCTGGATCCATCCGGCCCCCGATCGAAATCACGTGCTCGCAGAGTGGCGGGCGCATTCTATTTATTGTTGGTGCCAGTAGAAAAGCAGTGCGTATCGATTCAACAGCAACGATTCTATTTCTCTTGGCGGTCCTGGCTGCGACGCGCGCAATTTCCCAAGACGCCGCAGCCCCTGGATCGCGCAATTCCTATCCGGCAATCACGGCCATATCTGTTGCGGAACGCGCTGACGGTATTGCTGTGGAAGTGACGTTCAGCAAGTTGGTGCAAGCCGGGGTGAGCACGCTCAAGCATCCGGACCGCCTGGTACTCGATTTTCCCGGATGTGAGCTCGCTCATCCGGGCGAGCGACTGATGGTAAATCGTGGATCCGTCATTGCGGTGAGGGCTGCTGAATTCAGCGTCACGCCACCCATCGCCAGAGTGGTCATCGATCTCAGGTCGGCCCAGGATGACGAAGAGAAATATGTCGGAAACAAGCTGGTCATAACGCTACACCCAAAGCTCAACTCAACCGGAAGCGCCGGACGTCCTGCTCCGGCAATCGAAGGAGACAACCCCGCGGCAGAAAGCCAGCCACTGACGCCCAAATCAGATCGAGCGGCACCCAAGCCCCCGGATGGCGCGCTGCCGAAGCCAATGCCGACGCCAACGCCGAAAACAAGCGCACCGCCGTCCCTGGGTGCGCAGACGGCAACCGTCCAGCCCCATGCTTACGCCCTGCTCGACAAAGCCCAAACCTTGACCGTCCCCGATCTGGAGCCTTTGGAAGCCAAGGCGCGAGCTGGCGACCCCGAGTCTGAGACCACCCTGGCGCTCGCCTACCATGCCGGCACCTTGTTGAAGATGGATGACGCGGAAGCGCTTCGCCTGCTGCAAATCGCAGCGAATCGCGGTTTTGTCGCGGCTGAAGAAGCCATGGGGATCTTCTGTCAGTCGGGCTTCGGGATGCCGCCGGACAAAGCCCAAGCTGTTTCCTGGTACACCAAGGCGGCGCAACACGGATCGAGGGACGCGGCCACCAACCTTGCACTGATGTACTCCGCCGGCGATGGCATCCCAAAGGACGGCGCGAAGGCGGCGATTTGGTTTCGCAGCGCCGCCGAAGCGGGTGACGCAACCGCCCAGTTGAATCTCGCCGCCTTATACCATCGCGGTGATGGCGTGCCGCAGGATGATGCCCAAACCGTCCTCTGGCTCACCAAGGCTGCTGACCAGGGCTTGCTTCCGGCGATGCTCGAACTCGCAACCTGGGACCTGCAGCCGGAGCACGGCGGCAACGTCGATGCTGCCATCGTCTGGTACAAGAAAGCCGCCGATCAGGGCGACGCATCGGCGCAAGTCGCACTGGGCGACATTTTCGCAGAGGAACAATTCGGCCACGTCGACTATCCCCAGGCCATCAACTGGTACAGAAAAGCTGCCGATCAGGGACGGGCCGCCGGCCAATTTGGCTTGGGAGCGCGATATCTGCTCGGACAGGGAGTCCCGCAGGATCTGGAAGAAGCGCGGCGTTGGCTGACCCAGGCGGCCAACCAGGGCCACCCCTATGCTCAATTCCTCCTGGCGACGATGTTACAAGCAGGACAGGGCGGGCCAGTCGATGCCGCCGCGGCGGCAAAATACTACGAACTCGCGGCCAATTATGGCCTCGCCAGGGCGCAATATCGCCTTGGACTCTTGCTGGCCTCCGGCCGCAGCAATGCGACCAGTCTCGTATCCGCATACAAGTGGTTAGTTCTGGCGCAGGACTCGGAGAAAGAGAGCGCTGCGCCCGCGCTGGAACTGCGAAAGTTACTCACACCCGAGCAACTCGCCCAGGCCGAACATGAGATTGACGAATGGCGCACGGCACATCTTCCACGCCAGTCGCGTCCCTAGTTTGCGACTCCCGCTACTCCGGTCCCGCCATTGTTAGAGACACGATGTACATCAGCTATGCGGCTTCCGGCCTTCACAATTGCGGCGTCCATGACTTGGCGTCCTCGCCGTACTTTAGGCTGGACCCAATCCCGGGTCGCCCAAGGCGACCCGGGTGAATCTTGAATGGGTAATTTGTCAAATCATGCGTCGTCGCCACGCCTAATCGGCTAATTTTTCTGGAGCGACTCCACGTACTTGGTCAGGTTGCTGATTCGCTGGTGCACTTCCGTGTTGGACGGGATTCCTCCGGACGACTCCGTAAACAACTCAGCCCAAACTGGCATATCTTTCGCACCATGGGCGGTAGGCAGATTCGTATCGCCCCGGATTACGGTGTAGACATGCGACTCTGGGAACTTCCCGTTGTTTTGCTTGGCTAGCCTGGTGAGGTCCGGCGGGGAAACCATTAAGGCCTTGGCTGCGAGCCCATTTCCCCTTCCGTTGTCTCCATGGCACACCGCACAGTAGTTGGCATACATGCCTTCTCCCGAGTACGCGGCAATGTGTTTCACCGGGACTTTCTTGATGATTACTTCCTGGGCGGCACAAACGATCGCCACGACCAGGGAAACTGGGAGAAGACCCTGGAGGAATTTCGGGAGGCGCTGCACTTGGCGCCAACTGTTGGGATCAACTATCTCAACCTCTGCATCGCCTACATTTCCCTCAACCGGCTGGATGAAGCGGAGACGGTGTACAAGCAGGCGGAAGAGCGCAAGCTGGGAATCGAGTGGTTGCTTCAGGCTCGCTACTGGTTGGGTTTTCTGAAGGGCGATGCAGCGGGGATGTCGCAGTCATTCTCAGACGCCATGGGAAAGCCGGTCACGGAGGACCTGTTGCTGGCCACGCTAGCGGATACGGAAGGTTGGTATGGCAAACTGAGGAACGCGCACGAACTGACCGAGCGAGCGATGGATTCCGCCAAGCGCAACGATGACAAAGAGGGGGCTGCAGCATTTCAGGCAGCGGCAGCGCTGCGCGAGGTGGAATCGGGAAACCGGAAGCAGGCGCGTGCCGAGGCCAAGGCGGCGGTGAAGCTGGCTCCGACCTTCGATGTGCGGAAGATGGCGGCGCTGGCCCTGGCGCGGGCAGGCGATACTGAAGGGGCGGACAAGCTGGCGTCCGAACTCGACAAAACCTTCCCTCTGGGCACGGTGGTTCAGAGGTACTGGCTGCCCACGATCCGGGCAGCCGTCGCCCTGGAGCGGAAAGACCCCAACCATGCGATCGAACTATTGAAGGTGGCAAGCCCGATCGAACTCGGCCAACCCACGACCCTCACTGTAGTCCTTTGCCCAGCTTATTTGCGCGGAGAAGCTTATCTCATGCTCCACAACGGCAACCGAGCGGCAGCGGAGTTTCAGAAGTTCATCGACCACCGCGGACTGGTGGTGAACTTTCCCTGGGGTGCGCTGGCCCGCCTCGGACTGGCACGCGCCTATGCCCTGCAGGGCGACACGGCCAAAGCTCGTGCCGCCTATCAGGATTTCCTCACCCCCTGGAAAGACGCCGACCCCGACATCCCCATCCTGAAGCAAGCCAAAGCCGAGTACGCCAAGCTGCAGTAGCTGGAGAGAGTCCCCTAGTGGCTCACTGTCAGCAATAGCTGACGCAAACAGCCCCCTTACTCCGGCTCCGCCACAAATCGATACCCGACTCCCCGCACCGTCTGCAAATGTTTCGGACGCGACGGATCCTCTTCAATGTACCGCCGTAGCCGGACCACAAAATTGTCGATGGCGCGCGTATCGGTGTCTTCGTGCAATCCCCACACCTCTTCGAGAATCGACTTACGAGAGACCACGCGCCGTTCGCTGCGCACCAGATAGCGCAGAAACTCCGCCTCCATCACCGTCAGATGGATCGTATTTCCGAGCGTGCGCAGTTCCAGTTCTCCGAAGTCAATCGTCTTGCCACCGAAGCTGAAGGTGTCGCCACCAGCCGCCCGCTCGCCGAAGGGCGAACGCTGCTCC
Organism: uncultured Acidobacteriaceae bacterium; assembly: GCA_963731525.1. Classification (GTDB taxonomy): domain Bacteria; phylum Acidobacteriota; class Terriglobia; order Terriglobales; family Acidobacteriaceae; genus Acidiflorens. Next base: position 235,659 of record CAVSWK010000028.1, read on the forward strand.
ACATCAACAGTCGCCGCGTCAGCGTCTTTCATCCACACACTGCGCCGCAGCAAGCTCTCCAGACGCGCGATCAGAATCGCCAGCTCGAACGGTTTCGGCAGATAGTCATCGGCTCCCGCCGCGAATCCCTGCAGCACATCCTCGGGACGTCCGCGCGCCGTCAGCATCAGAATCGGCACATAATTCTTTTTCTCGCGCAGCAAAGCCGCGACATCAAAGCCGCTCTTCCCGGGCAGCATCACGTCCAGAACCACCGCGTCAAAGCGTTCTTTTTTTTCGACCAGCCGATCCAGAGCCGTCTCGCCGTCCCCCGCAACCTCCACCGCGTGTCCTTCGGCTTGCAGGTTGAAGCGCAGGCCCTGCGCCAGGTGCGCCTCGTCCTCCACTACCAGCACCCGGCTCATGCTGGCGTCACTTTCCGGGGCAGGTCTTTGCTTGGCAGGTCTTCGCTTGGCAGGTCTTTCCTTGGCAATTCTTTCCTAGGTAATTCGAGGGTCACGGTCGTTCCCTTCCCTGCCCCTTCGCTTTCGGCGAATACCCGGCCGCCGTGCTTGCGCGCGATCGACCGCACGATGAACAATCCGAGGCCCGTGCCCTTCACTCCCGAGAGCGAGCGCTGCGTCACCCGATAGAACCGCTTGAAGATCCGTTTCAACTCCTGCTCCGGAATCCCCACCCCGCGGTCACGCACCCGCAGCACCAGCCGGTCTTCATCAGGAGCCTCCAACTCCACCAAAATATGCACGCCGTCCGGCGAGTACTTCACCGCATTGTCCAGAAGGTTCGAAACGGCGGTCCGCAACTCCTCCGGGTCGCCCAGCACGCAAGCCCGGCTGCCATTCTGCGAAGACCCGCTCGGTAGCGATAATGAGGAAGCCTCGCGATATTCGAGATCGGTCGCCTGCAAATGATGCCGCGTTCGCGCCAGTTCCAAGCACTCGCGCACCAGCGCGTCGAATTCCACGGGCAAGCGCGGCGGTGGACTTTTCTTCTGTGCCGCCTCGCCCGCTTTCAACACCTGTTCCACGGTGTGCAGCAGGCGCTCGGTATCGACGAGCATCAACTCATAGAACTGCCGCCGCTGCGCTTCCCCCACATCGAGTCTCTGCAAGGTTTGAAGGTACAGTCGGATGGACGCGATCGGCGTCTTCAATTCGTGCGTGACCGCGTTGATGAAGCTGTCGTGCTGCTCGTTGCGACGAATTTCCCGGACCAGAAAAATCGTATTGAGGACAAGGCCGGCGGCGATGGCGCCAAAAAAAATGATGCCCAGAAAAACTCTGACCCCCTCGCGCCAGTTGAGGATGATCCAGCCGCTGCCAACCGCAACCGCCAGCGCCGCCAGGCAAACGCCCAGGGAGAGGAAGAAATAAATCGCCTTTTGCCGGCTGATGATGCGCACAGGGAGATTGTAGCGGGGCGGGTGGCGGGTGTCAGGTAGAAGATCTTCCGAAGTTGTAAGTAGAGTCGAGAACAGGCGCAGTGGCTTTAGTCTTCCGGTGGCTGCTGACGAATGCTTTCGCATCGTCGCCTCAGTCCGGTTTGGCTTGGTTCTGTTTCCTGTTCCCGCTCATCGAACCGGACAGGCGGATGTCCCGCATCCGGCTCTCGGAAAAGACACACGATGGTCCGTGTGACGCTGCCTGCAACTTCTGAACACAACTCGGGGTGGCTAGACTCATCGTCAATCCCCATGTCCTTCGTTGCTTCTTGCGTCCGTCTTTAACTGAGGCCCCTTCCCTCCACCGGAGTTACCCGGTTTCGTAGGTACTGCGAACCTCTCCGCCACCCCACACGGCCCGGCCCATCTCTCACGAGTTGCCAGTTGATCCTTATTCATTGCGATCACCGCGGGGGCTTCCCGTGTTGCGTCTGGTCTCCTCTGCCTGCATGCCATCGCCATTACCCCGGCAGGTTTGATGGACTTCATTCGCTCGGACTATTTCCATCATCGTCGGCCTTCCCCAATTACACGGTGGGTCGGCTCCTGCATTAATCGTTTCGAGGCCTGCTCAGCGTTCACTCACGTTATGGCCTGCACGCTCGCCGAGTCGCCTAGCGACCCTCTACACCGAAAGCTCCGACCGCTTCGTTACCTCTGCAGTCGTTTCGGTTGCTACCGGGTGGAGCGAACCAGTTCCCGGGCGGGAGTTGCACCCGCTGAAGTTCAGTGCCTTTTCACGGCGCACGTGTAAAGGCGATTTATCGCCAATTGCGACGATTGCCTACCAGTTGGCGGCTCAGGTAACTTCCGGTTAGCCGACGATACGCCCAGAATCCCCGCACCTCAGCATCGTGGCGTGCAGGCTATAATTACGCCCACGCATGGCCCTGGCCTCTGGTACAAAACTCGGGCCGTATGAGATCCAATCTCCGCTGGGCGCTGGCGGCATGGGTGAAGTCTACCGCGCCCGCGACACGCGGCTGGGG